>JAQGIC010000135.1 GCA_028288725.1 Rhodospirillales bacterium
TATTCCTGGCGCCTGGTCCTGGCCCCGGAGCCGATCATGGACTACGTCGTCGCCCATGAGGTCGCCCATCTGGCCGAGATGAACCACAGCACCCGCTTCTGGCGCGTGGTCGCCCAACTGTCGCCCGAGTTCGACGACGCGCGCGCCTGGCTGAAGCGCAACGGGCCGCAGCTGCTGCGTTACGGGTGACGCGCCTGCGGTTCGAAGTCCATTCGCCAGCGAAGGCAATGGCCATGTTGGGTGGACTCCGGTCTGGCCGGCTTCGGGCGTCGGTGCAAAATAGCGGACATTCGTCTCCCGTTAAGGATTTTCGGACGTCTGCCGAACACTGTCGGGGGTGTGTCGATGGCAGGCATCCGAAAATCCTTAACGAAAGCGGCCGTATGAGGTCAAAGGCCGCACCTCAGACAGGGCACCCGGTCCTCCAGATCGTCAAGCCCTCTTCGCGGCCCGATCGGAAAGGGGCAGCCGGGCTGCCCGCCGAAATGACGGCCCACGCCCAATTAATCGAGACATCTAAAGCGAGAGGTCGCTGCTGGACCGTTGCATCTTGTGATAGTGTTTGTCGGCGGGTAACAGCTGAGGCGGGCAAGATGTTTTTCGATACCTATGGGCCCTATGATCTGGCACGAGATGGCAGGGAAATTCCGGCGAAGCAGCCGGATATGTGGGCCGAGATCCGCGCCCACTCCAAGCAATACGACTACCCAGAGAAAGGGCTGGAGAGTGCCATCGGTTGTTATGCATTCGGCTTGAAGAACGGCACAAACTACAAGCCCTGGTACATCGGGATGACGGTGGCAAAGCGGGGATTCCGAGGGGAAATCCTTCAGCCACACAAGTTGGCCCACTACAACACGGTCGTCGGCAGCAAGAAAGGCACGCCAGTTATGTTCCTGTTTCCGCTTTTGACCGGCAATTGGCACTTCAGCCGAGACCGTGGCGACAGCGTGCCCCTGGTCCGCTGGGTCGAGAAAATGCTGTTCGGCATCGCCTTAACGAGGAACCCTGAGTGCCGAAATCAGCGAGATACAAAATTTCTGCGCAATGTCGAAGTCCGTGGTGTCTTCAATAGTAGGCAGCCCGGCCGTTCGAGCGAAGCAATGCAAGCTGTGCGCAGCATGCTTGGTGCCTGACCAGTGTCCGATTTATTCAAAGCGTCGATCCGTGAGGACCTCTGGCATCGGAATGCGCCAAGATCTCGCCCGGTTCGCCCCGGATATTACGACCAATTGCTCATGTGCTGCGCGTGCGGTCGGCTTCTTCCCCAGGATTCCTTCGATTTGGAACACCTCGTTCCGCAACAGGTGGTCAAACGGGATCCCGCTGTCGTAAAAACGAACCCTTTGACCCCTGTCAATACCCGGTCAGGAAATCTTCTGCTCTGCAAGGAGCCGCTCAGGATTAAGGGGAAGGTTTGCTATAGGAATGGCTGCAATAGCTGGAAAGGTCGTGTCTTCGACCATGCGCTCAACGATCTCGTCGGAGGCACCGGACTGAAGGCCGAACGATGCACGCAAATCCATATCATCGCGGCTTTGTCCCTGGCCTACTTGGCGATGGTCGCCGAATTTGGCTTCATCGTCACCTTGATGCCGAGCGGTCGATTGATGCGGGAGCAGTTTTTTATGCCCAGAAAGTTCCACCGGGCGCTGCCCGTTAATTGCCAGATGATCCTCGCCGGGAGAGTGCCGATCGAATCGCCGGGCGCTCCCCTGTGGTCGAAGCCATTTTCCTTCGGCTTCGACCGGCCCGGAATCTGCTCTGTCGGAATTCGGAACATCGCCTTAGGGGTGCCGGTCTCTCGCGACCCCAGGGTGCCTTTCTCTCAGCACCTTCGGATAGTTCCCAGCCGATACAAGCTGCGACCGGATTTCCATACGGTGTTTAGGTGACCATCAACTCGGCAAGATGTGATGGAATCAGAGGACTTCCTGCGCTTTTGTCGAGGAACTAGTCCGTGATCATCGCGCCATGATGGTGGCGGCGTATCGACCGGGCATGCGCACGTCCTATGGCAGGCAAGCCGATGTCTGCAATGTGGCGACACGAATTTTCGTCTAAACGTCTTTGATGGGTCGATTCCTGCCGATCGCCGTGACATCGACGGGCGCAATCCATTGAGGGTGATATGGCTTGTCGGGTTGCGGGCAAGTCAAAGTTATAAGCGGTCACTCGCATCGTCGTCTTGGTGGCAGGCGCACGTGCCGTCTGGGCAAGGATTTCGACGTAATGCCGTTGTTCAGGTCTACTGCAACTGTCTATGGTTGAAGAGGGTTTGCTGATCGCGAGGGAATAGAATCATGCCGTGGTGGTTCACCTTTGCCCGCCCGCTCAAATGTAGAAGGGGTTGGCCGCCGCACCTCGTGCTCTGGCTGGCCGCCGTAGCATGCTCAATTTCGACCTCAGCGTTTGCCAACCGCGATTGCTCCGGATTCTCCGGAGCGGACGAGAGCGCCTGCCTAATGAAAGGCACTGCGAAAGCCGAAGCAACCATGCGCAGGAATTATGACCGCGCTATTGATGCAGCGAAGGCAATGTTGGATTCGGAATTGAAGGATCCGGCGATGGGGATTCACCCCGATTTTCGTGCGCAGGTCGCGGAGGACCAGAAGAGGTGGAAATCCTGGGCAGAGCACGAATGCGGTTCGGAAGGTGACTTTATCATGGGTACAGGAGGAACGCTGATTGAGATAGAATGCCGGAAGAGGTTAGCGCTTGATCGAACGAGGATGTTGAATGCTTTCACGCAACAGTTTCAAAGTCTTACGCCACAAAATAAATAACTGAGACCGATCCTATACCTGTCACAGTCATGATTTTATCACTGCTAAACGACTGATTTCGGGAAGCCTCGTGATCCGGCTGTACGCCCTACTTGGGTCGATTCCTGCCGCACAAGAGCTGCTACGCGAAACGCGATTCCCAAGGCATCAAATCGAAGACGGCACGCTCAAAATCAAATCCAGTCGTCGCGACGTTGGCGTTACAATACCCCTCGATCACGGAGAGCCGACCGTCTTCTAGGAAAACGATGAAGCCCATGCCGTGCTCGATTCCGAGCACATCCCCATAGGCTCCACTTAATGGAGAACTTTCGATCAACGGCGGCGACGACGGATCGACGCGGAGCGTTGAAAAGAAACCTGCGCCGCTGTTATTGAAGGAACCGACCTGCGCCGAGGCGATTTGGAAACGGAGGGCTTCGAGCGAGCGGACATACTGCCCCGCCGTGATGTCCAAAACGGCTTTCTCGATCTTCCATAGAGGCCTCATATCGCCACTTTATCGAAGTTGTTGCACGTCTGCTATCAGGGCAGCGCCCATCTGGATCGAGCGACCGCCCTGGGTCGACTGCGGTCTTTGATTTACGGTCCTGCCCCTCACCGACCATGCCAAGGCTCCCCCTCCGGCCGGATCAGCGCCTCCGGCAAAAGGTGCCAGGCCTTATGGATCTTCCAGGCCTGGTTCATGGTCAGCTTGCGCTTGCCGCTGAGCAATTCCGACGCGCGCGAGCGCGAGCCCAGCACATGGGCGAGGTCGGCCTGGATCAGTTTGCGGTTGCGCATGAAATGGCGGATCGCCTCCAGCGCGGTCGGTTTCAGCAGGCGCAGCTCGCGCGCCTCATAGGCCTCGACCAGATCCAGCAACAGATCCAGGCGCAGCGCCAGATAGGTGCCGGTCTTGGGCACGGCGGCCCGGTGACGCTCGATTTCGTCGACCACCTTCAGATAGGTCTGCTGGTCGCGGATCGCCCGGATGTCGCCTATGTCCTTCATCACGTCGCCCATTTTACCTCCCGCCTCTCCGCCGCCTGCGATCCCGCCGCTCCGGTCCCTGGATGGGAACGGCACGATCCCGCCCTGGGAACCGTTGCTTCCCAGCGTGGGAACGGCTTGTTCCCCAACCGGGAAGGGTTTGTTCCCTGCTTGGGAAAAAACCCGGTCCCACCCGGGGAACATCTTGTTCCCAGGACGGGAGAAGTTCCCGGACTGGGAACGAGCCGGACGGCGCCAGCGTCCATCCGTCCGGGCCCGACGCCCGATCGTCCACCGAACCGAGGCCTCATGCCTGCCGGAAAAAATCGCGTGATCCAAAGGGCTTGCGACCTCGACGCCAACCTACCACGACGCCTGTTCCACGTGAAACAAAACAAGAACAAAATTTGAGCCGGAGAAAAATTGTCCGGCAGCCTGCGAATGGCCGCCGAGTGTCCATTGGGGATGGGGTGGGGCTAACGCCGCTTCTGGGGATCTTCGGCCAAATCGCTCGGCCCCCGATTCGGGTCGAAGCGGTCTCCGCTTGGCAGGCTGGCCCGAGCTTTGATCCCAAGCAGAATTGATGAATTACCGTTTCAAATCCCTTGCCGTTATTCCCGCGCAAGCGGGAATCAGGCGCAAACCGAAGGTTTGTCGCCCGAGTGGCAGAGATCTGTCACTTGCCCTGGATTCCCGCCTGCGCGGGAATGACGGATGATTTAATCCGACAGCCACGGGAAGGGTTGGCTGTGGGGGCGTCAAGGGTATGGGACAAGCAGAACCCGCTTACCGCGGATCGTGCCCCTGGGGCACGTAGGACGGCAGCGCCACCGGCGTATTGGTCGGCGTGATCTTGGTCGCCTGCTCCAGGACCCGCATGAAGCCGGCCGTGTCCGGCTCTTCATTGACGGCGATGGGCACGCCGTCCTCGCCCGGGCCCGTCGTCAGCGGCCGGATCGGCTGGCCCTTCAAAGCCGCGCTCATGAAATCGTGCCAGGCGTGGGCGGGCAGCGAGCCGCCGGTGACCTTGACCATCGGCGACGCGTCGTCGTTGCCGAACCAGACGCCGGCGACCAGGTCGGCGGTATAGCCCATGAACCAGGCGTCGCGGTAATCCGAGGTCGTACCGGTCTTGCCCGCGGCCGGACGGCCGATCGCGGCCGCCTTGCCGGTGCCGTGCTGGATCACGCCTTGCAGCATGCGGTCCATGTCGGCGACGACCTGCGCCTGGATGATCCGGCCCTTGGTATTCTGCTGGCGCTGGTAGAACACCTTGCCCTTGGCGTCGCGGATGGCGGCGATGCCGTAGGGCCAGACCGCATAGCCGCCGTTGGCGAGCGTCGAATAGGCCGTGGTCAGCTCGATCAGCGAGACCTCGCCGGTGCCGAGCGCCAGGCTGGCGTCCTCGTTCAGGTCGCTGGTGATGCCCATCCGGTGGGCCGTGGCGATGACGTTGCGGATGCCGACCTTCTGGCCGACCTGGGCCGCGATCGTGTTCAGCGATTCGGCGACCGCCTCGGCCATGGTCACGTCGCCCAGATAGCGATTCTCGAAATCGTGCGGCTGCCAATTGCCGATCCGGGTCGGACCGTCGTTGAAATGATCGTCGGGCCGCAGACCCTTTTCCAGCGCGGTCAGATAGACGAACGGCTTGAACGACGAGCCGGGCTGGCGCACGGCCTGGACCGCGCGGTTGAACTGGCTCGCCTGATAGTCCCGGCCGCCGACCATGGCGCGGATGGCGCCGTCGGGCGACATGGCGATGAGCGCCGCCTGGCTCGCCGCCGCCTTGGCGCCGTCCTTGGCCAGGATCGCCTCGAGCGCGCCCTCGGCCGCCAATTGCATCTTGGGATCGAGCGTGGTCACGACCGTGATGTCGCCCGACAGGCCGAAGGTCGCCGCCTGGTCCTGGACCCAATCGGCGTAATAGCGCATGCCCGGCCGCGTGATCGGCACGGCATTGAGCACGAAGCTCTGCTTCTGGATCGTGCTGGCCTCGTCCGCACTGAGATAGCCGGCCGCGACCATGTTGGTCAGCACCTGGGCCGTGCGCGTCGCGGCCCGCGCCTGGTCGCGCGCCGGGCTGAACCGGGTCGGCGCCTTCAACAGGCCCGCGAGCAGCGCGCATTCATAGGGGGACAATCGCCGCGCCGATTTGCCGAAATAGCGCCGCGAGGCGGCGTCGACACCCCAGGTGCCGGCACCGAAATAGACGCGGTTCAGATAGATTTCGAGCAGCTGATCCTTGGTGAAATGGCGTTCGAGCCAGACCGCCAGCACCGCCTCCTGCACCTTGCGCAGCAGGGTCTTGTCGGGTGTCAGGAACAGGTTCTTGGCGACCTGCTGGGTGATGGTGCTGCCGCCCTGGACCATCTGGCCCGACCGGAGGTCGACGAAGATCGCGCGCGCGATGCCGAGAGGATCGATGCCGAAGTGATGGTAGAAGCGCCGATCCTCGGTCGCGATCACCGCTTCGGGCAACGCCTTCGGCAGATCGGTGAGTTTCAGCTCCTCGCCATAGAGATCGCCGTAGGTCGCGATCAGCGATTCGTCGGCGGCGCGCAGCGTGATGCTGGGGTGATGCGCGGCCTGGGCCAGTTGCGAGGTATCGGGCAGGGTCGACGCCGCCCAGGCGATCAGAAGCCCGGCGCCGATGCTGCCCCAGACGAGCCCCAGCAGCCCCAGGCGCAGGCCCACGCGCACCGCCGCCCTCCGCCAGCCGGGCGGTTGGGGCGACCTGGCCGCGGGCTTTGCTGCCCGTCGCGGCTTCGGTGCTTCGCGCTTCGGCTCTCTGCCGGACAGCGGCGGTCTGTCGTTCGGCGTCACGCGCACAGGATGGGGACTCCGATAATCACCGAAAATTTCCTCGACCGGCATAGCACGAAGGCTTGAAACACCGCATGCTCTCCCATGCCGATCACCGGATTTTGGTAACAGAGTTTGGCAGGATTGCGGTCGATGTTGCCGCCGCGTTGCGGGGGCTGTAGGGAGAACGCTGACGGGGTGCCTGTATTCCCGCGCGACGCCCGCGACGCGCGATTCTTCAGCAATGCAGATGTATGGACGTTGACGTGCCTGGGAGTGGGACCATCGAGCCGGACGAAATTGCGCCGACGGAACTGACCGGCCCCGACCAGCTCGGCCGCGTCGAACCCCATATCGAGCCCGAACCGCATTTCACGATCACGCCCGAAGATCTGATCGAGAGCCACGCCCCGGTGTCGCCCGTCGATCGGTACTGGATTCGCCGCGCGCTGATCTTCGCCATCCTGTTCCACGCCGTGCTTCTGGTGTTGCTGCTGTTCGCCGGCGGCCGTGGCGGCAACGGCGTGCCGCAACAGCCGATTCCGGTGCAGCTCGTGTTGTTGCCGCCGCCGGATCAACCCGCGGTATCGCCACCCCCGCCTCCACCGCCGCCGCCTCCGCCGCCGCCGCCTCCCCCGCCACCACCGCCACCACCGCCGCAGAAATCGCCGCCCCCGCCTCCGCCGCCTCCGCCACCACCGACCGGGCGGCTGGCGTCGGCCGATCTCGGGCAGACCAAGGCCGACGATCAGGCCAAGGCCAAGTCCGACGACCAGGCCGCCGGCGAGCAGAAGGCCAAGCAGGGCGCGTCGGGTCCCGAGGCAGGCCAGACCGAACCGGACAAGCAGCAGAGCGAGGCCGGCCGGACCAAGCCGCAGGAAGCGGAGCAAAAGGAGAGCGAGGCGCCGGAGCAGGAAGCGCCGAAGGAGGCGCGCGAGCAGATGGCCGCCGCCGGCGCCGTGCCGCCGCCGCCGCCCAAACCCGCGCCGCCGACCGACAAGCTGAAAGGTCCGGAGCCCAAGCCGTCACCGCATCCTCAGCTGAAGATCGGCGGCAATCTGGCACCGACACCGCGGCCGGAAGCGCCGTCCCATGTCGAATCCAAGTCGGCCAAGCTGCCGGGGCCGGATGCGACCGAGGACGAATACATCAAGTATCTCGACACGGTCATGAACGAGCATGCCTACACCGTTCCGGGCCTGCTGCAGCCGGGCAACCCAGGCTTCATGGTGCTCGACGTGGTGATCCGCAAGAACGGCGTCATCGTCTGGGCGACGATCCGTCAATCCTCGGGCAACCCGACGCTGGACGCCCGGGTCCGCGCCGCGATCGAGGGCATCGGCCGCTTCGCGCCGGTGCCGGACTATATCCGGAAAGATACGATCACGGTGACAAAGGGGCTGCCCTTCCAGCCTCAACGCCAGCCGGGCTAGACCGCGAACATTTTGCACCTGGCAATCGTTCATTAGGAGCTTTGACGCTATCGTCGATCGCTCGCCAGCATCGAGGGACGAAGCCATGACCAAGGACGCGGCGCTCCCCGGTGTTTCCGGCGGCGGGGTCAGCATTCCCGATCAGTTCGCCGCCGTGGCCCGCACGCCCGGCGCCACTGGTGGGCATGACTTCGCGGCCCTGCTCGCGCAGGTCGCCGGCGAGAGCGCCTTCAAGCCCCATGCGGTCAATAAGCAGACCGGTGCCGCGGGCCCGTTTCAGTTCGTCAAGAACACCTGGCTGTCGCTGCTGAAGGATCACGGCCGGGCGTTGGGCGTGAAGCCCGATCTGCTGGCCCAGATCAAGACCGACGCCCATGGCCGCCTGACCATTGCCGATCCGGCTGCCCTCAAGGAAGTGCTCGACCTGCGCCATGACATCGGCCTGTCGGCGAAGATGGCGGCCAAGTATCTGGATGAGAACAAGACGCATCTCAGCCACATGCTGCATCGGGAGCCCAGCGAGGCCGAGGTGCAGATCTCGTTCATTCTGGGGCCGACCGGCGCCGCCCATCTGATCAGTGCCGCCAAGAGCAATCCCGAGACACCGGTCGACGAGATCGTGCCGAAGGCGGTCGCGGCCAATCGCACGCTGTTCCACGATCATCAGGGCAAGATCCTGAGCGCTGGCCAGGCCGTCGCCCATCTGGCGGCGCGCTATCGCGCCGACAAGGCGAAGTTCGCGGCCTACACGACACCTGTCACCCAGCCGAAGGCGAGCAAGATCGAGGCCTAGCCTCGCGCGAATTCAGCGCCCCGCAAACCGCGCCTTTGGGGGCTTTGCTTTCGCATTTAGTTACAATTTTATATAATTCCCGACCAGCCAAGTCGGCAAGCCGGATTTCGGCGAGAATTCTCCGTCTATTCTGGTGACCTCATCTGTCCGGGCGATCGATGCACTTGACTTTGCTTTCCCCGGCCGTGAAAACTACTTCTAAATAATTCGGCTGCTAATTTGTGGTCGAACCAGCCTTCCCTGAAACCAAATCAGAGGGATCGCGGCGGGCTCCGTCCTTGCGAGGGCGTTTGGCCGCTCTTCCCATGGAAACCGATACGCCATGCACATGAAGGCCCATGCGCTCCGCGCCTCGCTTTTGGCGCTCGCCCTCGCCACCGTCGCCGGCTCCGCCGTCGCGCAGGAAGCCCCGGCGGACTACGTCAGCAAGGTCAACGATATGATCCATAAGGCCGTGGTCTATCCGCGCCTCGCCAAGATGCGCGAGCAGGAAGGCACCGTCGGATTCACGGTCAAGATCGATGGCGCCGGCGCCGTGGCCGACGCGGCCGTCGAGGCGACGTCCGGCAACACCACGCTCGACAATGCGGCCCTGGAAGCGGCCAAGAGCGCCGCCCCTTTCCCGGCCCCGCCGGGCGGCGGTGCGCTGGTCCACCTGAAGGTCGCCTTCGCCCTCAAGTAATCGGGTTCGATGGAAACAGAAACGGCGCGGAAGAATTCTCTTCCGCGCCGTTTTCGTTCAGATCGTCCCTGCCCGCGTTCAGGCGGCGCGGATCTGGTCCAGGAAGCGGGTGATTTCCGTCCGCAGGATGTCCGACTGACGGCCGAGTTCGCCGGCCGCGTTCAGGACTTCGCCGGCGGCGGCACCGGTCTCGCCGGCACCGGCGCTGACGCGGCTGATGTTGGCCGACACGTTGCTGGTACCGCTCGCCGCCTCGACGGTGTTTTGCTTGATGCCCTGGGTCGTGGCGCCCTGCTGCTCCACGGCCGCCGAGATCATGGTCGAGATGTCGCTGATCTCGGTGATGGTGCCGCCGATATGGCTGATGGCGCCGACCGCCTCCTGCGTCGCCTTCTGGATCTCACCGATCTGCTGGGCGATATCGTCGGTGGCGCTGGCGGTCTGGGCCGCGAGATTGCGCACTTCGCTTGCCACCACGGCGAAGCCCTTGCCGGCCTCGCCGGCGCGTGCCGCCTCGATCGTGGCATTCAAGGCCAGCAGCTTGGTCTGCGCCGCGATATGGCCGATCAGCTGCATGACGTCGCCGATCTTCTGCGCGGCCCCCACCAGGCCCTGGATGGTCTGGTTGGTCCGGTTGGCCTCGTCGACCGCCTTGCGGGCGATCTGGCTCGACAGATCGACCTGACGGCTGATCTCGCTGACCGAGGAGGCCAGCTCGCCCGTGGCGCTCGCAACGCTTTCCACATTCGCCGAGGCCTGCTGCGCGGCCTGATCGACCGCGTCCGCCTGGTGGCTGGTCTCGGTCGCGGTCTGCGACATGGTCTGCGATGCCGCCCGCATGCGGGCGGCGGCGTCTGACAGGGCCGAGATCTCACGCTCGATCGCTTTCGCGAACTCGCCGATATGGCTTTCCATCCGAAGCTGGCGCTGTTCCTTGGCCGCCTTCTCTTCGCTCTGCTCGGTCGACAGCGCTTCGGCCTTTTCCATATTGTTGCGGAACACGCCGATGGCGCGCACCATCATGCCGATTTCGTCGTGCCGTTCGGCGCCGTCGAGCGTCACGGTCAGATCATTTTGCGACAGGCGCCCCATGATGCCGACGATCTTCAGGATCGGCTTCAAAACCGAGGCATCGAAGAAGTAGGTCCCGAAGGCGCACAGCAGCAGGGCGGCGCCGACGGCGGTCAGTAGGACCCATTCGGTCGAAGTCGCGGTTTGTTCCGCCGCGGTGGCGCCCTCGTCGCCGTAGCGCACGTTGAGATCGACCAGACCGGCCAGCGCCTTGCGCACCGCGTCGAACGCCTTGCCACCGTGATCGCGATAGGCGGTGACGGTCTTCTCGTCGTCATTCTTGCGCGACGCGATGTTCAACTCGGCATTGGCGGCGAGGTAGTCGTCCCAAGCCGTCGAAAATTGCTGGTAGGAGGACTTTTCGTCCGGCGTCGTCAGCAAGATTTCTATGGAGCTGCGGAGCTGCTTCATATCGGCGAGCGCGGCATTCTCGGTGGCTTCGATCGCATCCATCGCCTTGGCATCGACGGCCAATACATGTTCCGCCTCAAGAATGCGGTGGCGCTGGAACGTATCGGTCATCTTCCCCAGAAGCTGGGTCGTCGGCAGGACATTGACCCGAACATTGGATGTTGCGGCAGCGATATCGCCCAACCGAAGGACCGCGAGGATTGCCATGACCGTCAGCACGACGAACAAAGATCCGAACACCAATCTGACCTTGTATTTAATAGTCAGGCTGGAAATGACACTGCTCATGCCGCTTTCCTTGAAGTTGCTGCAATTTCAGGGATTTATCGTTTAGGAAAACCTACAGACGCAGTCTATTCACGTTACATTGCCCGTAATATACACAGCGCCTAAGAATTGGCCATACGTTTCGCTTGAAACTAGTCGTCTGACAACAGCAGACCAATGACAGAATCTTGCGAGTTCGCCGCCGTTTTGATCACGGAGATAGGCATATGATGCAACCTGGGGCGGCGGGGCCCCTTGAAAGATAGTTTGGTAGACCTAACTATATGATCTTGCCCCGGCAGATTGGAAACGCGTTGTCCACCGACCCCGAAAATCCGAAAACATCGACCAATCTCGCGGAAGCGCTGGCGCCGGCCCTGCTTCGCCTGGTGCGACAATTCCGCGCAGGCATCCATACCGCCGGCCTGTCCCCGGCACAGACCATGCTGCTGAAACGGCTGCAGGAGCGACCGGGTATCGGCGTCAGCGAATTGGCCGAGGCCGAGCGCATCCGGCGCCCGACCATCAGCGCCCTCCTGAAGCAGCTGGAATGGGACGGGCTGATCGAACGGATGCCACGCGACGCGCCGGATCGCCGGCGCGTCGGTTTCCGCATCACGCCGCTCGGCAACGCTCAAGTCGACATCGTGCGCCAGCAATGGACCGACTGGCTGGCCAGCCGGCTCGACGAATTGCCGCCTGCCGGCCGCGACGCGCTCGCCGCCGCCCTGCCCCATCTCCGCGCCATGAGCGCGTATCCGGACCCGTCCCTATGAGCGCGCAAACCACGGACGCGTCCGACCAGACCCGGCTCCGCACGATTCTGACCGGCCTGATGCTGGTGCTGACGCTGGCGGCGCTCGACCAGAACATCGTCGCGACCGCGTTGCCGCGCATCGTCAGCGATCTGGGCGGCGTCTCGCACCTGTCCTGGATCGTGACCTCCTACGTGCTGGCCTCGACCATCACCATGCCGCTCTATGGCAAGCTCAGCGATCAATACGGCCGCAAGCCGCTGTTCTACGCGGCGATCGGCATTTTTATGGCTGGATCGGTTCTGGCGGCGCTGGCCCAGACCATGAACCAGCTCATTCTCTATCGGGCGATCCAGGGACTTGGCGCCGGCGGGCTGTTCCCGCTGGCCCAGACCACGATCGGCGACGTGGTCAGCCCGCGCGAGCGCGGCCGCTACCAGGGCCTGTTCGGCGCGGTCTTCACCGGCTGCAGCGTCGCCGGCCCGGTGCTGGGCGGCGTCATCACCGACACGCTGTCCTGGCACTGGATCTTCTACGTCAATCTGCCGGTCGGTGCGGCGGCCCTGGGTTTCATCTCCGTCGGATTGCGCCGGCCGGCGGCGGCGATCCATCACCGGATCGACTATGGCGGTGCCGCACTGATCGCGCTCGGCACGACCGGTCTGCTGCTGGTGCTGAGCCTGGGCGGTGCCAGCTACGACTGGGCCTCGCCGCAGATCATCGGCTGCGCCATCGCCGCGATGGTCAGCATCCC
The DNA here is from genome assembly GCA_028288725.1 of Rhodospirillales bacterium. GTDB lineage: Bacteria > Pseudomonadota > Alphaproteobacteria > ATCC43930 > CGMCC-115725 > Aliidongia. The sequence continues at coordinate 12,730 of JAQGIC010000135.1, forward strand.
GCTGTTCATCTGGCAGGAACGGCGCTCGGCCGAACCGGTCATGCCGCTGCACCTGTTCGGCAACAAGACCGTTCTCTTGTCCTGGACCGTGCTGGCGCTGGCCTTCACCGGCATGAGTGCGGCAACCGTGTTCTTTCCGCTGTTCTTCCAGCTGGTGCTGGGCGTCGCGCCGGCGAATTCCGGCCTGCTGACCGGGCCGTTGATGCTGGGCATCGTGACATCGTCGGTCATCGGCGGCCGCCTGGTCACCAGGACCGGGCGCTACAAGAGACTGCCGGTCGCCGGGCTCGCGGCGGCGACCCTCGCCTTTCTCGGCCTCGGCTGGGGCGCCATGGCGGGCTACGGCGTGGCATTGATGGAGCCGTTGCTGATCGTGCTCGGCCTGGGCCTGGGCCTGGTGATGCCGACCATGACCGTGGCGCTGCAGAACGCGGCGGACCCGCGCGACATGGGGGTCGCCACCGCGACCTCGGCCTTCTTCCGCTCGCTGGGCTCGGTCATGGGCGTGGCCTTGTCCGGCGGCATTCTGGCGGCGCACCTGAAATCCCTGCTGGCGGCGAGCGCGCTCACCGGCCAGCTCGATGCGCCCACGCTGCTGTCGTCGGGCGTGCAGCAGATCGCCCATATGCCGGCGGCGCTCGGCCTCGCCGTCACCGGCTTCTACCGAACGGCGATCGGCGCCACCTTTCTGGTCGGGGGCGCCATCATCGGCTTGGCCTTCCTGGTGGTGCTGTTCCTGCCGGAACTGCCGCTCAAGACCGCGCTCGCCAAGCCCGCACCGCGGGGGGACTGATCAGGCCTCTTCGTCGTCGCCCGCACCCAGATTGACGCGCATCTGGCTCAGCACACGGCGAAAGCAGGCGACGTCTTCGGCACTGACGCCGGCGAGCGCGGTTTCATTGATTTGCCGTGCATAGGGCAGCAGCACGTCCCGCAGCGCCCGGCCCTCGTCGGTCAGATAGATATTGACCTTGCGCTTGTCCGTCGTGTTGCGCACGCGGCGCACCAGATTGCGCTCTTCCATATTGCGTAGCGCCGTGGCCGTGGTCGGCTCCATCATCTCGATGCGCTGGCTCAGCTCCCGCTGGGTGAGGCCGTCCTCTTCCCACAGGATGCGCAGAAAATACCACATGCCGATCGTGACACCGCGGGGCGTGATCTCGGCCTGCACGGCGCGCGCGAACGACCGATGCGTCATGCGCAGCAGATAGCCCGCGCTGTCCTCCAGCGGAAACGAGATGCCCGGCGTTTTCTCGTCCATACACGTTCCCTGGCTTGAGCGTCCCCAATCCCGCGATGCGATACCTGAATGCGTGCCCAGATACCAGCGCGACATCCTTGGCGGACGGGTTGCGATCGGGCGGCGGAGGGTCCACATTCCACTCCTTGTTGCCGCAACATGGGTTCGATACCGCGATGGTCGCCCCTTTCGAAATCCGTCCGTTCAATGAAGTCCTGGGTGCCGAAGTCGTGGGCTTCGACATGCGCGTGCCGCTCGCCGATGCCGAGTTCGATCAGATCAGCAAGGCGTTCGACCGGCATTCGGTCCTGGTGTTCCGCGATCAGCAGCAGCTCGATCCCGCCAGCCATATCGCCTTCAGCCGCCGCTTCGGGCCGCTCGAGATCCATGTCCAGAAGAAGTTCCTGCTGGCGGGCCATCCGGAGCTGCTGATCGTCTCGAACGAGTTCCGCGACGGCGAGCCGATCGGCCTGGTCGATGCCGGCAAATATTGGCATTCGGACCTATCCTACAAGCCGGAGCCCAGCATGGGCTCGCTGCTCCATTCGCGCACGCTGCCGGCCGAAGGCGGCGACACGCTGTTCGCAACCCAGCACGCCGCCTATGACGCGCTGCCGGCGGCCATGCAGGCGCGGCTGGGTCCGCTGACGGCCGAGCACAGCTATCTCGCCCGCAATGCGGCCCAGCGGGCCAAAAGCACGCTCCGCCCCGATCTGACCGAAGCGGAGAAGCAGACGGTGCTGCCGACGGTGCATCCCGTCATCCGCGTCCATCCCGGCACCGGCCGCAAGGCGCTGTTCGTCAGCGAAGGCTTCACCACGCATATCGTGGAGCTGCCCGAGGACGAGAGCCGCGATCTGCTGGCCGAGATCCACGCCCATCAGACCCAGGACCGGTTCATCTATCGCCACCATTGGGTCGATGGCGATCTGGTCATGTGGGACAATCGCGCGGTCATGCATCTGGCGACCGGCTGCCCGCCCGACATGGCGCGCACGCTCTACCGCACCACGATCCGCGGTCCGGTCCCGGTCGGGCCGGCCCCCTGATGGCGACCGCCCTCGTCGTCATCGACGTGCAGGAAGCGATGTTCCGGCAAGCTGCCCCGCCGCACGACGGACCCGGCGTGGTCGGCCGCATCGCCGGCCTGCTGGAGCGCGCCCGCGCCGACCGGGTCCCGGTCTATTTCGTCCGGCATGACGGCGGCCCCGGCGACGATTTCGCGCGCGGCAGCGCCGGCTGGCAGATCCACGCCCCGATCGCGCCGTTGCCGGGCGAGCCGATCGTCGAGAAGACCCATCCGAGCGCGTTCCAGGACACCGATTTCGACGCACGGCTGAAGCAGGCCGGCATCGACCGGCTGGTGATCTGCGGCATGCAGTCGGAATATTGCGTCGACAGCACGACCCGGGCCGCCTACGGCCTGGGCTACAAGGCCGTGGTGGTGTCGGACGCGCATACGACCTTCGACAGCAGAATCCTGACCGGGGCCCAGATCCAGGCGCACCACACCCATACGCTCGGCAGCAGCTTCGCGAAGTGCGTGCCGGCGGCCGAGGTCGCGTTCTGAATCAAATATTTTAGAGCCTGATCCGATCAGAAAATCTGATCAGTTATCGAACGAGAACCAGCGGCTTTGCGGATAGGGCCGGTCATCGACCCAGCCCATGAGATGCGCATTGACGAGCATGACGATCGAATTGACCTGGCTCGGAATGCCAGGAACATCGTCGGCGATGCGTCGTTCGGCCCTCTGATAGAGGTTCCGGCGTTCCTCGGGGTCGAGCGTCACGCCCGCCCGATCCAGAAGCGCGTCGACCGCAGGATTGGAATATTGCGAGTAGTTGTCCGACCAACCGGTCCTGAAGCGAATAAGAAAATCAAAAGGATCTTCGATCGTCGACGAATTACCGAGCACCGTCATTTCATAGTCGCCGCGCTTGATCCGCTGCAGGTAGACCTGGAATTCCTCAGCCTCGATCGTCGCCTCGACGCCGAGCGCCGCTTTCCACATGTGGGTGGCGGCAAGCAGTTCGGTCCTGGTGTCCTCATAGCGGGAATACTGGACCACGAACTTGAATGGATGCCCCGGCCCGAAACCCGCTTCGGCATAGAGCTGACGCGCTAGGGTCAACCGCCTTTCCATCGTCATATCCGCGTAGAAGACCTGCTGCGGCGTATAATTCGGCACCGTCGGCGGCACCCAGCTGTCGCCGACGCGCTGCTCTTGCGGCAGCAGTTTCTCGACCACGACCCGTGGATCATAGGTGAGCGCAAGCGCCTGGCGCAGAAGCTTGTTCGCGGCGAACGGCCCGGTCGTCATGTTGAACGCGAAGGTATGGATCCAGTTGGCAAGCCCGATATGGAGCCGCGCCCCGTCGGTCCGCCGGACCGCCGGCAAGTCACGGTTCGGCACACGGACATAATCCAGTTCGCCGCCGCGAAAGCGCCGGAGCGCGCCTTCCTCGCCGCCGTCGATCACGACATGCTCTACTTCGTCGATCCCGACTGATCCCCGAGCCCAATAGCTGGCGTTTTTGGTCACGATGATCTTGCTTAAGGGTACCCACGCCGTGAGCACGAACGGACCGTTTGAGACCATATGGCCGGGCTGCGTCCAGTCCCTGCCCCATCGCTCGATCGTCGCCCGATGCACGGGAAAGGCTGGAGGATCGGCACATTGCACGAGAAACAACGGCGATGGCTTGGCCGTTACCGCTCTGAGCGTATGGGCGTCGATCGCTTCAACCGCCAGTAAGGTGATGTCCTTCGTCGTGCCGGCATTGATTTCGCGCCCATTGACCAGTTCGTCGATGGGCGTAACCGAGGCGGCGCCGTTGGTCGGATCGATGATCCGCCCCCATGCATAGACGAAATCGTCGGCCGTGACCGGATCACCGTTGGACCAGCGCGCGTCCGTTCGCAGGTGGAAGATGTAGGTGACACCATCCTCGGCCCGCTCCCAGCGTTCCGCCACGCCCGGAACGATGTTGCCGTGCTGGTCGAGAGCGACCAGCCCCTCGAACAGGTCGTTCTCGACGGCGGAGGCCGGACCGCTACCGCCCTTCAGCGGGTCGAGGCTTTCCGGCTCGACCTCGCTCGGGCGATGCAGGATCTGCGCGGCCTCGGCCGGCAGCGACAGCAGACAGACCATTGCCACCAACAGGCGGCCGTTTCGGCCCATGGCTACTCTCTCCCCGAACGATCAACCCGGGGGAGAGCATGCCAGCCGGCGTTGCATCACGCCATCGCGGGTATCGTAAAACGTTTCTCCGGATGCATGGTGAAGGCGAGCCCCGCCCCGGCCAGCATCAGCATCATCGAGCACAGGAACGGCAGATCCCAATTGCCGGTCTGGTCGATCATCCAGCCGCCGATGACGGGCGACACGATCGCCGCCAGGGCCGAACCGCTGTTCATGATGCCGCTGGCCGTGCCGGAATATTCCGGCGCGATATCCATCGGGATCGCCCACATCGGGCCGATGGTGAGCTCGGCGAAGAAGAAGCCCGAGGACAGGCAGATGACCGACACGGTCAGATCATGGATGAACAGCATCGGCAGCATCGAGCATAGCGCACCGACCATGCCGATCACGACCATGTTGCGCCGCGCCTTCGTCACGCTGCCGGTCCTGCGCAGGATCCGGTCGCTGAGCCAGCCGCCCAGACTGTCGCCCAGCACGCCCGCGGCGAAGACGCTGGAGGCGAACAGCGCCGAGCTCGTCAGCTTCATATTGTAGCTGTGCAGGAAATAGGACGGGATCCAGCTGAGGAACAGCCACAGCGTCCAGCCATAGCAGAAATAGACGATCGTCACCGGCGCCATGCGGGCGACCAGCGGTCCCCACGGCACCTTTGGCGTCTGCTTCTGCGCGCCGAACGGCGGCAGCCGGTCCAGCTCCGCCTGGGTGATCGACGGATGGGAGCGCGGATCGTCGCGGAAATACATCAGCCAGACCACGACCCATAGAAAGCTGAAGCACCCCAGCACGATGAACGACCCGCGCCAGCTGGTCAGCCCGATCAGCAAGGCCACCAGCGGCGGGGTGATGGTGTTGCCGAGGCGCGAGAAGGCGTGGGTGATGCCCTGCGCCCAACCGCGATCCTCGACCGAGACCCAGTTGGCCATGGCGCGGGTCGCGGTCGGGAATGTGGCGCCCTCGCCGAAGCCTAAGAAGAAGCGCGCGATCACCAGGCTGACCAGACCGCCGGCGAAGCCGGTCGCGATCGTGGCGCCCGCCCAGATCAGCGCGCAGAGCGTCAGCGTCTTGCGCGCGCCGAACCGGTCGCTGAGCCAGCCGCCGAACACCTGGAACAGCAGATACGGGTAGGCGAAGGCGGAGAAGACGAAGCCCACCTGGGTATTGCTGAGGCCGAGCTCGGTCTTGAACGAGTCGGCCGCGGTGCTGACGTTCACCCGATCGATATAGGTTATGAAATACATCAGGCACAGCAGGGCCAAAACCCCGCGCGTAGCGCCGACCCGCGATCCGGCCATGTCCGTTTCCTTCCCTAGTGTCTTTAGGCTTGCCCGTTCGGGCTTGAGCTTTTTGATTCGGGCGCGAACGATCGCCCCTGGAACGCGCTAGGCCTCGGCCAGCGTCTCCTTCAGATGCCCCAACGCCGCCGCGATGCCGCCGGCCTGGTGCGGCACGCCGCCGAGACTGAGGCCCATCTCGACGCCGGCGAGCGTGCCGGCCAGCATCAGATCGTTGAAATGGCCCAGATGGCCGATGCGGAAGATCTTGCCCTTGAGCTTGCCAAGGCCCTGGCCCAGCGACATGTCGAGCTTGGTGAGAATGACGTCCCGCAGCTTGTCGGCGTCGTGGCCGTCCGGCATCAGCACGCCGGTCAGCACCGGCGATTGCTCGGACGCATTGACCGCCAGCACCTCAAGCCCCCAGGCGCGCACGGCCCGGCGCGTCGCCTCGCCATGGCGGCGGTGGCGCGCGAAGACATTGTCGAGCCCTTCCTCGTTCAGCATCCGGAGCGCCTCGCGCAGGCCGTAGAGCAAGGTGGTCGCCGGCGTATAGGGAAAGAAGCCCTGGGCGTTCGGCCCCATCATCTCGTCCCAGCGCCAATAGGAGCGCGGCAGCCGGTTCTGCTTCGATGCCGCCATCGCCTTGTCCGAGATCGCGTTGAAGCTCAAGCCCGGCGGCAGCATCAGGCCCTTCTGCGATCCGGACACGGTGACGTCGACACCCCATTCCTCATGCCGGTAATCGACCGAGCCCAGCGACGAGATCGTATCGACCATCAGCAGCGCCGGATGGGACACGCGGTCGATCGCGCGGCGGACCGCCGCGATATCGCTGGTGACGCCGGTCGAGGTCTCGTTATGCACGACCATGACCGCCTTGAAGCGATGGGCCTTGTCCTCGGCCAACCGGGCCTCGACCGCCGCGGCATCGACGCCACGGCGCCAGTCGGTCGCGAAGAACTCGACCTCGATCCCGAGCTTCTCGGCCATCGTCTTCCACAGCGAGGCGAAATGGCCGGTCTCGACCATCAGTACCGTATCGCCCGGCGACAGGGTGTTGACGATCGCCGCCTCCCACGCGCCGGTCCCGGACGCCGGGTAGATGATGACCGGGCCCGACGTCTTGAACACGGCTTTGCAGCCGGCCAGCACTTCGCGCCCCAGCACCTGGAACTCGGGGCCGCGGTGGTCCAGCACCGGCATGTCCATGGCGCGCAGCACCCGGTCTGGTACGGTGCTCGGGCCCGGGATCTGGAGAAAATGGCGGCCGGTGTGCAGGGTCATGATTCGGTTTCCGATTGCATGCAATCCAAGCCCGCAGTGTTTCATGCCGAGAAAGGCCCTGCAAGCGACGATTCCATTTTGCATGCAATTTTGCGCCGCAGCGAAACGCGTGTTAGCATCAGCGCATGAACGAGAGCCATCCGCCCCTGCCCGCCAACAGCCAGCCCGTCACGCTCCATGACGGGCTCTTGGGCCGCCTGCGCGACATGATCATCGAGGGCGAACTCGCCCCCGGCACGCGGCTGCGCGAGCGGGAATTGACCGAATGGCTGGGCGTATCGCGCACGCCGCTGCGCGAGGCGCTCAAAGTGCTGGCGGCGGAACGGCTGATCGAACTCACGCCCAACCGCGGCGCCCGGATCGCCAGCCTGACCGAGGACGAGATCCAGCATATGTTCGAGCTGATGGGCGCGTTCGAGGCGCTGGCCGGCCGCCTGGCCGCCACCCGCGCCTCGGAGGCCGACCTGCTGGAGCTGCAGGCGATGCATCTGCAGATGCGCGCCCATTATGTTCGCAAGGATCTGCCGGCCTATTTCCGGCTCAATCAGGCGATCCATCGCCGCATCGTCGCCGCGGCCGGCAATCCGATGCTGGCCCAGTCCTACGACCAGTTGGCCGGGCGTATCCGCCGCCCGCGCTTTCTGGCCAGCCAATGGAGCGCCCAGCGCTGGGCCCAGGCGATCGAGGAACATGAGGGCATCATGGCAGCGCTCGCCGCCCGCGACGGCGCGCTGCTGGCGCGCCTGCTCGAAGACCACCTGGCGCACAAGGCCGAGGCGCTGCTGAAGCACTTGCCGGAGGTCCCGGCCGAAGCCGTCGGTTAACCTGCGACGGGGCAATCGATGACCAGGCCCCCGGGGATTTCAAATCACCGGGGATTGTCGACGTTCGGCGTGACCGCCGCCGACTGCGGCTTCGTTTCGGGAACCCCCCGCCGCTCTGTCCCGTGCTGTATCAGGGCGAGCCGCGCATGCATCAGGCCGAGCCGGCCCTTGAAGACGATCTCGACCGGCACCGGCGGTTCGTCCGGCAGGACATGGGCCAGCCAGAATTCCGCATCGCTGCCCGACATGTATTTCGAAGGATCGGTCGGATAGCCGCCGATCCTGACGAGATCGAGGTGGCAATGCAGCGCCGGCCCGGCGTAAAATCCATAGCCCTCGGGCACCACGACCTCTTGGCCACGCCCGCTGAATTTGAGATCGAAGCGTCGCCGACCGTCGAAGATCTTCATCTGATGGACGCAGCTTTCGTCCTTGCCCAGTTCGGCCGCGAAACCATAAAGCGCGGTCAGAAGGTCCCGCGTCCCCGCAATCGCGTCAGCCGGAATTGGCGTCAAAGCCTCGCCGTTGCTGCCCGGTTCGGGCACGGCCATCACCCGCGACGGTCCATGATCGTCATATTCGATCCGGGTCCGCTTTTCGCCTTCGTTGCCGTCGGAATGGCTGACATAGACCTCCGGCACCGGCGTGCCGTCCGGCAACACGCGGCCGTGGCTCGACGAGACGACGTAGCCGCTGCCGAGCAGGCTCAGCATGCCGCGGGTTCGACCGGAGAAATCCACGGCATAATGGTCGCCGGTCGTCCGGACGTCGAACTCGAAGCTCATGATCGTCAGGCCGCCCAGGCTGAGATCGTAGGAGAGATCGAGCGGCGTAGCATCGGCGGCGAAAGCCGTCGTCCCGGACGCGGTGGCGAGCGCCGCCGCCGTCAGCAGACCGATGCTCCACCCGGTTCCCGACCGACCCAGACCCATCCAGCCGCCTCCTCGCATTCGTTTCCGAAAAGCCCCGTCCATGCCTCGCCTGCGGGCCTGACCCGCACCGCGACCGGCGCCATCCATGCTTGACAGATGCGGCCGGTGCCGCCTAAAACCCGCGACCGTTGCGAGGATGGGCGCGTAGCTCAGCGGTAGTAGCACTTGCTTCACACGCAAGGGGTCACAGGTTCAAATCCTGTCGCGCCCACCATCCTCGCCCCTTACCCGCTTCGAGTCCATTTTGCGCTGCAGGGCTAAGCCCCTGGTCCGGCGCGTTTTCGGTTCTGCGGCCTCGCACATCCGAAGCGCGAAGGCAGAACTTCGAATTGTAAACGCCCAACGGCCCCATGAGATCCAGGCCCCTGCTCACGGCTTGGTTGTCAAACCGGCTCAACTCACGTGTGGTCGCAGCGCGCACGGTCTTCCAGGTTGCTTTTACACCGAGGAGGATCTTGCAATGCCGCTCGAAACTATTACAGAACCCGTCCGCTTTACCGAAGAACTCCGCGTTCAATTCGGACCCAAGCGCGAAATTGGCCAGTTTCTCTTGCAGGGAGATCGCATGCTCTCGGAGATGGGGGTGCGACTATACGTCTCGCACGATTTGCGAAGACTTTACGACATCAACCGCCGGCACCTGGACAGTTGGGCGCCTTTGATGCCGGTCTTTCACCCGGCACAGGCCGGTGTTCGCGCGGGATGCGCTTTCCTGTTCGAACTCCAGGACGCGAAGGGCGATGTCGTCGCCACTCAGGTCTCCCGCCTGCTCGATCTCACCGGCTCGACCCTGAAGTCCGAGTTGGAGCAGCTGAGCCTTTTCTATCGCGATCCGGCCAGTCAGGCCGGCCCGAACGAGCGAATCGAAGTCACCGCCCCCATGGCGAGCGAGATCACCGGCCGGGTCGGCCTGTCTGGGGGGCTTTGGTATCGGCCGGACTGGCGCGGCAAGGGCCTGTCGCAGGTCATGCCGCGCATGACCAGGACCTTCGCCTACACGAACTGGGACACCGACTACACGATATCGTTCGTCGAGCAGCCGCCGATCGACCACGGCATTCTGCAGCTATACGGCCTGCCGGTCAGCCAGCCTTGGATCAAGGTCCGCGACAGCTACCGGCTGGAAGTCGATCTGCAGCTGACCTGGCGTCCCAAATCCGAAATCGCGGGCGATGTCGCGGGCTACCTGGCCGATCTCAACAAACGCCGCGACCGGGTGAGCGACGTGCCGGAAACCCAGAATTCGCCCGAGCTGGTGCGCCAGGGCAGCAGAAGGCGTTCGTAGCGCGAAATCATCGGCAGCCCGTTGGGCGGACGGATCACCGCTTCGACCAGATCGAGCCGCGCCGCCGACTGGCTGACGACCTCGTAATACGGTTTGGACGACCATTGACCGAATCTGTTGTCGGGTTGATCGCACAGGTCGCGGCCCAGCAGACCTGCGATATCATTCTGTGAATAGCACAGGATATTGCTGGGCCAGTCCTGGACGATCGCCTGATCACGCCCTTTGAGGCTGACCAGCAGATGCCCTCCCTGAAAGCCGCCGACACGCTTCAGCGGTTCGAAATCGCGCGGCAGGCGGCCGTGGCTGCGGGTCCAGGCCGTGAGGGCCTCGCACATCCGCCGCCGCTTGACATGGCGCAGCCGGCCAAGATCCAGCCGCTCGAGGATGAAGCTCGCGCGCGGGCTTTCGCCCGGCGTCGTGCCCCTGAGGAAATCCAGGCGCGCGATGATATCATTGGTATTGTACAGGACCTCGGCCGGCTCGCCCGCAAGCTCATGCTCGATCACCATGCGCGCGATGCGATGCTGCACCACCAGGCGCACCACCCGTTCGAAACAGGCCTTGGTGAACAGATCCGCCCGCAGCTTCAGCCGAACGCCGTTATGGTGCGGCTTGAACAGAACGAAGCCCAGATTGCGGACCGCGTAATTCGACAGATCGAAATCGGCTTGCGGATAGTCCAGCACCCACCGCAAGTCGCCCGGATGCAGCAGTTCTCCGGTGTCGGAGACGAAAACGCCCAGCGTGAACATGGCTGACAATCCGCAGCAGAAGGTGCGCTCATTTTTTTATCGCATGATTCGAGATCCGCGCGGAACAACAAAGGCCGTTCGTACAACGGCTTGCCACTGGACAGTGGGGCGGTGACGGGCCAAAGATCGGCCAATGGCCAACAAAAAGGCCCCCGATGACCGACGATCGATATGCCTCCGTTCTGACGCTCGTCCGCTGTCTGGCGGGTGGAAACCCGCTCGATACGCGTGACGCGGTGCTGCGCGAGGCATTCCTGCAACTGCGTCAGACCTCCTCCGCCATCGAGGCCGATCGGCTCGATCAGATGATCTGGCAGCGCTGGGGCGATGCCGGCACGCGGCAGGCGCGGCAGTTGCTGAGCGAGGCCTCGAAGGCGCTGGCGCTGGGCGATGTCGCGCCGGCGATGTTGCTGCTGAATCGCGCCGTGGCCCTGGACCCAGGCTTCGCCGAGGCCTGGAACCGACGGGCGACGGTTCTGTTCATGAACGGCCGCCACCTGCAGTCGATCGCCGATATCGAGCACGTCCTGGTGCTGGAACCCCGCCATTATGGCGCGCTCGCCGGCCTGGGTCAGATCCTGCTGCGACTCGAGGAGCCGGAGGGTGCGCTCATCGCGTTCGAGGCGGCGCTGGCGATCAATCCCCATCTCGACCGCATCCGCCGCCTGGCGATCCAACTGCGGCGCACGGAACGCCCGACGCCGCTGCTCGATTGAACCCCTTTACCGAAGAGAGGCCGCGGCATGCTGAATGAATTCAAGAAATTCGCCGTTCGGGGCAATGTCATCGACCTCGCCGTCGGCATCATCATCGGCACGGCCTTCACCGCGATCGTGAGTTCGCTGGTGAACGATCTGCTGATGCCGCCGCTGGGCATGGTCATCGGCGGCATCGATTTCTCGGATTTCTTCGTGACCCTCAAGGGCGGCGGCCATAACACGCTCGCCGCGGCCAAGGCGGCCGGCGACGTCACGATCAACTACGGACTGTTTCTGAATGCGATCATCAAGTTCCTGATCGTCGCCCTCGCCGTGTTCCTGCTGGTGCGCTGGATCAACAAGCTGGCGGGCCCGAAGGAAGAGTCCGGCCCGCCGGCGCCGACGAAAAGCGAGCTGCTGCTGACCGAGATCCGCGATCTGCTGAAGCAGAAATAACTGGTGGTCCGATCCTCGCGCTTGCTTCCCAAGCGTTAGGTGAATCGGTCCACCAGATTAATGGGTTGTGATAAAATCAGACGGAAGGATCCGTCTGATTTTATCCACTAGAGCGACGCCGCCGCGACATGGCTGAGAAAGCGCGTCACGGCGGTCGAGGCGAAGCCGTCGCGTCGGCGCACCAGATGGGTCGGCACCATCGCGTCGGCGGGCGGCAACGCATGGATCGCGACGCGGCCGGCCCGCTGCCAGGGCTCGGCCACGCCACGCGGCAGCATCGTGATGCCCAGGCCCGCGGCGACGCAGCCCAGAATGCCGTCGATCGTGCCGAATTCCATCACGCGCAAACTCCCGCCCTCGGCCGCGACCAGTCGCTCCAGACGGGCCCGGTAAGCGCAGCCGATGCGCAGCACCAGGGTCTTGATCCGGCAACCGGCAAGGGCCGCCAGCCCCGACGCGTCGGGCGGCGTGATCAGGACCAGTTCCTCGGTCACAACCACCCGGCTTTCCAGATCGTCGCCCTCGATCGGCGCTGGGACGAAGGCAAGATCGACCCGGCCGGCGCGCACCGCGACCAGCAGTTCGGCAGCGGTGCCGGTTTCGATCGATAGATCGACCGCCGGATAGGCCTTGGAAAAGCTTGCAAGCAGGCCCGGCAGGCGCAAGGCCGCCGTGGTTTCCAGCGATCCCAGGCGTAGCGGGCCGTTGGCCGTGCCGTCGTCGCGCATCGCCGCCCCCGCCTCGCCCACCAGCACGGCGATCCGCTCGGCATAGGGCAGCAGGCGCAGGCCGGCCGGCGTCAGCGTGATCCCGCCCCGCCCCCGGTCGAACAGCGCGCCGCCCAGCCGTGCCTCCAGCCGGCGGATCCGCTGCGTCACGTTCGACTGCACGGTTCCCAGCATCTCGGCCGCGCGCGTCATGCTGCGGGTGAAGGCGACGGCCCGGAAGGTCGCGAGATCGGTCAGATCCATGATGCATCTCTTTTCATGATCACGATTATAATATCAAATCATTTTCCATGATGGTCGACCAGCGCTAACCTGTTCGGCATGCAAAAGGGAGTGCCGCCGATGTCCGCTGAATTCGCCCGCTGGCTTGGGATCGCGCATGCGATCATTCAGGCGCCGATGGCCGGCAATGGTTCGACGCCGGCCATGACGGCGGCCGTCTCCGCCGCCGGCGGTCTGGGCTCGATCGGAGCCGCCTATCTGAGCTTGGAGGCGCTCGCGGCCGAGGTGGCCGAGGTGCGCGGCCGGACCGATCGTCCCTTCGCCATCAACCTGTTCGCCGACAGCGCCACCCCGCCCGGTGCGGCCGATCCCGCCCCTATGCTGGCGCTGATTGCCCGCCATCACGCCGTGCTCGGGCTGGAGCCGCCTGCGCTGCCGAGCGTGCCGGCCAATCCGCTCGCGGCGCAGTTGGACGCGGTACTGACCCATCGCCCGGCCGTGCTCAGCTTCACCATGGGGATGCTGTCGCCGGCCGATATCGCGCGTCTGAAACAGGCCGGCATCAAGACCATGGGCACGGCCACCACCGTCGCCGAAGCCAGGGCGCTCGAAGCCACCGGCGTCGATGCGATCATCGCGCAGGGCAGCGAGGCCGGCGGCCATCGCGGCACGTTCCTTGGGTCCTACGAGGCCGCCATGATCGGCACGCTCGCCCTGGTGCCGCAGATCGTCGATGCGGTCGCCATCCCGGTGGTCGCCGCCGGCGGCATCATGGATGGTCGCGGCATCGTCGCCGCCGAGGCGCTGGGTGCCGGTGCCGTCCAGATGGGCACCGCGTTCCTGACCACGACAGAAAGCGGCATTCACGAGAACTACAAGGCGGCACTCATCTCTGCCGCCGACAGCGCCACCGCGATCACCTATGCTTTTTCCGGCCGGCCGGCGCGCGGCCTCAGAAACGCGTTCCTCATCGATGGCGAGGCGCATCGCGACCAGATCCTGTCGTTTCCGCTGCAGAACGCCGCGACCCGGCCGATGCGCCAGGCGGCCGCACGCCAGGGCGATATCGACCGCCTGTCGCTGTGGAGCGGTCAGGCCCCGTCGTTGGGCCGCCGCCTCGGCTCGGCCGATCTGGTCCGCCGACTGGTGGCCGAAGCGGCCGAGGTGCGCGCCCGGCTCGGCTGAAACCCCAAAAGCGTCACAAAATCCCGCTACAGATCGCGATATAACGCGACCGCGCAGTCGGTGCCGTGCTAGAGGCTGCGGCCTTCCCCCAGATTTGCACAATTCGTTCGACCTTCGCCTTGACAGGACGGAGGCCGATCCGTATTTGCCTAGCACTCATCGGGGGAGAGTGCTAACACCTCTGCCGAGATCATTCTCATTAAGCTTTCCCAAGGAGCGACCCCATGAAATTCCGTCCGCTGCACGACCGCGTTGTGGTCAAGCGTATCGAGCAGGAAGGCAAGTCCAAGGGCGGCATCATCATCCCCGATACGGCCAAGGAAAAGCCGCAAGAGGGTGAAGTGATCGCAGTCGGCCCCGGCGCCCGTGACGAAGCCGGCAAGATCCACGCGCTCGACGTCAAGGTCGGCGACCGTGTTTTGTTCGGCAAGTGGTCGGGCACCGAGATCAAGATCGACGATGTCGATTATCTCGTCATGAAGGAGTCGGACATCGTGGGCGTGATCGCGGCCTGAGGCTGACGAACCACCCGATTGTCCCGGAAACTCTATTCAAGGAATCGATAAATGGCTGCTAAAGAAGTTAAATTCGGAACCGAAGCCCGCGACAAGATGCTGCGCGGCGTCGATATCCTCGCCAACGCCGTCAAGGTGACCCTGGGCCCGAAGGGCCGCAATGTCGTCATCGACAAGTCGTTCGGCGCGCCGCGCATCACCAAGGACGGCGTCACCGTCGCCAAGGAAATCGAGCTTGCCGACAAGTTCGAGAACATGGGCGCGCAGATGGTCCGTGAGGTCGCCTCCAAGACCAACGACCTGGCCGGCGACGGCACGACCACCGCGACCGTCCTGACCCAGGCGATCGTCAAGGAAGGCGCCAAGGCCGTGGCCGCCGGCCTGAACCCGATGGACCTGAAGCGCGGCATCGACATGGCCGTCGAGGCCGTCATCGCCGACGTCAAGAGCCGCACCAAGAAGGTCTCGACCAACGAAGAGATCGCCCAGGTCGGCACGATTTCGGCCAACGGCGAGACCGAGATCGGTCAGATCATCGCCCGCGCCATGCAGAAGGTCGGCAACGAGGGCGTCATCACGGTCGAAGAGGCCAAGAGCCTCGAGACCGAACTCGACGTCGTCGAGGGCATGCAGTTCGATCGCGGCTACCTGTCGCCGTACTTCGTGACCAACGCCGAGAAGATGGTCGCCGAGCTCGAGAACCCCTACATCCTCATCCATGAGAAGAAGCTGTCGGGCCTGCAGGCTCTGCTGCCGGTGCTGGAAGCGGTCGTGCAGTCGGGTCGCCCGCTGCTGATCATCGCCGAGGACGTCGAGGGCGAGGCTCTGGCCACGCTCGTCGTCAACAAGCTGCGTGGCGGCCTGAAGATCGCCGCCGTCAAGGCGCCGGGCTTCGGCGATCGCCGCAAGGCGATGCTCGAGGACATCGCGATCCTGACCAACGGTCAGCTGATCAGCGAAGACCTGGGCATCAAGCTCGAGAACGTCACGCTCGAGATGCTGGGCAAGGCCAAGAAGGTCACGATCACCAAGGAAGACACCACCATCGTCGATGGTGCCGGCTCCAAGGAAGACATCGAGGCCCGCACCGGTCAGATCCGTTCGCAGATCGAAGAGACCACGTCCGACTACGACCGTGAGAAGCTGCAGGAGCGTCTGGCCAAGCTCGCGGGCGGCGTCGCGGTCATCCGCGTCGGCGGTGCGACCGAGGTCGAGGTGAAGGAGCGCAAGGATCGCGTCGACGACGCGATGCACGCGACCCGCGCCGCGGTCGAAGAAGGTGTGGTTCCGGGCGGCGGCGTCACGCTGGTGTACGCGATCCGTTCGATCGAAAACCTGAAGCCCGCCAACAACGACCAGCAGGTCGGCATCAATCTGGTCAAGAAGGCGCTGCAGGCGCCGGCTCGCCAGATCGCCGAGAATTCGGGCGTCGACGGTTCGATCATCGTCGGCAAGCTGCTCGACTCGACCGACTTCAACTGGGGCTACGACGCCCAGAAGGGCGAGTTCACCGACATGATCAAGGCCGGCATCATCGATCCGACCAAGGTTGTGCGCATCGCCCTGCAGGATGCGGCTTCGGTCGCCGGTCTGCTCATCACCACCGAGTGCATGATCGCCGACAAGCCCGAGAAGAAGGCCCCCCCGATGGGTGGTGGCGACATGGGCGGCATGGGCGGCATGGGCGGCATGGACTTCTAATTCGAAGTCAGCCGTTCGAGAACGCTTAGTCGAATGCGAGCGCCGCGGGCCGAAAGGTCCGCGGCGTTCTGCTTTGCCCGGCCGCTTTTCCCTTGTACCGCGCCGGCGCCGGCACGATCTCTAGGAGCGAGACCGCGACAGCCCCATCGTTTTCCCAGGGAATTCATGCCCCTTCTGCTCCGCCTGCGCGATCTCCTCTTCCGTCTGCTGACCCCGTTCGCGATCGTCGTCTTCCTGATCGAGGATCTGCTGATCCGGCGACTGGGGCGGCAATTGGGCCGCCTCGCCGGCTGGCCGCCGATCGCCCGGGCCGAAGCCTGGGCCGCCCGCCTGCCGCCCTATGGCGCGCTGGCGCTGTTCCTGCTGCCCTCGACCCTGATCGTGCCCGAGAAGCTGTTCGTGATCTGGCTGCTCCATAGCCACCAGTACTGGCTGGCGATCGGCGTGCTGATCGGCGCCAAGCTGTTCGCGACCGCCGTGGTCGGCCGGATCCTGTCGATCTGTCATCCGACCCTGTCTCAGCTGGGCTGGTTCCGCCGTGCCGACGATTGGGTCCGCCTGACCCGCAACCGGATCCACGGCGCCATCAGGAACACCCGGCTGTGGCAGACGAGCGAGCGGTTGAAGAAACGGATCGCCGACTGGGCGCCGTTCGCCCAGCGCCGCAGCAAGGCGACGCGCGCGCCTTAAAATCTTCTCGCACCCGCGGCCACGAAGAGGTGGCACCGGCCGTCCCCGCCGCCTATGTTAAGCATGCTAAGCATGTAAGGGAGCGGGGACGTCATGGGTCAGTTCGGCATGGGGCAGTCGGTACGACGCTCCGAAGACCAGCGTTTCATCACCGGCCACGGCCGCTATACCGACGATATCAACCTGCCGCACCAGGCCTACGCTTATGTGCTGCGCTCGCCGCACGCCTCGGCAAGGATCACCCGCATCGACGTCAGCGCGGCGCTGGCGGCGCCGGGCGTAATCGGCGTACTGACCGGCAAGGATCTCGAGGCCGACGGCATCGGCCCGATCCCCTGCACCGCGCCCATCACCAGCATCGACGGTTCGCCCGGCAAATACCCGCCCCATCCGGCGCTGGTGACCGATCGGGTCCGCCATGTCGGCGATCAAGTCGCCCTCATTGTCGCCTCGAGCGCGACCGAAGCGCGCGACGCGGCCGAACTGGTCGAGGTCGACTACGATATGCTGCCGGCGATCGCCGATACGGGTTCGGCGCTCGATGACGGCAAGCCGCTGGTCTGGGACGATATCCCGAACAATCTCTGCTTCGACTGGCAGATGGGCGACAAACCCGCGACCGAAGCCGGCTTCGCCAAGGCGAAGCGGGTCGCCAAGATCGATCTGATCAACAACCGCATCATCGTCGCCTCGATGGAGCCGCGCAACGCGCTGGGCCATTACGACCAGGGCGAGGATCGCTATACGCTCTACACTTCCAGCCAGGGCTCCCACACGCTGCGCAAGCTGCTGTCGGGCGCGGTGCTGAACGTGCCCGAAGCCAAGATCCGGGTCGTGACGCCCGACGTCGGCGGCGGCTTCGGCATGAAGCTGTTCCTTTATCCCGAACAGGTTCTGGTGCTGTGGGCCTCGAAAAAGCTGGGCATGCCGATCAAATGGTCGGGCGAGCGCGGCGAGGCGTTCCTGAGCGACACCCATGGCCGCGATCACGTGACCCATGCCGAAGTGGCAATGGACGAGGACGGCAAATTCCTGGCCTGGCGCTTCGAGACGACCGCCAATCTGGGCGCGTATCTGTCGAACTACGGTCCGTTCATTCCGACCGCGGCGGGTTCGGGCATGCTGGCCGGCGTTTATGCGACCCCTGCCCTCTATGTCCGGGTCAAGGGCGTGTTCACCCATACCACCCCGGTCGATGCCTATCGCGGCGCCGGACGGCCGGAAGCGGCCTATGTGGTCGAGCGGCTGGTCGACAAGGCGGCGCGCGAGCTGGGCATCGCCCCGGAGGAACTGCGCCGGCGCAACTTCATCCGACCGGAACAGATGCCGTTCCGCACCGCCGGCGGCCTGACCTACGACAGCGGCGACTTCGCGAAGAACATGGAAGACGCGCTGAAGAATATCGACCAGGCCGGGCTGCCCGCCCGCAAGGCCGAAGCGGCCAGGCGCGGCAAGCTGCGCGGCCTCGGCATCGCCTGCTATATCGAACAGTGCGGCGGCGGCTCCGACGAGATGGCGGAACTGCGCTTCGATCCGTCGGGCGGCATCACCCTGCTGATCGGCAGCCAATCCTCGGGCCAGGGCCACCAGACCGCCTACGCCCAGATCGTCGCCGATGGGCTGGGCATTCCGTTCGAGCAGGTCCGCGTCGTCCAGGGCGATACCGATACGGTCTCGTTCGGCCGCGGCACCGGCGGCTCGCGCTCGCTGCCGGTCGGCGGCGCGGCGACCAGCCTCGCGGTCAACAAGGTGATCGAGCGCGGCCGCAAGATCGCGGCGCACCAGTTGGAAGCGGCCGAGGCCGATATCGAGTTCAAGGACGGCACCTTCACCATCGCCGGCACGGACCGGAAGCTCGACATCATCGCCGTGGTGAAATCGGCCTTCATGGGCAAGGTGCCGCCGGGCATGGAAGGCGGCTTCGACGAGACCGCGCGCTGGACTCCGCCGGCCGGGACCTTCCCGAACGGCACCCACGCGGTCGAGGTCGAGATCGACCCGGAGACCGGCGTCACCGACATCCTGCGTTATGTGGTGGTCGATGATTTCGGCAATGTCGTGAACCCGATGCTGCTCGAAGGCCAGGTCCATGGCGGCGTCGGCCAGGGCATCGGCCAGGCGATGCTGGAAGGCGTTGTCTATGACGCGGAGTCCGGCCAGCTCGTTACCGGCTCGTTCATGGATTACGCCATGCCGCGCGCGACCCATCTGCCCGATATCGAGTTCTCCTACAATGTCGTGCCGTGCAAGACCAACCTCCTGGGCCTGAAGGGCGCCGGCGAGGCCGGTGCCATCGGCGCGCCGCCAGCCTTCATCAACGCGCTGGTCGACGCGCTCAGCCCCTTGGGCATCGCGCATGTCGATATGCCGGCGACGCCGCTCAGCCTGTGGCAGGCGATCCAGTCCGCCCGCACCGCCAAAGCCGCAGAATAGAACGGGGCAAATGACCGAACTTGATTTGAAGCCCCTGCTCGCGGCGGCGATCGAGGCCGCCATCGAAGCCGGCCGCGAGATCCTCGAGGTCTACGCCGGCGAGATCGCGGTCGATCAGAAGCGCGATCTGTCGCCGGTGACGCTCGCCGACGGCAGGGCCGAGGCGGTCATCCTGCGCCACCTGGCCGCAGCCTCGCCCGATATCCCGATCATTTCCGAGGAACAGGCCGAAGCCCAGGGCCTGCCCGCCGCCGCGGCCGACCGGTTCTGGCTGGTCGACCCGCTCGACGGCACCAAGGAATTCATCAAGCGCAACGGCGAGTTCACGGTGAATATCGCGCTCGTCGAGCATGGCCGGCCGATCCTGGGCGTGGTCGGCATTCCGGTCCGGGGACTGATCTATGCCGCCGCCGGGTCCGGCACCGCCCATCGCCGCGACCCTGACGGCACGCTGGTGCCGATCGAGGCCCGCGCCTGCCCGGCCGAGGGCGCCACGGTCACCTCCAGCCGGTCCCACGCCACCAACGACGAATTGGACCGCCTGCTTGGCTCCCGCAAGGTCGCGGAACGCAAGACCGCCGGCAGCGCCCTGAAATTCTGCATGCTCGCCGAGGGTGCGGCCGATCTCTACCCGCGCATGGGGCCCACCATGGAATGGGACACCGCCGCCGGCCATGCCGTGCTGGAAGCCGCCGGCGGGCGGATGACCCGGCTCGACGGCACGCCGTTCCTCTACGGCAAGCCGGGGTTTCTCAACCCTGGCTTTCTCGCCGAAGGGCGTTAAGGCGCGACCAGCGCGAACAGCGTCTCCAGCCGCGACCGCCAAGTGTGGCCCGCGGCATAGACCGGCCGCGACGCGGCCACGATGCGATCGAGGCGCTGGGGGTCGGCGAGGAGGCCGGTGACCTCGCCGATGATCTCGCCCAGATCGCCATGTCGCGGCAAAAGCAGAATGTCGCGGCCATGGACGAAATCGCGTTCCAGGTAGCGGCTGGCGTCGGTCAGGACGGCGGCGCCTTCCGCCATGGCGTACCAGATCCGTTCATGGGCGCCGTCCGGAAACTTGTTGGTGCAGTTGAGCACGATCCGGCTGCGGGCCATCAGCCGCCGGATCTCGGCGAAATCGTCGATAAAGCCCAAATGGGTGATATGGGGCCGGTCCCGGAGCGGCGCCGGCAGATCGGCACTGACCACGGCGATGCGGACGTTGCCGGGCAGCGCCGCCAGAATGGCGCAGCGGCGATTCATCTCCGAGATCGTCAGGATCCGGCTGATGGTCGTGCACAGCACATCCGCCTGCATCTGGCGTCCGACGTCGATGCCGTGATGGGCGGCGACGGCGACGAACAGCGGCAGAACCGGCTCGCCCCGGTCGAGCAAGGCCACCGTCTCGAAGATCACGTCGGCGACGACGGTCGGCACGGTTGGATTGGCCGCGAGCCAGCCGTCCCGCTCGAGCGGCTCCGCCAATCCGCCCGAGAACAAGACATCGATATCGCGATCGGCCATCGCCGTCGGAGCCGAAACCGGCTCGACGCCGGCATGGGGCAGGAAGCCGGAGCGGAACGGCAGGCCGAATGCCTTGGCCGCCGCCAGATGACTGTCATCGACCCAGCCGAGCACCACATCGTCCGGCGCCGCACCGACCAGATCGCCCAATCGCGAACAGGGGTGGTCGACCATCCAGGAGAATTTGCGGATGCCGGCCGGCAATTTGCATTTCTGATTGCCGTCGATCGTAAAGAACGGGCGGCGGTCCTGGGCGGCGCGCCTCAGAAAGTCCGGGCCATCTTCGACCATGACCAACTCGGACTCGAAGCCTGCGGCGCAGATCGCCTGATGCAGGTCGGTCAAGGTCGACCGTGCCCAACCGGCGGCGCCGGTGCCCGTCATCACGAAGGTCCGAACATACGGGAAAGACGGCGGCAGATGCATGGGACGTACCGGGAAGCGAGGACCTGAACGACCCTAGAGCAAGATGAGATTGCCCGTCATCGAATCTTGCGCGAAGAGTGTCATCCGATCCGAACTGTCCGAGCTATCCGCCGATCCAGCGCAGCACTTCGCGGGCGATCTTGCCGACCTCGCGCGCGGCCACCGTTCCCGGCGCATGTTCGGCAATGCCGAGGCCGGCCGCCATGCTCATGGCGAGACTGCCGCGATTGCCGAGCCGGGCCGTCGCCAGATCGGCTTTGACCTGGCCCAGGGCCGCCACCATGTCCTCGGTCAGCAGACTGCGCGACGGCACCCGGTTCATGACCAGCAGGACCGGTACCTTTTCCGCCGCCGCGAGTTCGACGGTGGGCTTGGTCGCCCAGACGTCGAGCGGGCTCGGTTGGACCGGGATCACCACCAGATTGGCGGCGCGCACGGCGATCTTGGCGTCGGTCTGGGCGTGCGGCGGGCTATCGACCACGATCAGCGAATATTCACGCTTCAGCCGGTCGATCTCGGCGCTCGCCCGCCAGCCGGTGATCTGGGTCAGGTCGACGCCAGTCTTGCCCTTGCCGAAATGCGCCTCGCGCAGCGCGAACCATTGGGTCAGGCTGCCCTGCGGGTCGATATCGACCAGCGCCACCTTCTCGCCCAGCTGATGCCAGGCGAGCGCCAGATGGGCCGCCAGCGTGGTCTTGCCGGCGCCGCCTTTTTGCTGCGCGATCGTGATGACCCGTGCCGCCATGGTCGAACCGCTCCACCATTGATTTTGCAACGCAATATAGTGGGCACGCGCGGCCCGCGCCCGCAAGACCCACGGTACCCCGGGCCGGGCAGCGTCCGGTGCAGGCACCCGATACCGCATTGTCCATCGTATAACGCCCGGACCCATGGCATTCTGTCGGCCGGAACGCGAGTTCGAGGATGGGGCCTCGCGGGGGGCTGCACGGAAGTTTTTATGGACATACAGAGTTCGGGCGCCGACCGGTCTTGGGAGTTTTTCGAGGCGGCACGGGCTCATATGGCGCGGCAAGCCCACCCGGCGACGCCGCGCGTCTATGAAGTTTGGTATGCCTACGTGTCACGCCAGGAGGTCGAACTGGTCGAGCGGCTGGACCATGCCTTGGCCTTGGCCCATGCGGTACCGCTCGCCCTGATCGAGGCGCTGCACGAGGAATTCTTCGCGCGCGAGCGCCAGACCGAGGTCGTGCGCCAGACCGGCGAGAAACTGTCGAACGAACTGACGCGCATCCTGCAGATGCTGGCCAATGCCGGCCGGGACACGTCGAGCTTCGCCGACGCGCTGGAAAAGATCGCGGCACGCCTGCCGGCCGACGGCGAGTTGCGCAAGATCGTCGATACGATCGTGCTGGCAACCCGGCATATGGAGGCCAAGACCCGCCGCCTCGAGGCGGAGATCGAACGCTGCTCGACCGAGATCCGCACGCTGCGCCAGGGACTGGATGCCTCCAAGCGCGAGGCCATGACCGATCCGCTGACCGGCCTCTATAACCGCCGCGCGTTCGAAGAGCGGCTGCGCCTGGCCGCGGCCCATTCGATGGAAACCGATACCGAGATGGCCCTGCTGCTGTCCGACATCGATAATTTCAAGCAGCTCAACGACACCTGGGGCCATCAGATCGGCGACGCCGTCATTCAGCTGGTGGCTTCGAGCATGAAGGAAGGACTCCCGCCCGGATCGATCGCCGCGCGCTACGGCGGCGACGAGTTTGCCGCCGTGCTGCCGGGCGTGTCGATCGCGGAGGCCGAGGCCATCGCCGACAAGACGCGCGAACTGGTCGCGAGCAAGCGCCTGAAGGATAGTATGACCGGCAAGCCGATCGGCCATATGTCGGTCTCGATCGGCGTCGCCGGCTATGTGCTGGCCGAACGCCTGGAAGAGCTTGTCTGGCGCGCCGACAAGGCGCTGTACGACGCCAAGGACGCGGGGCGCAACCGGGTCAAGACCAGGTGGGTGCCCGGGAACAAGTAACCCATCCGTCATTCCCACCTGCGCGGGGGATGACGGCCGAATAAATCGGCCGACCGAGTTTCAACCTCTTTCCTTCTGCGACCGCAGCAATGGCGCCTTCAAGGCGTGGCGAACCCAGTCGGGCGTCCGGTCGCCGCCCATGACGGCGTCGGCCAGCGCATCGTCGAAGCCGTTGCGGAACTGCATATCGAGCGTGTCGCCCACGCCGGTCGGCACGTTCATGTGTTTCAACTGCATGCTGCGGAATGGCCTGGCGGTCTTGGAGACGCCGGTCTGGAACGCCCGACGGCCCCGCATATAGGCGAGACCCAGCAGGGTCCACAGGCCGTGCCCCTCGAAGCGCGAGCCCTCGCCGTCGGCAACCTCGGCCGGATCGAAGATATCGGAACCGATCTTGGGCGCCACGCCGGTATCGTCGTCGTCGTCGATCGCATCGACCGCCGTTTCCCAGTCCTCGAAATTCCAGGCCGACGTGTTGCCGGCCGAGAAATTGAAGCCGCGGCGCAGGATGACGATGAATTCGGACAGGTTCTCGCTGGGCCGCGCGACCGGGTGATGCAGATGGTCCTTGGCGGAAACGCTCATCAGAACTCTCCTCCCGATGCCCCCATTGGCGGGGGTCTCTCGCTACCAACGCCGTAATCCTACGCCGAACGCCCCCCTGACGGCTATGCTTCCAACTTGATCCAGGTCAGCTCGTGCTTGTTATGGAACAGGTGCAGCACGCGCGAGCCCGGAATGGCGGCGAAGGCGCGCGCCGTCTCGTGATCGGTCTCGGCCTGAAACTTGATTGTGCAGATGAAATTGCGCACCAGCCCGCTCGCGAGCCAGGTCTCGACCAGGCGCAGCAGCCGGGCCGGATAGCAGATCACGTCGCTGCACAGGAAATCGATCGGGCCGACCTCTTCCGGCTTCAGCGCGAAGGCGCTCTGCTGGCGCTGCGTCACCCGCGGCAAGGCGGCGATGGCCGGATCCAGCGGCGCCTTGTCGATGCTCAGCACGTCGGCCCCCAACTGCTGCAGCACCCAGGTCCAGCCGCCGGGGCTGGCGCCCAGGTCGAGACACCGATCGCCGGGACCGGGATAGCGCCGGGCCACGGTCAGCGCCTCCCACAGTTTCAGGTAAGCACGATTGGGCGGTGCCTCTCTATTTTCGACGAAGAGCGCCTCGCCGTGGCGGAAGGGACTCGTGGACACGGCCGAGGCCAGCATCAGATCGGGCTCAAGCAAGGTCCAGGAGCCGAAGGGGGCGAGCGGGACCGGCGTCGGAAAGACCAGCGGCTTGATGCCGACATGGGGCAGAAGATCCTGGATCAGCTGGGCCCGGCGGAAATGCGCCAGCGGCCACAGGCCCCAATTGCGCTGACGCGCCTTCAGCGCGCGGGCGCCATCCTTGATCGAGGCGATCGGAATGCGTTCGACCTGCGGCCAGATGTTCTGCGCCCAGGCCGCCGGCCGGACCGGGCCGGGCGCCAGAACCAGCCGGTCGTGGATTTCGACGCCGGGACCGAGTTCCTCCAGCAGCGGATCGAGGAAGCCGTCGGCGGCGAGATAGGCGGTCAGCGGATCGGTGTCGGGCGGGCTCATACCCGTCATATACAGGGTTGGACCGGGCGACAGAACCGGTTCCGTCGCAACCGTTAGGCTTGCGTCGTGAGCAGTTTTTCGACCGTCGCGATGAAATCGTCCGGCGCGAACGGCTTCCGCAGGGTGGCCGAGGCGCCGAGGGCGGCGGCGGCGCGCAGATAGTCGCCCGCGTTGCCGATCGTGGCACTGCCGGAAATCGCCAGAATCGGCACCCCGCGATTGATCCGACGGATGGCGCCGATCGTCTCGATGCCTTCCTGCTCCGGCATCACGATGTCGGTCACGACGAGATCGAAGCTCTGTTTCGTGAAAAGGGCGAGACCGGCGCGACCATCCATAGCCTGAAGCAAACTATGACCATTCGCTTCCAGTATTTCCGCGACGAGCGATCGGATGGTCGGATCGTCATCGATCACGAGCACGCGCGCCATCGACATTCCTCCCCCTGAATTAGTTCAACTCCTATTTGAAGTTGATTACTGAGCACAAGTCAACGTCCGGAACGCGCGACCGGGTCCGCCCCGATCAGCCTCGGGCCGCCACGAACCGATCGACGATCGCGGCCAATTGGTCGGCCGAGAACGGCTTCAGGATATAGTCGTTGGCGCCGAGCGCCTTGGCCTCCGACACGGCCGTCGCCGAAGCGTCCGAGGTCAGCATGGTGATATGGGTTTCGGGCGAGCGCTTGCGAATGCGGATCAGCGCCTCCATGCCGGTCTGGTTCGGCATGTGAATGTCCAGGAACACGAGATC
Source organism: Rhodospirillales bacterium (assembly GCA_028288725.1). GTDB lineage: Bacteria > Pseudomonadota > Alphaproteobacteria > ATCC43930 > CGMCC-115725 > Aliidongia. The sequence goes on from JAQGIC010000135.1 coordinate 38,427, forward strand.
GGCCGGACGCGCTTCGATCATCGCCGCCGCCTGGGCGCCGTCCTCGGCCTCGCGGATGCGGAAGACATGGGGCAGGCTGTTGAGCGAGCGGCGCACGATCGAGCGGATCGAGCGGGCGTCGTCGGCCACCAGCACGTGGATCGGCTTCGGTTCCTGGGCCATCCGCTCGATCACCAGCTTGGTCAGGCGCGCGGATTCGAACGGCTTGGCGATGAAGCCGTCGGCCTTCAGATCCTTGGCCTTCACCACCGTATCGAGCGAGCTTTCGGCGGTCAGCATCACGACATAGGCATTCGGGTCGAAAGCCTTGATCGCACCCAGCGCCCCGATACCGTTCAGGCCCGGCATGGTGATGTCCATGAAGACGAGATCGGCCAAATGCTGCTTGTAGAGCTGGACGGCGCTCTCGCCATCGCCCGCTTCGATGATTTGAATGCCGCGCGGCAAGGTGCCCAGCGCGTTTTTCATAATCGTCCGCACACTGCGCGAATCATCGACGATCAGAACGGTAAAGCCCGGCACAATCTTACTCCTGCGGCCGCTTTGCGGCCCTAAATCGATCCGGCCGCTCGATCGAGCCAACCGTCATGCCTCGGGCGCGATCAAGGAGGACCGACCCAAACAGCCAACCCCAATTTCCTCACGCCTGCTCGATGGTTTCCGACAGCGGCCGACGGGATTTTTCGGCTTCGAAAATCATGAATCCTCGACCTTGATGATGCGGATGCGCAGGGGCGCGTCCTCGATCGTGAAATCCAGCTCCATCGCGACCCGTGCGCCGGGGATGGTCAGGTGGAAATGATCGCCGGTCGCGACCATCGGCAGCGAGATCTGCGTGTCGGGCGGCAGCTGATGCTTCAGACGACCGGCCATCATGTTGGCCAGCTCGCCGACCACGTCGCTGATGTCCTCGGGCTGGGGATCGTCCAGCTGCAGGGCCGTGCGGGTCACGGACACGCCCAGGCTGACCGGCAAGGTCACGACGATGCCGCCGTACCAGGAGCCCTTGACCGTGACGCAACCCGACACCGAGGTTTCCGGCACCAGGTCGGCCGGCTCGCCGAACCGAGGCACCAGCTCGACGCCCAGGAAGCCCCGCCAGACCTCGATCGCCAGGTCGATCGCCTCTTCCGTCGTGATCCCCAAATCCGACATGCGTGCCTACCTTGTTCCTCCGGACACACAAGCCTTGCCCGACGATAGTAAAGAATTCTTTGAGCCTGGTACCGGCTCGGGGCAAACTCCCGTTCCCATTCACCACCGAGATCGCTTGTTCATGTCGACCGCCAGCCATCATGTCTACTGAAGATCCGGCAACGATCGAGCCGTCCGGCATCGACTCGGCGGTCGAGCATCTGCGGAACGGCCGGCTGGTCGCATTTCCGACCGAGACGGTCTATGGCCTGGGCGGCGATGCGACCAGCGATCTGTCGGTCACCCGTATCTTCGCGGCCAAGGAACGGCCGCGCTTCAATCCGCTGATCATTCACCTGCCCGACGTCGCCGCCGTGCGCAATCTCGTCGTGTTCGACGACCGGGCGAAGCGGCTGGCCGATCTGTTCTGGCCTGGCGCCCTTACCCTGGTGCTGCCGCGCCGGCCCGATTGCCGGGTCAGCCTGCTGGCCAGCGCCGGGCTCGATAGTCTGGCCGTGCGCATTCCGGCCCACCCGCTGGCCCAGCAGCTGCTGCGCGCCGTCGGCCGGCCGATCGCGGCCCCCAGCGCCAACCGGTCGGGACGGGTCAGCCCGACCACCGCCGCCCATGTCCGGGACGAACTGGCCGACCGGGTCAGCCTGATCCTGGACGGCGGTCCCTGCCGGGTCGGACTCGAATCGACCGTGCTCGATCTGACCGGCGAAATGGCGTGTCTGCTCCGGCCAGGCGGCCTCGCCCAAGCCGCGATCGAGGCGGCGATCGGACCGGTCATGCGGGCCCAGCCGATCGCCGATGGCGCGGTGCGCTTGGGACCCGGCATGATGACCAGCCATTATGCGCCGGGTCTGCCGGTGCGGCTGGAGGCGACCGACGCCCGGCCGGGCGAGGCGTTTCTGGCATTCGGCGCCCCACCCGCCGGGATCGTTCCGGCTCTGCAACTATCGGTCGACGGCGACCCGGTGGAGGCGGCGCAGCATCTGTTCGCGGCATTGCGCGCGCTCGACCGGCCCGAGTTTACCGGGATCGCGATCATGCCGATCCCCGAAGACGGCCTCGGCGCCGCCATCAACGACCGGCTGCGCCGCGCCGCGGCCCCGCGCTAAAGTCCGATCCATGCTAGATTCCAAAAAAATGAAGATGGGTGAGGAGACGTCCATGGCCGAGGTTCTCGACCGGATCAAGCAAGTGGTCGGGCCGCAGGGCTGGCTGGGTGACGCGACCGACATCGAGCCGTACGAGCTGGAATGGCGCGGCCTCTATCGCGGCAAGACCACGCTCGTCGTGCGTCCGGCCAATACCGAACAGGTTGCCGAAGTGGTCCGGCTCTGCGCCGAAGCCCAGTTGCCGATCGTGCCCCAGGGCGGCAATACCGGCCTGTGCGGCGGTGGTGTCCCGAACGAGGACGGCCGCAACATCGTGCTGGCGCTGGGCCGCATGAACAAGGTCCGCGCGGTCGATCCGGCCAATTTCACCATCACGGTCGAGGCCGGCGCCATCCTGGCGGACATCCAGCGGATCGCGGCCGAGCACGACCGGCTGTTCCCGTTGAGCCTGGGCGCCGAGGGCACCTGCCAGATCGGCGGCAACCTGTCGACCAACGCCGGCGGCGTGCAGGTGCTGCGCTACGGCAACACGCGCGAGCTGACGCTGGGCCTGGAGGTCGTGCTGCCGGACGGGCGGATCTGGGACGGCCTGCGCACGCTCAGGAAGGACAATACCGGCTATGACCTGAAGCAGCTTTTCGTCGGCGCCGAGGGCACGCTGGGCATCATCACGGCGGCGACCCTGCGCCTGTTCCCGAAGCCGCACGCGAGCGCCACCGCGTTCGTGGCGCTGCCCGACGTCGATGCGGTCATGCGCCTGTTCGGCCAGGCCCGCGCCGCGACCGGCGATCAATTGACCGCGTTCGAGTTGATCCCGCGCATCGGGCTCGACATGGCGATCGCCCATGTGGGCGGCGTGGTCGACCCGTTGGAGCAACCCTACGAGAATTATGTGCTGATGGAGGTCTCGACATCCAGCCCGCACGCCGACGTGGCGGCGACACTGGAAGGCCTGCTGGAGGAAGCGCTCGAAGCCGGCACGGTCATCGACGGCACGATCGCCGCCAGTGCCGCCCAGCGCAACGCATTCTGGCTGATCCGCGAAGGCATGGTCGAGGGCCAGCGGTTCGAAGGCGGCTCGATCAAGCATGACATCGCCGTCCCGGTCGCTTCCGTCGCGGAGTTCCTGAAATCGGCGATCGCCGCCGTCACCGAACGGCTGCCGACGATCCGGCCGGTCGCGTTCGGCCATTGCGGCGACGGCAACATCCATTTCAACCTCAGCCAGCCGCTGGGCGCCGACAAGGAGGCGTTCATGGCGCGCTGGGAGGAATTCAACGAAATCGTCCATGGCATCGTCGCCCGCCTGCACGGCTCGATCAGCGCGGAGCACGGCATCGGCCGCCTGAAGCGGGAAGAGCTGACGCACTACAAGGCGCCGCTCGAACTCGAACTGATGGCGCGCGTGAAGAACGCGCTCGATCCGCAGCACATCATGAACCCCGGCAAGGTCGTCGCAGAAGCGGCCTTCAACGCCCTCAAGCAAGGCTGACCCGAAATGATCCCCTACAATCCCCCGCTCGCCGACATGCGGTTCGCGCTCGAGCACGTGGTCGATCTCGAAGCGCTCTCCGCCCTGCCCGGCTGCGAAGGCGCCGATCCGGATACGGTCGCGGCCGTGCTGGAAGAGGCGGCGAAGCTCGCCCGCGACGTGCTGGCGCCGATCAACATGAGCGGCGACCACGAGGGCAGCGTGGTCGAGAACGGCGTCGTGCGCACGCCCAAGGGCTTCAAGGAGGCCTATCGCACCTATGTCGAGGGCGGCTGGAACAGCCTGCCGTTCGAGGAGGAATTCGGCGGCCAGGGTCTGCCGGTCGTGGTGGCGCTCGCGGTCGCCGAGATGTGGAATTCGGCCAACATGGCCTGGGCGCTCTGCCCGCTGTTGACGGTCGGCGCGATCGAGGCGCTGCTGCGCCACGGGACGAAGGACCTGCAGGAGACCTATCTGCCGAAGCTGGTGTCGGGCGAATGGACCGGCACCATGAACCTGACCGAACCGCAAGCGGGCTCCGACGTCGGCGCGCTCAGGACCAAGGCGGTCAAGGACGGCGACCATTATCTGATCACGGGCCAGAAGATCTTCATCACCTATGGTGAGCATGACATGGCCGAGAACCTGATCCATCTGGTTCTGGCCCGCCTGCCCGGCACGCCGCCCGGCACACGCGGCATCTCGCTGTTCCTGGTGCCGAAGTTCCTGGTCAAGGAGGACGGCAGTCTGGGCGACCGTAACGACGTGCGCTGCGTCAGCCTGGAGCACAAGCTGGGCATCCATGGCAGCCCGACCGCGGTGCTCGCCTATGGCGACAATGGCGGCGCCGTCGGCTACCTGATCGGCGAAGAGAACAAGGGCATGGAGTGCATGTTCACGATGATGAACAACGCCCGCCTGAACGTCGGTCTGCAGGGCGTCGCCATCTCCGAGCGAGCCTATCAGCAGGCGCGCGACTATGCGAAGACCCGCATCCAGGGCCGCACCATGACCGGCGGCAAGAGCGAGAGCCCGCTGCCGATCGTCTATCACCCGGACGTCAAGCGCATGCTGCTCGCGATCAAATCGCGCACCGAGGCGGCGCGGGCACTGGCCTATTTCACGGCGGGCCAGATCGACCGCGCGCGCCACCTGCCCGAGGAAGCCGACCGGACCAAGGCCCAACTGCTGGTCGATCTGCTGATCCCGCTGGTCAAGGCCTGGTCGACCGATCTCGGCGTCGAGAACAGCTCGCTCGCGGTCCAGGTCTATGGCGGCATGGGCTTCATCGAGGAGACCGGCGTCGCCCAGCATTTCCGCGACGCGCGCATTCTGCCGATCTACGAAGGCACCAACGGCATCCAGGCGATGGATCTGCTCGGCCGCAAGCTGATGCGCGACCAGGGCGCCGCCGCCGGCGCCTTCATCGCGCTGATGCGCGAGTTGGACGCCCCGCTGGCCGAACAGTCGGGCGACGATCTGGCCGTGCTGCGCCGCAGTCTGGCCGCCGGCCTCGACGCGGTCGAAGCGGCCACGAAGCTGCTGGTCGAAAGCTTCGCGGCCGATCCGGCGCGCGCGGCCGCGGGCTCGGTGCCATACCTGAACCTGTTCGCGACGGTCGCCGGCGGCTGGCTGCTGGACAAACAGGCTTTGGCCGCCCAGGCGCAGCTATCGCAGGGATCGGGCGATGCCGGATTCAACGAGGCGAAGCTGATGACGGCCCGCTTCTTCGCCGAACATTATCTGACCCCCGCCGCCGCGCAGCTGAGCGCCATCGGCGGCGGCGCCACCGTCGTGGCGTTCGATCCGGGGCAGTTTTAAACAGTCTCCTTATTCGGCGGAACGGACCGTTGCCTCCCCGAACGGATCGATCCCGCGGATACGGACCAGATCGGCGGCCGAATGCTCCAAGAGCAGCACGGCCGCCGCACGCGCCGCCTCCGGATCGCGCCGTTCGATCGCCTCGACCACGTCGCGGTGCTCGACCAGGCTACGCGGACGATGGTCGCCGGTCGCCGCGATGGTCAGGCTGGGACTGAGCGTGATTTCGAACATCTGCGCGATCGGCCAGAAGAACTCGTTGCGCGTCGCGAAATAGATGCCCTTGTGAAAGGCGATGTCGGCCGCGACGAACGCCTCGTTGGTTCTGGCCGTAGCCATGCCTTCGTAGGCCGCGCGCAGCCGTGCCCGGTCTTCCGCGGTCGAGGTGCTCGCCGCTATGGCGGTCGCCGCCGGCTCGACTGCGTTGCGCAACTGGAACAGCTTGATCAGATAACTATCGACGTTGGTCGTCTGCAATTGCCAGCGCAGCACGTCCGGATCCAGGTGATTCCATTCCTCGGGCAACCGGACCCGCGTGCCGCTTTTCGCCCGGGATTCAACCAGCCCCTTACCCGTCAGCATGCGGATCGCCTCGCGCACGACAGTCCGGCTGACATCCAGCATTTCGCAGATCCGCATTTCGGACGGCAGGGCATCGCCCGGTACGATTTCGCCGCGCATGATGCTGAGGCCGATGCGGTCGGCGACCTGGCTATGGACGTTTCGCCGCAGCGAGCCGGTGGTCTTGAACATGATTCTCTTCTGCCCGGAGCTTGCTTGTCAGACAAATCTAGTCATACATTATGCCTAGATGCTTAGCATCAAACGAGAGAGAAGCGGGCGCTAGACCTGCTCCGGTGGAGGAAACAAATGACGGTTCAGGCCCTCAGTCGTCGTACCTTGCTCAAATCATCCGCATTGCTATCGGCGGGCGTCCTTTGCGCGCCGGCCCTGATCGGACGCGCCCAGGCGGCGACGGTGAAACTCAAGCTGTCGTCGACCCAGGCGAACGATCCGAAATACGCCAACGGCCGGGTCTACTACGACAATCTGGTCAAAAATCTAAAAGCCAACGGCCTGGGCGAGCAGATCGAGGTGGCGTTCTTTCCCGACAATCAGCTGGGCCAGGAAATCGATGTCATCAATTCGGTGAAGCTGGGCGTCATCGACCTGATGATCTCCGGCTCGTCGATCTCGGCCAATCTGGTACCGCTGGTCGGCACGTTCGATCTGGGTTATCTGTTCGACAGCTTCGCGCAGCAGACCCAGGCGTTCGACGCCGGTGCCGCGAAGCCGATCGAGGCGGCCCTGCTGAAGGACGCCAACATCCATATCCTGGGCTGGGCCTATAATTTCGGCTCGCGCAGCGTGCTGGCGCGCAAGGCGATCAATACGCCGGACGATTTGGCCGGGCTGAAGATCCGCACTTTGCCCAACCCGATCATCACCGAATGCATCCGCATGATGGGCGCCGCTGCGACGCCGCTGGCGTTCGGCGAAGTCTATACAGCACTCCAGGCCGGCGTGCTCGACGGCTTGGAACATGATCCGCCGACCATGCTGGCCAGCAAGTTCTACGAGACGGCGAAGTTCTACTCGCTGACCCAGCACAACTTCTCTCCGCTCGCGATCTATTTCAGCGAGACGACCTTCAAGCGGATGGAGCCGAAGCTGCGCGAAGGCTTCCTCGACGCCGCCACCAAGGCGGCGGCGGACACGCGCGTCCATGGGCTGGCGGTCGAGACCGAGGCGCTGCAGGTGCTGGCCGAAAAGGGCGTCACGATCATCCACTGCGACAAGGAGCCGTTCCGCAAGCGCGTGCTCCCGCAAACCGACGCGTTCGTGAATGCACGACCGGAGGCGAAGCCGATCGTCGATGCGATCCGCGCGACCCGGGCCTGATGTCGGTCTCCATGCCGAGGACGATCCACAGCAGCGGTTCGCTGATCGTATCGCTGCTGTGGCTCACGGATACGGTCGCCGCGCTGATGCTGCTGGCGGATCTGATCGTGGTGTGCGGGTCGGTCGTTGCCCGCTCGCTGTTCAACGCGCCGGTCGAATGGGCCGACGACGTGGCGCGCGGGCTGATGGTCGGCTCGAGCTTCTTCGGAGCGGCCAGTGCGCTCGCCCGGCTGGAGAATCCCGGCGTCGCCTTCTTCGTCGACAAGCTGCCGCCCTATCCGCGGCAACTGGTCGACGCGATCGGCGCGCTGCTCGTCGTCGTGGTGTCGGGCGCGGTCGCGTATAACGCGATCCAGCTCGGCCTGTTCACCACGGGGCAGACCACCGGCTCCGGCCTGCCGCTGCAGCTGACCTTCTATCCGATGAGCGTCGGCGCATTGTTCATGACGCTGTTCGCGCTCGACCAGTTCCGGCGCCGCTCGCTCGCCGACATGGCGATCGGGCTCGCGATCCTGGGCGTCGTGGTGGCGCTCTATCTGGGTTGGGACGCGGTCTCGCCCGATACCGTGCCCGGCTCCGGCACGCTGATGCTGATGGGCTTCGTCGTGACCTTGTGCGGCGGCCTGCCGATCGGCTTCGCGATCGCGCTCGCGGCCTTGCTGTTCATCTGGGTCGAAGGCACCTTGCCCGGCGTGATCTTCGCCCAGCAGATGGCGCGCGGCATCGATAATTTCGTGCTGCTGGCGATCCCGTTCTTTATCCTGGTCGGCTATCTGATGGAGGCGAACGGCATGTCCGTGCGCCTGATCGAGCTGCTGCAGCGCCTGGTCGGCCGCATGCGCGGCGGCCTCAACGTCGTCATGGTGACCGCCATGGTGATGTTCTCCGGCATTTCCGGCTCCAAGATGGCGGATGTGGCGGCGGTGGGCTCGGTGCTGATCCCGGCGGCACGCCGGTCCGGCCAGAAGCCCGGCAGCGCCGTGGCCCTGCTCGCCGCCTCCGCCGTGATGGCCGAGACGATCCCGCCCTGCATCAACCTGATCATCCTGGGCTTCGTCGCCAACCTGTCGATCGGCGGGCTGTTCATGGCCGGGCTGCTGCCGGCCGGGCTGATGGCGCTGGTGCTGATCGCGGTCTCGATCCTGTTCGGCAAGAAGACCCCGCCGGCCCTGATCGAGACCGGGCCCCGCCGGTCGCTCGTCAGCCTGTGGGGCGGCGGTGCCGCGTCGCTGGGGCTGATCCTGATGATCTTCGTGGGCTTCAAGAGCGGCTTTGCCACGGCGACCGAGATCTCGGCCTTCGCCGCCCTCTATGCGATCATCATCGGCGGGCTGGTGTTCCGCGAGCTGGGGCCGCGCTCGGCCGCCCGCAGTTTCGTCCAGGCGGCGACCCGCTCGGGCCTGGTGCTGTTCATCGTCGCGGCGGCACAGGCGCTGGCCTTCGTTCTGACGCTGGAACAGGTGCCGCATATGGTCGGCGAGGCCATGATCGCGCTGTCCCAGAGCGGCGGCACCTGGCTGTTCATGGTCATGTCGATCGTAATCCTGATGCTGATGGGTTCGGTGCTGGAGGGTGCCGCGGCGCTGATCATCTTCGGACCGCTGCTGCTGCCGGTCGCGACCAAACTGGGCGTCGACCCGTTGCATTTCGGCGTGGTGCTGGTGATCTCCATGGGCATCGGCCTGTTCGCGCCGCCGCTCGGCCTCGGGCTCTACGGCGCCTGCCTGATCGGCAACGTCCCGATCGAGAGCACGGTGAAGCCGATCCTGGGCTATCTGGGCTTGCTGTTCCTGTGCCTGCTGATCATCGCCTTCGTGCCGGCGATCAGCACGGTCCTGCCGCGCGCCTTCGGCTATTGAGAGAGACGAAGATGCTGAAACTGCTGCTGACCCACACGCCGCACATGCGACGGCATTATTACGGCGAGCGGGCTCTGGCCGCGCTCGGCGAGCTGGTCGAGGTGCGCCTGCACGAGAGCGATGCGGCGCTGGGCGCGGCCGAACTGGTCGCCGCGGCGCGCGACGTCGATATCATCCTGGCCGACCGGATGACCGCGGCACCGGGCGAGATCTTCGCGCAATTGCCGAATCTCAAGGCGCTGCTGCGCTGCGCGGTCGATATCCGGAACATCGACCTCGAAGCCGCCTCGGCGGCCGGCGTGCTGGTCACCCGGGCCACGCCCGGCTTCGTCGCCTCGGTCTGCGAGCTGGCCATCGGCTATCTGGTCGATCTGTCGCGCGGCATCTCGCGCGCGACCGCGGCGTATCAGGCCGGCCGGACGCCCGAGGCGCACATGGGCCGGCAATTGGCCAGCAGCACGCTCGGCATCATCGGCTATGGCGCGATCGGCCGACAGTTGGCACCGATCGCGCTGGCGCTCGGCATGGAGGTGTTGATCGCCGATCCCTATGCCACGGTCGAGGATGCACGGTTCGCCCAAGTTGGCTTCGACGACCTGCTGGCCCGGTCGGACTATGTCCTGTGCCTGGCGGTCGCGACCGAGGAGACCGAAAACCTGATGGATGCCAAGGCCTTCGGCCGTATGAAGCCGTCGGCCTATTTCCTGAACGTCTCGCGCGGCAATCTGGTCGATGAGACCGCACTCGCAGCCGCGCTGTCCGACGGCACGATCGCCGGCGCCGCCCTCGACGTCGGCCGGGCACCGGACCAGATGCCGACACCGGCGCTGGCCCGGCTGCCGGGCGTCATCGCCACGCCCCATATCGGTGGGCTGACCCCGTCGGCTATCGAACACCAGGCGCTCGATACGGTCGGACAGGTCGCGGCACTGGTTCGGGGCGAAGTGCCGCCGGGTGCCGTCAACCACGACCGCTGGATCCGACGGATCTGAGGAGCAGCATCATGCCCGCATCCCCCCGCCTGCTCGCGCCGGCGAACGCCTGCGATTGCCATATCCACATCTATGATCCGACCAGGCCGGTCGCGCCGACCGCCGCGAGCCCCGGCCCCGCCTGGGCCGATGTCGAGGCTTATCGTGCGATCCAGCGGCGACTTGGCCTGACCCGCGCGATCGTCGTGCAATCGACCGCCTACGGCACCGACAACAGCTGCGCGGAAGACGCCATCGCGGCCCTGGGGCCCAAGGATACGCGCGGCGTGGCGGTCGTCGGCCCCGACGTCACCGAGGCCGAATTGCAGCGGCTGACCGATGCCGGCATGCGCGGCGCGCGGTTCCAGATGCTGCCGGGCGGTGCGCTGCCGTGGGAGGCCCTGGAGCCGGTCGCGGCCAAGATCGCGGCGTTCGGCTGGCATATCCAGCTGCAGATGGACGGTCGTCTCCTGGCCGAGCGCGAGGCTCAGTTGAACCGGCTGCCCGGAACGCTCGTCATCGATCATGTCGGCAAATTCCTGGAACCGGTGACGGTCGACCATCCGGGCTTCCGGACGTTGCTGCGCCTCATCGACGGCGGCCGGACCTGGCTGAAGCTCGCGGCCGCCTATGAGGTGTCGAAGACCGGGGCGCCGCTCTATGCCGATGTGGGCGATCTCGCGAAAGCGGCGGCCAGGGCGGCACCCGAGCGGATGATCTGGGCCAGCAACTGGCCCCATGTCTCGGTCAAGGACCTGCCGGATGACGCGGCCCTGCTGGACCTTCTGCTGGACTGGGCGCCGGACGCCCGCGTGCGCCAGCGTATCCTGGTCGACAACCCGGCCGAGGTTTACGGCTTCTAGAGCCTGATCCGATCAAACCGACCCGGTTTGATCGGTGAACCAGTCTCCAATTATTTGATTTACAGCGCCGAGCTGTTCAGGCTTTCGACCACGGCGGGGCGATCGAGACCGCCGTCGCGGTCCTCAGTCGGCAAGCTGACCAGCCGCAAGGCCGTCTGATGGCGGGCCTGGGCGCCGCCCAGCCGGGCCGCGAGTGCCCGGATCGTCCGGCTGCCCGTCGTGATACAGAGGAACGGCATCAGCCCATGGACGAAGCAGGCGCAGCCGCCGATCAGCATGGTGAGCCCGGTGCGCGAGGCGAACCGCAGATGCTCGAAATAGGTCTCGCCGACCGAAGCCGGATGTTCGGTAAAATGACGCAGCATGGCCGCCACCCCATAGGACAGGATTCGAAGAAACGATCCCATGAACGAGCCTTTCTGTCCAGACGGCGGCTTGCCATCGGACTCGGGCCGTTAAATAATTACAGAATTCGTTTCGAATATTGGACGAATTAACACACGGTCCGTGCGATACGCTTCCGGCATGATCGATGTTTTGCGAGTCGGCCCCGTAGATGGCGATCCTTGTACGCGCCTGCTGCTGCAAACGACTGCCAAGACCGATAAGATTCGCCTAAAAGTTAGTTACAGCACCAAATGTTTGCTTGCCGCCATTTTCACTTGCACCGTACAGTAACCGCGTTGCGACAAGGCACGTCCTTTCGGATTGAGATGACCCCCGTCCCCGTTTCCGTGACCGTCAAAGAACTGAGCGTGGCCCCGCCACCGGCTTGGTTTCAGCCGTTGCTGAGCTACTGGGAACAAAAGCGCGCAGGGGACCGATTGCCGGCCCGGGCCGATATCGACCCGGTCGATCTGAAGTCGCTGCTCGGTTGGCTGAGCCTGGTCGACGTCCGACCGACCGGCCAGCGCTTTCAGCTCAGGCTGTTGGGCAGCGCGCATCCGCCCCGCGCCTTCGGCCCGCGGCATGGCCAGGATATTTCGGCAATGCAGCCGGAAGCCTATCGCGATGCGGTCACGGCGCAATATGAGACGGCGCTCGCCCGCCGCGCCCCGACCCTGCATGAAAACGTCCTGAGCTTCGGCAGCTATCGTTTCCGCTACCAGCGCATCGCCCTGCCGCTCGCCAAGGATCACGTGACGCCGGACATGCTGATGGTGGCGTCGCTGCTCGACCCGGCGGAGCATGGCCGGTTCTTCGCGGCCTATGAGCAGGCGACCTCCGGTCGGGCTTAAGGCCCGCAGGCGCCGTCGATGGCGTAGAGCTGGAACTGCGGCAATTCGTAGAGCGGCGTCAGGCACGCAAGAGCCAAGGCGGGCACCGGCCGGCGATCGACGAGGACGAGCGCGCCATAATGCCCCAGCACGGCCAGGGACCGGGTGCGCTTGTCCTGATCGGTACCGGTCAGCCCGTCCCACAGCGCGTCCGGCTCCGACTGGGCCGCCAACGCGTCGAACGCCGGCGTCAGCGCCAGCGGCTGCTGACCGGCATAGGTGAATTCGGTCGGCACGAAGGCATCGGCCGAAATGATTGCATAGGTCGGCAGATGAAGCAGCGGCAGGTCGCCGGCACCGACCGCGCCCGGACCGCTCGCGACCGCCAGCCGGGTGCCGCGCGGCAGCCGGTCGAACGCAGCCAGGATCGGCCGGTAGACCCGGTCGGCCCGGATCCAGGCCTGCTCGACCATTCCCATCCGGGCCACGAACAGCAGCAGCAGCGCAGCACCGACCGCCCCGCCGGCGCGGCGCGACCAGCCGACCGGGCGACTGGCGGCGACCAGCAGCAGGAACAGCATGACCGGCAGCCGGTGATCGACGCCGCTACCGCCCAGGAGCCGCGCCGGCATGACCAGATAAACGCCCCCCAGCACGGCCAGCGCCGTGCCCAGGCGCCGGTCGAGCACTAGGTGATGCCGCCGGAAGCCCCAGCCCAGCGCCAGCACCAGAAGCGCGAACCCGGCGATATCGAACGGCCGGCTATAGTCGTCGAACACGCTGAACAGCAGATCGAATTTCCGGAGCGGGTTGGCCCAGGCCAGGCCGCCGCCGTCGCCGGGCCCCGGTCGCCAGGCGGCGAGCCACAGCAGAACCGGCGGCAGCAACGGCAGCAGCATCGCGCCGAAGGGACGGACAAAGCCCCGCCAGCGTCGCGCCCGCAGCGCCTCCAGTTCGACGCCGCCGATCATCAAACCCAGCAGACCGAACGCGACCAGATGGCAGAAATAGGCGATCAGCGCCGCAGCGGCGACGGCCCAGAACCGCCGGATCGGTCGATCGGCCAGCCAGAGCCAGGCGGCGAGCCCGATCAGCGCCACGCCGAGCCCGGCCAGATAATTGACGAAGCCCCAGAGCAGGATGCGGTTATAGAGCAGCAGAAACCCGGCGAGCGGCCACAGCGACCACGCGCGCGAGGCCGCGCGATGCACCAGCACCACGCCGGCGGCCATCAGCGCCAGCGCCAGCCCGACGAACAGCCGCCCGGCGACATCGAGCGGCAGGACGCGGCCCAGCATCGGCACCACCGCGTCCATCGCCAGGTTGGGCAGCAGGCTCCAGCGGATTTCATAGGCCCGAGCGAGATCCGCCGATGCCCCGCCGTCGAGCAGGATGTGCATGCGGGCCAGATGATTCGGATAATCCAGCAACGGCGGCACGCGCACGCTCGCAAGCGGCGCGAGCGCCAGCAACAGCAGCAGGACGAACCCGGCCGCGACCTTGCGGGCGCTCACCGTACTTTTCCGTCATTCCCGCGAAAGCGGGATTCCAGGGTCGCCGGAGCCATCTCGTGGTTGCCCTGGCTTCCCGCTTTCGCGGGAATGACGGGGATTTCGAGCATCGTTCGACGATCGGTCGCTATTTGCGCTTCCAGGTCACGACCGACGAGACGGCGTAGTTCCAGACGCTGCCGATCGCCGCGCCGGCGATGCCGGCCAACCACCAGGACGAGCTGTTGCTGGCGAACAGATAGTTCGCGACGCCGACATTGCCGGCATAGCCCACGCCGCAGACCAGCGCGAAGGTGACCAGCCCCTTGAGGAAGTCCCAGCCCTTCAGTCGGCGGTCGCTGTAGGTCAGGAAATTATTCAGCGTGAAATTGCCGATCATGGCGAGGCCGGCCGCCAGCCCCTGGGACACCGCGAACGAGAGATGCGCGATATTGAGCGCCAGACCCAGGATCACCAGATGAGCCACGACACCGACGCCGCCGACGATGCTGAACAGCACGAAGCGGACCGGAATGTACGGACCGATCAGCTTGTCGGCCAGCAAGACCAGATACTCCCAGGCGACAAAGGCATCGAGCTTGCTCTCCCCGGTGTGGCGGAGGCGGAATTCGTACGGCAGTTCCTTGAGCCTGAGCGGTTTCGGCGAGGAGGCCAGCAGATCGACCAGGATCTTGAATCCCACCGCCGACATCGAGCGCACCGCCCGATCGAACGCGTCGCGCCGGATCATGAAGAAGCCGCTCATCGGGTCGGCGATCTGGGTCTTCAACACCAGCCGGCCGAGCCGGGTCGCGAGCCCGCTGATGTTGGCCCGCCGCTTGTTCCAGTCGCCCAGGCCGCCGCCCTCGATATAGCGCGAGCCGACCACCAGATCGTACGGCTCGTGCTTCAGGCAGGCCAGCATGGCCGGCAACAGCGCTTCATCATGCTGCAGGTCGGCGTCCATGACCGCGACGAGCGGTGCCTGGCTGGCCTGGATACCCTCGATGCACGCCGAGGACAGGCCCCGGCGGCCGATGCGATGCAGGCAGCGCACGCGGCCGTCGGCGAGCGACAGGCGCCGGACCTCGTCGCGCGTGCCGTCGGTCGAGTCATCGTCGACGAAGATCGCCTCCCAGGCCACCCCCGCCAGCACCCGGTCCAGGCGTCCGACCAGCTCGGCGACGTTGCCGCGCTCGTTCATGGTCGGAATGACGAGGGTCAGCTCCGGGCCGGCCTGCAACGGGCGAGCCGGCTCGGCGGCCGCGCCCACCGCCACAGAAGATCCAACGTCCAACGCCATCACCGCTCCCGGCTCCGTCATCCCGAACATACCGTCATGGCCCTAGATATAGGATGAAATCAGCCGACTTCGCCACCCCGCCGCGCGCGCATCGGGATCAGCGAGGAAACCTATGGTGCCATCCGGGGACATGCTGAGACGGCACGCGGGCAATAGCGCGCCGGGGTATTCTATCGCGGCCATGAAGATGCCCGTTGAGGCGTGAGGCACGCCGGTGGCCGGGAGGCGGGCGATCCTGTCGGAAATACGGCGGGTGGCCGACCTGTAGATCGGTCACCCTGAAGGACCGTTCAATTGTCGCGGTGGACGCTTGCGGATTATTCCCGCGAAGGTGTCAGCATCCGGACCGCCGGAATGCCAGGTGCGATGGAATCAGCGTGAACCGCCGCTCGGCTTGTTCTGCCCAGCCGGGTTCGTTTGAGGGTTGCGCAGGCGATCCTGATCGGACATGCCGCTGCCTTGCTGTGGCGCGTTGGGCTGATGGCCGGTCGCTTGGGTGCCCTGGTCCTTCTGGCCGGTTCCCTTGCCGCCTTCACCCTTGGAAGCACCACTGCCTTGCTGGGCCGAGCCGGGCTGCTGGGCGGTCGCTTGTGTGCGGTCGCCCTGTTTTTCGTCACGCTTGCCGCTGCCCATCTGTGGGTTTGCCGGATTGCCGGACGTTTTGTTGTCGTCAGCCATAGTATTTCTCCTAATCGTATTGTGATTGGATCAAATATTCTGTCTAGACATCGAACAGATGGTTATGAATAATCTCAGTTCAACGCACAATTATTTCAAAAAACTGCGGAAAATCTATAATATCTATCAATAATCCATTGCGATAAACCGCCGATTTCCCTCTATTTTATGATCATTTATCGCGCAAAACATGGCGCGAAATGGCGCCCGCTTATTTCAACGGCTTGCGCTACTAAGGGCGCCACTCTCTTGCGGGCGGATTGTGCGGCTCCTTGGTACACCGGGAGCGTCTGGCAAGGCTTCATCCAGCACCACCATTGCCATCGTTTGGTGTACCAAACGAGCACTTGAAAGTCCGCAGAAACCCTCAGGATATTGAGGCGCCTAGCTTTTTTGGGCGGCTGGTGCCGGATGCAGGATTTGAACCCGCGACCTTCGGTTTACAAAACCGCTGCACTACCCCTGTGCTAATCCGGCCCGCCAGCCTCATTCGAGTACGTACCTACCACGGCTCCGGCGGAGAGGCCAAGCGGCTCTCGCTCGGGGGCGTTATGCGCTGGGGGCCGCCTGGATGGTCGCCAGGTTCGGAAACAGAGCCGCGCCATGGGCGTGCAGCATGACCGCCATCAGATCCCAGGGCGCGATCTTGGGCAGCGCCTGGGCCTCGGCCGCGGTGAACAGGCCCTTGCCGGCCCCCTCGGTCTGCACCATGGCCGCCAGATCGGCCGCGGTGAAGGCAACGGCGAAGAAATGCATGCGCCACAGCCGGTCGACCGGCCGTGTATTGAGCGCCAATCCGGCGAGCGGCGTCACCAGGGGCGCGCGGAAGCCCAGTTCCTCCTCCAGCTCGCGCACCATCGCCGCGGCCGGCGCCTCGCCCGGATCAAGGCTCCCGCCGAACAGGGCCCAGTGGCCAGGCATATGGATAGTCGGCTTGTCGTCGCGCAGCTGCAGCAGATATCGGCCGTCGGGACCGACCAGCACGGCGGCGGCGACCTCGCGATCGGGCGTGCGGGCCAGCGGAAGTGCCAGCGGGGCGGACGATGCCATGGAACCCATCCGATGATTTGAGGGAAGGAGGACACGGGGAAGACCGAGGAAATTTAGCAGATTCTTCGGCCCTTGTGCCGTCGTTCGACAGCGCGGCAAAAAGCCGTTCCCCGCGAAGCGCCGATCCATAAATACCGCAAACGACGGGAACTCGCGTTACTCTGGTGTGTTTTTCGGGTTTTGGATCACAAAGGAGGACAACCATGCCCCGCTATCGCGTGGATATCCTGAACAGGCGAGGTCAAGCCTGCTTCCACGCCGAGATCACCCAGCAGAACGACGAGGCCGCGGCCCTTGCGGCACCGACCCTGTGGCCCGGGAGACGGTTGGAGATCTGGGAAGGGAGCCGGCGTGTGGCACTGCTCGACACGGCGCAAGCGCCGTCGGATCTTCCGCACAGGGCATGCCGGCCGGCACTTCCGACCCTTTTTTTATGAACTTCTAACCAATCGACCTCATAACGGGCGTCGCAGAGACGGAGCCCAGATGACGGACGAAGAACGGCGTATACTCTTAGCTTGGTGGAGGAACATGATGCATGAGCACGAAGCGGCCAACCGGCTGGTGGAAGCCGCCGCGTGCCGACGCGAGATCTCCAGGCTCGATCCGGCGCCAGTGATGTCCAGGCGTTACGGGCGGGGAGCATCGTAGGCTTCCTCAAACGCCGAGATCGCCATCCCGCTCCAGCTCTTCCTCGAAAGCATCGGCCGGCGCCCTCGCCCGCCGTCCGATTCGATAAAGCTCACCCGTTGCGATTGCCGTGCCTCTGCCGCAGGTCCGCCAGCAGCCCCGTTCCAAGAGGGCGACCTCCGGTTCGCTGTCGGCGGAAACCTGAACCCAATAGCGCCCATCTTCGAACCCGTGCGGGGCCATCGCATCTCTCCCGTCGCAAAAGACCGCCGGCGCCCCCATCAGGGAAGAAGCGGGCGCCGGCGGCTGTCTACTGCGCAGCCCCGGGAGGAACACTCCCGGGACACTCAGCGTCGCGTACTGAGCGATCTACAACAGCCGGGCCCGCGCTCCGGTTCGCCCGCTGCTGCCGCTCCTCAGGCGCCAGGGGGAAAGACCGGCTATTGCTTGCCGCTCGTACCGCTGCCGCCCGGATTTCCGCCTGTGGCGCCCGTCGCCGGCGGTTGACTTACGCCATTCCGTGAGTTTGTGCCGTCCGGGCCGGGTCCGCTCGTCATTGGACTGGGGGACTGAGAACTCGGATCGACCGTCCCGGTCGAGCCGTTCGAATTCATGCCGCCGCCGTTGATGCCACCGCTATCGCCCGGATTGGTCGAGCCGACGGACCCGCTGGTGCCGGGTCCGCTCGACGCACCGCCGGCACTGCCCGAGCCGGCAGCCCCGGAACCGGCGCTGCCGGTCCCGCCCGCACCGCCGCCGCCGGCTCCTGCGCCGCCCCCGCCGCCGCCGCCGCCAGCCGCCAAGGCGACCGACGCGCCGGCCATGAGAATTGCCGCCGTTGCGGCTAGTATCGTCGTCTTCATTCGCGTCCTCCTGCGAGTTGTCTCCTGCTCGAACAAGAGCCCAACGGCAGCCCGGTTCCATGCCCGGCGAGGAAGAGAATGTCGCACGCCGATCCGCTTGAGACCGGCGCCGCGTTCTGAGCGACGGGGGAGATCGACGCCGGTGAGACTGCAGGAGCCTCTCGGCCCGATATGCGTGACCGGTTTTGCGCGATGAAATCAGGGTCGAGGGCGTCGACTGTTTCAGATCGCTACACCGAACGGTTCTCTCTTCCAAGGCGCTTGATCGCGGCGTCGAGCGGCTGCTCCGCATCGCAATATTCCGCCCATGCCTTTGTCTTTTCCAGCAACCGCGGCACGGTCCGGAGCGTGTAGGCCTTGGGGTCGAGGGCCGCGTTGACCTGGGTCCAGGTCAGCGGCATCGACACCGTGGCACCGGCACGCGCCCTGGGTGAGAGCGGCGCCACGGCGGTGGCCATGCGGTCGTTGCGCAGATAGTCGAGAAAGATTTTTCCGCCTCGCAACTTCTTGGCCATATTCACCACGAAACGGTCGGGGCTTTCTTTGGCGAGACGACGGCAAACCTCCTGGGCGAAACTCTTTGCCTCCGGCCAGGTCGGCGTTTTGCGCTTCGCCGAAGCCAGCGGCGTCACGACATGCAGCCCTTTTCCGCCCGTGGTTTTGCAAAAGCTCACCAGTCCCAGCCGGTCCAGGATTTCGCGCATTTCCTTGGCCGCCGCGACGACGGACGAGAACGGCACGTCCGGCCCCGGGTCCAGATCGAATACCAGGCGCCCGGGCACTTCGGGCTGGCCCGGCTGGCAATTCCAGGGATGCAGTTCGAGTGCCGCGGACTGGGCAAGCGCGGCGAGGGCCTCGATCCTGTCGACCTGAACATACGGCTTGCGGTCGCCGAACACCTCCACGAGGTTCAGCAGGTTCGACATCCCCGGCGAACCGTGTCGCTGGAAGAACTGCTGGCCCGCAAACCCGTCGGGCGCCCGGATGATCGAGCAGGGCCGGCCTTTGATATGCGGCATCAGCCACGAGCCCACGGCCTCGTAGTAGCGGGCAAGGTCGAGCTTGGTCACCGGCTCGCCGTCGCCCGCGTCCGGCCAGAACGGCTTGTCGGCGTGCGACAGGGCGACGCCCATGACGACGGCCTTCGCCCCCTGGCCGCGGTGCCTGCGAGCCGATACCGATGGCTTCGCGGCCTCGTCGACATCGGGCACGGCCGTCGTCTTGGCGGGCGCGGGCTCCTCCGCCTCGACTTCCTCGGCGGGTTTGTCCTCCCGCAGCCCCTTGAACGACGCCTGGCGGACCATGCCGTCGCCCGTCCATCCGGCAAACTGGATCTCCGCCACAAGGTCAGGCGTCACCCAGTTCGTCGTCGAGGTTTTCCGGGGTGCCCCGATCCCGGTGAATGGCGATGTGTCCGATGCGACAGCCTTCAGGCGCGGCAACAGCGCCCTCACCTTGGCCTCGCCATAGCCGGTGCCGACCTTGCCGACATAGACGAGATGATCGCCGCTATGGACGCCGACCAGCAGCGAACGGAAGGCACCGTTGGTGGTTTGCCAGCCGCCGATGACGACCTCGTGGCCCGCCCGGCACTTCGATTTCACCCAGGTTTCGGTCCGGCCGGACCGGTATGCGGCATCCAGCCGCTTGCTGACGATGCCTTCCAGCGACAGCTTGCACGCCGAACGCAGCACGGCGTCGCCGCCGGTCTCGAAATGCTCGACGTACCGGATGAGCGCCGCCGTGTCCGGCAGGGACCGGGCCAGCAGGCGTTGCAGACGATCCTTCCTTTGCGACAGGGGCAGCGGGCGTAGATCGCTGTCGGCGTCGAACAGCAGGTCGAAGGCGTAGAATACGAGATCGTCGGTTTGCTGCTCGGATAGGGCCGCCTGCATCGCCGCGAAGTCCGGCGCGCCGATGTCGTCCAGGGCCACGATCTCACCGTCGATGATGCAGTCCGACAGCACCGCGGCCTCCCGCGAGATCGCCTGAAACCTGGCCGTCCAGTCCAGCCCCTTTCGCGTCTTCACCGTCACCTTGCCGTCTGCGACGCGAAGCTGAATGCGATAGCCGTCGAATTTGATTTCGTGAAGCCACCCTTCGTCGGACGGCGGGCGTTCCCGAATCTGACAAAGCTGAGGCTTGATGAAGTCGGGCATCGTGCTCGCCGCAGCCGGGCGCATGGTCGTCCTGGCTGTCGTCGCGGGGACCTTGCGCCTGTTCCGCTCGTCGGCAGCATGGCCATGGCTACTGTCCCAAACGGCGCTCGGGTCGGCCGCCGCTTTGGCCGCGAGCATGAACGGTTTCGGACCGCGTCCTTTGCCTTCTGCGATCTGAGCCATAGACCGGTCCGATGCGATGGAGCGGTCCTCAGCCAACAGGGCATCGGCATCGCCTTCCCGGGCTTCTTCGTCGCGATGCTTGATCAGCAGCCAGTTGGTCCGCTTGCCTCCGGTGCGGTCCCACTTCATGCGGACCAGAACCCAGCTGCCATGCAGGCGCTCGCCGTCGAGCGAAAATTTAAAGTCGCCGTCCTTCAAGGCCTGCTCGGGCGACTTGCCGCCTTCCGGCACCCAGTAGCCCCGGTCCCAAAGCTGAACCGTGCCGCCGCCATATTCACCTTTGGGGATCGTGCCCTCGAAATCGCCGTAGTCGAGCGGGTGGTCCTCGACCTCGACCGCCAGGCGCTTGTCATGGGGATCGAGCGACGGCCCCTTGGTCACAGCCCACGACTTGAACACCCCATCGAGTTCCAGGCGGAGATCATAGTGCAGCCGGGTGGCATCGTGCTTCTGGATGACGAACCTGCCGCGGTTGGACGGCTTGATCGCCGTGGCACCGCTCGGTTCGGCCGTCTTCTCGAAATCACGCTTCGATCGATAGGTCGAAAGCTTCTGGTTTTCGGCCACGACGGTCCTCTGTCGGTTCATTTCGTCACGGCGAACAACCCTCGGGAGGCGCCTTTGGTTCTGACCTGTGCGACGGCTGCCTGTTTGTCACAGGAACCTCCGCGCCTTCGACGGTTTCCATACGGGCAACTTCTCTCTGCGGGGGATACCGAGATGGACGAGGACATCATCACCGGCGGCATCGAACGGGCGGCCGGACGCGCTGAGCGCGTTGCGGGGGCCCTTGCCGGCGATCCGAAGACAGAGATCCACGGCGCCACGCGCGAATTGGGCGGAGCGACCCGCCAGGCGATCGGCGAAACCAAGGACCGGATCCGGCGCACCGTCGGTGGAAACTCGGCGATGCCGTTTCTGGCCGGGGCCAGCATCGGCCTGATCGTCGGGCTGTTTCTCACGCGCCGATAGGTCGGAACCGGAAGCTTTTCCATGGGGTTGGCCAGAGCGCGATGATATGAGGCCCAATCGGCCTCATATCTGGATCGCCCTCTACATCAAATAATCAGCGCATCGGGAGGCGGTCTATGACGGCCAGGGCGAATTGGAAAGGTTTCTTGAAGATCGGCGAGCTGAGCTGCCCGGTAGCATTGTTCACCGCCGCGTCCCAATCCGAGCGCATCGCCTTTCACACGCTGAACCGCAAGACCGGCAACCGGGTGCACCGGCAGTTCGTCGATGGCGAAACCGGAAAGCCGGTCGAGCGCGAGGACCAGGTGAAGGGATATGAAGTCTCCCAGGGCGAGTACGTCGTATTCGAGCCGGACGAGATCGCGGCCGTCGTACCGGAGAGCGACAAGACGCTGAAGGTGGAGCGCTTCATCGCTTGCGGCGACATCGACGACGTCTATTTCGACCGGCCCTACTATCTGGCGCCGAGCGATCCGGTGGCTGTTCAGGCCTTCAACTTGATCCGCGATGGGATGAAGCAGAAAAAGGTCGCCGCCTTGGCACGGACTGTGCTCTTTCGACGCGTTCGAACGCTGCTCATCCGCGCTCATGACAAGGGGTTGATCGCGACCACGCTCAATTTCGATTACGAGGTGCGGTCCTCGGATGAGGCGTTCGAGGATGTTCCGAAGCGCAAGATCCAAGGCGAGATGCTCGATCTCGCCAAGCACATCATCGAAACGAAACAGGGCGAGTTCGATCCGTCGAAGTTCGACGACCGATACGAATCCGCGCTGGCCGAACTGGTGAAGGCCAAGCTCGCAGGCAAGCCCTTGCCGAAGCCGAAGGCGCCGAAGCCGACCAAGGTCGTCGATCTCATGGAGGCCCTGCGACAAAGCGCGGGGGCACGTGCGGAGAAAACCCCGCCCGCTAAGGGAACGGCGAAGAAAGCGGCTTCCAAGAAGGCCGCGGCCACGCCGCATCGCAAAGCCGGCTGACGAGGCGGCGACTAGAGCGCGATGATATGAGGCCTGCTCGGCCTCATATCTGAATCGCACTCTAAATCAAATATTTAGAGACTGATTCACCGATCAAACCGAGCCGGTTTGATCGGATCAGGCTCTAGCGACCTCTCGGGCGCTTCTGATCGGCGGCAATGCTCTTGCGAAGGGCGTCCATGATGTTGACGACATTCGTCGGCCGCTCCTCAGCCGATGGTTTCGCCTTGGACGGGCGCTTGCCCTTCTTTTTCGCTGTGATCAGGTTGATGAGCTGGGCCTGCACCGGGTCGCCCAGGAGGCTCGGGTCCCAGGGGACGGTCTTTTGGTCGATCAGCTCCGAGACGAGGGAGACGAGCTGCAGCTCCAGTTTCTCAGCCTTGATGCCGGCGAAATAGGCTGCCGGATCTCGCACCTCGTCGCCATAGCGCAACGTCCATAGCACGATGCCACGGTCGCGGGGCTCCAGCATGACGGAGCGCTCCCGCCGGTACAGCACCAGACGTGAAATGCCGACCGTATCGGTCGCTGCCATCGCCTCGCGGATGACCGAGAATGCTTCCTCGCCGACAGGGTCGTTCGGGGACAGATAGTGTGGGGTGTCGTACCAGATCCATTCGATGGATTCGCGCGGCACGAACATCTCGATATTGATCGTGCGGGTACTTTCCAGCCCGACGGCATCGAGTTCGTCGTCCTCCAGCATGACGAACTCATTGTCGCCCCGCTCGTAGCCCTTGACCTGGTCCTCTTCGTCGACCGGCTTGCCGGAGACGGCATCGACGTAGCGGCTGACGACGCGATTGCCGGTCGTCCGATTCAGCGTGTGAAAGCGGACCCTCTCGGTCTCGGAGGTGGCCGGGGTCATCGCGACCGGACAGGTTACGAGCGAAAGCTTCAAGTAGCCTTTCCAGAAGGACCGCGGGGCCATGACATGTCCGCTCGTTGTTACTCCAGCGGGGAATCCGGGCTTTCGCCCGGACCTTTCCTTAGATCGTCGACCGATCGCGAAGGCGTCGCTCCTCCGCCAGTTGCTCCTCTGTGTAGGCAGGGGCATTTTCATCGAAGCGGGTCCAACCGCCCGCGCGATAGAGCTGCCCGCGCGAGCGCGGATCGACCTCGCGGTACTTTTGCAGAATGTTCTCTGCGACCGCAACGAGCGGCTCTTCGACCCTCACCGTAACGAGTGTGCCGCCGCGACGGACGCCTTCGGCATAGACATGGGCGTCCTGTTCGGCCACGCCGTTGCCGATCAACGCCCCGATCAGACCGCCGCCGGCGCCGCCGACCGCCGCCCCGCCGACGGCTCCCACCGCGGTCGCGACCAGCCAGCCAGCCGCCACGACGGGCCCGACGCCCGGGATCGCCAGCATCCCAAGGCCCGCCAACGCGCCGCCGGCGCCGCCGACAACTGCGCCGAGGGCGGCACCGGCCCCCGCGCCCGGTCCGGCCTCGTTGCCTTCCTTTACCTTGACGCGATCTCCGGCCGCGGTGTGGTTCGCCACGATACTGATCTGATCATGGGTAATCCCGGCCGCTTCCAGTTCCCGAACAGCGCCTTCGGCGTCGTCATAGGAATCAAACAGCCCCGTAAGCGTGCGAATCATGTTGATCCTCCCAGAATAGCGCGAGCTAGGCCTATTGATTGACGATGTTGCCCTGGTAATCGACGGCGACGCTGACTGACTTGCCGTCCTTGGTCGCCGTGCCGCGCCAGACCGACTGATCGTCCTTCTTCAATCCGCTGACGGCCGAATAGCCGTGCTTTTCCAAACGTTCCCTCGCCTGCGCCTCAGTGAAGCTGTTCTTGCCGGCGACCGGCGCGGCTGCGGTCCGGCTGTCGTCGTTGCCGTGCGTGACGGCCGGCGGGGTGGTCGAGCTGTTGTTGGGCGTGGTCTGGGCCGATGCGACGCCCGCGCCGATAATCGCGAGGCCGATGACCGCGCCCGAAAGGAAGTGCCTCATGTTTTCCTCCACTAGCATTTTCTGCATATCCAAGGGCCGAGCGTGCGTTTGGTTGCTCGGCTTCCGCACTTGATGCGGAGCCGATCGCGCGGCGAGGCCCGGCCGAGGGGAAACCCTCCGGCCGGCCGACGTCGGCATTTGGTGATTTGGTCATGGTGCGGCCACCGGGGACCCGCGCCGAGATCGGCTCCGCCGACCTGATCGGTCTCAGGGTGGGACGCCGTGCGGACGGGCCGCGAACAAAACGTCTGACGGCCAACTTTGATCAAGTCCGACAGCAGTCTGACGTTCGCACGTTCCAAACACAAAAGCCGCAGAACCTAGGGTTTCTGCGGCTTTGTACAACGGTTCGGATGGTGGGCGTTGTAGGGCTCGAACCTACGACCCGCTGATTAAGAGTCAGCTGCTCTACCAACTGAGCTAAACGCCCCCCGAACCGAGGCCGGGGATGTAGCAAACACCGGCAGCCCTGTCGAGAAGATTGCGACGCATAGGCGCCATCTCCCTGCGGAAGAGCGAAAGCCGTTGCGGAACCTTCGCGTCCGCGCCAGCGGTTACCGCAGCGAGTTATGATGGCCGGGATCAATCCGGCCAGGAGTTGAAGCATGCGCAGAAGCGCCCTGATCCTGTCCCTGATCGTCGGAGCCTTGCCGCTGGGCGCCGCCCATGCCGAAGACACGCCCGCGGTCGAACAGGCGCGCGAGGACGGCCGCGCGGTCGGCCAAGGCACGCGGGACACCGCCGTTGCGGTCGGCAACGGCGTCGAAACCACGGCGACCAAAGTCGGCCACGGCATTCGCGACACCGCGATCCAGGTCGGCCACGGTGTCGAGAACGCGGCCCACGCGGTCGGTGCCGGTGTCGAATCCGGCTGGAATTCCTTGACCGGCAAGGACGACCGGGCCCACTAAATCTTCATGTCCGTTCCTTGCCGTCTTTGCGATCATGATAGCGCCCTCGCGTTCGAGCGGACGGTGCTGCATCGGCTGACGGTCAAATACTATGCCTGCCCGGCCTGCGGCGCGCTGCAGACCGAAACGCCGACCTGGCTGGACGAGGCCTATGGCAGCGCCATCGCGGCCCTCGATACCGGCATCGTCGCGCGCAACCTGGTCAATCAGGCGGTGATCTTCTTGCTGGCGCGGATTCTGCGTCCGGCCGGCCGGCTGGTCGATTTCGGCGGCGGAACGGGCATGCTGTGCCGGCTGTTGCGCGACATCGGCTTCGATGCCTATCTGATGGATCGCTACGCCGACCCAGTCTTCGCCCGCGGCTTCGCCCTGACACCCGACGCGGCCGGCCAGACGCCCGTCGCGATCCTATCCTGTTTCGAAGTGCTCGAGCATCTGTCGGCGCCCCGTACGGAGATCGACGCGCTGTTCCAGCTCCGCCCCGCCCTGCTCGTGGCCTCGACCAAGCTGGGCGACGGCCAGGGCGCCGACTGGCCGTATCTGATGCCCGAGACCGGCCAGCACGTATTCTTCTACGCGCGCCGCACCATGGTCACGATCGCGGCGATGCAGGGCTATGCCTATCTCAACCGCGGCGACTACCACCTGTTCCTGCGCGATCCCGTCTCGCGGGTCCAGCGCGCGCTGATCCGCCTGCTGATCTCGCGGCCCGGGCTGCTGCTCGCCCGAATGATGATCGCGACGCGGCTCAATACGCGCTTTGCCGAGCGGGACCAGGAACGGCTGAACCGGTCCTAGAGCCTGATCCGATCAAACCGGCTCGGTTTGATCGGTGAATCAGTCTCTAAATATTTGATTTAGAGCCCGATCTACAGTCCGCGCAGCGCCGCCATCAGGCGTTCGCCCTCGGCCTTGACCGCCTGATAGCGGGCCGGCCGGGACCCCAGCGTCTGATTGCTTTCCCAATAGGCGACCCGCGCCGGATCGCGCAACGGGCTGGTCCGCTGGGCGCACCGGGCATAGCGCGCCGGCAGCGCCGCGAGCATGGCCTCGACACCCTGGCCGCTCTCTGCCGCCAGCGCCCGGGCGTCGCGCACCCGCATCGAGCGCATGTCCTCGAACAATTGCGCCCAGAACGCGACGTCGAACACGCCGTGGGACCGGCCGCGGCCCTCGGGCGCGCTGACCTGGACGTCGATGCGGCGGCGGCTGCCCAACAGGATGCCGATCTCATCCCACCAGGTATCGACGAACCAGTAGGGGAACCAGACCGGTGCGAAATAGCCGACAGTCGCGACCATGCGCCGCGTCAGCAGCGGGAACGAGGCGTGGTCGTCATGCAGGCCGTCGTGCGGATAGAGAATGCCGATGCCGCCGGGCAGCGTCGCGACCTCGGCCCGAAACCGGTCGGGCCAGCCGGCCGTGTCCATCACGTAATCGTCGGCGATGAACCACAGGATCTCGCCTGTCGCGGCTGCGGCGAGCGTGTTGAGCTTGGCACCCAAGGTCGCGGGCCTGGGTCCGGTCAGCAGGCGGGCGCCCGGATCGTGGAACGGCGCCCGGTGGAACGCCTCGTCGTCATCGTCGATCGCGACCAGGATCTCGATCGCCGCATCCTTGCCGGCCGCGTCGCGCAGCGAACGAATGCCGCGCGCCAGCTCCAGCGGTCGGCCACGCGCCGGGATCAGCACTGAAATCGTCGACATCGTTCCCTTCATACCCGCTCCAGCAAGCCGCGTGCATCCTTGACCGCCGCCGCGACCCAATCGATCACCGCCCGGACCCGCGCCAACTTGGCCAGATCGCGCCGGACCAGCAGCCAAATCTCGCGCGACAGCGGCGGCTCGTCGACCGCAATCGGCACCAGGCCGTCGATGCCGTCGATCAGATGCTGCGGCAGCAGCGCCACGCCCGCCCCCGCCAGCGCCGCCGCCCGCTGGGCCGCCGGACCGTTGCTGCGGAACGCGACCGGCGCTCCCATCGCCGCACGCCGCGCGATCGCGCGGGCCTCCGGCAATGCGGCACCGCTCTCGTCATAGCCGACCAGGGACAGGACCTCGCCCCGGGCCGCGCGGGCGGCCCAATCGGCGGTGCCGACCCAGCCATAATCGAGCCGGCCCAGCTTGCGCGCCAGCAACTCGCCGTCGCGCGGTCGCGCCAGCCGCAAGGCCAGATCCGCCTCGCGCCGGCCCAGCTTCAGATTGCGGCTGTCGCCCAGCAATTCGATCTCGATGCCGGGATGCGCCGCGGCAAAGGCGCCCAGAGGACCAGCCAGCAGCAGATCGGCCAGGTTCGGCGTCGCCGTCACGCGCACCCGCCCCTCGATCCGGGCCACGGTATCGAGCCGGCGCAGCAGCGAGCCGGCGGCACGATCCATCGCGCCGACATCCTCCAGCAGCATGGCCGCCGCCGCGGTCGGCAGATAGCCCTCCGGACGCCGGTCGAACAAGGCCCGGCCGAAGTGCGCCTCCAGCCGTGCCACGCGGCGGGCGACCGTCGCGTGGTTGACGCCCAGCGAACGCGCCACCGCCGACAGGCTGCCGAGCCGGGCCAGCGCCGCGAAATAGCGCAGGTCGTCCCAGTCGACCGCCTCTGTGCGTTTTCGATCAGGCATTGTGTCAGAATGACGGATTTCCGCACAGGATGCTAGGCGCTAACGATGGGGCCACGGCCACCCTTTTCCGGAGAGATCATGACCCCATCCGCCCGCACCCTGCTCGACCTGGCCGGCGCGCCCGGCCATCCGAGCGCGCTCGACCGTTCCGTGCTGGTGCTGATCGATGCCCAGCGCGACTATCTCGACGGCGCGCTGCCGCTGGTCGGCATCGAACCGGCGCTGGAGGAAGCGGCCAAGCTGCTGGCGCTCGCCCGCCGCGACGGCGTACCGGTCGTCCATATCGTCCATCATTCCAAGCCCGGCGCCGCCCTGTTCGACCCGACCGGTCCCGGCAGCCAGATCCTGCCGGCCGTGGCACCGGTCGAAGGCGAAGCCATCATCGCGAAGGGCCTGCCCAACGCCTTCGCCGGCACCGGGCTCGACCGGCACCTGAAGCAGATCGGCCGGCCCGAGTTGATCCTGGCCGGCTTCATGACCCATATGTGCATCAGCGCCACGGCGCGCGCCGCCCTCGACCTCGGCTATCGCAACACGGTCGTCGCCAAGGCGACCGCGACGCGCGACCTGCCCGACGGCGCCGGCGGCGTGCTCCCGGCGGCCGAGCTGCACCGCGCCAATCTGATCGCGCTCGCCGACCGCTTCAGCATCGTCGTTCCCGACCATCGCGCCTGGGCGTAATCGGGTCGCATTGCCGGAACGGATCGCCTCGGCTGGAGCGAGATCCGAGTCCTTCGAATCGGATCTCGCTCAGACGTTATCGATCCGGCGCGATTTACCGCCCTTTGGGCGTTGCCTTCGGCCCTTCTCGCTCGGATGATTCCATCCGAGCGGAAAGCGCGCTAGGGTCGGGGCGTTCCGGTCCGCTTTCATCCCAGGTGCCCCATGCCGCAAATCGCCATTTTCGTCGAGTTCGAACCCCTCCCCGGCAAGCAGGCGGAATTCGAGACAGTCATCCGCGAACACGCCCGGCGCACCAAGGCGGAGGAGCCGGGCTGCCTGCGTTTCGACGTGCTGCACGTGCTGGACGAGGCCGGCGCGCGCGTGCCGAACAAGCTGATGGTGAGCGAGCTTTACGCCGACGCCGACGCCGTCGCGGCACATCGCGGCACCGATCGGATCAAGCAGGTCGGCGCCGCCCTCGGCCCGTTGCTGGCCAGCCGACGCCTGATCATGGCCGAGGTCGAGGCGTGAAACGCCTGGCCTTGTTCGCGGCGGCGGCACTCTGCGCGGCCGGGCCGGCGCTCGCGGGTCCGAACGATCAGGCCGGCAAACGCTGGAAGCAGGCGGATATCTGCGTCGGCGATGCCAACAAGCAGGTGCCCGATCACAACGCGGCGGCCCAGCGCAAGCGCGACCAGTTGGCCAATGACTGCATGGTGGCCCATAAGCTGCCGCCGCTGACCAACATTGCTCCCGCGGACGATACCCCGCCGGCACCGGTCACGCCGAAGCCCAACTGATGGCATCCATCGCAGCCCGGTGCTGCCGGCTGGCGCTCGTCTCGATGCTGGCTGGGGCGATGGGCGCCGCCCCGTTCGCCCAAGCGGCGGACGAGAACGATCCGCACAAGCTGCCGGTCAGGGCGGTGGCGGACCGGCGGCTGGCGGTCAAGGGCGCCCGGGGCAGCGGCATCCTGCCGCTCTATGTCTCCGCCGACTGGACCCGGGCGCAGCCGGATGTGACGCGTGCCGTTCTGGTGTTCCACGGCCTGTTGCGCGATGCCGACGTCTACCTGAAATCCGGGGAGGCGGCCTTGGCCGCAGCGGGCGACGCCGGGCGCGGCACGCTGCTGATCGTGCCGCAATTCCTGGCCGACCGGGATATCGAGCCGCACGACCTGCCGGCCAACACGCTGCGCTGGGGTCAGGAAAGCTGGATGGCCGGCGAGCCGGCCCATGGGCCCGCCCCGGTCAGCTCGTTCGAGGCGATCGACGCGATCCTGGCCCATCTCGCCGATCGCGCGATATTTCCCCATCTGAAGACCGTCATCGTCGCCGGCCATTCCGGCGGCGGCCAGGTCGTCGAGCGCTATGCCGTGGTCGGCAAGGGCGAGGCGGCGCTCACGACCAAGGGCATCCATGTCCGCTATGTCGTGGCCAACCCGTCGTCCTACGTCTATTTCAGCGCCGACCGGCCGTTGCCGACGGGGGGAACCGGGCCGTTCGCGGATGCCGCATCCTGCCCCGCCTTCAACAGCTGGAAATACGGCTTCGACGCGCCGCCGCCCTATCTGGCCGGCTCGACCGTCGCCGCGCTGGAAGGCCGCTTCGTCAAGCGCGACGTGATCTACCTGCTGGG
>JAQGIC010000110.1 GCA_028288725.1 Rhodospirillales bacterium
TTCAGGGGCTGCCGGGGGAAACCCAATTCCACATCCGGCGGCGGCGCATCGATCTGGCGAAATTCCATCAGGCGTCCTTATTCGGCCGGCTGCCGCTCGACGTCCTGCCCCGGCTTGATGGTCAGGAGCTTTATGAAGTAGCGGCCGAGCCAATGCTGCAGATCGTCGACGAAGCTGAAGGCGACCGGGATGAAGATCAGGCTCAGCAGGGTGGACGCGATCAGGCCGCCGATCACGGTGATGGCCATGGGCGCGCGGAAATCGGCCTGCTCGCCGAAGCGGAGCGCGATCGGTGCCATGCCGCCGACCATGGCGAGCGTCGTCATGATGATCGGCTGCGCCCGCTTGGCGCCGGCCTCGATCAGGGCCGAGCGGCGGTCCAGCCCATGTTCCTTGATGGCGAGCATGGCGTAGTCGGCCAGCAGGATCGAGTTCTTGGTCACGATGCCCATCAGCATCATCAGGCCGATCAGCACGGTGAGCGAGATGGACTCGCCGGTCAGCAGCAGGGCCAGAAAGGCGCCGCCAAGCGACAGCGGCAGCGCCGCCATGATCGTGATCGGCTGCAGGAAGCTCTGGAACAGCAGCACCAGCACGCCCAACACCAGAAGGATGCCGGCGCCCATCGCGGCCCCGAACGCGCCGAACACCTCGTCCATGTCGGCGGACGCCCCGGAATCCTTCAACCGAACGCCGGCCGGCAGGCTCTGCAGCTCCGGCAGAGCCTTGACCGCCAGCATGGCGGGCCCGAGCGGGGCACCGTTCAGGTCGGCCCCGACCGTGACCTGCCGCGCCCGGTCGCGCCGCTTGATCTGCGAGGTGCCGCTGCCGAAATTGATCTCGGCCACGGAATCGAGCGGGACCGAACCGCCCGACACGCTGGAGACGCGCAGATTGCGGATCTGATCGAGGTTGGCGCGCGCCTTCGGATCGAGTTCGACCCGGATCGGGATCTGCCGGTCGGGTAGATTGAACTTGGCCAGATTGGCGTTGATTTCGCCCAGGGTCGCCAGCCGCGCGGTATCGCTGATGGCCGCGACCGAGACCCCCAGTTCGGCCGCCCGGTCGTAGAGCGGCACGATCTGCAGCTCCGGCCGGAGCAGGCTGGCCGAGCTCTTGACGTTGGTCAGGCCCGGCATCTGCTGCATGTCGCGCACCATCCGGTCCGACACGGCCGACATCGCCTGCGGATCGTCGCCGACCAGCGAGATCGCCAGATCCTGATCGCCGCCGTTCGAGCCGAAGAAATTGAAGCGCACGCCGGGCACGGCCTTGAGCTTCTCCGACAGGTCCTGCTCGATCGCCTGCTGGCGGCGCGAGCGGTCGGCCCGCTTGACCAGGTTGATGATGATGCGGCCCAGGCGCACGTCGCCATAGGAGCCGCCCATACGGACCAGCACGTTGCGCACCTCGGGCTCGCGGCGGATGATCGCCGACATCCTGTCGGTCGCGGCATCGGTGTCGGCGAGCGTCGATCCCGGTGGCAGCTCGACCATCATGACCGACATGGAATTGTCTTCCGCACCCAGGAATTCGGTCGGGATCAGCGGCAGCAGCGCGATCGAGCCGAAGAACAGGAACGTCGCGATGATCAGCGTCTTGATCCGGTGATCGAGCGCCCAGCCCAACAGCTGGAGATAGCGGCCGAGGAAACGCGGCGTATGTTCCTTCGGCCCCTCCGGCGACGCCAGATAGGCCGCCATCATCGGTGTAATGAGGCGCGCTACCAGCAGCGAGAACAGCACGGCGACGGCGATCGTGGCGCCGAATTGTCGAAAATAGGCGCCGGCGATGCCGGGCATGAAGCTCACGGGCAGGAACACGGCGACGATGGTCATGGTGGTGGCGACGACCGCGAGACCGATCTCGTCCGACGCATCGAGTGCCGCCTGATAGGGCGTCTTGCCCATGCGGATATGGCGGACGATGTTCTCGATCTCGACGATCGCGTCATCGACCAGCACGCCGACCACGAGCGTGAGCGCCAGCAGGCTGCACCAGTTCAAAGTGAAGCCCCAGACCAGCATCGGGAAGAAGGTCGGGAAGATCGACAGCGGCATGGCGACCACCACGATCGCCGTCGCGCGCCAATTGCGCAGGAACACGGCCACGACCAATGCCGCCAGCGCCGCGCCCAGCAGCAGCGCCTCGCGCGAGGCGAAATAAGCGAGTTCGGCCTCCTCCGCGTTCGAATAGATCTGGTCCAGCTGCAGGCCCGGAACCCGCTTCTTCAGCTCCTCGATCCGACGGTCCACGCCTTTGGCGACATCGACTTCGCTCTCGCCGGCCGACCGCAGCACGGCGAACACCACGACCGGCTTGCCGTTGAAGCGGGCGGCGCTGCGGATATCGGCGTAGCCATCCTCGATCGTGCCGAGGTCGGTCAGCCGCGCGGTGCGGGTCGCCACCGCCGTCGCGGTCGTGCTGACCGCGGCCGGCAGCGTGACGGTAAGGTTGCGCAGCTGCTCGACCGTCTCGACCGAGCCCAGGGTGCGGATCGACTGTTCGGTCGTCCCCAGCGTGGAACGGCCGCCCGGCATGTTGGCGTTGACCGCGCGGATCTGGGTGTTGACGTCGTTGACCGTGACGCCGAGCGCCACCAGCCGCGCCGGATCCAGATTGATCCGGATCTCGCGTTCGGCACCGCCCCAACGACGCAGTGCCGCCACGCCCTTGACCGTGCTCATCGCCCGGGCGACGTCATTGTCGACGAACCAGCCGAGCCTGGCCGGCGAATAGCCGGGGATCGACACGGCATAGGCCACGACCGCGTCGCCGGTCGCATCGATGCGCTCGACCTTCGGCTCGTCGATCGTGCCCGGCAGATCCGAACGGATCTTGGAGATCGCGTCGCGCACGTCGTTGACGGCGCGGTCGGTGTTCGTGCCGATGGTGAATTCGATATTGGTTTGGGACGAGCCGTCGGTGACGGTCGAGGTGATTTCCTTGATCCGGCCCAGATTCGCGACCGCGTCCTCGACCAGACGGGTGACCTGGGTCTCCAGCTCTTCGGGCGCGGCGCCGGACTGGGTGACGGTGACAGAAACCAGCGGCAGATCGACGTTCGGCGAGTCGGTAATGCTCGTCGAGGCGAACGACACGATGCCGACGACAGTCAAAATGATAAACAGCACGATCGACGGAATAGGCCGCCTGATCGCCCAAGCCGAAATATTCCCGCGCATTGCACCCGCTCTCCACCGCATGAACGACCGACAGGGACTACGTCCGCCCAGGATCATTCAATAAAACCCGAGACTTCCTCTCGTTTTTTAGAGAAAATCTCGCGTCTTGCGCGTGACTCGTCGCGAAAGCCCGTGCGCTCAACCGTGTTTCAGATATTATGCGCGAACCTTTACAGTATCCAGGTGTAAAATCATGCCGCCTGAAGGAACGACCTCCGTGTCACATAAAATTGAGGCGGCACCTCTGTTTAGGGATCGATTCCGCCTGCGGTTGACCCCTCGGCGCGGCATGATCGCAGCCCTTGCCGTCGTGCTGCTGGCCGGCACCGCGCTCGGTGTCAGCCGCTTCATGATGGCCGCCCCCGAGGCGCCGAAGCCGGATCACGCGGCGCTGACCGTCACCGTCGGCCCGGTCGAGACGCGGCGGATGGCCGAGACCCTGCAGGTCAACGGCTCGCTGGTCCCGTGGGAGGATCTGGCGATCGGCACCGAATCGACCGGCCTTTCGATCGTGAGGATCCTGGCCGACGAGGGCGATCACGTGACCGCCGGCCAGCTGCTGGCCAAGCTCGACGACGCGATCATCCTCGCCCAGTTGAAGGAAAATCAGGCGCAGATCGAGCATGCCCGCGCCACGATCGGTCAGCAGGACGCGGCGATCGCCGAGGCCGAGGCCAACGTGAAGAGCGCCAGCCACGATCTGCTGCGCGCCCAGGAATTGATGAAGACCAACTCGATCACGCTGCAGACGACGGAGCAGCGCGAGGCGATCGCGCGGACCGCCGATGCCCGGCTCAACTCCGCGCGCATGGGCCGCGCCGTGTCCCAGGCCGATCTGACCGTGGCCGAGGCGACCCGGACCGAGCTGATGGCGCGTTTCGCCCAGACCGAGATCCGCGCGCCGGCCGACGGCATCGTCTCAAAGCGCACGGCACGGATCGGCAATATCGTGATCGGCGCCGGCAACGACGTGCTGTTCCGCATGGTGCGCGACGGCATTCTGGAGCTGGACGCCAATGTGCCCGACCGGATGATGGCGCGCCTTGCCGCCGGCCAGCGCGTCCGCCTGGCCGCCATCGGCAGCGACGGCAAGCTGATCTTCGGCACGGTCCGCGCGGTCGCCCCCCTGGTCGATCCGACCACGCGCATGGGCATCGCCCATATCCGCTTCCCGATCGAGGCGGCACTCAGGGCCGGCATGTTCGTGTCGGGCGACCTGATGCTGGAAGAGCGCGACACGGTCGCGGTGCCGGAAAGCTCGATCCTGGTCAAGGACGGCAAGCCCGTGGTGTTCGCGCTCGCCGAGGGCAACCTGGTCACCGAAAAGCCGGTCGAAACCGGCCTGCGCATGGACGGCCGCGTCGCGATCCTGAAGGGCCTCGAGCCCGGCGACCAGATCGTGCACGCCGGCGCGGGGTTCCTCAAAGACGGCGACAAGGTGCGGGTCGGCGAGGGTAGTTAGCCGATCGCCCGCCCCGTCCCGATCGGCGCCAGGCCCAGATGCGTCAGCACCGTCTCGCCGATGTCGGCGAAGCTGGCGCGCAACCCCGCGTCGCCCCCGGAGACGCCCGGCCCGAAGCCCACGAC
>JAQGIC010000012.1 GCA_028288725.1 Rhodospirillales bacterium
AATAGCTGGTCCGTCCGAACATCCGAGCCACGCATCCTCGCCTCCGCCTGACATTCCGTGACCGAAGCGAATCATGCCCAGAGGCCGTAGGCCAGTCCCTTTTTCCGCAACCTGCTAGAGCCTGATCCGATCAAACCAACTCGGTTTGATCGGTGAATCAGTCTCTAAATATTTGATTTAGAGTGCGATTCAGATATGAGGCCGAGCAGGCCTCATATCATCGCGCTCTAGGATGCGGCGCGGCCGCGCTCGTTTTCATAGGCGGTCCAGTCCCGATGCTCGTCGATCAGGACCGTGGCCGCCTGCACATCGACGGGGCGCGAGAAATAATAGCCCTGACCGATATCGCAACCGAGCCCGTGCAGGATCTTCGCCTGCTCGGCCGTCTCGACCCCTTCGGCCACCAGTTCCAGGCCCAGATCCTGGCCCAGCTCGATGATCGTCTGCACGAGACGCAGCGCATCCGGATTGTCGACGATCTCGATCACGAAGGACCGGTCGATCTTCAGCACATCGAACGGAAACCGGTGCAGATAGCTGAGCGACGAGAAGCCCGTGCCGAAATCGTCGAGCGACAGTTCGACCCCGCGGCTTTTGAAGTCGCGCAGCAGCGCGACCATCCCGGCGGGATCATCCAGCAGGATGCCCTCGGTGACTTCGAGTTTCAACCGGCGGGCCCCCGCCGGATCGCGATCGAGATATTGCAGGAGCTCGCGCGCATTGATCGGATCGACCATCTGGCGCGGCGACAGGTTGACGGCGACCGTGAAATCGTCCCCGAGCGCCCGCTCCTCGACCCAATGCTTCGCCTGGCGCGATGCGGCATCCAGCACGTATTTGCCCAGATCCAGGATCGAGCGGCTTTCCTCCGCGATCGGGATGAAGCGGCCGGGCGGAATGTTGCCCAGGTCCGGATGCGTCCAACGGGCGAGCGCTTCGAACCCGCTCAGCCGGCCGGACTTGAGATCGATCAGCGGTTGGTAATGCAGGAAAATGTCGCGCTGGCGAATCGCGTCCGGCAGATCGGCTTCGATCCGCGCGCGGCTGCGGCTTTCCTCGCGGAGCGCCGCGTCGAAGAATTTGATCCGGCCACCGCCGGCGCGCTTCGCCTGTTCATGGGCGGCGCGGGCCGAGGTCAGCAGATCATGGGGCGAATTATTGTCGGGCTCGGTGGTGGCGACGCCGACGCTGACATGGACGGTGATCGGCCGTTCGTCGACCGACAACACCATCGGAAAGGCCGCATTCAGCCGTTCGATCAAACGGTCGCCGCGTTGCCGGTCGGCCGCATCCAGCACCAGGGCGAACTCGTCCCCGCCGATGCGGGCGCAATCCTCGTCGGGGCCGACCAGCGTGCGCAGGAAATGGGCGATCTCGATCAGCACCTGATCGGCGATGCGCGGACCGTAGACGTTATTGACCCGACGGAAGCGGTCGATGTTCACCACCACGACCGAATGGGGCGCGGACGCAGCCATGGCGTCGAGCCGCTGCAGGAAATGGATGCGGTTGTTGACCCCGGTCAGCGGATCATCATAGGCGGCGGCCGTGAGCTTCCGTTCGTAGTTCTTCTGCAGCGTGATGTCGCTCCAGATGAAGAACGCGTTGCCGTCGACGGTCTCTTCGCGCGCGGTCTTCAGCCAGCGGCCGTCCGGCAGGGACAATTCGCCGGGCGTGCAAAGCCGGGCCGCCCGCGCCGCGTCGCCGCCGGCGACGGCATCGACGAACCGGTCGCCGTCCTTGACGCCCTGCCCCGAGCCGCCCAGCAGCTCCTCGACCCGGCTGTTGCAGACCAGGATGACCCCCTCGCGGTCGAGCAGCATCATGGCTTCGGTCGAGGATTCGAGCGCTTCGACCAGGCGTCCCTCGGCCGAACGGCGCTGGGATTTCTCCTTCTGCATCATCTCGCCGATGCGCTGCTGCATCACGGTCATCGAACCCAGCAGCGCGCCCGCCTCGTCGGGACCGCCGGCCGGGATCGGCGCGTCGAGCTCGCCGGATGCGATGCGGTCGGCGACGGAGGCGGCCGAAGACAGCGGCCGGATAATCCGGCGCGACAGGAAAAAGGCCAAGAGCATGGAGACGAGCACCGCCACCACCGTCAGGAGCGCGCTGGTGCGGTTGGCGAGGCCGGTAACCTGGGTGGTCTGCTGGCGATTGGCAAAGCCGTCGGCCGCCATCTTTTCGATCAATCGGTCGAAGGCGCTGCGCAGCTCGTTCGACAGCCGCAGGAAGGCCTCGCTGTTCTGGTCGGTCGGCGTCTTCTTGAGGTTGATCCATCCCTGTGCCAGCGTGCGCACCCGGCGCACCTCTGCGGCGGCTTCGGGTGACGAGGCCCGCGCTTCCGCCACATCCAGATCGTCGAAGAAACTTTCCTCCGGATCATCGGCGTCCGGTGCTGAGACTTTGCCGTCGAGGGTCGGGTTGCCCATCTGCTCGAACGTCGTATTGGCGGCGCGGGCATAGTTGATCGCCATCAGCGGCCGATCGTAGGTCTCGATGCCCAATTGACCGATCTGGCGGATCTCGATGGTGCCCCAGACGCCAAGCGCCCCCGTGATGGCGCTCATCCCGAGGAAGGCCAGGAGGATCTTGCTCCGGATCGATCGAGCCAACCCTACGCGAAACAAGGAATTTCCCCTGTCCCGGGTCCGGCGCGACGGCGCGACGACGGCCTCATTGAACGGTTACCTGAAGTTTCATCTTGGGATGGATGTGGCACAGGACGTCAAACGTGCCCGCGACCGCGAATTTTATATCGACGTTGCCGCCCGGGTCCGACTCGGCGGATTCGAATTT
Organism: Rhodospirillales bacterium; assembly: GCA_028288725.1. Taxonomy (GTDB): domain Bacteria; phylum Pseudomonadota; class Alphaproteobacteria; order ATCC43930; family CGMCC-115725; genus Aliidongia. The sequence goes on from JAQGIC010000012.1 coordinate 2,800, forward strand.
GAAGGCGGGATTGTCGATATAGACCTGATGGGTGAATTGATCGTCGTTGGCGATATGAAGCGTATCGCCCTTGTGAACCGCGACCTCGCTCGGGCTGAACGTGCGCTTCTTCTGCGAGATCACGAGGGTTTCGGCGGCAAGGGCGTCGAATGCCAGCAGCATGACGCCGCAGGCCAAGCCCAGAAGAAGCTTCGCGCGCGGGGTCATTGCTTCACCACATCCCGTTCGATCGGCGCCAGAATCGCCAGCAGCCTCACCGGGGTACGCCAGGGAATGTCGCGCGCGTCCATGGACGCTTCCAGATCCTCGACCAGCGCGTTGAAATCGGAATCATGCAAGTTCAGGCCGGCATGGGTGTCTTTCATCGACCGGTCGAATAGCGGATGGGTACGCTCGGGTTCCTCACCCGATGTGTCCGATGCTTCCCGTGCTACCGCGATCGCCGGGCAAGCCAGCACCGCGAACAAAAGGGAGAATATGACGCGCCGAAGGTGCATGGATACCATTGAGCGCATCATGCATCAAAATAGAGTTAACACCCGGTCATCCATCCTATCCGTGTGTCGCGAATTTTCAGCATTTCAGCTGATGTCATGACATGGTGCGGTAACGAAATTCCTCGAGGATCGATTCCCGAGTGCAGACCGGTCGATCCCGTCTTCCCTTCGCTGAAAGGACCTAAGGCCGATGGCCTCTAAATTCCGCCTTGGAACGACCGCCTATACCCAGGACGGCCGTCGCTATTTCGTCGACGATGTCGATGCCGGGATCGTCTATTGCTCGTCCCAGAGCGGCGCGGAAACCGAATTTCCCGAGGCGCAGCTGCTGACCGAAGCGGAGTGGAAGGCCCGATCGGACGGCAAGCGGACCGATCTCTACCCCCGCCTGAAACAGGCACCGCCCTATACCAATGCACCGAAGCTCGATCGGTCGGCCGCGGAACAGATGCTGCTCAAGGTCGGCCGGCTGGCACCCAGCGTGCTCGATTTCGTCGCCCATGACATCGCGACCCGCATCCTCAGCGACAATGGCGACGGCGATCTGGTCGCCGGCCTGTCGATCATCAAATGCCGCGCGATCTATGATTCGGCCGATCCGGCGGTCCGGGCGGGCATTCTGGCCAGCGCGCTCGGCGTCGCACCCGACGTGCTGGTCGGCGCGGCGCGGCTCGGCGACAACCTGATGCGCGCCATGCTGGACAAGGGCTTGGCGGGCCAGGCGGAAGTGTTCGAGGCGTTTCAGGGGCGCCGCCGCCAATAGAAGGGCCGGGATATTCTGGAACCGGTCGGCGCGCCAGGGGTTGGAGACGGACTCGTGCGACCCAACCCGGAAGGAACGAAAATGAATAAGCTTCTTATGGCCGGCGCTGCCCTCTTCATGACCTCGGGTATCGCCATGGCCCAGAGCGTGGACAGCCAGTCCAGCACGACGACCACGACCCAATCCCCGACCGTGCTGCCGCCGGCGAGCACCACCACGAAGGTCCAGCATTCGACGTCCGACCAGAATGGCGTCATGACCGAGGAGACCAAGCGGTCGCAGGTCACGGTGCCGTCGGCCCCTCCTCCGACCGTGACGTCGACGACGCGGACCGAGAAGACCACGACCACCGGCAACGACGACTAGTCTCGTCGCCCAGGAAAAATAGGAACGGCGCGGACCAGGCCAGGTCCGCGCCGTTTTCGTTACTGTTTCTCGAACAGCAGGCGGGCGCGGATCGTGCCGGGGATCGAGCGCAGCGCCTCCAGCACCTCATCGGTATCGAACCCGCCTTCGGCATCGATCACCGAATAGCCGATCTCGCCCTGGGTCTGCAGATACTGGCCGGTGATGTTGGCGTTTCTGGTCGAGAACACCTCGACCGAACGCGCCAGCAGCCCGGGCACGTTCTGATGGATATGCAGATAGCGCGTCCCGGCCGGCCGGATCGGCAATTGCGCCTGCGGAAAATTGACGGCGCCCAGGCTGGAGCCGACATCGCTGTAATCGGCCAGCTTGCGGGCGACCTCGATGCCGATGCGCTCCTGGGCCTCGGCCGTGCTGCCGCCGATATGCGGGGTCAGGATCACGTTCGACAGGCCGCGCAGCGGCGAGACGAATTCCTCTTCGATGCCGGCCGGCTCGACCGGAAACACATCGAAGGCGCCGCCCAGCAGATGGCCGCTCTTCAATGCCTTGGCGGCGGCGGCGAGATCGACCACCGTGCCGCGGGACGCGTTGATCAGGAACGAACCTTTGCGCATGGCCTGGATCTCGGCGGCCCCGATCATGCCGGCGGTCTCCGCGGTCTCGGGCACATGGAGCGAGATCACGTCGCTCTCGCCCAGCAGCGCCGTCAGCCCCTTGGCCGGCTGCGCATTGCCCAGCGGCAGCTTGTCGGTATGGTCGTAGTAGCGCACGCGCATGCCGAAGGATTCGGCGACGATGCCCAGCTGCGCGCCGATATTGCCGTAGCCGATGATGCCGAGCGTCTTGCCGCGGACTTCCCAGCTGTTGGCCGCCGACTTGATCCATTCGCCGCGATGCGCCGCCTCGCTCTTCGTCAGGATGCCGCGCATCAGCATGACGATCTCGCCCATGACCAGTTCGGCCACGCTGCGCGTGTTGGAAAACGGCGCATTGAAGACGGGCACGCCGCGCAGCCGCGCCGCCGCCAGATCGACCTGGTTGGTACCGATGCAGAAGCAGCCGAGCGCCACCAGACGATCCGCGGCATCGAGCACCGTGTCGGTGATCTGGGTGCGCGAACGGATCCCCAGCAGATGGACGCCCTTGACCTTCTGAACCAGATCGGCCTCGTCCAGCGCCTTCGGCAACCGTTTGACGTTGGTATAACCGGCTGCGGCCAGCGCCTGCACGGCGGAGTCATGCACCCCCTCGAGCAGCAGCACGCGGATCTTGTCCTTGGCGAGCGACAGTTTGGTCATGGAACGTCCCGAGTGGGTGAGAAGGAGCCTGGATCTGCTGACCCGTGGGCAGCGAGTATCCATTCTCGCGCCCGCAACTCAAATGAAACAGGCGCAGGGCTCCGCTGCAGTGCAGGATGGGTTCGCGCTTGTGCGCGCGGCGCACGCGGGAGCAAAGTTGGTCGACCGATTATCATAAGATTTATAAGGACCTGCCCCCATATGCCGCTCCACGACGATCGCACGCCGAGCCGCCTGCTCCCCCTCGACGGCACCGACAAGAAAGCCGATCCGGCCAAGCCGGATGCCGCCAAGCCGGACAAGGAGCCGATCGCGCCGCCGCTGCGCTTCGTCACCCAGCACAAGGGCAGCTTCCATGGGTCCAAGCTGAATTACACGGTCACCGCCGGCGAAACCCATCTGACCGACGCCGACGGCAAGCCGCGCGCCAGCCTGTTCACCTTTGCCTATATCCGCGACGCGGCCGGCGATCCGGCGAAGCGCCCGGTCACCTTCCTGTTCAACGGCGGTCCCGGCTCGGCCTCGCTTTGGCTGCACATGGGCGCCTTCGGTCCGCGCCGCATCGTCGTGCCGGGCGACGGGACCGGTGCCGGCGTCGGCCCCTATTCGGTCGTCGACAATCCGCTCTGCCCGCTGGATCAGACCGATCTGGTGTTCATCGATCCGGTCGGCACCGGCTATAGCAAGGTGCTGGGCGACATGAAGCCGGAAGAGGCCTGGGGCCTCGACGGCGATGCCGGCATCATCGCCGATTTCATCAAGCGCTGGCTGACCGAAAACAAGCGCTGGGCCTCGCCGCGCTACATGGCCGGCGAAAGCTATGGCACCACCCGGGCGGTCGCCGTCGCCGGCAAGCTGCAGGGCGGCCTGGCCGGCGTCGCCTTCAACGGATTGGCGCTGATCTCGGTCATCCTGGATTTCCATACCGCGCGCTTTGAAAAGGGCAACACGCTGCCCGACGTCAGCTATCTGCCGACCTATGCCGCGACCGCGCATCACTATGGGCTGGTCACGCCGGCGCCGACGGATCGGGCGCAGTTCCTGGACGAGGCGAGAGCCTTCGCGGTCGAGGAATATGCCCCGGCGCTGCTGGCCGGCAGCCGCCTCGATCCGGCGAAACGCAAGCGGGTGCTTAAGAAACTCGCGCGGTTCTCCGGTCTCGATGAGGCGTGGCTCGACCGGTCGAACCTGCGCATCGATCCGTCGCGTTTTCGCAAGGAGCTGCTGCGCGGGCGCGGCATGGTGCTGGGCCGATTCGACACGCGCTATCAGGGATGCGATTACGACCATGTCGGCGAATTGCCCGATAATGATCCGTCGGCCTACGCGATCGACAGCGCCTATGTCTCGGCGATCAACGACTATCTGGGCCGGGGTCTGACCGTCGAGATGGACCGGCCCTATACTGTCTTCAACCGCACGGCCATCACCAAGTGGGATTGGCACGGGCCCAAGAACGAAAACCAGCCGAGCTGGCCCGGATACGTCAATGTCGCCCCGGAACTGGGCCGCATCCTGCGTGAGAATTCCGGGGTAAAAGTGCTTATGGCCAATGGACTTTTCGATCTGGCGACACCGTTCTTCGCGGTCGAGAACACCATCGCCGGCAATGGCATCGACGGGAGCCGCGTGACCATGCGGTACTATGACGCCGGCCATATGATGTATGTGCATGAGCCATCGTTCGGCGCATTGATCACCGATTTCCAGGCGCTGGTGGCCAGCGCCTGATTCAATTCGCGGCGGGAGCGCCAGCCGTGTCCGCGACACGGGACTGGGTCCCGGCAATGGCCGGGGCCAACCGGGCTCCCCAAATGCTATAGCACCGGCCGTTTTTAAGACGAGGACGACGCCCATGAACCCGACCGACATCGCCCGCGTGCAGGACTATCTGCGGCGGACCTTCGACAACAAGCGGATCTGCATCGATCCGCCGGCCAAGCGAGGCGCCCCGGTCGAGGTGCGCGTCGGCGACGAGTTTCTCGGTGTGCTGCACCGCGACGAGGATGACGGCGAGGTCTCCTGGGCGCTGCACATGACCATTCTCGAGGAAGACCTGCCGCCGGCCCCGGGGATACCGCCGCGGCGCTGACGTGCCTTAGCCGAGCACGCGCTCGGGCGGGAGGGACACCGTCACGGTCGTCCCCTGCCCCGGCATGCTTTCGATGCTGAGCGTGCCGCCATGCAGCTCGATCAGCCGCTGGGCCAGCGGCAGGCCGAGACCGGTGCCCTCGTAGCGCCGGGACAGCGCGTTGTCGACCTGGCGGAACGGCTGCAGCGCCACGACGACCTCGTCCGCGCTCATGCCGATGCCGGTATCGGCGATGGCGAGCGCGATACCCCCGCCGGCCGTCCGGGCCGCCGATAGCCTGATCGTCCCGCCGGGGCCGGTGAATTTCACCGCGTTCGACAGAAGATTGAGCAGCACCTGGCGCATCCGCACCGGATCCAGGTTCAAGGCGGGCAGGTCCGTCGGCACGTCCAGGCCGAGGGCAAGCTGGCCCAGCGCCGCCTTTTCGCGGACGAACGGCAGGCAATCCTCGATCAGGGTCGCGACGCCGATGGTCCGCTCGTCGAGTTCCATCTGCCCGGCCTCGATCTTGGCGACATCGAGCAGCGCATTGATGATGGTCAGCAGATGCTGGCCGCTATGATGCATGTCGTGGGCGTACTCGACATAGCGGGGCTGGCCCAGCGGGCCGAACAGCTCGTTGAGCATGATCTCGGAAAAGCCGATGATGGCGTTCAGCGGCGTGCGCAGCTCGTGGCTCATGTTGGCCAGAAACTCCGTCTTGGCCCGGCTCGCCTGCTGCGCCTGCTCCATGGCGTAGGACAGTTCCTCTTCGCGGCTTTTGAGCAGCGTCACATCGACCAGCACGCCATCCCACAGCAGCGAGCCGTCCGACTGACGCGTCGGCACGAAGCCGCCGCGCAGCCAGGCGACGGCACCCGTGCCGGCGTGGACGACACGGAACGACAGACGCGTCGGCTCGGCGCGCTCGACCGCGACCTTCGTGATCTCGGTCAGGTTCGATCGATCGTCCGCATGCGCGCCGCGGAACAGCAGCAGCGGATCGGCCATGACAGCCTCGGCCGACAGGCCGTAGAGATCGCGGACATGGTCGCTGACGAAGGGAACCGAGATGCTGCCGTCGCCATGGGCGCGCATCTGCAGCACGATGCCGGGGATGTTGCCGCAGAGGTGGCTGAGCTGCGCCTGCTGCGCCGCGAGCGCCTCATTGAGCTGATGCAGTTCCGCCTCGCGCCGCTTCAGCTCGCTGATATCGACGCGAATGCCGGCATAGCCGCCTTCGACCGTGCGGCGCTCGTCGACCAGCAGCCAACGACCGTCGCTATGTTGGACCTCATGGCCGCCATTCGGATTGCGGAACTTCGACAGCCGGTCCGCCAGCCATTCTTCCCGCGCCAGCGCGCCGCCATAAAGACCGGCGTCCCAGACCGCGCTCTGCAGCTCGACCAGGGAGGTGCCCGGCACCAGCTTATGTTCGATGCCGGGCATCATCGCCCGGTAGAATTCGTTGCAGATGACGAAGCGCTCATCGGCGTCGAACAATAGAAAGCCGCCGGGGATCGTCTCGATCGCATCGCGCAGGCGCGCCTCGCTGCGCAGCGCCTTGCGCTCCGACGCCTCGGCCTTGCGGAGCGCCGCGGCCAAGCGGGCCTCGCGCTCGATCTCGCGGAAATACCAGACCCAGCCGAGCGCCGCGTCCGCCGACCGGTCCAGGCTGCGGCCGTTCATCTCCAGCACGCGCCCGTCGATCAGGCGAAGCTGGTGCGGCGTCAACTGCCCCGGCCTGTCGCAGAAGCGCTCGGGTTCCATCAGCCGCGCCATCAGATCTGCCGGCTCGACGAGCTGCTCGTCCAGGTTCGCGATCAGCGACCAAGCCGCCTTTTCCGGCGCCATCGCGTCCGGTACCCGCCACATGTCCAGAAAGCGCCGGTTGCGGGACAGGACCTGGCGATCGGCCCCGATAACGAGCACCCCGTCGGATGCCGCATCCTCATAGGCGCCGAGGATCAACGACGGCGCATCGGGCACGTCGGACAAAAAGAAGGTGGCTTCGCGTCCAAGGTGCATGTGAGGGGGGTCCAGCGCGATCCGGGTCGTGAAATCCATCCGTCACATTAATCCGGCGCCGGTGAAGTCACCCTTAAGGATGAACTACCGGTCAACCGGCAGAACCATCAACGTTTGCGAGCGCGCGTGGGTGACGAAGCCCCGACCGACGTGAAAGCCGCGGGTTTCGAGCAGCGCCTGCGGCGTCTGGTCGCCCCGCCACAGTTCTGCACGATACAAGACCCAGAAATGCGCCCCGTCTGCGTGCTGGAAGCCGTCATCGGTCGTGACGAACAACGGCCGCCCGTCGAGGCGCGTACCATAGAATCGCGACGGCAGAGAGACGAAGATCTCGGGCGTGAACACGGCGATGGGCCCGGGACCGGCACCATCATGCTGGCGAATCCGGGCGATGACATCGTTCCAGGCGAAACTGCGGTCGCCGGGCGTCGCCATCGTCTCGATCGAAGCCGTCCCGGCCCAGAGCACCAGGAGCATCGGGAGTATCAGGCCCGAACGCCCTTCGATCAGGCGATTGGCGGCCAGGCTGACCAGAATCAGATACGGCACCGCGGCGATGATGAGATGCCTCGCCCCCCAGACCGGACGGTCGAGCGAATGGCTGATCCAGAAGGTCACGCCGATCGGAATCGCCCAGAACGCGATCAATATCAGCGGCAACACCAGCCGATCAGGCCGCCGATCGGTCAGCAGCTTCAGCAGCCAGGCGGCGATCGGCACGCCGAACAGCACGAGACCGATCGCGGTCGATCCGGGCAGCGCCTGCGGGCCGTTCATCCGGTCGATCAGCCAAAGGATGTCGATATATTGCGGCCGCTCCATCCAGGCGATCTGATCGGTCGCGGCGCCATGCGCGCGTGCCGCTCCGGCCGCCAGATAGACCCAGGGCGCGAAAGCCGCGAGCGTGACGCCCACGGACAGGATCATCGGCATCAGCAGGCGCCGGGCCATGAACAGGGCCCATAGCCCCTCGATCGCGACGAAGAACCAGCCCCAATAGTGACTATAAACCAGCAGGATGTTGGCGAGCGTCAGCGCCGCGATGGCGCCGCCGCGCGGCCGGGACCGGTCGAGCGCGCGCACGAACAGCCAGAGCGATAGCACGCTCATCGCCTGCAGCAGCGAGAACATGCGCAGATATTGGGCATATTCGATGAAGTAGCTGTTGACCGCCACCAGGAACAGGGCGAGGCCGGTCTCGCGCAGCCGGAGCCGGAGCGTCTCGCACAGGCCCCAGGTCGCCAGCAGCGTCGCCGTGCCGGCAATGAGCGGCACCAGCCGGACCGACCAGACCGAACCGTCGGCGCAATCCAAGGCGAACTTGACCAGCGCGTAGAACAGCGGCGGGTGCGAGATGTCGCCGGCGACCATGTCGATCAGGCCCGGCCAATCCAGCGAGGCCGCCGTATAGCTCCAGATCTCGTCGGGATCGAAGCTGTTGCCCGCCAGCCTCCAGGCGCGGACCGCGACGCCCAGCAGAATCAGCAGTCCCGGCACGACCCAATGCACCCGGTTGCGCCAGCGCCAGGGACCGCGATCGAGCTCGATCGCCGTGGCTTGCCGGGTTTTCGCGATCAAATCTCAGCCGGCCTTCAACGCATCGGCTTCGGTTTGCTTCACCTTTTGGCGGATCTCCGCCTCGAGCTGACGCAATTGGCGATCGAAACTCTCGATCCGCTCGAAGCGCTGCCGGCGCTGCTTGCCGGCGCCCCGGCTCCACAGCCGGCGAATGCCGAAGTCGCCGGCATAGCACAAGAGGATCGTCCCGGCCCCGAGCATGATCAGGGCGGCGAGCCATTCCCGGTTCTTGTCGAGCGCCATGACGCCGCCCCAGAAGCCGATGGTGACGAGCGTGACCGAAACGACCAGCAGCAGCCGGCGCACGGCCAGATCCTGCTGGATTTCGAGCCGGCGGCGATCGACCTCGGCAAAGGAATTGGCGAGTTCCGATCGGGCCATGGCTTGCCAGTCCCGGAACGACACGCCCCTCACGGTGCGGCCGTCCCGGATGAACTGCTCGAGCTTGCGCACGAGGTAGTCGGCCCGGTCCTGTGGCGTCGGATCGCTCATTCCCGAGATATAAGCGATTCTTGCCTAACGGAACGTTGCTACTCCGCCGCCGTCATTTGGATGGCGGCTTACTCTGCCGCCGCGGCCGCCCGGTTGGCACCGATCCAGTTCTGGCGCATCGGCTTCAGCACGAACAGCGCCAGCAGCCCCGTGACGAGGTCCATCACGACGATCAGCCCGAATACCGGCAGCCAGCTGCCCTGGCTCTGATAGATCCAGGCGGCGACCGGACCGCCCAGCACCGAACCGATGCCTTGGGCCATATAGAGGAAGCCGTAGTTGGTCGTGGCGTTGCGGGTCCCGAACGTGTCGGTCAAGGTCGACGGGAACAGCGAGAAGATCTCGCCCCAGCCGAAGAACACCACGCCCGACAGCAGGACATAGAGCAGCGGATTGTCGCGCGCATAGAGCAAGGCCAGGATCGCCGCACCCTCGCCGATGAAGGCGATCGCCATGGTGTTCTCGCGCCCGATGCGGTCCGAGATCCAGCCGAAGAACGGCCGGGTCAGGCCGTTGGTGATGCGGTCGATGGTGAGCGCCAGCGGCAAGGCGGCAAAGCCCAGGACGGAGATCTTGTCGATGCCGAAATCCTTGGTGAAGGCGGCGAATTGCGAGATCACCATCAGCCCGCCGGTCGACATCATGGTCATCATGACGAACAGCAGCCAGAACACCGGCGTCTTCAGCATCTTCCGGCTGCCGCAATCGACCGTCTCGGCCATCGGCGCCGCCGGCAGCACCTCGCCGTCCGGGCTCTTCAGGAAGGCCGCCGCCGCGACGCCGACGACGCCCAGGATGAGGCCGAAGACGACCAGCGTCTCCCGGTAGCCCGACGCGGTCAGCATGTCGGAAATCGGGAAGGTCGTCAGAATGGCGCCGAAGCCGTAGCCGGCTGCCGCCATGCCCGCGGCGAAACCGCGCTTCTCCGGGAACCAGCGCACCATCAGGCCGACGATGCCGACATAGACGATGCCGGTGCCGAGGCCGCCGAACAGGCCATAGGTCAGGTAGAGCATCGGAATGCTGTCGGCATAGGCGCTCAGCACCCAGCTGGCGCCGGACAGCGCGCAGCCGAGCATGACCAGATTGCGCGGTCCGAACCGGTCGATCAGATAGCCCTGCGCCGGCGAGAACCAGGTCTGCAGCACGATGAGGATCGAGAAAGTGATCTGGATCTCGGCCAGGCTGCCGCCGGTCGCGGTCTGCAGCGGTTTGACGAAAAGAGTCCACACATATTGAGGGCTCGAGATCGCCATCATGGCGATCACGCCCAAAGCCAATTGAAGCCAGCGTCGTGAACCCGAAGCCCCAGCCGCCATGACGTTCTCCTTGATGCCGGAGGCGCCCGGAGGAATCGGGCGCCCTATGCCATCAGGCGGAAAGCAACCCACGTGCCGGAAATCAATTGGCCGGATCGGCCGGATTTAGCATCGAAAACAATGTTTTATTGCGCAAGTTTTAATCGAAATTCCGCATAAGCCTATTTCTTGCTCAGAGCAATCAACGCCTCGTGCGTCTGGCCGAGCTGCGTCTCGAGCCCCCGAATGATGCTGATCAGCTCGGCGATTTCGGTCTCGCGCAGCATGTCGAGCTTCTGATGCAGCAGTTCGATCTCCAGCTCGGATTTGATGTTGATGTCGTAGTCATGCTGGGCCGACAGGCGGTCGATCGTGCCCTGGCGGTTCTGGCTCATCATGATGACCGGCGCCGTATAGGCCGCCTGGAACGACAGGACGAGATTGAGCAGGATGAACGGGTACGGGTCCCAATGCTCGATATAGGCGGTCACGTTCAAGATCATCCAGATCACCAGGATCACGCTCTGAATGATGATGAAGCGCCAGGACCCGACCGTCGCCGCCACGCCGTCGGACACGCGGTCGCCCAGGCTCAATCCCTCCGCAGGCTTTACCGTGCGATGCCGACGCCGTGCCTCGCGCAGGCGCAGCAGCAACCGCATTTCTTCGGTCTGCAGCGGATGGATCAGTTGGTCGAGCATCTTGTTGTCTCCGAATCGGGCACTCTCGCCGCCAGGGTAGCGAAGTTTCGACCGGATACACGGATTCGTTAGGCGTCGGATGGTTGACCGCGACGCGGCGCCGGTCGAGAATGCCGTCCATGGGAACGATCTATGTCGCGCGCAGCGCGAGCCTCAGCGACTGGGCCTCCGATGTCGGCCTGTCCAAGCTTGTCTTCAAACTCGGCGTGACCGACGGGGATGTGAAATCCGTCATCGCGGCCGGCTGGGCGGGCTTTCCGAACTGGACCCTGCTGAAAAGCCAGGAGACGGAGGTCGGCGACGAGGACGCCATCGCCAAATTGGCGGCGAAGGTCAAGATGGTCGACCCGACCCTCTACCCCAAGATCAAGGGCACGCGCGGTATCTTCAAGGTGACCCAGGCGCAGGTCGAGAACCACATCGTCGTGGCCAAGGCGCTCGAAGGCTCGAACGAGCTGCTGGCACCCAAACTGAAGCCGGTCGACTACGCCGCCTTCATGATCCACAACGCGCTGCGCTGAGCTCGCGGCCGTAGAGCTTCAGTTCCGCCCCGTCGGCGGCCGGCCGGATCACCCGCTCGAACCGCAGGCCCAACTTCTCGAGCAGCCGGCCCGACGCCTCATTGTCGAGCGCGGTCGTGGCCACGATCCGCTCAAGCTTCAGCACATTGCGCCCATACGCCAGCGACGCCGCCGCCGCCTCGAAGGCATAGCCCCGGCCCCGATAGGCCGGCAGGAAGGCGAAGCCCAAATCGACGTGATCGAGCGTGTCGCGCTTGATCAGGCCGCAGATGCCGATGGCGGTTCCGTCTTTCAGCGCGACATGCCAGAGGCCGAATCCCAAGCGCCGATACATCGCCACCGGACCGCCCAGAATATAGGCGCCGGCATCGACCAAGGTGCGGATCCTCCGGTCGCCGATGAAACGCAGCCAGTCCGGATCATTGACCAGCGCCAGAATGAACGACGCGTCCTCGGTGGCCAGTTCGCGCAGGATCAGCCGGTCGGTTTCGATCGGGATCGCCGACCGGCCCGTATCACCGCCCATACCGGCGCCCCACCAGCCAATTGGCGCCCGCCGTCAATCCGAGCGTGACCAGCATCAGCACGAAGCCCAGGCTGGCGCCGAACGGCCAATTGGCGCGCTGCAGCACCTGATCGGCCACGACCGGCGCCATCATCTGGAAACTGGGGCCGCCCAGCAGGACCGGCGTCGCGTAGGCGTTCATCGACAGGATGAAGGACAGCACGCCGGCGGCGAGCAGCCCCGGCAGCGCCAGCGGCAGGGTCACGAGCCGCCAGGTCTCGAACGGCGTGGCGCCGAGGCTGAGCGCCGCCTCCTCCGCCCGGCGATCGATGCCCTCGATCACGCTCGATAGCGTCAGCACCACATAGGAGAGATTGACCGACACGATGCCGATGATGACGGCGGTCGGCGTGAACATGATCTGCAACGGCACGTCGATCAGCCCCGTCGCCTGGAGCAGCCGGTTGACCAGCCCTTCCCGGCCGAACGCCACCATCCAGCCGGCCGCGCGCACCGCATTGCCGACGAACAGCGGCAGCACGACCGCCAGCAGCAGCAGGCCCTTGTGCCGGGTCTGCGTCCGGGCCAGGAACTGGGCGACCGGCCAGCCGACGATCAGCGTCAGGATCGTGACGCTGATGGAAACGGTCAGCGTCAGCCCCAGCACATGGCGATAATAGGGATCGGCCGCGAGCTTGACGTAATTCTCGACCGTGACGGCTTCGACCATGAATTTGCCCGGCACGAAGCTGTTGAAGCTGTAGCGCAGCATCAGCAGCATCGGCAGGACCAGAAAACCCAGCACGAGCAGGCTCGCGGGGGCCATCGCCCCCGCACGCCGCCAGGCCATCGCCCGCCCGGTGGCCATCAGGCCTTGAACTCCTTGTCCCACCACTCCTTGAGCGCGCCGTCGTTCTTGGCCAGATAGTCCTGATCCTGGTTGATGTAGATGACGTCCGGCGGAAACGCGATCCGGGCCTTGAGGTCCGCCGGGATCTCGGCATTGTCGACCGTCGGGTTGTAGCCCATGTTCTTAGCGAACTGGACCTGCGCCGCCGGATCGAGCAAGCCGTTCAGCCAGGCATAGGCGCCGTCCTTGTTCTTGGCATTCTTGGCTACCACCTGATCGGAGATATAGAGCACGATCCCTTCCTTGGGATTGGCCATCTCGATCGGAATCCCGGCGTTCTGCCACATGACGCCGCGGGCTTTCCACATGATGCACATCCAGACCTCCTCGGTCTTGAGCGCGGACGCCATCGCCTCGTTCGTCGGATAGATCTTGACGCCGGCCTTCTTCAATTCCAGCAGCTTCGCCTTGCCCGGCTCGTAGTTCGACATGCTGCCGCCGCTGACCATCGCGGCGGATTCGATCGTGGTCTGGTATTGGATGTCGATCACGCCGACCTTGCCGGCATAGGCCGGGTTCCACAGGTCATTGTAGCTGGTCGGCTTTTCCTTCACGTATTTCGGGTTATAGAGAATGACCCGGCCGGTATAGATATGCGGGACCGAATAGGGCGTCCTGAGCTTGTCCAGCACATGGCTGTAGTTCGGTATTTTCTTCGGATCGAGTTCGAGCAGCGTCTCGTTCTTCCACATCTCGTACCCACCCGAGCGGGTCAGCGCCACCACGTCCATGGAGCCGCGCGGCAGCGGATGCTCGGCCAGGAGCTTGGTCTTGCGGGCGGTATCGAGCCCGCTGTCGAACACGATCTCGTAGCCGCCCGGCTTGAGGATCGGCTGGGCGATATATTGGTCCATCAGGTTCTGGTAGTCGCCGCCCCAGGTACCGACCACGACCTGTCCGGCGGCCGCCTGCGCCGTTCCGATCAGGCCGCCCTTGGTACCGAGCCCCGCAATCGCCGCGCCCGCCCCGACGCCCTGCACGAAACGACGCCGTGTGATGCTTCTCATGTCCGCCACTCCCGCTGATCGTAGATCTACGTTCTTGTCGCGCCCTCTGCGCCGAGGCCGATGACGGCCTCGGGCGGAATCCCCGCCCCAATGTCCTGCCCGGGCTCGACCCGATCGAGCCAGCCGCCGCTGGCCTGTTCCGCGACCAACCGGTCGCCGCCGGCGAGTTCGAGCACCACCTCCGTCATCGGACCCAGATAGGTCACCAGCGCCACCCGCGCCGGCACCCGGTCGGCATCGGCTGTCGGCGCGAGATGGATCGCCTCAGGCCGGATCAGCACCGTCGCAACATCGTCGACCGGCCGCGCCGTCGGCAGGGACCAGCCGTGGCGCGTGGTGAACCGATGGCCGGCGCCGACCCCTTCCAGGAAATTTCCCCGACCGATGAAGCTGGCGACGAAGCGGCTGGCCGGCTGGCGGTAGAGCTCCTGCGGCGAGCCGATCTGTTCGACCCGGCCGGCGTTCATCACCACCAGGCGATCGCCCAGACTCATCGCCTCGTCCTGGTCATGCGTCACCAGAATGGTCGCGATGCCGAGCAGGCGTTGCAGCGCCTTCAGTTCTTGGCGCACCTCCAGCCGCAGCTTGGCGTCGAGCGCCGACAGCGGCTCGTCGAGCAGCAGAATATCGGGCTCGATCACCAGCGCGCGGGCGATGGCGACGCGCTGCTGCTGGCCGCCCGACATCTGCTTCGGCATCCGATCGGCGAACGCGTCGAGCCGGACCAGGCCCAGCGCCCGGGCGACGCGGGTCTTGATCTCCGCCTCCGGCCGCTTGCGCCGGCGCAGGCCGAACGCGACATTCTCGAACACGGAAAGATGCGGGAACAACGCGTAATTCTGGAACACGACGCCGATATTGCGCCGATGCGGCGGCTCGCGCGTGATGTCGCGGTCGCCGAGCGAGACCTGGCCCGTGCTGGCCTCGACGAAACCGGCGATCATGCGCAGCGTCGTGGTCTTGCCGCAGCCCGACGGCCCCAGCAGCACCAGAAACTCGCCGTCGGCGACGGTCAGCGACAGGGTATCGACCGCGGCATGGTCGCCGTAGTGCTTGGTCAGGCGATCGAGGACGAGAGCCGCCATGTCAGACCACCCGGGCCAGGCCGACCACACGGTCGGTCGCGAACAGGCCGGCCCCGATCAGCACGACCTGCAGCGTGGAGACCGCGGCGATGGTCGGATCCAGCTTCCATTCCAGATATTGCAGGATCGCGATCGGCAGGGTCGTCTCGCCCGGCGCCACCAGGAACAGCGAGATTTCCAGATTGCCGAAGCTGACGACGAAGGCGAACAGGGCGGCCGCTACCAGACCGGGCCAGATCAGCGGCAGCGTGACGCGGGCGAGGATGACCCAGCCGCGCGCACCCAGGCTCGCCGCCGCCTCCTCGATCGCCGGATCGAGCCCGACCAGGTTCGCGGTCAGGAGCCGGATGCACCAGGGGATGGTCAGCAGCACATGCGCGCCGACCAGACCGGGTGCCGACCCGGCCAACGGGATATCCGTCGCGATCTCGACCTGGATGAAAAAGATATAGAGCGCCGCACCGATCACGATCGCCGGCACGATCAGCGGCGCCATCAGGAAATTCAGGATTGCCTCGCGGCCCTTGAACCGGCCGCGCACCAGGACGAGGCTGGCCGGAACGCTGACCGCAAGCCCGGCCAGGGTCGCCAGCACGGCGACTTCCAGGCTGAGGATGAACCCATCGATGAAGTCGCGCTTGGTCAGCAGCCCCTCGTACCAGCGCAGCGAATAGCCGTCCGGCGGCAGCGACAGGATCTCGTTCGAGAAGAAGCTGAGCCAGAGCACGAGCAGGATCGGCAGCAGCAGAAAGCCGAAGCCGGCCCAGACGGCGCCGCCATAGGCGAGCCGTCCGAACCGTTCCCCGAGGCGATCGCCCGTTACCATGGCAGCGGCCCCTTAGACGCCGAGCCGGTTCTTATAGAACCGTCCCCCCTTCATGATCGCCGACAGATGGGCGCCCTGGTCCTGCAGCAGGTTCAGATCCTTCGACGGATCGCCGTCGACCACCAGCAGATCGGCATAGGCGCCCGGGACCAGCTCGCCCAGTTCGCCTTCCTTCTGCACCAGCCTGGCATTGACCGTCGTCGCCGACTGGATGATCTCCATCGCCGGCATTACGTCGCTGCGAATGAGAAATTCGCGCGACTGGTCGTCCTGCAGCTGGCCCAGCAGATCGCTGCCGTAGCAGATCGGCACGCCGGCCTTGCGGCACATGTCGAGCGAGCGCAGGCCCGCTTCCAGCACGACGTCGTTCTTGGCCAGGCTATATTCGGTAAGGCCGAAATCGCGGCCGCGGCGGCGCATGGAATCATAGGCGACCAGCGTCGGCACCAGGAACGCGCCCTTCTCCTTCATCAGGTCGACCGCGGCCTGGTCGATCAGGTTGCCGTGCTCGATCGAGCGCACCCCCTGCCCCACGGCACGCTTCACCGCCTCGGCCGAATAGGCATGGGCACAGACGTAGGAGCCCCAGTTGGTCGCTTCCTCGACCGCGGCCGAGATCTCGTCCAGGCGGAATTGCAGGCTGTCGAGCGGATCGGACTGCGAGGCGACGCCGCCCGAGACCATGATCTTGATCTGGTTGGCGCCCTTCCTGAGCTCGTCGCGCACCGCCTTGATCATCTCCGGCACGCCATCGACGATGCGGGTCGTGTAGGTCAGGCCCGAACAGCAATTGCATTCGATCTCGGTCTGGGTCCGCTGGCGGAAATCGCCATGACCGCCGGTCTGGCTGATCGCCATGCCCGAAATGAACAGGCGCGGTCCGTCGACCAGCCCGGTGTCCGATGCGATCTGCATGCCCCAATCGCCGCCGGCGGTGTCGCGCACCGAGGTGAAGCCGCGCATCAGCATGTCGCGCATCAGCACGCCGGCCTTGGCCGCCAGCAGGGTCAGCGGCACGCCGGCCAGATGCTGAATGTTCACTTCCGACAGGAAGATGTGGATATGGGCATCGATCAGGCCGGGCATCAGCACCTTGCCGCCCAGATCGATCCGCTGGGCCGAGGCCGATTTGATCGGCGTGTCGCTCACTTCCTTGACCCGGTCGCCCTCGACCAGCAGATCGATTCCGTCCTTGATCACGCCCGCACGGGTATCGAGGAACCGTCCGCCGGTGAAAAGAAAATTGCCCATACCGCTCGTCTCCAGACTTTTAGCCAAATAACCGATCTAGTGGATAAAATCAGACGGACTACTCCGTCTGATTTTACCACAACCCATTGGTCTGGTGGACCGATTCACCTAACGCTTGGGAAGCAAGCGTTAGGATCGGACCACTAGTCGTCGTCAGGCCTGACGGTGCTGGCGCAGGAACGCCAGCAGGTCTTCGCCCGCCGTTTGCACATGCCGGCGCAGCAGATCGCCCGCTTCCTGGGCATTCCCTTGCCGGCACAGCTTCAAGAGTTGGGCGTGTTCCGCCCGTGCGCGTTCGATGCCGCTGGTCAGCACGAGCTGCAGCCGGGTGTATCGATCCGTGTTCCCCAGCAAACTCTGGACCAGCCCCAACGAGCGGTCGCGCCCGGCGGGCCGATAAAGCGTCAGGTGGAACTCGGAATTCATCTCGCCCCAGGCATGGACGTCGGGCCCGTCGAGCGATTGCTCGTAGCGGCCGAGGATCTTCGCGGCGGCGGCGAGATCGGCCTCGGTCGTCCTGGGGATGGCGCGGGCCAGCAGATCGGGTTCCAGCAACGCGCGCAGATCGAACAGTTCGCCGATCTCGTCGAGGGACAGCGACGACACGACGGCACCGCGATGAGCGTGCAGCGTGACCAGCCCCTCGGCCTCCAGCTGCCGGAATGCCTCGCGGATCGGGATACGGCTGACCCCCAGTTCGGTCGCCAGCGCGTCCTGACGCAGATTCTCGCCTTCGGCATAGTCGCCGGCCAAAATGCGTTCGCGGATCGCGTCGGCCGCAGCCTCGGTCACCGTTTGCCGCTTCAGCAGCCCGCCCCGTTCGCGAGGTATCGTCTCCGTCACCGCCAAGCCGCCACCCTCCGGTCCAAGCTCATTCCCTGCCGAGGACGATAGCAGGTCGACCGCCGGATTGTAAGATTGGATAAAATATGCGGATTGCCGGATTGGATAAAATATGCGATCTACCAGCATCACCCCAGCGGCAGGAGCCGAGATCATGGCAAAGCAGGTCACTTGGACGGGCGTTTTCCCCGCGGTCACGACCCAGTTCCACGCCGACGATAGCATCGATTTCCCGGCGACCCAGAAGGTCGTGAAGGCGCTGATCGACGACGGCGTCGACGGCCTGATCGCCTGCGGCTCGGTCGGCGAGAATTCGGCGCTCAGCGCCGGCGAGAAGCGCGAAGTCGTGGCCGCGATCAAGGAAGCGTCGGGCGGCCGGGTACCGGTCATCACCGGCGTCGCGGAAAATTCGACGCGCCTGGCCGAGACCTATGCCCGCGATGTCGAACGGATCGGCGCCGACGGGTTGATGCTGATGCCGCCGATGGTCTATTCGGCCAGCCCGCGCGAGATCGTCGCGTTCTTCAAGAGCGTGGCGGCGGCGTCGGATCTGCCGATCATGATCTACAACAATCCGCCGGCCTACCGGAACGACGTGACCCCGGCGATGGTTCAGCAGCTGGCCGACGTCGACACCATCGTCGCCATCAAGGAATCCTCCGGCGATACGCGCCGCTTCGTCGATCTGCAGAATCTGAACGGCAACCGGTTCCAGCTGTTCTGCGGATTGGACGATGTGATCCTGGAGACCGGCACGCTGGGCGCCGTCGGCTGGATCTCGGGCCTGTCGAACGTCTTCCCGCGCGAATGCCATCGGCTGTTCACCATGGTGCGCGACGGCCGCGCCCAGGCGGCGATGCCGCTCTATCGCTGGCTGATGCCGCTGCTGCATCTCGATGCCCGCGCCGACCTCGTGCAATGCATCAAGCTGTGCGAGCAGATCATGGGCCGCGGTTCCGAGCGCACGCGCGCACCGCGCCTGATGCTGGAGGGCGCCGAGCGCGCCTTCGTCGAGGATCTGATGAAGGTGGCGTTGGCGACCCGCCACCAGATCGCCGAGATCGCCTGATGCCGGCCTTCGGCGGCGTCCCCGACGGACGGCACAGCTTTTCCTGCCTCGACGGCCATACCTGCGGCAATCCGGTCCGCATGGTGGTGGGCGGCGGCCCGCAGCTGAAGGGCGCGACCATGAGCGAGCGACGCCAGGATTTCCTGGCCCGGTTCGACTGGGTGCGCCGCGCCCTGATGTTCGAGCCGCGCGGACACGACGTCATGTCCGGCTCGATCCTCTATCCGCCGACGCGCGACGATTGCGATATCGCGATATTATTCATCGAGGTTTCGGGCTGCCTGCCGATGTGCGGGCACGGCACGATCGGCACCGTGACCATGGCGTTGGAAAACGGCCTGATCACGCCCGCGACCGAAGGCACGGTGCGGTTGGACGCGCCGGCCGGGCTGGTAACCGCGACCTATGTCCGCAACGGCGCCCATATCGACAGCGTGCGCGTCCGCAACGTGCCGTCGTTCCTGGCCTTCGCGGACGTGAAGATCGAGGTCGAGGGCCTGGGCGAACTGGTCGTCGATATCGCCTATGGCGGCAATTTCTACGCGATCATCGAGCCGCAGAAGAACTACGCCGGCATCGACGCGCTCGGCGCCGACGGCATCGTGAGTTTGAGCCCGCGGGTGCGCAACGCGGTGAACAAGGCGGTCGATGCGGTGCATCCGCAGGATCCGACCATCCGCGGCGTCGGCCATGTGCAATGGACCGACAAGCCGCGCGACGGCCGCGCCCACGGCCGTAACGCGGTCTATTACGGCGACAAGGCGATCGACCGGTCGCCGTGCGGCACCGGCACATCCGCCCGCATGGCGCAGCTCGCCGCGCGCGGCGCCTTGGCGGTCGGCCAGGATTTTATCCATGAGAGCATCATCGGCACTTTGTTCGAGGGCCGGGTCGAGGCGGCGGAGATGGTCGGCAAGCTGGATGCGATCATTCCGAGCATCGCCGGCTGGGCTCGCCTCCACGGCATCAACACGATCTTCGTCGACAGCCGCGACCCTCTCGCCGGCGGCTTCCAGCTCAGCTGAAATCAGACGATGAAGCAGAAGATCGCGATCGTCGGCGCCGGCATCATCGGCATGAGCGCCGCCCGGGTCCTGCAACGGGCCGGCGCCGATGTCATCGTCTATGATCCGGAGGAGCCGGGCGCCATCTGCTCGTTCGGCAATGCCGGCAATATCGCGATCGATCATGTCCGGCCCTTGAGCCGGCTCGACGTGCTGGCGACCGTGCCGCGCATGCTGATGGATCCGCTGGCGCCGCTCTGCCTAAAGCCTGCGGGCCTGCCCGCCGCCTGGCCCTGGCTGTGGCGGGCGGCCGTCGCGTCACGCCCGTCGCAGGTCCAGCGCGGCACCGCCGGGCTGGCGGCTCTGCTGGGCGCCGCCCGCGCCGCCTGGGATGATGAAATCAAACTCTCGGGCCTGGAAGACCTGTTCCGGACCGAGGGCGCGCTGGTCGTCTATGAGCAGCCCGCAAGCCTGACGGCCACAGCCGCCGACGCGCAGATCCTGCGCGATCATGGCGTGCGCGTGGACATGCTGTCGGCCGATCGGATCAACCAGTTGGTGCCGGGCCTCGCCCGCCCCGCGGCCGGCGGCCGGTTCTATCCGGATGCCGCCCATACCATCGATCCGCGCGGCATCGTCACGCGTCTGGCCGAACGCTTCGTCGCCGAGGGCGGCACGATCCGGCGCGAGCGGGTCACGGGCTTTCTGCAAGCGGATGGCCGGGTCGCCGGCATCCAGACGCCGGTGCGCGCCGAGACGGTGGGTGCGGTCGTGCTGGCGAGCGGCCTCGCCTCGCGGCCGCTCGCCGAACAATTGGGCGCCCGCACGCCGATCGGCGGCGAACGCGGCTATCACGTCGTGCTGCAAAATGGGCCGGCGCTCGATCTGTCGGTTACCTTCGCCGAGCGCGGCTTCATCGCCACGCCGATGCGCATGGGCGTGCGCCTGGCCGGCACGGTCGAACTGGGTGCCGGCACCGACCCCGACTGGCGCCGGGCCGAAGCGCTGCTGCACCACATGCGCACGCTTTATGGCCGCGACGATCTGGCCGAAGCATCGCGCTGGACCGGCGACCGGCCGACCCTGCCCGACTATCTGCCGATGCTGGGCGCCAGCCCGAAGGCGCGCAACGCCATCTTCGCCTTCGGCCACCAGCATATCGGCCTGACGCTCGCCGCCGTTACCGGCCGCCTGGTGCGGGACCTGGTGTTGGAGCGCCCCGTGGCACTCGACCTGTCGGCCTGCCGGACGGATCGATTCGGTCGGCTCTGACGCCTTAATTCAAGACGTTAGCGTCGAATGGCTATTTCCGATCGAAGTCGATGATCGTCAGGCCGCGCCCGAGCGTACGGCGGCGACGAAGATCGCAACCTCCCGGCGCATGCGCTCGGCCTGCTGCGACAGTTCGGTCGCCGAGCTCAGGACCTGGCTCGCTGCAGCGCCGGTAAGCCCGGCGGCCGCCGACACGCCGACGATGTTCTGAGCCACTTCCTGGGTTCCGCCAGCCGCCTGCTGCACGTTCCGGGTGATTTCGCCGGTTGCGGCCCCCTGCTCTTCGATCGCGGCCGCGATCGCCGTCGTCACCTGACTGATTTGGCCGATGATCTCGCCAATACTGCTGATGTCCCGCACCGTCCCGGTCGTGGCGCGCTGGATCGCGGATATTTGGGCTTCGATCTCCTCGGTCGCCTGCGCCGTCTGATTGGCGAGCGCCTTGACCTCGGACGCTACGACCGCGAAGCCCTTGCCCGCCTCGCCGGCCCGCGCCGCCTCGATCGTGGCATTCAGCGCGAGCAGGTTGGTCTGGCTGGCGATATCCTTGATCAGGCGAATGACGTCTTCGATCCGTTTCGCCGCCTGGGCCAGATCCTCGACCGATCGGCTGGTCCGATTCGCCTGCTCGACCGCCTCGCCGGCCACGGCCGTCGACTGGGTGATCTGGCGGCCGATCTCGCCGATCGACACGGACAGTTCCTCGGACGCGGCGGCCACGGTCTGGACATTGGCCGAGGTCTGCTCGACCGCCGCCGCGACGGCAGTGCTCTGTTGCGAGGTTTCCTCTGCCGTGTCGGACAGGCTCCGGGCGGCGGCCTGCAATTGCGTAGAAGCCGACGCGACCATATCGACCACGCCCTGGACGCTGCTTTCGAAATTATCGGCCATCTGGATCATGGCCGCCTTTTGCTCGGCTTCTGCCCGGCGCTTGACCTCGGCCTGCTCCGCCTCGAGCCGCTTCATCACAAGGCCATTGTCCTTGAAGACCTGGAGCGATCTCGCGAGAGATCCGACTTCGTCGCCGCGCGTCGTGCCGGCGACCTCGATGCCGAGATCGCCGGCCGCCAGACGGTTCATGGCACCGGTCATGAGACGGATCGGCCGCGCGACCCCGATGATGATCAGCGCGCCGGCCGCGATACTGAGCAGTGCCGCGACGCCCAGCGTGACGATGATCATGCTGCGCGAAGCGTCGAACACCTGCGCACCATGGTCGGCGGCGGCAATACCCGATTTGACGTTGAAATCGATATCGGCTTGCAGCGCCGCGCGAAACTCGCCGAACCGGTCGCGGGCCTCGCCCTGGAACAGCGCGGTGACGGCCTTGCCGTCATGCTGCTTCAGCAGGGTCGCGGCCCGATCGTTGATCGCCAGATAGGCCTTCCAGGTCCGGACGACATCGTCGGCGAGCACCCGTTCCTGCCCCGGCGTGACGATCTTTTCGTAAGCCCTGAGCGTGTCCCTGCCTTCGTCGAACGCCGTCTGCAACCGGCCCTGCTCCACCGCTCGGGCCTCGTCGGTCTCGGAAATGACCAATGAAGCGGTGAGCGCGCGCGACCGTTCCGAGGCCTGCGCAATCTTGCCGAGAAGTCGCGTCGCCGGCAGCCAATGATCGCGCACCTCGGCGGCGGCGCCGTTGATATCGCCCATGCCACCATCGGCGATGACACCAAGGCCGATGACCACCACAAGCACGCAACCGAAGGCTGCCAGAACTTTCAGCCTTATCGAGAAACTGTTAAGCCAGGACATTTCATACTCATAAATGAACAATGCGCTCCGCACCGAGAAATCGGCCCGTTCAGTTAAAGAGTAGGACGAATATAGGCAATATATTATTTATCGGTCACTCAGATTGATCCATCATTTAGATTAAACCTAAGAATGATCTCAGAGTTATTACTCGATCTTAACCGATCCAGACGTACGCGCATAAAGTCTGCGTTTTGCATGAAACCGCTTCGAAGCCCACGGTACCCCCTCGATGAATATCGATGGAATCGCCATATTCCCGTGCATCTCGACGCATCCCGACGGCATTCGGACATGCGAGAGAACTCATAGGATTGGCAACAAACGGAACGCGTGATCCGGTTCAAGTATGCATTTGAGAGAGAGCGCTCACTTCGCGATCTATATTTGGTGTGTTCGGCATTTGTCGTGCCATCGCCTGTCGCCAAAAGCCGGTCACAGGAACGCCGCAACCGCTTCCAGATGATGGGCGTCGGCGCCGAGCCGGTCGACGATGCGGGCGCGGTGGCAGTGGCGCCAGTCCGCCTCGTAGCACAGCAGGCAGCAGCGCTCGCTCCGAGCTCGCACCGCGACCTCTTCCAGCGCCTCGCCGGCGGCGGGCGTCGCTAATTGCGTATCGACGATCCGCCAGAAGGTCGCGTGATCGCCCGTATGATGGGCGACCCGGCCCTCCTTTGGGGTGCCGAGCGGCTTCAGATGGACATAGCCGATGCCCTCGGCCTGGAGCGATGCCGCCAGAGCTGTCTTCGAGAAGCCGGCGCGCCGCGATTGCGGCCGGTCTCGGACATCGAGCACCGTCTTGATACCGGCCCGCGCCAGCGCCGCGATCACGTCGCTCTGCGCCGCCTTCTCATAGCCGATCGTCCAGATCTCCATCACCGACCTCCGGCGGTTACCATAAGCCAGGGGCGCCCGGTCGCCATCGCTCGATTGACAGCCGATGCCGAAAATGCGACGGGTGAGGTCTGCCACTGAGCCTCGTGGGAGAGACCGGAGAGCCCGAAGGGGCCAGCCGGCGCCGAAGGAGCAACCGCCCCGGAAACTCTCAGGCAAACGGACCGCGAGGGAAGGCGACTCTGGAAAGCAGGCTTCGATTCATATCGAGGCCTCACCGACGAGGTAAGCCGCGGGGAAGCCCCGTGTGCCAATCTTTCAGGTTCTAAGGACAGAGGGGGCGCGGATCGTGTTCGCACGGTCTTTCACGCGACCACCCTGTCTTCGAGCCGAGGTACCATGAGCGCCGTCCCGACAGATACATCCCTGAAGCGCGTGCCGCTGCATGATCTCCATGCCGAGCTGGGCGCCAAGTTCGTGCCCTTCGCCGGCTATGAAATGCCGGTGCAGTACAAGCTCGGCGTGCTGGGCGAGCATCTGCATACCCGCACCAAGGCGGGCCTGTTCGACGTGTCGCACATGGGTCAGCTGCGTTTGCGCGGCGCCAATCCGGCGGCGGCGCTGGAAACGCTGGTGCCCGGCGACATTCAGGCGCTGAAGCCCTGGCGCACCCGCTATACGCTCCTGACCAACGACCAGGGCGGCGTGCTCGACGATCTGATGGTGACCAACCTCGAGGATCACCTGTTCCTGATCGTCAATGCCGCCACCAAGGATGCCGACATCGCGCATCTGAAGATCCATCTGGCCGGTCAAGCCACCGTCGAGCCCCTGCCCGATCGGGCGCTGCTGGCGCTGCAAGGGCCGGCGGCGGCGAGCGTGCTGTCGCGCATCGCGCCGTCGGTCGCCGCCATGGCCTTCATGACCGCGGCCGATGTCAGCTTCGACGGCATCGAATGCTTCGTCACGCGCTCGGGCTACACCGGCGAGGACGGTTACGAGATCTCCGTGCCGGGCATGCAAGCCGAGCGCTTCGCCCGGATGCTGCTGGCGCATGAGGAAGTGGCCGCGATCGGCCTGGGGGCCCGCGACTCGCTCAGACTGGAAGCCGGTCTGTGCCTCTATGGCCATGACATCGACGAGACCACCACCGTGATCGAGGCGGATCTCGCCTGGGCCGTCGGCAAGCGCCGCCGGACGGAGGGTGGCTTCCCCGGCGCCGCG
Source organism: Rhodospirillales bacterium (assembly GCA_028288725.1). Lineage (GTDB taxonomy): Bacteria > Pseudomonadota > Alphaproteobacteria > ATCC43930 > CGMCC-115725 > Aliidongia. Next base: position 28,001 of record JAQGIC010000012.1, read on the forward strand.
ATCATCCAGCGGCAGCTGGTCGAGGGTGCGCCGCGCCGCCGCGTCGGCATCCTGCCCGAAGGCAAGGCGCCTGCGCGCGAACATACCGAAATCAGGATTGGGGATGGTTCGGCCGGCCAATCCAACCCCGAACCCGGTACCAAGAAGATCGGCGAGATCACGTCCGGCGGCTTCGGACCCAGCCAGGGCGGCCCGGTCGCCATGGGCTATGTCGATGCCGAATACGCCGCCGTCGGCACGGCCATCACGCTGGTCGTGCGCGGTGTCGCGCGGCCGGCCCAGGTCGTGGCCCTGCCCTTCGTTCCCCATCGTTATTTCCGCGGCTGAGGCCGTCGCAAGGAGACCTGAGAGATGAGCGAGACCCGCTATACCAAGAGCCACGAATGGATCCGGATCGACGGCGACAACGCCACGGTCGGCATCACCGCCTTCGCCGCCGAGGCCCTGGGCGACGTGGTCTATGTCGAGGTGCCCGCGGCCGGCAAGGCGCTCGCCAAGGGCAAGGAGGCCGCCGTCGTCGAATCGGTCAAGGCCGCGAGCGAAGTCTATTCGCCGGTGACCGGCACGGTGACCGAGGGCAATCAGGCGCTGGCCGACGATCCGGCGCTGGTCAACAAGGACGCGACCGGCGACGGCTGGTTCTTCAAGCTGACGCTCGCCGACACGAGCGAGCTTGCCGACCTGCTCGACCAGGCCGCCTATGACGCCCTGGTCGCGGAGAGCCACTGATGCGCTATCTTCCGCTGACGGAGGTCGAGCGGCGGGACATGCTCGCCGTGATCGGCGTGCCTACGGTCGACGCGCTGTTCCGCGACGTGCCGAAGGCCGCCTGGTGCTCCGAGCCGTTCGACCTGCCGCCGCACCAGGGTGAGCTGCAGGTCGAGCGCGCGCTCGCCAAGCTCGCCGCCCAGAACGTGCCGGCCGGCTCGGTACCGAGCTTCCTCGGCGCCGGCGTCTACCGCCATCACGTGCCGGCGACGGTCGATCACATCATCCAGCGCGGCGAGTTCATGACCTCGTACACGCCGTATCAGCCGGAAGTGACGCAGGGCACGCTGCAGTATCTGTTCGAATTCCAGACCCAGGTGGCGCTGATCACCGGCATGGATGTGGCGAACGCCTCGATGTACGACGGCGCCAGCGCCACGGCCGAGGCGGTCATGATGGCGAACCGGGTCACCCGGCGCGCGCGCGCGGTGATCTCGGGCGGCCTGCATCCGCATTACCGCGAGACAACCGCGACCCACGCCCATTTCGCCGGATTTACCGTCGAGCAGTTCGCGCCCAACCCGTCGGCCGACGAGGATCTGGCGGCATCGATCGACGACAAGACCTCCTGCGTCGTGGTGCAGAACCCCGACTTCTTCGGTAAGGTCCGCGACTATTCGGCCCTGGCCGCGGCGGCCCACGCCAAGGGCGCGCTGCTGGTCGTGGTGGTGAACGAGATCGTCTCGCTGGGCGCCGTCATTCCGCCGGGCGAGATGGGCGCCGATATCGTCGCGGCCGAAGGCCAGTCGATCGGCAATCCGCTCACCTTCGGCGGTCCCCATGTCGGTCTGTTCGCGACGCGCGACAAATACGTGCGCCAGATGCCGGGCCGCCTGGTCGGCCAGACCGTCGATGCCGACGGACGGCGCGGCTGGGTGCTGACCTTGTCGACCCGCGAGCAGCATATCCGGCGCGAGAAGGCGACCAGCAACATCTGCACCAACGCGGGTCTCTGCGCCCTCGCCTTCACCATCCACATGTCGCTCCTGGGCGAGACCGGGTTCGTGGGCCTGGCTGAGCTCAACCATGCCCATGCCTCGATCCTTGCCGACAAGCTGGCGGCGGTGCCGGGCGTCAAGCTGCTGAACGACGGGTTCTTCAACGAGTTCACGCTCGCCTTGCCGAAGCCGGCGGCCGGCGTGGTCGAGGCGCTGGTCGCGAAGGGCGTCCTGGCCGGCGTGCCGGTCTCGCGGCTCTATCCGGATCGGCCGGAACTCGCGAACCTGTTATTGGTTGCCGCGACGGAAATCAATACCGAGGCGGACATGGACGAGTTCGCCGCCAAGCTCCAAGAGGTGCTGTGATGAACGAGTGGAGCAAGGCGATCAGCAATTTCACGACCGATGGGCTGGGCGTGAGCGGCACCTATAGCGGCCATCGCGGCCTGCAGATCGAGGAGCCGCTGCTGTTCGAGCGCGACAGCGAAGGCCGCTGCGGCGTCGACCTGCCGGAACCGCCCAAGGCCAGGAACCGGCTCGGCGCCAACGCCCGCAAGGGCCGGATCGGCCTGCCCGGCATTTCCGAGCCGGAGATCGTGCGCCATTTCACCCGCCTGTCGCAGAAGAATTACGCGATCGACACCGGGCTCTATCCGCTGGGCTCGTGCACCATGAAGCACAATCCGCGGCTGAACGAGAAGATGGCGCGGCTGCCGGGCTTCGCCGACATCCACCCGCTGCAGCCGGTCTCGACCGTGCAGGGTGCGCTTGCGGTGATCGACCAATTGGCCCATTGGCTGAAGGTGCTGACCGGCATGCCGGCGGTCGCCATGAGCCCCGCCGCCGGCGCCCATGGCGAGCTGTGCGGCATGATGGCGATCCGCGCCGCCCATGATGCCAAGGGCGAGACGCGCAACAAGGTGCTGGTCGCCGAATCCGCCCATGGCACCAATCCCGCGACCGCGGCCGCCTGCGGCTTCACGGTCGAGGCGGTGCCGGCCAACGCACGCGGCCGGGTCGATCTGGCCGCCATGAAGGCCCAGCTCGGTCCCGATGTGGCGGCGGTCATGCTGACCAATCCGAACACCTGCGGGTTGTTCGAGACCGAGATCCGCGAGATCGCGGACGCGGTTCATGCTGCCGGCGCCTATTTCTACTGCGACGGCGCCAATTTCAACGCCATCGTCGGTCGCGTGCGGCCGGCCGATCTCGGCGTCGATGTCATGCATATCAACCTGCACAAGACCTTCTCGACACCCCATGGCGGCGGCGGCCCGGGTGCCGGTCCGGTCGTGCTGGCCGCGGCACTCGCGCCCTTCGCGCCGCTGCCGTGGGTAGTCCATGGCAGGAACGGCTTCGAAGTGCTTGAAAAAGCTGAGGGAGACGCAGCGCAAGCCTTCGGCCGCCTGAAGGGCTTCCATGGCCAGATGGGCATGTTCGTGCGCGCGCTCGCCTACATGATGAGCCATGGCGCCGACGGTCTGCGCCAGGTCGCGAGCGATGCGGTGCTGAACGCGAACTACATCCTGGCCAGCCTCAAGGACGACATGAGCGCGCCGTTCGAGGGCCCGTGCATGCACGAGGCGCTGTTCGACGACCGGTTCCTGAAGGACACCGGCGTTACCACGCTCGACATGGCCAAGGCGCTGATCGACGAAGGCTTCCATCCCATGACCATGTATTTCCCGCTGGTCGTGCATGGCGCCTTGCTGATCGAGCCGACCGAGACCGAGAGCAAGGCGACGCTCGACCGGTTCATCGGCGTTCTGAAGGCGCTGGCTGCCGAAGCGAAGGAAGGCAAGGTCGAGAAGTTCCGTGCGGCACCGACCCTGACGCCGCGCCGCCGGCTCGACGAAACGGGTGCCGCCCGTCAGCCGGTGCTGCGTTGGAGGCGCCCCGAGGAGCCCGCGCGCGACGCCGCCGAATAGGCCCCGTCGCCAGCCGGCTCAAAGGATGGCCCCGTTCTCTTCGCGAGAACGGGGCCGTTTTTTCTAGCGCACGCCCGGCGCAGTAGGGTTAACTCGCTCGCGACTTCATGGGTGCGTCCGAGTGAGTAACCGAATGCCGAGAGAGATGCGCCAGATCATGTTCCGGGCGCCGGAAATCATGACGGCGATCACGGAATACCACCGTCGACGGTCCATCGCCCTGCCCCAGGGCACGGCGGTCGGCTGCAAGGTCACGGACGAGGCGGGTCTCTCGGTCACACTGACGATTCAATCCGATGCCGGTCAGACGACGGAGCTTGCGGTCAATGCCGAGGTGCTGGCTGCCTCCCTGATCCTCTATTGCATCAACCGCAAGATCCCCCTGCCGGCCGAGGCCGACAAGCGCCTGCAGAAAGTCGGAGACGACGGCGTCGCCCTGATCGTGATCAAGCGGCTGCGCTGAACCGGTCGCTCGCTCCGGTAGAAAAATACAGATCAGTCATGTTTAGGCCGGGGATGGTTCAGCCGCCCTGGACGTATTACCTGCATCACGATCGAGCACGGAGGGTTCCGGCCATGGTGCAGATGATCTTGAGCGAGCTGTGCGATCTCGGCCCGTTCGCCGTCGTCGCGGTCTATATTTCGACGGTCGGCGAGGCTCGCCGCGGGTGGCGCTGCCGTCGCTGAGCACCTTTCATCCGGCCGCTGCGGCCGTCGCAAGCTTTACGCGGACATGCGCTGGCCGCGCATGAAATCCCTCGCCCGCCGGCGTGCGACCCGCTAGACTGGTCCCCTGTTGTTCCGGTTTGGCGGAGACGGCAATGATCACCAAATTTCTCGGCAAGCTGGCGATCGGCGCTGCCGCCTGCGGTGCGGCGGCAGCGGTTTTCATCCTGGCCGCCACGAACGGTCCGTCGCTCGAAGCCAAGCTCGGTGTCCTGGGCGTGGAATTGTCCGTGTCGATCGGCGAGCCCCCATCAGCCGGAACCCCTGCCTATATCGAGGCCAGCATGCTGCGCCGCAGCCCGGACAACCGGATGAGCGGCGTCGCTCTGCGCGTCGCCAAAGCCGGTGGCCTGCGCGCCCCTGCCGGCGTCGCGGGCGATGCCCCGGTCAACCAAGCCGCCACGACCGCTCCCGTCCTGGCCCCGTGCAAGTCCGACGCCTGAGGCCTGGCTCAGCGCACCCAGTCGACGATATGGGCCGGCAGTTCCTCCTCGACGATCTCTTCTTCTGAAATCACCCGATAGCGCACCGACATGCCGGCGCGGTGGACCGAATCGCGCTTGCCGCTGACCAGCGGATGCCAATCGAACAGATCCTTGCCCTCGGCGATCAACCGATAGGCGCAGGTTGAGGGCATGAAGGCGAGTGCGGCGATATTGTCCGGCGTGACCTTGACGCAATCCGGCACAAGGTAGGACCGATCCTTGTAGCGGCTGCAGCGACAGCTATGGGTGTCGAGCAGATGGCACACGACGTCGGTGAACAGGATCTCGTTGGTATCCTCGTCCTGCAGCTTGATTGTGCAGCATTTGCCGCAGCCGTCGCAGAGCGACTCCCACTCCTGGGTGGTCAACTCGGTCATCGGCTTGGCGCGCCAGAAAGCTTCGCCGCTCATCCTATCGCCTCTCGCTCATCGTGCGCGCGATCCCATAGGCCGATTCCCCGCCGACGCCAAGCGCTGCGTGCGCGACCATGCCACGCTTTTGCCGCAGCCTGGCACCGTCGGTGGATGATGCCCGCCGCCTGATCGGCTATGGTCGAGCCGGGTCTGGGGGCTAAGGGGTCGGGTTTGGGACGGATCTTGCGCAATGTCGGCGCGCTGCTGTTCGGGCTCAGCATCCTGCTGCTCGGCGCCGGCCTGTTTCAGACCTTCCTCAGCCTGCGAATGGCGTTCGAGCATTTCGGCGCCCTTACCATCGGCGCGATCCTGGCTGCCTATTTCGCGGGCTTCATGGCGGGTTCGCTCGTGGCCGGGAAACTCGTGCGCCGGGTCGGCTATATCCGGGCCTTTGCGATCTTCTCGGCCCTGCTGTCGTCCTCGGTGCTGTTTCAGGCGCTGATCATCGACCCGATCGTGTGGGCGCTGCTGCGGGCGCTGGGCGGCTTCGCCATCGCCGGCCTGTTCCTGGTGACCGAGAGCTGGCTCAACCATCGCTCCGACGAAGCGACGCGCGGCCAGGTGCTGGCGCTCTATGTCACGATCGAACAGGTCGCGACCGGCCTCGGCCAATATCTCATCGATCTGCTGCCGACCGGCGGCCCCGGCAACTTCATCCTGACCGCCGGCCTGTTCATCCTGGCGCTGATCCCGGTCGGCGGCCACCAACGCCGAGGCGCCGCTGCCGGCCGCCCATTCGACCCTGTCGATCGCCCGGCTGTTCCGCATCACGCCGCTGGGCGTGATGGGCTCGCTGTTCGCCGGCCTGATCAACAGCGCCTTTTCCGGCCTGGGACCGATCTATGCCCAGGGCATCGGGCTCACGACCCCCCATATCTCGATTTTCATGAGCATCACGGTCCTGGGCGCGCTGATCTTCCAGATGCCGGTCGGTCGCCTGTCGGACCGGTTCGACCGCCGGAGCGTGCTGCTGATCATCATCATCAGCCTGACCGCCGTTTCGGGCGTGCTGTCGGTCGCCGACGACTTCGGCATCTGGGCCTTGCTGGTGCTGGCTCTGCTGTTCGGCGGCGTCAGCCAGGTGATCTACCCGGTCACCGCCGCCCACGCGAACGACTATGTCGAAGAGCCGGACCGCCTCGCCGCCGCGAGCGCGCTGCTGCTGGCCTACGGCACCGGCGCCACGATCGGCCCCCTGCTGGGCTCGGTGCTGATGGACTGGCTGGGCCCGGTCGGACTGTTCGTCTATATCACCATCAGCTCGGCCGTGCTCGCCTGCGTGATTGTCGCCCGCATGGCCGCACGCCACGGCCGCCCGGCGCATCTGCAGACCCGCTTCCAGCTCGTTTCCAGCTCGACCCCCGCCGCCGCCGATCTCGATCCGCGCACCCATCCGAGAAAGCCTGCCCCATGACCGACATCCGGATCCGCGGTTACGAGAATGCCGATTGGGAACAGGCGGCGGACCTGTTCCTGCTGCCGCGCTGTATCTGGGGCACGCTGCGGATGCCCTATGAATCGCGCGACGCCGTCAAGGCACGCCTGGATCACCCCGACGCCAGCCGTCGCCGGCTGGTGGCGATCGTCGACGAGCGGGTCGTCGGCCTGCTGAGCTTGCACCCGCGCGACGGGCGTCGCGCCCATGTCGGCGAGATCGGTCTGTTCGTGCATGATGATTTCCACGGACGCGGCATCGGACGCGCGCTGATCGAGGCCTGCATCGATCTGGCCGAGAACTGGCTGGGGCTGACCCGGATCGAACTCAACGTCTATACCGACAACGCGCCGGCGATCGCGCTCTACGAAAGCTGCGGCTTCGAGCACGAAGGCACCGCGCGGAATTTCTGCCTGCGCGACGGCGCCATGGTCGATGCCCGCTATATGGCGCGGCTGAAGCGCTCATAGCTGGCACGTCGCGGCGGCGCTTGCGCGGGCGGCGGATCTGGGCGAATTTCCGTCCCCGCCATGACGCCCTGTCCGCACCCGATCCGATGATCCTGACCCCGATCGCGCCCCACGCGCTCGACCTGGTGCTGGCATCGTTCGACCGCGCGCTGGAGGGTGCCCCGCTGGAGACCGCCGTGTTCCGCCGGATCGCGTCCAGCCGATCGGCCGAGGGTGGGCCGGTCGCGCAGTGGCATGCCGATGCGGTGACTCTCGCCGATCGCTTCGCCATGCGGCCGCTGGCCGAACCGCCGCAGCAGGCCTTCAGCTGGGACGGCAGCCGCGTCCGCACCGAAAGCGAGCCGGCGGTGCTGGTGCATGAGGTCGCGCACTATCAGATCGCGGCCCCCGCCCGCCGCGTCCTGCCCGATTTCGGCCTGGGTGCCGGCCCGGAGACCGGCCTCGCCGAGATCGCCGAGGCAGCGCGCGCCGCCGACGCCCACACGCGCGAGACCGAGGAGGCCATGGCCTCCCTGCTCGGCATCCTGTGGGAGGTCGAATTGGGCCAGCCGGCCATCCTGTCGTTTCAGGAACAGAACTGGCTGGAAGGCGCCGGCCGCCCCGGCACCGCCGATTTCTTCCGTACGACACTGGGGCGGCTGAGGGGCCTCGGTCTGATCGACGCAGACGGGCGCCCGACCTACGCGGTCCGGATCAGCCCAGAGCTTTGACGCCGGTATCGACCGCCGCCCGACCGTCGACCAGCATCGCCCGGGCGGAGCCGACCTGACCGATCGCAACAGCTCCGGCCGCGTCGAGCAGGGGCACCGCCCCGCCGACCACGAAGCCCAACGCCTTCATCGAGACATGCAGAATGACGAACTGCCCCGGTCCGAGCCGGAGCGCCATCAGGTCGCCGGTCAGACTGTCGCGCGTGCGCGGCCGGTCGGTCGCCGCGATCACCTGGGTCAGTAAGGGCACCCTATTCCTTCACCGCACCGGTCATGCTCGACACATAATGCTCGACGAAGAACGAGTAAAGGATCGCGACCGGCAGCGAGCCCAGCAGCGCGCCGGCCATCAGCGGGCCCCAGTGATAGACGTCGCCCTCGACCAGTTCGGTCACCACGCCGATCGGGATCGTCTTGTTCTCCGACGACGAGATGAAGGTGAGCGCGTAGATGAATTCGTTCCAGCTCAAGGTGAAGCCGAAGATGCCGGCCGAGATCAGGCCAGGCACCGCCAGCGGCAGGATGATCTTGATCAGAATCTGCAGCCGCGTGGCGCCGTCGATGAGCGCGCATTCCTCGAGTTCGTAGGGAATCGACTTGAAATAGCCCATCAGCAGCCAGGTGCAGAACGGGATGAGAAAGGTCGGGTACGTCAGCATCAGGCAGAGCTTGCTGTCGAACAGCCCCAGGTTCAGCACCATGGCGGCGAGCGGCAGGAACAGGATCGACGGCGGTACCAGATAGGCCAGGAAGATGACCAGTCCGGTGGTGCGGCCGCCGCGAAACCTCAGCCGCTCGATCGCGTAGGCCGCTAGCACCGCGGCGAACAGCGACAGGAACGTCGCCACGACCGAGACGATGACCGTGTTCCACATCCAGTTCGGGTAATCGGTCTCGAACAGCAGGTGATAGAAATGATCCCAGGTCGGCTTGATCACCCAGAATGGGCTGCCGTGACTGGTGTCATAGAGCTCCGCATTGCTTTTGATCGACGTGATCGCCATCCAGTAGAACGGGAACAGCAGCACGAAGACGAAGATCGCGAGCGGCAGATAGACCGTGACGACGCGACGCGGCGTCGAGACCAGGTACTGCATGCCGCCGGCCTGGTCGGCGAGATTGCGGGCCATCGGGCGCTTTCCTTGGTCTGAGGGAGACTAGTCGCGTCCGCCCTGCTGCCACTTGCGGCGTTGCAGGCCGAAATAGCTGAACATGACGGAGGCGACCAGGAACGGGATCATCGAGGAGGCGAGTGCCGCCCCCTGCCCCAGCTGGCCGCCGGGAATGGCGCGCTGAAACGCGAGCGTCGCCATCAGATGGGTCGCGTTGATCGGCCCACCGCGGGTCAGCACGTAGATCAGCTGGAAATCGGTGAAGGTGAACAGCACCGAGAAGGTCATCACGACCGCGATGATCGGCGTCAGCATCGGCAGGGTGATGAAGCGGAACTTCTGCCAGGCAGTCGCGCCGTCGAGCACGGCCGCCTCATAAAGCGAGCTTGGGATCGTCTGCAGACCGGCCAGGAGCGAGATCGCGACGAAGGGGATGCCGCGCCAGACATTGGCGATGATGACCGAGATCCGGGCATTCAGCGGATTACCCAGGAAATCGATGTTGGTCTTGATCAGCCCCAGATGCCGGAGCGCCCAGGAAATAATCGAGAACTGGCTGTCGTAGAGCCACCAGAAGGCAATGGCCGACAGTACCGTCGGCACGATCCACGGCAGCAGCACGATGGCGCGGATGAAGGCCTTGAACGGCATATGCTGGTTCAGCAGGATGGCCAGCCACAGGCCGAGCATGAATTTGGCGGCGCTGGCGACCACGGTATAGAGGATCGTGTTGAACACGCTCAGCCAATAGACGTCGTCCGAGAACAGCGTCACGAAATTGCCGAAGCCGATGAATTCGCCGGGCTCGCCCAGCGTGGCGTTGGTCAGGCCCAGCCAGAGGCCGAGGCCGAGCGGATAGAGCAGAAACACCAGCAGCAGGGCCGCCGCCGGTAGCATGAACAGCCAGCCCAGCAGGTCGCGACTGTCGGCGACGATCGCCGCCAGCCGCCGCCAGCCGACGCCCCGCCGATCCAACCCTTCCGATATCACCGCCATCGCACTGTCTCCGCGGTTCGGGTGGGACACGACATCTCGCCCTGTCCCACCCGTCGCATCACGCCTTGTAGATACGCTTTGCCTGCTCATGCGCCTGCTTGGCCGCTTCCTGCGGCGTCACGCTGCCGGTGCAGGCCTTGGCGAACATGTCGACGATCAGGAAATCCGCCATGCACTGCGCCGATTCGGCGCCGAGCGTACCGGAATAGCCGTTGTCGCGCATGACCTTGACCGCATCGCGATACGGCAGCGATTTCGGATCTTCGGTCCAGAACGGATTTTCGGCATAGGCCGCGAGTGGATGGGCCGTATAGCCGATCGACGCGGTCTGCCAGGGGAAATACTGTTCCTTTTCCATCATGAAGCGCAGGTAGTCCTTCGCCGCATTGGGATATTTCGAATATTTGAAGATGATCATATTGAAGAACAGGTTCTGTTCGGTCGGCATGCCGACCGGCCCGACCGGGAAGTTCGAGTGGAAGATATCGTCCGCCATCGCCTTCTGCGCCGGGTCGGTCGAGGTCTTCGCCGCGTAATAGATCGAGATGCCGTTCGAGGTCAGGCTGCACTCGCCGGTCAGGAACGCCTTGTTGTTCGACGGATCGAGCCAGCTCAAGGTGCCATCGATATAGGTCGGATAGAGCTGCTTGGCATATTCCAGCGCGGCCAAGGTCTCCGGGCTGTCCAGCGTGACCTGGTTCTTCTCGTCGACCATTTTTCCGCCATGGGCCCACAGGCACCAATGGGTCCAGCAATTGGCGTCGCCCGTGGCATGACCCAGCGCGAAACCGGCCGGCGTGCCGTTCTTCTTGAGATTCTGGCAAAGCTTCAAGTAATTGGCCAGATCCTTCGGAATCGTCTCGAAGCCGGCCTTCTGCACGTGGCTCTTGCGATAGACCAGCGCGTTGCCGGCGCAGCCCATCGGGATGCCGATCCATTTGCCGTCGCGCTTGGAATAGCGGTCGCAGACCGGGTACCAGCCGCCGTACTTGCCGCCCAGATACTCGGCCAGGTCGCTGACATCCAAAAGCTTGTTCGGGAATTTCTGGGCGTCGTCGTTCGTCGTGATGATGATGTCCGGGCCACTGCCGACATTGGCGGCGACGGCGGATTTCGGACGGACGTCTTCCCAATTCTCGCTATCGACGCGGACGGGAACGCCGCTCGCATCGGAATATTTCTTGGTATTGGCGGTCCAGACGTCCTCGTCGCCCTGCACGAAGCGCTTCCAGCGCAGCACCTTGAGCGAGGCGCCGGCCTCGGGCTTCGGCGCGAAGGCGGTCTGCGCAAAGGCGTTCGACCCGGGGACCAGCCCGGAAGCCCCGGCGGTGAGCGCCGCCGCCGTGCCGAGCTTGATGGCGTCGCGTCTCGTGATTTCCGTCATGTTCATCCTCCCTCTCTCGTTGCCGCGGCGCCGTTCTTGTCGTGCGCCGTTCGTCAGGAAATTGGCCGACTGAAGTTCGCTAATCCGCCCGGTTGATCTTGGCCCCCGTGCCCGTGTCGAACAGATGGACCGCATCCAATCGGGGCGACAGGTTGATCGGCCGCCCCGGACTGAACTCATGCCGCTCGTCGAAAGTGGCGCAGATCGGCACGCCGCCGATATCCGCGTAGACGAACGTATCGGCGCCGGTCGGCTCGACCACCGACACGACGGCCGCAACGCCGCCGTCGTCGAGCGTCAGATGCTCCGGCCGCACGCCGTAGGTAACCTTCTGTCCATCGCGCCCGCCGCCCAGCGGCGGCAGCGGCAACCGGACGTCGCCGTCGCTCTCGACCCAGGCCCGGCCATCCGCGCGGCGCAGGACGCCGGGGATGAAATTCATCGCCGGCGAGCCGATGAAGCCGGCCACGAACAGATTGGCCGGATGGTCGTAGAGTTCGAGCGGGGAACCGATCTGTTCGACGATGCCGTCATGCATGACCACGATCCGGTCGGCCATGGTCATCGCCTCGACCTGGTCGTGGGTGACGTAGATCGAGGTTGTCTTCAAGCGCTGATGCAGTGCCTTGATCTCGGTCCGCATCTGCACGCGCAGCTTGGCATCGAGGTTCGACAAGGGCTCGTCGAACAGGAAGACCTGCGGATCGCGCACGATCGCGCGGCCCATGGCGACGCGCTGGCGCTGGCCGCCGGACAATTGGCGGGGATAGCGGTCCAGATAGGGCTTCAGCCCCAGAATGTCGCTGGCCTGCTCGACCCGGGCATCGATCTCCGATCGGGCGGCGTTCCGCAGCTTCATGCTGAACGCCATATTGTCATGGACCGTCATGTGCGGATAAAGCGCGTAATTCTGGAACACCATCGCGATGTCCCGTTCCTTGGGCGGCAGATTGTTGACCGTCGTGCCGCCGATGGAGATTTCACCGCCGCTGATCTGCTCCAGCCCCGCGATCATGCGCAGCAGTGTCGACTTGCCGCAGCCCGACGGCCCGACCAGCACGACGAATTCTCCGTCCTCGATATCGATATCGACGCCGTGGATGATCTGGACCGAACCGAATTGTTTCTTGACGCTGCGAATGCCGACCGATGCCATCGTCCCGCCCCGCCCGCGCTAGAGAATGTAGCAGAAAATGGGACACGAGCCGGCGCGGAGCCAGCACTTCAGGCGGTCACGCCGCATCGGCACGAGATTCTTCATCGGCGTCCTCCCCGTCTGATCGGTACCGCGGCGGGTCTTACGCCCGCGTTTGGAAATCGGTCTCGATCGATTCATCCCGGCACCGTCGCGCTTGACGAGCGGGCCCGTTATCGAGCGATCCTAAGGCAGCATCGCGACGAGCGAAAGACTATTTGTCAGACATAATATCACAGGCCGATCGCGCGCTTTTGGGGGGATGGATGAACCAGATCGATTTGAAGGGGCGACGGGCCATCGTGACGGGCGGCGCGCGCGGCATCGGCTTGGCGGTCGCCGAGAGGTTCGTCGCGTCCGGCGCCCGGGTCGCCATCTGGGACCGCGATGCAACGACGGCGGCGGCGGAAGCCGATCGCATCGGCCAGGTCGGCCTCGCGGTCGATGTCGCCGATCCGGCGGGGGTGGCGAAGGCCTATGAGCGCAGCGAGGCGCTGATCGGCCCGATCGATATCCTGGTGACCAGCGCCGGCATTACCGGGCCCAATCTGCCGGTCGAGGACTATCCGGTCGCTGCCTGGCGTCAGGTGCTGGACGTAGACCTGACCGGACCGTTCCTCTGTTCCCAGGCGGTCATTCCGGGCATGCGGACACGCGACTATGGCCGCATCGTCCATATCGCCTCGATCGCCGGCAAGGAGGGCAACCCGAACGCGTCCGCCTATTCCGCCGCCAAGGCCGGCGTCATCTCGCTGACCAAGTCGCTGGGCAAGGAGCTGGCGCAGACCGGCATCCGGGTGAATTGCGTGACGCCGGCGGCGGTCCGGACCGAGATCTTCGACCAGATGACCGATCAGCACATCCAGTACATGCTGTCGAAGATCCCGATGGGCCGGTTCGGCCTGGCGACGGAAATCGCCGCCATGATCGCCTGGCTCGCATCCGAGGAATGTTCATTCTCGACCGGGGCGACCTTCGATCTGTCGGGTGGCCGCGCGGTCTACTAGAGTCCGATCCGATCAAACCGGCTCGGTTTGATCGGTGAAACAGTCTCTAAAATATTTAAAGTGCGATTCAGATATGAGGCCGATCAGCCGCGAGCGAAGCTCGTCGGCAGGCCTCATATCATCGCGCTCTCTAATTGCTGGTCAGTGCGCCTCGCGCAGCTTGAACGCCTGTTTCGCGCGCTCGAGAATGCCGGACCAGTCCTTGTTGCGGATCGCCTCGGCATTGGCGATCCAGGTGCCGCCGACCACGGGCACGTTCGGCAGCGCCAGGTATTCGACCGCGTTTTCCAACGTCACGCCGCCGGTGGGGCAGAATACGATGCCGGCGAACACCGGAGCCCAGGCCTTGAGCATGGCGACGCCGCCGAATTCCTTCGCCGGAAAGAACTTGAGGAACGAGAAGCCGAATTCGCGGGCGGTCAGGACCTCGGTCGGGGTCACGGCGCCGGGCAGAAACGGCAGGCCGGAGGCGATGCCGGCGGCGGCGAGGCTCTGGGTCAACCCGGGGCTGACCAGGAACTTGGCGCCGGCGTTCTTGGCCGCCGTCACGTCGGCGGGGCGCAGCACGGTGCCGGCGCCGACCAGGGCATCGGGCAGCTCGCGGGCGATCTTCTCGATCACGGCGAGCGCATTGGGCGTCCGAAGCGTGACTTCGAGCGCGTTCAGGCCGCCCTCGATGAGGGCGGTGGCAAGCGGAATGGCATCTTCCACCCGCTCGATGGTCAGGACCGGAATGACCGGCGTATGATCGAACGGCTGGGGCATGCCAAGGCCTCCCTTTACAGATGGGTGTTGCGGTGACGGACAAGTGACGATGGGCGCCAACCTAAACCAACCGGGCCTCGGTCTCAAAGCCCGGCGCGAGCGGATCGGCAATGCGATCCCCCACGTGGTCGCGATCGGCGAATGCATGATCGAATTGAGCGATCGCGGTCAGGGTATGCTGGGCCTAGGCTACGCGGGCGATACGCTCAATACGGCGGTCTATCTGAAGCGCGCGGGCGGTGCCCGGATCGCGGTCGATTATCTGACGGCACTGGGCGACGATCCCTATAGCGACTCCATGCTGGCGTTCTGGCAGGCCGAGGGCATCGGCACCGACTCCGTGCCGCGCCTCGCCGGCAAGCTGCCCGGCCTCTACATGATCCGAACCGACCCGGCCGGCGAGCGGCGCTTTCTCTATTGGCGCTCGGCCGCGGCCGCCAAACTGATGTTCGAGGCGCCGGAGACGATGGCGCTGGGCGACCGGATCATCGCGTCCGACCTCGCGATCTTCTCCGGCATCACCTTGTCGATCCTGTCGGCCGCGGGCCGCGAGCGGTTCTTCGAGGTGCTGAGTGCGGCGCGGGCCGCCGGCGCGATCATCGCGTTCGACGGCAATTACCGTCCGGCCGGCTGGCCGGATGCCGAGGCCGCACGCCATTGCTTCCGCCGCTTCCTGAAGCTGGTCGACGTGGCGCTGCCCTCGGTCGACGACGAGGCCAACCTGTTCGGCGCCGGCACGGGCGAAGAGGTCGCGGCCCGCCTGCACGACCTTGGCGTGGCCGAGGTGGTGGTGAAGCAGGGCGAGGCGGGCTGCCTGCTGTCGCTCGACGGCAGGCAGCAGATCCTGCCGGTCGAAACGCGGGTGCAGCCGATCGACACGACCGCCGCCGGCGACTCGTTCAATGCCGGCTATCTCGCCGGGCGCCTCGCCGGCCGGACGCCGGCCGAATCGGCCCGCTTCGGCGG
>JAQGIC010000013.1 GCA_028288725.1 Rhodospirillales bacterium
AATAGCTGGTCCGTCCGAACATCCGAGCCACGCATCCTCGCCTCCGCCTGACATTCCGTGACCGAAGCGAATCATGCCCAGAGGCCGTAGGCCAGTCCCTTTTTCCGCAACCTGCTAGAGCCTGATCAAACCGGCTCGGTTTGATCGGATCAGGCTCTAAATATATGATTTAGAAGGCCATTCAGACATGAGGTCGGTCCGGACACGGGCGCCGCCTGTCGACTGATGGCGCGCTGACGGAATGCGTATTTCCATAGCGCGCCATGAGCGGCCACGCGCACCGACGATCCAGAAACGCGCTTGGACAGTCGGACCGCCCCCGCCGCCAGGACATACTACTGGTCGCACTTAGCCCCTGACCCTATCGCAATTTCACCGGATTAGGGATCCTCGTCATGTCGATCGGCGGATCAAAATACCCCCGCTGTTACCAGCTGACTTTGGCCAATTTCATCAGTCGCGCGGGGCCCAGAAATATCGACCCGTCCTGGACCGTCACCGGCGTCTTCAACTGAGGCGTGCCGTCGGCGCCGCGCTGCGCCATCATCGACAGGCCCATCCGGGCGAGCGACGCGTCGTTCTGCCGGATGCCGCCGCTGGCGACGAGCGCGTCCAGGATGGCGTCATAGCCCATGACACGGGCGCTAAACGCGCCCAGCGGCTGAAGATCCTTGTCGAGCGCCAAAGTTCCGTCGGCGGAAAGCCCCAGCGGCCCCCAGCCGAGATCGATGTTTTGCAGTTCGATCGTGCCGCCGTCGTCGCGCCAGGCGGCGAGCGCGTCGGGCAGCTTGCCCGGCGGCAACGGACCGCGCCAGGTCCCGTCGAGCTGCAGATGATCGATCTCCTGGCCGAGCGGCGCCACCGCGCTGGACAGGGTGACCTGATGGGCCTGCAGCGATATGGAGAACAGCGGTTCCTCGTGCGCCCGTGGTGCCACCGGCGGCAGGCGCAGCGTCAGTCTGACGCGCGCGCCCTTCAGCTCCCGGTCGCCGCTGTCGACCACGATATTGTCGACATGGAGGTCGACCACATCGCCCCCCGGCGTGGCGCCGGGGCCGAGCACGGCGTTGGCATGACCGCCGAGCAGCTCGATGCCGACATGGCCCTTTGGGCCATCGATCGTGGCGCCACCCAAAAGCGCGAAGCGCCAGGCCTCGGGCTGCCAGGGTCGCGCCCAGGCGCTCGCCGTCGGGACGGTCAGTCGGCCGTCGGGCACGTGCGGCAGCCCCTGCGCGACGATCCCGGTCAGGCGCACCTCGATCCAAAACGGAAATCCCACGACGGTCCGGGTCGCGATCGACAGGTCGATGCCCCGATCATGCTCGCGCGCGGCATAGGCATCGACGGCGCCCCTGGCCCGATGGGCGAGAAACAGCCATCCGGCGGAATAGAGGGCCACGAGCACGGCGATCAGCGCGACGCCGGCGGCTAGTCTGGAGCGGGGACGGAACATGGCGCGGGGTTATACGCGGGTTCGGCGGCCCGGTCGATGCCTAGAGTATCCGTGTTGATCAAGCGAGTTTTTGGGTCCAGAGCCTGCCGTCGCGAATGAGTGCGTTGGCGAGGATCAGCAGCTTTCGCATGATGGCAGTGAGCGCGAGCTTCGGGGGTTTTCCTGCGGCGATGAAGGCCTGGTATTTGGCCTTCATGGCGTCGTTGAACCGCACTCGGACGTATCGATCCGGCGCGAATCACCGCCCCTTGGGCGTTGCCTGCGGTCCTTGTCGGGTCCGATCAAGCCTGGGGCAGGCGCTGTCGCTTGGCGTGCTCGCCCAGCACGTCGAAGGTGCGCACGCCGATTTCGGGTGGCATCGGGCCCAGCCAGGGCGCGGCGTCGAGCGTCACCCGCGCGTTCGACAGGCCCTCGGCCCAGCGGGCCCGCATGGTCGTATGGCCGAATTCATAGTCCTTCGCCGAGCCTTGCACCTTGGCCGGCCGATAGATCAGCTCGACGATATCCATCGTGGTGACGCAGCCGAACTCATACAGGTATTTGCCCTCGCGGCTGTCGCGCAGCTCCGGCAGGCGCTCGAGCAGGTCGTTGATGACGTGACGTACGTCATGCATCGTGCGGAACATGTCGGTACCGGCGCGGGTCCTGCTGGAATAGCGGATATCCTTGTCGCGCTCGCTTACGGTCTCCAGATCGGTCGGCACCGGCCCGCGGGCGTTGAACAGATCGACCTGAAAGGTCAGGCGGCTGCGTCGGGGCACGTAGTCCAGCACATATTGCAGCGGCGTGTTCGAGACGAGCCCGCCGTCCCAATAGAACTGTCCGTCGATCTCGACCGGCGGAAAGCCGGGCGGCAGCGCGCTGCTCGCCATGACATGCTCCGGCCGGATCGTGATATCGGCATTGTCGAAATAGGCGAAATTGCCGGTCTGGACATTGACGGCGCCGACGCTGAAGCGGATCTCGCGCGCATTGATCCGGTCGAAATCGACCAACCGCTCCAGCGTGCCCTTCAAAGCACCGGTATCATAGAAGCTGGTCGGATGGCCGCCGAACAGCCAGTTCAGCGGCGGGCGCGGTGCGAAGAAGCCCGGCTGGCCGAACAGCAGGGCATGGGCGGCGCTGAGGCTGGGCGTGTCGAGCGGGACGGCGAAGCCCGGCCAGAGCGGCTTCGGCGACGTGATCTCGTCCCAGAAGGCGCGCAGCCGATCGACCCGGTCCTCGGGCGCGTTGCCGGCGATCAATGCGGCATTGATCGCACCGATCGAGATGCCGGCAACCCAGTCGGGCGGATAGTCGGATGTGGCGAGCGCCTCGTACACGCCGGCCTGATAGCTGCCGAGCGCGCCGCCGCCCTGCAGCACGAGAGCGACCTTCTTGTCGTAAGACGCGGGTCGGGACGGCTGTGCCATGGGTGCTCTCCGAACGGTTCCTCGATCAGAGCCAGAAGCGGAGCCGCCGCAGAAGTAAATTTTCCGGAATGCCCCCGTCCCGCGTCCGGCACATGGCGGCCCGGCACGCCCGGCGATTGCCGCCGCCGGCTTCGGCGCGCGAAGCTGACCGCCGTTTTCCCGTTCGGGATCGTTGGATGACCGTGGCCCCGCCGACCCTCGCCCTGCCCGCCTCGCCGCTGCAGCGCGGCGCCCCCGTACTCTTCGTGCTGCTGTGGTCGACCGGCTTCATCGGCGCCAAGCTCGGCCTGCCCTATGCCGGTCCGATGACGTTCCTGGCGGTACGCTTCGTCATGGTTGCCATCGTGACCCTGCCGCTCGCCATGCTGTCGGGCGCGCGCTGGCCCCGTCCTGTCCTGCTGCTGCATATCGCGATCGTCGGGCTGCTGATGCAATTCCTCTATCTGGGAGGCGTGTTCATCGGCATTTCGCGCGGCGTGCCCGCCGGAATCTCGGCGCTGATCGTCGGGCTGCAGCCGATCCTGACGGCGGCGCTGGCCGGTCTGACGCTGGGCGAGACGATCCGTCCGCGCCAATGGCTGGGCCTCGCCCTGGGATTGGCCGGCGTGGCGCTGGTCGTGGTCAATCCCGCCCTCATCGACCGCGACCGGCTGGGCGCCGCGGGGATCACGCTCCTCGCCATGATCGCCATCACCATCGGCACGCTCTATCAGAAGCGCTTCTGCACCGGCGCCGACCTGCGCGCGACCGTCGTGATCCAGAATGCGGTCGCCGGCCTGGCGATGACGCCACTGGCCTTGCTGTTCGAACCGGCTACCATCGACTGGTCGCCGCGCTTCATCTTCGCCATCGGCTGGCTCGCGATCGTGCTGTCGGTCGGCGCCACCATGCTGCTGTTCTACCTGATCCGCCATGGCGCCGCCTCGCGGGTGTCGAGCCTGTTCTATCTGACCCCCGCGGTCACCGCGGTCATGGCCTTCCTGCTGTTCGGCGAAAGGTTGAGCCCGCTCGCCCTTGTCGGCATGGCGCTCGCCGCCACCGGCGTCTGGGCGGTCAATGCGGGCGCCCGCGCCTGATGCTTTGGTCCGAGCATGCATCGGCGCCGGCGGCGCTGTCGGTGCCGGACGGCCCGCTCTGGGTGTTCGCCTATGGTTCGCTGATGTGGGATCCGGGTTTCCCGCACGAGACCATCCAGCCGGCCTGGATCGAGGGTTACGCGCGCACCTTCTGCGTCCGTTCGAGCGGCCATCGCGGCACGCCCGAGCGGCCGGGCCTGGTGGTCGGCCTGACGCCCGGCGGCCGATGCCGCGGGCTGCTGATCCGGGCGGAGGACCGGCACAAGGGCTCGGTTCTCGACTATCTGTGGCGCCGCGAGATGGACCTGGCCGACGGCTATGTGCCGCGCCACGTCGCGGCCCATGGCGACGACGGCAGCCGGGTCGATGCGCTGACCTTCGTCGCCGATCTCGCGCATGAAGCCTATGCCGGCGTGCTGACGACGGAGGAAACCGCGCGCCGGATCGCGGCCGCTCACGGCCAGCGCGGCTCGAACCGGGATTATCTGGAGCGGACGCTGACCCAGCTCGATCGGCTGGGCATTCTGGATCCCGGCCTGACCCGCCTGGGTCGGGCCGTCGGCGCGCTCGGCTGACAATTTACGCTGTTGACTGAGGCCGCCGTCCGCGCAATCTGCGCGACGCTCCCGCATGGCGGAGCAAGACAAGCTTGGGGACGGCAAGGGATGACGGAGCAGACACAGAACACCGGGACCCCGGCGGCAGCGCGGCCGATGTTCTTCAACAAGCTGATCACGCTGGATCGCGAGCTTCATGCCAACACGAAGCTCAATACGCAATCCGGCTACGGATTTGCAGCCAAGACCCACCTGATCCCGATCACGATCGCCGAGTTCCGCTTCGTCGCCCGCCAATATCCGATCATTTTCAGCACCGGCGAAATTCCTATGCCCTTCGCCGTGGTGGGCTTGCGTGAAAATACCAATCTGATGGTCGATGACGAGGGCAAGTGGCGCGGGCGCAGCTATATCCCGGCCGCCGTCCATACCTATCCGTTCATCCTGCTGCCGATCAAAAAGGATTCCGACGAGGTTTCGGTCATCATCGATCCGGAAGCGCCCTCGCTGGGCGATACCGGCGAAGCGCTGTTCGTCGATGGCAAGGCGACCCCGATCCTCGACCGGATCGTGCAGCTGACCAGCCATTTCCGCGCGGGCATGATGCAGACGATCACGTTCGGCAAGATGATCGCCGAAGCGGGCCTGCTGACGCAGCGCGGCGTCGAGCTGGTGCTG
The DNA here is from genome assembly GCA_028288725.1 of Rhodospirillales bacterium. Lineage (GTDB taxonomy): Bacteria > Pseudomonadota > Alphaproteobacteria > ATCC43930 > CGMCC-115725 > Aliidongia. The sequence goes on from JAQGIC010000013.1 coordinate 5,177, forward strand.
CAGGACGGCAGCAAGTTCCGGATCGACAATTTCCTGACCCTCGACCCCGAGAAGATCGACAAGGTCGCGAACAACATCTTCCTGCGCTGGCGCAAGGACGGCTGGTTGCTGCCGATCTTCCAGTATCTGCAGTCGATGGATTCCTGGAGCGCCATCGCCGATCTCGAAGGCGATCGACGCGCCGCAGCTGCCGCCGCCAAGGCCTGACGGCAAAGAAACAGACGGTGGGGCATGGCCTGCCCCACCGTCGTTTCAGGCGTGGGCGCTCTCGGCATAGGCGGCGAGCACGTCCTCGACCGGGCCGAACATGCGAAGCTGGCCACGCTCCAGGAACAGTGCCTTGTTGCACCATTCGCGCACGATCAGATCGGAATGGGACGCCAGCACCAGAATCTTGGATCCGGTGACGAAACTCGCCAGTCGAGCCCGCGCTTTTTCCAGAAAATAGGCGTCGCCGGCCAGAAGCCATTCGTCCATCAGTAGAATCTCTGGATGCACGCAGGTGGCGACACCGAAGGCGAGCCGCATCAGCATGCCCGACGAATAGCTGCGGATGGGCATGCGCAGATAATCGCCCAGTTCGGTAAAGGCGGCGATCTCCGTCATCCGCCCCGACATCTCCTTGGGCGCCATGCCCATGTAGACGCCGCGCAGGATGATGTTCTCATAGCCGGTCGCATCGGGATTGAGGCCCAGCGCCGAATCGAACAGCGGCGCCACATGCCCGTCGACCTGGACCAGCCCGACGCTCGGTTCGTACGTGCCGGCGAGCACCCGAAGCAACGTCGTTTTGCCGGCCCCGTTCGGGCCGATGAGCGCCACCCGGTCGCCCTCCTCGATATCGAGACTGATCCGGTCGAGCGCATGGACGACCAGGCGCTGGCTCGCGTCGGCCAGAATCCGGCCGCCGGCGCCGGCGCGCATCAGGGTCTTCTTCAGCGAACGGCTGCCGCCCTGATAGATCGGGAAGTCGACGGAGACGTCGCGCAGACGGATCGCGGTCATGGGCGCCGCCTCATACCCAATAGGCGATGCGCGCGCGGAAGCGGGCAAAGAAGGGAAAGGCCACGAGCCAGGATGCTGCGGTCATGCCGAGCGCCACGGCCCAGGAGGTCATCGGCACCCCTTCGCCCAGCAGCGGCGCGCGGACGAGATCGATGAAGCAGTTGAACGGGTTGTAGAGCGCCAGATCGATGTTCGAGCCGAGCAGCTCCGGGCGCCACATGATCGGCGTCATGAAGAAGATGACCTGCAACAGGCTGGCGACGACCGGCGGGATATCGCGGAACCGGGCACAGACCGCGGCCAGGATCAGGCCGGTCGGGATCATGCCCAGCATCAGGAGCGCCATGCCCGGCACCACCAACAGGTCGGCCCAGCCGACCCTGACCTCAAACCAGAGCGCCACGACCACGAACACGACCAGATTATGGCCGAACACGATCACGTTGCGCGCGATGACCCGATAGAGATGGACCGACAGCGGCATGCGGATCTGCTTGATGACATGTTCGGCCGAGATGAAGGCCGTGCAGCACTCGGTCAGCAGGGCGGAGATCAGCCCCCAGGTCAGAATGCCGAGCGACAGATAGGGCAGATATGTGGCCAGATCCATGTGGAACAGACGCGAATAGAGCGCGCCCAGGCTGCCGATCATGACCGCGGTGCTGAGCGTCAGCCAGAAGGGGCCCAGTACCGAACCGCGGTACCGCTGTTTGATGTCGCACCAGGCGACCAGCCCCCACAGCCACCAGCGCAGCAAGCCTTCGACTAGGTCGTGCGTGGCCCGGGCCCTCGGCGACGCGGGCCGGCCGAGTGCGACCGGCTGGAGCGCCGCGCGTTCGGAAACATCAAGACTTATCATCGGAGAAACCATTCAATATCATCAACCAGCCGGGTCATGCCTGGCAATGGTCGACCGACGCCAGGCGCCGCAGGTGCTGGACCCCCGACCAGGCGTCGAGACCGAATTGATGCGCGATATCCTGAGCCGCGCGGGCGCCCAGGGCGGCGCGAAGTGTCGGGCTCGCCGCCGCCTGGCGCAGGCAGATGATCGCATGTTCGACCGATGGATCCGCCCAATCCATGTCATGGAAATCGTAAGTCTGCTGGGGATCTTCGGCCGGGATCAGCGAATAATCGACCAGCATCGAATTGTCCCGATGCATGAAATCGAGATTGCCCGACCAGCCGGTCGCGATCACGAGCTTGCCCAGTTGCATCGCGCGGGCCAGCGGTAGGCCGAAGCCTTCGGTCCGGTGCAGCGACAGCAGGATATCGATGGACCTCAGCAGGTCGGACATGTCCTGGTCGGTCAGCTTCTGCTCGATCAGGTGGATGTTGGGGTGATCGCCGATCGCCCCTAGCAAGGCGGCCCTGAGTTCCGGCGCCACGTTGCCGTCATTCATCTTGATGATCAGATGGGCCTTCCTATTGTCGCCGAAGGCACCGTGAAAGGCCGCGACCGCTCCCAGCGGGTTTTTGCGCGCGAACGACGAACCCATGTGGAAGATTGTGGCAGCGACCAGCGCATCGGCCGGAATCCCCAGTCTCTGTCGCCAATCGGACCGTTTCGGCGGCATCGGCAGCATGGGGTGCGGAACGATATGAACCGGCACGTCGACCTCGGCGCTGACCGCCTTGGCGGTGAAGCGGCTCGGCACCCAGATCTCGTGAACGAAGGGGCAGCCGACCCGCCAGCTTTCCGGAATCCGTGGCAGCTCCCACGACCAATAGCCGATCACGCGCTTGCTTCTGGTCGCGGTCCGTCCCATCGCCAGCAGCGCCAGCGGCAGATAGGGCGCATTGATATGCACGATCATCGAGCCGCCAGGCGCGCCCGCCAGGGACGGCAGGATCCGATCGCTGCCCGGCATGTCGGCCAGATCGAGACGCTCGCTGAAATCGAGACTTGCCGGCTTGATGTCGAGGGCCTTCAGGGCCGCCAGGCACAGGCGGGCGCCCTCGCCGATGCCCGTCGTGCTGCGCATCAGGCCCGCGACGGTGACCGGCGTGCCGCCCATCGCATCCCGCCCCGGACGGGGGGCCAGCATCGAAGTCAGCGTGAAAAGGGCGGCACGTCGCGGCTCGCTCGGCAAGCGGCGCCATAAATCATGGACGCGTGCCCGCCAGCTGAAGCCTCCGATGGGGGTATTTGCTGTTTCAACTGCCACAGCCTGAGCCGTCTCCCATTTTCACCCGTTACACCAACGCCAGCCAATGGGGTCGGTTGCATATCGAGTAACATTTTATGACCGCCGGCATTCTGCACGGCAAATCGATCGCCCGCCACCTATACCGCCTGGAACCTCGATCACAATTCGGTTCGCGCTTCAGTCGAGCAATATTTAGTAAACTCTCCGCAATCAGATTAAAATAGTAAATCAGATTTTTCGCATTGTAATCTGCGATCCAGCGCTACGAGTCCTCGCTTGTGTTTTCCAGCACTAAAAATCCTGGTCTATCCCGCGAATCCAAACATTGATTTCTCTCAATGTCTCCCAACTGGATCCATCTGTGAGGTCGAGAAGGCCAGCACCTTTCATCGAACGGCAATTCGGTTATGGTGGCGGTTCGGATTGAACAGAGCTTGCCTCGGGGGGGAAATTTGACGAAATATGTCACCGAAGCCCGTTCGTCACAGGGCACGTCATCATGAAGCCGAACGCCCGTTCCGCGTTGATTTTCGGCATTTCCGGCCAGGACGGCGCCTATCTGGCGCAGTTCCTGCTCGACCAGGGCTATGCGGTCCACGGCACCTCGCGGGATGTCGAAGGCAGTTCCTTTGCCGGTCTCCGGGCCCTGGGCATCCTCGACCAGGTGCGCGTTCATTCGGCGACATTGCAGGATTTCCGCAGCGTCGCGCAGATCGTGCAGGCCGTCCGCCCCGCGGAGATCTTCAATCTCGCCGCCCAATCCTCGGTCGGCCTGTCGTTCCAGCAGCCGGTCGAGACGATCGACAGCATCATGCATGGCACGATCAACATCCTCGAGGCGATCCGCTTCCTCGGGCTCGAGACGCGCTTCTACAACGCGTCTTCCAGCGAATGCTTCGGCAATACCGGCGTGGCCGCCGACGAGACCATGCCGTTCCACCCGCGCAGCCCCTATGCCGTCGGCAAGGCCGCCTCCTTCTGGGCCGTCGCCAACTATCGCGAGGCCTATAATCTGTTCGCCTGCTCGGGCCTGCTGTTCAACCATGAATCGCCGCTCCGGCCGACCCGTTACGTCACCCAGAAGATCGTGCGCGGCGCCGCCGACATCGCCGAGCGCAAGACCGACACGCTGACGCTCGGCGCGCTCGATCTCGCCCGCGATTGGGGCTGGGCGCCGGACTATGTCGATGCCATGGCCCGCATGCTGAAGCACGACACGCCCGAGGATTTCGTCATCGCCACCGGCGTCGCCTCGAAACTGCAGGACTTCGTCGATGCCGCCTTCCGCTGCTTCGGCCTCGACTGGACCGCCCATGTCCAGACCGATCAGGCCTTCATGCGCCCGTCCGATATCTCTCTGAGCGTCGGCAATCCGGCCAAGGCCGAGCGGCTGCTCGGCTGGAAGGCCACCGTCACCATGCCAGATCTGGTCGGCAAACTGGTCGAGGCCGAATTGGCCAAGCGCGCCCTCTCGCGCTGAGTTTTCCAAGCGATGGCCAGCCTGGCGCGCCGCGTCATTCGAACGATGCTGCCGCCCGTCCTGCGCTCGGCGCTGCGTCGGGCCCTGATCGCTCTCGCCGTACCCAGGGTGCGGCGCGCGGTCGCCTGGCCCCCGACCCGACGGGTGACCGTTGCCGGGCTGCTGCGATCCTCGACCGGCATCGGCCATGGCGCGCGGCAATGCGCCCTGCATCTGGCGGCGCTCGGCTATGAGGTCGGCACCATCGACCTGACCGCCGCCTGGGACGCACCGCTCGACCTGCCGCCGATGGCACCCGGCGACGGCATCCTCACGGGCGACGCCGGCGGTCCGCTGATCCTCCATCTGAACCCGCCCTTCTATCGCACGGCGCTGCTGCAGCTCCGCTCGCGGATCCGAAACCGGCCGCTGATCGGCTATTGGAATTGGGAGCTGGCCGAGATCCCCCGCTCCTGGCATGCCGCGTTCGACCATGTCCACCAGATCTGGGCACCCAGCCGCTTCACGGCCGATGCGCTGCGCAGCCGGACCGGCCCAATCCCGCTGCACATCGTGCCGCATCTGATCGCGGCGCCGGCCTTGGGCGACCTGCCGGATTGGGCGGCAACGCCGCCGGGGACGCTGGTCGTACTGACCGTCTTCTCCTACAGTTCCGGGTTCGAACGGAAGAACCCGCTCGGCGCCATCGCGGCATTCCGGGCGGCGTTCGGCGAGCGCCAGGATGTCCGGCTGCTGATCAAGGCGGGCGGCCATGATCCGGCACCCGGCGAGCGCGAGCGGCTGGAAGCGGCGGTCGCGGGGGCACGGAACATCACGCTGTTCCATGGCGCGCTCAATCCCGGAAACTATGGCGCGCTGCTGGCGCACGCCGATATTTTCCTGTCCTTGCACCGGGCCGAGGGTTTCGGCATTCCACTGGTCGAGGCGATGCGGCTGGGCAAGCCGGTCGTGGCCACGGCCTGGTCGAGCAATCTGGATTTCATGACCGAGGCGATCGGCTGCCTGGTGCCCTACGACCTGATTGCGGTGCGCGATCAGCGGGATGCCTATGCCGGAGCCCGCTCGTTCTGGGCCGACGCCCGGATCGAGGCGGCCGCAGCCTGGCTGCGGCGGCTCGAAGATCCCGCCCTGCGCAGGACGATCGGCGAGGCATCGCGCCGCCATGTGGCCGAGGTCTATTCGCTGGGCTCTTACGGCCGCGCCGCCGGTGCGGCACTCGGCGCCGTCGGGTGCACCCCGATCAGGCACTCCGAAGCGAGCTGACGAAGCGGTCGACTTCCTGCTGCAGTTCGTCGAACTGCTGACCGAGGCGCGTGGCGCCCTCCTGTACATTGCCGGCCGCTTGGCGCGTCTCGCCGGCGATGCGGTTGACGTCGGCGATGTTGGTCGAGACTTCCTGCGTGCCGGCCGCGGCCATCTGGATGTTGTGCGAGATCTCGACGGTCGCGATACCCTGCTTGTCGACCTGGCCGGTGATGCCCACGGTGATCTCGTTCACATCCATGATGGTCTTGGCGATCGAGCGGATCGCCGCAACCGCCTTCTGCGTGGCCGCCTGATTCTCCGCGATCTGGACGCCGATATCCTCCGTCGCCTTCGCGGTCTGGGTCGCGAGATTCTTGACCTCGCTCGCCACCACGGCAAAGCCCTTGCCGGCGTCGCCGGCACGCGCCGCCTCGATCGTCGCATTGAGTGCCAGCAGATTGGTCTGGGTCGCGATGCTGTGGATGAGGCCCACGACCTCGCCGATCTTCTGGGCGCTCGCCGCCAGCTGGTCGACCGTGGCACCCGTCTCGCGCGCCTGATCGGCCGCCTGCCCGGCCATCTGGGACGACCGGGCGATCTGGCGGGCGATATCCTGGCCGACCATGGTCAGATCTTCCGAGGCGCCCGCCACGGTCTGGACATTGGCCGAGACTTCTTCCGACGCGGCCGCCACGGCGGTCGATTGCCGGCTGGTCTGGTCGGCGGTGTCGGCCATGCCCTGGGCCGCGGCCATCAGCTCTTCCGAGGTGGCGGCCACCACGGTGACGACCCGGCGCACGCTTTCTTCGAGCGCCGTCGCCATGGATTGCAGCGCCTGCTTCTTTTCCGCCGCCGCCTGCTCCGCCGCCTGGGCCCGCTCGGTCTGCAGCAGTTCGACCCGGAGCGCGTTTTCCTTGAACACCTGAACCGCCTTGGCCATGGCGCCGACCTCGTCGCGCCGGCCGAGCGACGGCACTTCGGCCGCCGTATCGCCGCTGGCCAGCCGGTCCATCGCATCGGTCATGCCCGCCAGCGGACGCAGCACGGAGCGGGCGGTGAACCAAGCCATCACGATGGCCATCAAAGTCACGATCGCGGCGCCCGCCAGCTCGACATAGGTGCTGCGGCTGACCGCGGCAAACGCCGCCGCCTCGACCGCACCCGACCCGCGATTGGCCTCGACACGCAGCGCTTCGGTCATGGCCGCCAGTTCGCGGCCCTGCCCGTCGAACTTGGCGAAATGATTGCGGACCTTGTCCTGCAACGCCTCCATCTGCTTCAGCTGGTCCGACAGGGTCTTCATGTCGGCCCGGATCGGCTCCAGTGCCGCCTTGGGACCGGCATCGGTCAGCTGACCGGCCAGCGCGTCGCCTTCCTTCAGCGCCGCCGCGAGCGCCTTCTTGGCGTCGTCGACCAGCAGCGAATCATCGGTCGCGCGCGATCGCTCGATATCGATGAGCGCGGTCGCGAAATCATCGACCAGGCGGGAAGCGCCGGTCAGCGCGTCGCCCGAGAGACCATTGCCGCGCAGCTTGCGCAGCTTGTCCAGGATCGTCGGCCCCGGCTCGTCGATCTTTTCCTGGAATTGCTGGGCGCCCTGATTTTCCAACGCCTGCTGGTCCTGCCAGCTCTTGCGATATTCGCCAAGCGCCGCGGCCAGCCGGTCGAACAGCTTGATCTCCTCGGCTTCGGTGGCGCCCTCGCGAGCGCCTTTGACCGACTTGTCGAGCGAGGTCAACAGCTGCTCGATCGTCTCCAGGCCGGTGTCGGTCGGGCTCTTCAGCCAGCGGCCGATCTCGACCCGGGTCTTTTGCAGAGCGGTATCGATCGTTTCGATCTCGCGGCTGCGTCCGAGCGAGGCTTCGAGCGCCACGATGCCGCCGCCGATCTGCTTCGACAGCTGGATGCCGAGACCGCCCATGGCGATGACCAGCGTCATGATCAGGGCAAAGCAGCCGTAGATCCGGGTCCGCAGGGTCAGTCTCATGGCACTCACTCCAGCTTCAATGTCCGACGACGCCTTCGACCCTGTGGAACGGCCGGACCCGATCGATCAGGCCGGCGATCGCCGGCGACAGCAGCACGGCTCCCAGCATGTTCGCCACGAAGACGAACGTCAGCAGCAGCCCCATGTCGGCCTGAAACCGCAGGCCCGACAGGATCCAGGTGCAGGTACCCGCCGCCAGCGTGAGACCGGTCAGGAGGATCGAACTGCCGGTCTCGCGCAGGGTCTGAAGATAGGCCTCCGCAAAACTGCGCCCGCCGCCCAGGTGGGAGTTCAGCCGGCTGAACATGTACATGCCGTAGTCGACGCCGATGCCAACGCCCAGGGCCGCGACCGGCAGGGTCGAGGTCTTCAGGCCGATGCCGAGCAACGCCATGATCGCGTCGGTCAGAACCGAAACCAGCACCAGGGGAATGATCACGCAGATGCATGGCGCCAGCCCGCGGAACATGACGAAGCACGACACCAGCACGACGCCGTAGACATAGAGCAGCATCGGCGTTTCGGCCGCGCGCACGGTCTGATTGGTCGCCGCCATCACGCCGACATTGCCGGTCGCCAGCCGCAGCGTGACCTTTGGCGACGGATGCGCCTTGAACCAGGCCTCGGCCGCGTTCGTCACCCGGTCGATGGTCTCGGATTTATGATCGACCGTGAACATGATGATCGGCATGACCGAGCAATCGTCGTTCAGCAGGCCGGTCGAGGTTTCGATCGGCGCCGAGGCCCGAACCAGCACCCGGCCGTCGCGCGGCAGCTCGCGCCATTTCGGGTTCCCTTCGTTCCAGCCGGCATTGACGATCTTCATCGCGATCGGCAGCGAGAGCGTCGACCGTACGCCGGCAATATTACGCATGTGCCAGTCGAACCGCTCGATCGCCTCGACCACGTCATGGTCGACGCAGCCGTTCTTCGGGCCCTCGGCGATGACCTGGATGATGTCGACGCCGATCGCGAAGGTCCGGGTGATGAAGGCCGCGTCCTTGTTGTAGCGGCTGTCGCTCCACAGCTCCGGCACGCCGGCATCGAGATCGCCGACCGCGCGATGCTTGGCCTCGACGGAGGCGAAAGCGAAGATGGCGACGGCAAGGCCGACCGCGGGGATGGCGCCCTTGGGTGTCGCCAGCACGGCGATGGCTCGCCACAGCCCGTCGAGCCGGCCATAGGTCTTCGCCATGCGCTGGCTGTAATCGGGCCCGAGCGGCAGCAGGCTCATGAGCAGCGGCAGCACGAACAGATGCGTGGCGATGATCAGCGCCATGCCCAGGCTGGCGGCGATCGAGAGTTCGCGGATCGACGGCACGTCGATGAAGGTGATGGTGAGAAACCCCAAGGCGTCCGCGATCAGCGCGCCGACACCGGGGATCAGCAGGCGATTGAAACCGGCGAGGCTCGCCGCCTTCACGTCATGGCCCTTGGCCATCTCCTGGGTCAGGGTACCGATATTCTGGACGCCATGGCTGATCGCGATGGCGAAGACCAGGAACGGCACCAGGATCGACAGGGGATCGATACCGAAACCCAGCAGCGCCAGCAGGCCCAGCTGCCAGACCACGGTCACGACCGAAACGCCCAAGAGCGTGACCGTCAGCGCCAGGGATCGGCCATAGAACGTGACGATGCCCGCCGTGATCAGAAACGCGAGGCCGAAGAATTTGAGCACGCCGCCCGCCGCGTCGGCGATGTCGCCCATGACCTTGGGAAAGCCCAGGATATGGACGTCGGCGACCGACCCGTCGTACTTGCCGCGCAGATTCTTCTCCAGCTCGGCCGCTACCTTGAATACGTCGGGCATCTCGCCCGTGGCCGGGTCCCGCTGGACCAGTTCGGCCGAGATCATGGCGCTGGAGAAATCGGCCGAGACCAGCCGGCCCAATTGGCCGGATTTCAGGATGTTCTTGCGGACCTCCTCGATGCCCTCGGGCGTCGGCTTGAACGTACCGGAGACGACGTTGCCGCCGGCGAAGCCGTCGCGGACGATCTCGATGAAGCGGACGTTGGGCGTGAAGATCGACGTCACGCGCGAACGGTCGACGCCGGAGATGAAATAGGTCTCCTCGGTCGCCTTCTTCAGCACATCGAGGAATTCGGGTGTGAGGATCGACCCGGTCTTCGAATGCAGCGCGATCAGGATGCGGTTGGCGCCGCCGAACTGCTGCTGATACTGCTTGAAGGTCGCCATATAGGGATGCGACTGCGGCAGCGTCTTGTCGAACGAGGCGTCGATCTGGAGCTTGGACGCCTCCCAGCCGAGGCCCAGGGTCAAGAGCGCGAACAGGATGAGGACCGCGCGGCGATAGGCGAACAGCAGCTCGCCCAGACGGGGAATGAAGGCCTGCTTCATTATGGCGTCGTCCGAAGCGTCGCCGCTTCGAGGCGGCTCGCCCCCCGTTCGCTCAGAAGCACCGCCACGCCATCGACCGGCAGGACGGCGGTCAGCGCCGTCGGCGTCGCCAGGTGGCGCGGCAGGAAATGACCGCCGGGCGCATCTTCGACCAGGATGGTGCCGTTCAACCCTACCACGACCAGGCGGTCGTCCTTCAGCAGCCCGGCCGAGATCAGGCCGGAAGTCTGACCGGTCTCGATCGGCCGCCATGTGGCGCCGGCATCAGCCGTCTCGAGCATTTTGCCTTCCAATCCGAAGATCAGCCAATCGTCGGCCGATTTGGTCATGATCCCGAAATAGGACCCGCCATAGGGCGCCTTGGCGACCTTCCAGGTAGCACCTTGATCGGTACTGATGAGAATACGGCCGGCCTCGCCGACCACGGCCCAGCGATCGGGTGCCGGGATCGCGGCGGCATAGAGATGGGAATCGGCTCCGTCATCATCGACGTCCGGCACCTTGGCTTGGCGCCATGTGGCCCCGCCGTCCGCGGTCGTCATCAGCAGGCCGTAGGCGCCGCCGGCGACGCCCTGCCGGCCGTCGGGCGCCAGCGCCACGGTCAGCAGCGGCCCGGCATCCGGATCCCGTTGCACGGATTGCCAATGCTGGCCGCCATCCTCGCTTTTGAGAATGGTGCCGTCATGGCCGACGGCGACGCCATGCTTGTCGTCGACGAAGCTGACCGCCGTCAGCAGCACGTCGGTCGGGCTGGGCTGCTGGACCCAGCTCGTGCCGTCGTCATGCGAGATCAGAATGATGCCGTGTTCGCCGACGGCGACCAGCGCCGGCCCGGCGCGAGTGACGCCAAGCAACAGGCTATGGGCGGCGAGCGGCACGATTTCAGCGGCAACCGGCGGATGATCCTCGGCGGCGGCACCGCCGCCGCCGAGGATCAGGCCCGCCAGGATGCTCGTTCGTTTTAGGAAATCAGCGAACACCGGCATTCCTGAGGGTTTCCGGGGTGAAGTCTTCGGTTGAGAGTTTGACGGTGAAGTCTGTTGGCGGGGTTTCGTTGGAGAAACCGACGGCGGTGTATCTTCCGGACTGGAGGTCGTAGATGGCGTCGACGCCGGTTCGGTAGACGGGGACCTGGTAGTATTCGAGGCCGTAGCTGTCGCCGACGCGCCAGAGCTGGCCGCGCTGGTCGT
>JAQGIC010000018.1 GCA_028288725.1 Rhodospirillales bacterium
GTGTCAGTCTCTGCTGTTGCACGGGCACCGGCGGCAACCGGTCCAATGGCACGCTCCTTGCTGATCCATAGACATGGACTCCATTGGGCCGATGACGCAGAAGACCTCCTCCACGCTTGGATGCCCGGCATCCAAGCGATTGGGACGGCCTCCTCGTTCCCATGGCCTGGGCCGTGCTCGCGGCCGGTGGCGATCTACGTCCTGACTTAAGCACTGTCGCGCGCCGGTAGGCCCGCGCAGATCAAAGTCGCGCGCTTCTCCGCAGTGATCGCACCGATATGTCGCGCTTCCTCGCAAGCCAGGAAGCCTGATCAATCCGCGCGCCGGCGGGATAGCGCTCGTCATTTCGGCCTCCTCGCGACCGCTAAATGCGGGCGATAAAGAGTCGTCGATGGATTTCGAATTCGCCCTGTTCGCTCATTCAATACCGGCGTTGCTCCGGGGCGCGATGACGACGGCCTGGCTCGCCGGCGTGTCGATCATTCTCGCCCTGGTCATCGGCGTGCTCGGCGGTCTCGCCCGTGTGTCGGGCCTGCGGCCGCTCGATGCTGCCATGCTCGCCTATGTCACCTTGATGCGTGGCGTGCCGCTGATGGTGACGCTGCTGTTCTTCTACTATGGGCTGCCGGCCCTCGGGCTTTTATTGGACGGCCGCGTCGTCGGCGTCGCAGCCCTGTCGTTGACCAGCGGCGCCTATGTGACGGAGATCGTTCGCGCCGGTATCCAGGCGGTCGATCGCGGACAAATGCGTGCCGCCCGGGCGCTCGGCATGTCGGGGGTGCTGGCCATGCGGCGGATCGTGCTGCCCCAGGCACTGCGCAGCGTATTGCCGCCGCTGACGAGCGAGGCGATCACCCTGCTCAAGAACACGGCACTCGTTTCCGTGATCGCGATCCCCGATCTGCTGCGCGCCGGCACCGATATCATGAACTGGAGCGCCAACACCTTCAGCCCCTTCACGGGGGTGGCGCTGATTTATCTATGCATGACCTTGCCGCTGGTCGCCCTGAACGGCTGGCTCGAGCGTCGTTGGAGGCAGTCGTGAGCGCGCCGTCCCTCCTGTTCCGCCAGGCGACCGTGCTGGTCGGCGGCGCGGACTGGACGCCGCGCCGGGACATGGATCTGTCGATCCGGGGCGGCCGTATCGTCGCCCTGGGCCGGGATCTGCCGGCGCTAGCGTCCGCGCTGGAAATACCGGCGCGTCACCTGCTGCTGCTGCCCGCCTTCCACAATGGCCACACCCATTCCCCGGAGGCGATGGCCCGCGGACGGGCGCCGATGTCGCGGCAGGCGGAATGGCTGCGCCATGCCTATGCCGGCGGGACCGATGCGCTCGACGACGCGGCGCTGCAGCAGGCCGTGGGGTCGGCCGCCATCGACCTCGTCCGCAGCGGGACGGCCCGGGTCACCGACCATTTCCGGCAGATCCCGACCCGTTCGGCGGCGGTCCGGGCCGCCGCGACGGCGTGGCGGGCCACGGGTCTCGGGGCACGGATCGCGGTGATGCTGCGCGATCGGGATTTGCCGCCGGGCGTGCCGGCCCCGCCGCTGCCGGCGCTTCTCGACCTCGCGGCCGCCTGCCTGACCGACCCTTCGGTCGGGCTCGGCCCGTCCGCGCCACAGCGCTGCACGGACGGGCTGCTGCACGGTCTGGGGCGGCTGGCCCGCGACGCCGGATCCTTCCTGCACATGCATGTCTGCGAGACCGCCGCCGACGCCGACGCCTGCCGGACGCTCTACGGTGAAAGCGCGATCGCGCATCTCGACCGCCTGGGCCTGCTCGGACCTGCGACGGAATTGGCCCATTGCGTCCATGTCGACGAGGACGATCTGCGCCGTCTCGCGGCGACGGGCACGGTCATGGTGCATAATCCGGCGGCCAACCTGCGCCTGGGTAGCGGCGTGGCGCCGGTCGCACGGGCCCGCGCGCTCGGCGTGCGGCTGCGCCTCGGGACCGACGGCGCCGGCAGCAACGACAGTCAAAGCATGCTGGATGCGGTCCGGCTGGCCTGTCTTCTGCCACGCAACGCGCTCCCCGAGGACGACTGGCCCTTGCCGGCCGACGCGCTGGCGATGGCGACCGACGGCGCCCGCCTCGAACCGGACGCCGTTGCCGATCTGCTGAGTTTCGATCTGCGCGCACCGGCGTTTCTCGGTGCGACCGACGATGAACTCCTGCCGCGTCTGGTGCTGGCCGCGCGCGAGGCCGATCTGACCCACGTGCTGTGTCGGGGCCGTCTGCTTCAAGGGACCGGCGCATGACCGCCATAAAAATCCGCAATCTGTATAAATCCTATGGTGCCGTCGATGTCCTGCGCGGCGTCGATATCGAGGTCGCGCAGGGCGAGGTCGTCTGCGTCGTCGGGCCGTCGGGCTCCGGCAAGTCGACGCTGCTGCAATGCGTCAACGGGTTGGAGCCGTTCGAAAGCGGCGAAGTGAGCGTCGGCGGCGCGCCGGTGTGCTGGGGGCCGTCGCGGGGCGGCATGCGGCAGCGTGTGCCCGAGCGCGAGATGACCCTGCTGCGCCGGCGTGTCGGCATGGTGTTTCAGCAGTTCAATCTGTTTCCGCACCTGACCGTGCTCGGCAATCTGATGGAAGCGCCCCTGCAGGTGCTGAAGCAGCCGCGGGCCGTGGTCGAAGCGCGCTGCCGCCAGCTGCTCGACAAGGTCGGGCTGGCCCACCGGGCCGATGCCTGGCCGTCGCAGCTCTCCGGCGGTCAACAGCAGCGCGTCGCCATCGCCCGCGCGCTCGCCATGGAGCCGGGGGCGATGCTGTTCGACGAAGCGACATCGGCGCTCGACCCTGAACTGGTCGGCGAGGTGCTGGCCGTCATGCGGCGCTTGGCGGACGAAGGCATGACCATGCTGGTGGTGACCCACGAAATGGGCTTCGCGCGCGAAGTCGCGGACCGGGTCGTCTTCATGGATGGCGGCGCGGTGATCGAGCAGGGCACGCCGGACGAGGTCCTGGGCAATCCCAAGGAAGCCCGGACCCGCGCCTTCCTCGCCCGCGTGCTGGGCGCGGACCGATACGGCGCGACGATGGATTCAACGGAACGCACCATTGAAAGGAACGAGGCATGACTGGAACATTCGGGCGACGCGCGCTTTTGATCGGAACCCTTCTTCTCACGTGTGGCGGTGCCGCGCGGGCCGAGGTCGATACCTTGGCGAAGGTCCGGACGGCCGGCGTGCTGGTCGTCGGCAATGGCGCCGCCTTTCCGCCGTTCGAATTCGTCGATGACGGCAAGCTGGGCGGCTACGACATCGAGATGGGCAACGAGATCGGCCGGCGCCTGGGCGTGCGTGTCGAGTGGCAGTCGATCGAGTTCGCCGGCCTGATTGCCGGGCTGACCTCCGGCCGCGTCGATGCGCTGATCACGGCCATGACCTATACGCCGGAGCGCGCGCAACGCATTGCCTTCTCGACCCCCTATTACCGGACCGGCATCGCCGCGGCCTTCAGGCCGACCGTCGCGTTGGCGAAGCCGGAGGATCTGGCGGGAAAGGTCGTCGGCGTGCAGGGTGGCACCGCCGGCGAGAAGTTCGTGCGCGATCAATATGCCGACAAGGTCAAGGAATTGATGACCTACAATGAATTCCCGCTCGCCATGCGCGACCTGGAACTCGGCCGGACCGAGGTGGTGGTCAATACCCTGCCGGTGCTGCGCTACGATCTGGCGCGCGCCAACCACGCGGGTCTGAAAGTGACCGATGTGTGGGATGGTCGGGACGTGGGCATCAACACGCGCCCGACCGATACGACGCTGATGGCGGAGATCAACCGCATCCTCGCCGCGATGAAGGATGATGGCTACCTCGCCGGCCTCGATCGGAAATGGTTCGGTACCGCGCCGTGACGATCCCGGCCACCATGGCGGCGCGGCCGCCGCGCGCGCACGGTTTCGGCCGGGCGCGCGGGCGATGGCGAAGTTGGGGCTGAAGTCCGGCCGGCCGTCTTTCGGCCGGTCCCCGCGGCGGGCCCTCGCGACCCGCCGGCTTCCCGCCATGACTTCCTACCGGTGCTTTCAAAGATGGATACCCCGCTTCCCCTGAACGATCTCCCGGCCCTCGAGCGGCAGATCGCCCGCGAGCTTGACATCCTGGCCTACCCGACCCCCGACTGGGTCGCCCCCGTCACGGCGCCCGACGGCACGGTGGCGCTCGACTGCGCGGTGATCGGTGCCGGCCAATACGGCCTTACCATCGCCGCCGGATTGCGGCGCGAACGGGTCGCGCGCATCGGCGTGTTCGACGGCGCCGATGCCGGCCGCGAAGGCCCGTGGATGACATTCGCCCGTATGGCAATGCTGCGGACGCCCAAGACGCTGACCGGACCCGATCTCGGTCTGCCGTCCCTGTCCTTCCGGGCCTGGTGGGAAGCGCAGCATGGACCGGATGGTTGGGAGGCAATGTTCCGCATCCCGCGCACGGCCTGGATGGAGTACCTGAACTGGTATCGCCGCGCCCTGGATCTGCCGGTCCGCAACGGCTGGCGTCTGGTCAGCCTGGAGCCGACCGCCGACGACCAGCTGCTGCGGCTCGGCTTCGAGACACAGGAGGGGCCGCGGTTCCTGTTCGCCCGCACCTGCGTACTCGCCACCGGCGCCGTCGGCAGCGGTGTCTTCTCGATCCCCGAACCGATCGTTCGGGCGCTGCCGTCCGATCGCCTGCATCATGCCAACGATCCCTTCGATCCGGCAATCCTGGCCGGCAAGCGTGTCGGTATCCTGGGGGCGGGCGCCTCCGCCTTCGACATCGCGACGTCCGCGCTGCGGGCCGGTGCGCTGTCGGCCGATCTGTGCTTCCGCCGCGATGTCCTGCCGACCACTAATCCCCGACGCTGGATGGAGAATGCGGGCTATCTGGCGCATTACGTCGATCTGCCGGATGCCCGGAAATGGGCGACGATGCACCGGCTGCTGACCATCGGTCAGGGGCCGCCGAAGCCGACGTTCGACGCCGCGGCCGCAACCCCGGGCTTTTCGATGCATGCCGGCACGCCGTGGGAAACGGTGCGCTGGACCGGCTCGGATATCGAGGTGACCGGCGGCGGCCGTACCTTTCATTTCGACAGCGTCGTGGTGGCGACGGGGATGCGGGTCGATCTGCGTCAGCGGCCCGAGATGGCGGCCGTCGCGGACCAGGCGGCGCTCTGGTCAGACCGGTACGTGCCGGCGACGGGGGAGGAGAACGACGCGCTCGGCCGCTTTCCGTACCTCGACCGTCTCGGCGCCTTTCGCGAGAGGGCGGCGGGCAGCGCGCCCTGGCTCTCTCGCGTGCTGACGGTGACACGGGGCGCCACGCTCAGCCTTGGACCCGTCGCCGCGTCCAACAGCGGGATGAAATATATCGCGCCCCGGCTGATCGAAGGCGTCAAGCGGCGCCTGTTCCTCGATCAGGAACGTCAGACCTGGGACGATCTGCTGCACCGCGATCATGCCGAATTGCCGGCCGAGGCCATGCCATGAGCGCGGCGACGGCCGAGGCCACGCCATGAGCGCGGCGATGGGCGTGGCGGATTGGCGCGACTACGATCAAGCCGCGCTCGACGCGCAATACGACAATCACGCGGCGTCGGGCGAGGCGGGGGTGGCGGCCTTGTCGCGCTTGCGCGACCTGGCGGCGGAGAACCGCGCGGGCCTGCCGGTGCGACCGGGGATCGCCTATGGCGACGCCCCCGGCATGCTGCTGGATATCTATCCCGCCGAAGCCGGTGCCGCTTCCGGCCCGTGCCTCGTTCTGGTCCACGGCGGCGGATGGCTGCGCGGCGATGCCGCCGGCTCCGGCTTCTGGACCCGCAAGCTGGCGGAATGGGGCGTCGCCCATATCGTCGTCAGCCATGGCAAGCGCCCCGACACGACCCTCGCGGAGATGGCGGGCCAGGTGACGGCGGCGTGGCGATTCATCCGGCGGCACGCCCATCTTCATGGCATCGATCCGGTCCGGCTGCACCTGGCCGGGATCTCGTCCGGCGCGACGCTGGCGGCGCTCGCGGCCTTGTCGGTCCAAGATGAAGCGCCGCCCGCATCCCTGTTGTTGCTGGGCGGAATGTACGATCTGGAACCGGTCCGCCGGTCGTCGCGAAACGCGGCACTGGCGCTTTCGCCGGCGGATGCCCTGACCCTGTCGCCTCTGCATCGGGCTGCCGAACTGGCGGTTTTGGTGACGGTTGCCTACGGCGAACAGGAGACGGCCGAGTTTCGCAGGCAGGCCGAGGCGATGGCCGCCCGGATCGGGAGCCGGGCCCGACTGCTCCAGATCGCCGGGGCCAATCACTTTTCGCAGACCGAAGCGCTGCTCGATGACCGCACGCCCCTGTCGCGCCGCCTGCACGACTTGCTGACCCAGGAAATCACACCATGAGCGATATCCGCACGATCCCCCTTATCGCAAGGCGAGCGACACCGGAGGCCATGGCGCCCTACGGCGCCTTGGTCGAACCCGGCATCGACGGCACGCCGTTCGGCGAGGTGGATGCACGTCTCGAGCTCGCGCGCGGCACGCCTCGGCTTTACATCATGAAGCTGCATCGAAAACCGCTGCACGTCACCGCCATCACCCGCCATGCGGCAGTGACCCAATGCCTGGCGGCGATGGGCGGTGCCGAATGGCTGATCGCCCTGGCACCGCCGGGCAATCCGGATCTGCCCGGCGCCGAACCCGATCCCGAGCGGGTGGAGGCGTTTCGCATCCCGGGCGATCGGGCGGTGGCCTTGCATCGGGGCACCTGGCACGCCGGGCCGTACCTGCTCGATCCCACCGTCGATTTTCTCAACCTGGAGCTTTCCGACACCAACCTGGTCGATCATCACACCGTCAGACTCGACCGCCGCTTCGGCGTGGCGTTCGAAATCATTCCCTGACCGACGGTTGAAAAGGAGCATTCTCGTTGGACATCACCGCTCTCAACGCTTTCGTGCCCGGTCCCCCGCTCCAGTTGCAAGGTCGGCCGGGCGGGCCGTTGGCCGGCGTGCGCTTTGCCGCCAAGGATCTGTTCGACGTCGCCGGGTTCGTCACCGGTGCCGGCAATCCCGATTGGGCGCGGACCCATGCGCCGGCGACGCGCCACGCCGGTGCGATTGGGGCCCTGCTCGCCGCGGGCGCCGATCTGGTGGGCAAGACCCATACCGACGAGTTGGCGTTCTCGCTGAATGGAGAGAATGCCCATTACGGCACGCCGATCAATCCGCGCGCACCCGGCCGCGTGCCCGGCGGCTCGTCGAGCGGCTCCGCCTCCGCCGTCGCCGGGGCGGCCGTCGATACCGCGCTTGGGACCGATACCGGCGGCTCCGTCCGGATCCCGGCGTCCTACTGCGGGATCTACGGCATGCGGCCCAGCCACGGCGCCATCGATATGGCGGGACTGGTGCCGCTCGCCCCCAGCTTCGACGCGGTCGGCTGGTTCGCCCGCGATGCGGCCATGCTGTCGCGCATCGGCCGCGTTCTGCTGCCTGACCGCGCGCCCGTCGCCATCACCCGTTTGCTGTTGCCGACGGACGCCTTCTTTCTGCCGGACCAGGCTGTGCGGGCGGCGCTCATGCCGTTCATCGAGCAGCTCGGCGCGCGGATGCCGATCGGCGACATGGAAATCGCGCCGGCGGAAAGCGGTGTTTCCGGCGGGCTGCCGGGCTGGCTGCCGGTGTTTCGCACCTTGCAGGGGCGTGAAGCCTGGCAGGCGCATGGTGCCTGGATCGAAGCGACCGAGCCGGCTTTCGGTCCGGGCATTCGCGACCGCTTCGCCTGGTCGGCGACCCTCTCGGACGAATCCGTCGGCGCGGCCGAGCGGGCGCGCCGGGGCATTGCCCAATGGCTCGATTCGCTTCTGCTGCCCGGAACGGCGCTGCTGCTGCCGAGCGCACCCGGCATCGCCCCCCGGCTGGCGACGCCCCCGGCCGAGCTCGATGCATTCCGCAGCAAGGCGCTGGCACTGACTTCTGTCGCCGGACTGGGCCGCCTTCCCCAGATATCGCTGCCGGTCGGCACGGTCGCCGGCTGCCCGATCGGCTTGTCGCTGGTCGGCGCCCGGCACGCCGACCGTGCCCTGCTCGATTTGGTTGAAACATTGGCCTGGCCCGCCCAGCCGCAATTTTAGGACGTGACCCCCATGGACATCAACATTCCTGAAATCGTCGCGGAAGTGACGGCAGTCTTCATGCGGTACGAGGCCGCCCTGATCGACAACGATGTCGCCGTGCTCGATGAGCTGTTCTGGAACAGCCCGCACACGCTGCGCTATGGCGTCGGGGAAAATCTCTACGGCCATGACGAAATCGCTGCTTTTCGGGCGGCCCGGCCGACCGCCGGTCTCGATCGGGCGCTGACCCGCACCGTGATCACGACCTACGGACGGGACTGCGCGACGGCAAATACGGAATTCCGTCGACCCGGCGCCGCCCGGATCGGTCGTCAGAGCCAAACCTGGATCCGCACGCCCGGCGGGTGGCGGGTCGCGGCCGCCCACGTGTCCTTCATGGCGAACTGACGAAGATGGCAACACTCCTGGGCTAGGCCGTCAGGCGACCTCGCAAATATCGAGGATCGCCAGCATGTAGATACGGATCATGTCGAGGAAGTCGGGAATATCCACTCTCTCGTCGGGCATCGTGTTGAACCGACCGCCAGGCCCGCACACGATGCCCTCCATACCAAGCTCTTGATAGAGATGGCCGGCATCGGTGCCATAGAAACAGGGCGGCGCGATGGCACCGGTCGGCTGCGGCACACCCCGGACCTTTTCGTAGGCGGCATTGATCGTCTGCACGATCCGCGCGTCCTTCGCGACCTCGAACGCCGGCATCAGCGGGCGGCCTTCGACCTGTTCCGAGCGTACCGTTGCCTTTAGGCCAGGGAAGCGGCCTTCGAGCGCGTCGAGCGCCGCCCGGAGATCTGCCAGCGCTTGCGCTTCGGTTTGACCCGGCGCGTAGCGGCCCGAGCCCTTCAGCCGCACGAAATCGGCGACCTGCGGCGGCCGCCATTCATGCAGTTCCTGGCCGAGCGCACCATGGATCACGCCGACATGGACCCGGTTGATCGAGCGATGCTCGTCGCTGCGGGCGCCGCTGAATGTCATGCCATTCAAATGCGGGATCAGATCGCAGGCCGCTAGGATCGCGTCGACCGCGGCCTCGCGCTTGGACAGGTGACGGGTGATGCCGGTCAGCTCGATGATGAAGGTGAAGGCGGCCGCATGCATGGTCAGCGCCTGCAGGTCGGTCGGCTCGCTATTGATGAAATAATCGGCCCGGACGCCCTGGCGGATCGCCGCCAGCGTGCCGACCCCACCCTGAAGCTCGCCGACCACATAGGTCAGCACCACGTCGCCCCGGAGCTTCACACCGGCGTCGATCAGCGTCTTGACCGCGCAGAAATAGGCGGCGTCGCCCGCCTTCATGTTCGAGACGCCGATGCCGTAGATGAACTTGTCGTCGACGAGCCCGCCCCACGGGTCGACGGTCCAGCCTTCGGTCACCGGATTGGTGTCGAGATGGCCGTTGAACAGCAGACTATGGCCGCCGCCGGTTCCGCGCCACCGGCCGATGGCATTGACGCGCTCGCCCACGACCGGCTGCGTCGCGGCCTCGAGACCGAGGCCGCGCATGCGTTCGACCATGAAGCGGGCGAGCGTGCGTTCGCCTTCGGTCTCCGAATAGCTCTTGTGGCGGGCCATCTCGGCCAGGAAATCGAGGCTGGCCTTTTCGTCGAGCCGCGCCAGTAGCGCATCGCGATCCATCGTCACTTGTCAAATCCTCCCGGGATGGGGCCGGGGCTATGCCGGCCGATAGTGATATTGGTCGTTCCACCGACCGGCCTCGGCACCGCTTCGATGAGCGCGCGCGTGTAGCGATGGCGTGGCCCCGCTTCGAGCTGCTCGATGTCGAGCAATTCGACCAGGTCGCCGCGATACATGACCGCGATCCGATGCGCGATCTGGCGCACCAGGTTGATGTCATGGGTGATGAACAGATAGGCCGTGCCGTGGCGCCGCTGCAGGTCGAGCAGCAATTCGACCACCGACGCCTGAACCGAGACGTCGAGGGCCGAGGTGATCTCGTCGCAGATGACCAGCCGTGGTTTCGAGGCGAAGGCACGCGCGATCGCCACACGCTGTTTCTCGCCGCCGGACAGCTCGTGCGGATAGCGGCGGGCATAGTCGGCCGGCAGGTGCACCTGCTCCAGCAGACGGGCGACGGCCATATCCCGGGGACCGTCCTGCCCGCCATAAAGGGCTAGGGGCCGCGACAGAATCTCGGCAATACGCTGGCGCGGATTGAGCGATGCATCGGGATGCTGGAAAACGATCTGGACGTTCCGCCGATAGGCCTTGTCCATATCGGCGATACCGCCGATCCGGCGGCCGTCGAACCGGATCTCTCCGGTAAAGGGATTGAGCCCGGTCAGGGCTTTGGCCAGCGTCGACTTGCCCGATCCGGATTCACCGACGATGCCCAGGATCTCGCCGGGGTCGACCGACAGGCTGACGGCGCGGTTGCCGACTACGCGTTCCCGGGCGCGGCCGAAGAAGGTCGCGAGCCGCGAGGTCCGGCCGTAGTGAACGCTGACGGCCCTGGCTTCGACGAGCGGCACGCCGGATGGAATCGGTGCGGCGCCCGACAGCCGCCGGCCCGGATCGGGGACGGCGGCGATCAGACGCTTGGTGTAGTCGTTCCGCGGATTGGTGAAGATCCCGGCGGCCGTCCTTTGCTCGACGATCCGGCCGCGATGGATGACGGCGACCCGGTGGGCGACCTGGGCAACCAGCGCCAGATCGTGGGAGATATAGAGCGAGGCGACCGACGTCTCGGCCTGCAGCTCGGCAAAGAGATCGAGGATCTGGCGGGCCGTGATGACGTCGAGCGCCGTGGTCGGCTCATCGAACAAAATGCACTCGGGATTGCAGGCGAAGGCGGTCGCGATCACCACGCGCTGCTTCTCGCCGCCGGACGCCTCATGCGGATAGCGGCGCATCATCTGGGCCGGTTGCTTCAACCCGACCCGCGCGAACATCGCCTCGCCTTCCGCCCAGGCTTGGCGGCGGGTCAGCGCACGATGGCGCACCAGCACCTCGGCCAGTTGCTCGCCCAAGGGCAGGGTCGGGTTGAGCGAGGTGCCCGGATCCTGGAACACCATGCCGATCCGGCGTCCGCGCAGCGCTGCGATCTCGGCCGGTGTCTTGGTCGTCAGTTCCTCGCCGGAAAGCTTTATGCTGCCGCCGGGCTCGCGCGCGTTGCCCGGCAGATAGCGCATGATCGCCCAGGCGAGCGACGTCTTGCCCGAACCCGACTCGCCGACCAGACCCAGCGCTTCGCCGCGCCCGATCGCGAGGTCGATCGCATCCAGCGCCCGGGCGTCCCCGCGCGGGGACGCGTAGTCGAGCGTATAGTTGGAAATCTCGAGGACAGGCGGCACGGGCTGGCCCTCAGGTGCGCGGGTTGAGGGCGTCGCGCAGCCCGTCGCCCAGCAGATTGAAGCCGATGGCGACCAGCGCGATCGCGAGGCTCGGCCACAGGATCATCCACGGGCTGAGATGCATGAAACGGCGCGCCTCGGCGACCATCAGGCCCCATTCCGATGCCGGCGGCTGCGCGCCGAGCCCCAGGAAACTCAAAGTCGCGAACAGCATGACCGCGAAGGCGATGCGCAGCGTCGCTTCGACGATGATCGGTGCCACCACGTTCGGCAGCATCTCGCGCAGGACGATATAAGCGCCGCCTTCGCCCCGTGCGATCGCGGCATGGACATAGTCCTGCTTGCGCACGGTCAGCGCCACGCTGCGCGTGATGCGCGCCATGCCGGGCGCGAAGGCGATGCCGATCGCCATGACCGCGTCGACGCTGCTTTTGCCCAGGAGATTGGCGATCAGCAGAGCGAACAGCAGGCTGGGGATCGACATGACCGCATCGACCGTCCGCATGATCGCCTCGTCCGCCCGACCGCCCAGAAAGGCCGACAACGTGCCGACCACCGCACCGACGATCGAGCCCAGCGCCGTGGCAAGGAAGGCCATGACCACTGTCGCCCGGGCGCCGTAAAGCAGCCGGCTCAGGATGTCCCTGCCATATTGGTCGGTGCCCAGCCAATAGGCCGGGCTCGGTCCCTTGTAGCGGACGAGCGGCGCCATCGTGTCGGGATCGTGGGGGGCCGCCAGCGGGCCGACCAGGATCAGCACCAGGACCAGGGCCACGATCGAGAGCCCAAGCGCCCCCTGCGGCGTGCGCAGCAGCCGACGGATGAGCTCAATCATATTGGATCCTCTTGTCGAGCCAGGCATAGGCCACGTCGGCCGCGAAATTCACGACCGAATAGGTCGCCGCCATGATGAGCGCGCCGGCCTGGATCGCCGGCAGGTCGCGCGCCTCGATCGCGACGATGAGCTGCCGGCCGATGCCCGGCAGGGCAAAGATCTCCTCGACCACGATCACGCCGCCCAGCAGATAGCCGACATCGAGCGCCACGATGGTGATGGTCGGCAGCAGCGCGTTGCGCAAGCCATGCTTCAGCAGCACGGCACGGGCCGACAGGCCCTTGAGGCGGGCGGCGCGGATATAGTCCGTGTGGAGCACGTCGACCAGCTCCGAGCGCACCATGCGAGAGACATGGGCGATCAGCATGACCGACACGGTCAGCACCGGCAGCACCAGATGCGCCAGACTGCTGGCCGGATTTTCGGTCATCGGCACATAGCCGGTCGCCGGCAACCATTGCAGCCAGTCGGCGAACAGCAGGCCGAACAGCGTTGCGGTGACGAATTCCGGCAAGGACACGCCGATATAGGAGACGAAGCCGACCAGCAGATCCGCCGCCCGCCCGCGCCGGACCGCGGCCAGGATGCCGAGCGGCAGCGCCAACGACAGCATGAAGCCGATCGCAAGCACCGCCAGCAGCAGCGACCGCCCCAGCGCCTCGACCATGACCGGTCCCACCGCCTGCCCGGTCCGGAGCGACGTGCCGAAATCGCCCTGGAGGACGCCGCCCAACCAATGGCCGTACTGGACCCAGATCGGCGCATCGAGGCCCAGACGGTCGCGCACCGCGGCAAGCGCCGCCGGCGTCGCGTTCTCGCCCAGCAGCATGGTCGCGGCATCGCCGGGCAGCACCTGGGTCACCGCGAACACGATCAGCGACACGACGATCAGCGTATAGGCGGTCAGGCCGCAGCGCTTCAGCAGGTAGCTCAGCGACATGAATGTAACCGCCCGCCCGCCGGCTCAGCCACGCTTGGGCGCACCTTCACCCAGCGACACGAAGTCGAGCCGGAACACCGCGCCGCGCGGATGCAGCTGGTAGCGCTGCACATAGTCGCGCTGGGCCCCGAGCAAGTCGAAGAAGACCGGTATGATCGAAGGCACCTCGTCGTGCATCAGCTTCTGCGCGTCGGCATAGAGCGCGCGGCGCCTGGCCTCGTCGACCGTGGTGCGCGCCTCGCCGACCAGCTTGTCGAAGGCCGCATTGTTCCAATGCGTCTCGTTCCAGGCGGCGTTGGACGTGTAGAGCAGCGAAAAGATCGCGTCGGCGGTCGCCTGCATGTTGTAGAAGCCGACGTAGAACGGCCCCTTCTTCCAGACCTGATCCAGATATGTCGAGTGCGGCATGGTCTGCACATCGATGGTAAAGCCGGCCGGTTTGGCCATCTCGCGCACGGCGACCGCCAACTGGGTGCGGACCGAGGGCTTGTCGGACGCGATCAGCGTCGCCGTGAGGCCGCCCGGATATCCCGCCTCGGCCAGCAGCTTCTTCGCCTGGGCGATGTCGGGCTTGGCGATCGGCTGATCGGCGTAGAAGCGATAGGCGCTGCTGAGCGGCGCATCATTGCCGGGCGTGCCGTAGCCCTCGACGACGAAATCGACCAGCGTCGGCCGGTCGATGGTCAGCGCCAGCGCCCTGCGGACCCGCACGTCGTCGAACGGCTTCTGATCGCAGCCGAGGATGATATTGCAGAACTGGCCCGACGGCACCTTGAGCGTCCTCACGCCGGCCGAGTTCTTGAGGCGGGCATATTCGGTCGGCTGAACGCTGACCATCATATCGGTGTCGCCCGAGATCAGCGCCGATCCCTCGGCGGTGGTGTCCGGATAGACCAGCACGTCGATCCGGTCGAGATAGGGCCGGTCCTTGTCGTAGTAGGCCTCGTTGCGCACGACCGAGACGAGCCGTTCGGGCTCGAACGACACAAGCTTGAACGGACCGGTGCCGATCGCCTGCTGATCGAGCCGCGCCAGCCCGGATTTGGCGATGGCGGCCGGGACGATCTTGGCATTGGTATAGGCGAGCGTGACCGGCAGGTCCGCGAAAGGCGCGGACAGCTTGAAGACGACACTGGTCTTGTCCGTCGCCGTCACCTGCGCGATCGGCCCGACATTCTGCAACGCCGGCGACGCGGTCTTCGGATCGAGGATCGCCTCGAAGCTCGCGACCACATCGGCCGCCGTGCAGGGCGTGCCGTCATGGAACACGAGCCCTTCGCGCAGCTTGAAGGTCCATTCGGTCAGATCGGCCGAATAGGACCAGGAGTGCGCGAGGTCCGGTTCCGGCATCATGTTGATGCCGAGCCGGGTCAGACCGCTGTAGAGCAACTCCGCTACGAGATACTCGCAATTGACCCGGGTCTGCAGCGGGTTGAGCTTGGTCACCGCCTGGTCGACGCTGACGCGCAGGGTGCCGCCCCGCTTCGGGGCCGCCGCGAAGCCGCGCCTGAGCGGGAGCGTCAAAGCGCCGAGAGCAGCCGTGCCCGCGATGAACCGGCGCCGATCGATAGCTGCAAGTTTGAACATGCTGTCACCCCTGTCGCGTTGGCTTGTTGTCAGGACGCGCCTCGTCGAAGTCGCGGCTGAGATAGAGAAGGATCGAGCGCGCGAGGGCCACGAGATCCGCCATGGTGGTGAATTCGTCCGGCGCGTGCGTATTGTTGTCAGGCCGCGTAAGGCCGCCCAGCAGGATTTCGCGAATGCCCGCCTGCTGGACAAAGCCCATGTCGGAGCTGGTCGACGAGCCCCAGGCGCGGAACATCTCGGGCGCGAAGCCGAAGCCGCGGGCCACGGCCGCCTGCCAGCGCGGCCAATGCGGCCCGGTTGGGTCGGAGACCGGCGCCAGATGGCCGATCATGTGCGTTTCGACACCGAGCGCGCGGGACGCCGACATGGCATCCTGCACGGTTTTCTCCAATTCTTCCCGGACGGCCGCGAACGCCTCTTCCGGCGCGTAGCGGCGATTGACCAGGATCTCGAACACGGCCGGCAGCGACGAGCCCTTCTGCCCGCCGTGGAGCGCCGCGATGGTCAGACGCGCGTGCAACGGCTTGTCCGCATAATGCGGCGGCGGCGACATGGCGGAGGTCCGCAGTTCCACCCGTGCCTTCAGCGCCATGAGCGCGTTCAGCAGCGGCATCGCCTCTTCGACCGCATTGATGCCGCCGACCGGATCGCCGGAATGGGCGCCGCGTCCCTGCACGCGGATCTTGAGGTCGATGCTGCCGAAGCAGCCGGCCCAGATCCGCGGCGCGGCCCCGCCGTTGAAGCTCAGCAGATGCCCCTCGACCATGCCCTGCTCCGCCAAATAGCGGATGCCGGGATAGAGGCCGCCCTCCTCGTCGGTACAGAACAAGAGACGCGGCTCGAACCGCAGCGGCGAACCCGTGTACGCCAGCGCCCGCAATGCCGCCAGCGTCGCGGCGATCGTGCCTTTCATGTCGGCGGCACCCCGGCCGTGAAGGCGGCCATCGCGTGCGGTCAGGGCGAACGGCGGTACCGTCCAGCCGTCGCCGGCCGGCACGGTGTCGACATGGAAATAGAGGCTGCATGGCGGCAGACCATCGTTGCGTACGGCGATCAGGTTGACGCGCTCGCCCGAGGCCCCTCCCCCCGCCGTCGACCAGAGTGCTTCAGGCACCGAGACGCGCCGGCAGGCGAAGCCCAGCGGGACGACCATGTCCTCGACCAGATCGGCCATGGCGCTGTAGCCGTCGCCGGGCGGAAACGACGTATCCACTCGAATGAGCCGAGCCAGATCCCGCTCGATCGCCGCCGTGTCCGCACCGACGAAATCCCAGGCCTGCCCGATGCGATCGATAGCCGTAAACACCACGCGAAGCCTCTTTCCAATCCGAGTTATTTATATAATCTATATAGAAATGAGAAAGTCAGCGCATGCCTCTTGTCAACGATAAAGCGCAAGGCCTCGGCAAACCGAAGCCCGCCCGGTCTCCGATCCGTCGACTGAGCGAGCAGGCTGCCGCG
The DNA here is from genome assembly GCA_028288725.1 of Rhodospirillales bacterium. Classification (GTDB taxonomy): domain Bacteria; phylum Pseudomonadota; class Alphaproteobacteria; order ATCC43930; family CGMCC-115725; genus Aliidongia. Next base: position 16,232 of record JAQGIC010000018.1, read on the forward strand.
CCGCTCTACGAGGGCGTCAAGCGACAGATTTCGGAAGCGATCCTGCTAGGCAGATGGACGCCGGGCACCGTATTGCCGGGCGAGGTCGCCTTGGCGCAATCCTTCGGCGTCGCCGTCGGCACCGTCCGGCGCGCCCTGATGGACCTGACGGCGGAGGGCTTGCTGACGCGCCGGCGCAAGACAGGCACCGTCGTGACCGGCCGCACGCCGCATCACAGCCTGCGCTATTTCTTCCAATATTTCCGGCTGCATGGGCTCGACGGGACCTTGGTCCGATCGAAGGCGCGGGTGCTGTCGGTCAGCGTCGAGCTTGCGGCTGCGGACGAGGCGGCGGCGCTGGAGATAGACCCCGCCACCGCCGTGCTGCGCCTGCACCGGACGCGCGAGATCGACGGACGGGTCGTGATGCACGACCGGTTCTCCCTGCCGGCGGGACGGATTGCGGATTTCCCGCAGGATCCGGATAGGGTACCGGAGTTGCTCTATCTGTTCCTGCTGGAGCAATACGGCATCCGCATTTCCGCGGTGCGCGAACAGGTCTCGGCGGAACTGGCGGACGAGGTGGATCAGGCCGTGCTCGGGCTCTCGCTGCCTGCCGCGGTGCTGCGGATCGAGGAAATCGCTTTCGATCAATCAGGCGTGCCGACCATCTTCGCGATCCATCGGGCGATGACGACGGCGCACCGGTACGTCAACGAGATCCGGTAAGAGCGACGAAGCGACAGGACCGCGGTGGCGGCGAGGCCGATTTAGAGCGCGGTCCCCTCGGCCAGTGTGGCCGACAGCATTCGAATCGGCTTGGACAGCGACAACCTATTGAGGCTCCGCAGCTAGCGCGGCGTGCTTCTCTCGAGCCGGCGCTCGAAGCGTCGGCCAAAACTCGACATGGCGAAACAGCAGACGAAGAACAGCAGCGCCGCGAAGGCATAGCCCTCTTTGGCAAGACCGAGCCAAGCCGGGTCGTTTATCGCCTGGTTCACGGCTCCCAGCATATCGAACAGCCCGACGATGGTTACGAGCGTCGTGTCCTTGAACAGATCGACCACGGTGTTGACGATCCCCGGCACGACGAGCCGCAACGCCTGTGGTAGGACGACACAATACTGTACCTGCCACCACTTGAGCCCCAGGGCATAGGCGGCCTCCTCCTGGCCGCTCGGCACGCCCTGCAGCCCGCCGCGCACGACTTCCGCCATGTAGGCCGAGGTGAACAGGGTCAGCGCCACCATGGCCCGGACGAGATTGTCGATCGTGATTCCATGCGGCAGGAACAGCGGCAGCATGACCGTCGCCATGAAGAGCACCGTCAGCAGCGGTACGCCGCGCCACAGCTCGATGAAGCCGATCGACAGCATCCGCACGATCGGCAAGCCGGAGCGCCGGCCAAGTGCCAGCGCCATGCCGAGCGGCAGCGATCCGGCGACCGCGACGAACGAGATCGTCGTATTGAGCAGCAGCCCGCCCCACAGATGGGTACCGACATAGGGTAGCCCCGGCACGCCGCCGACGAGCAGCACGCCCGCCAGGACCGGGAAGACGGTCAGCAGCAGAACCACCCAGAGGCCGCGCCGCGCGACACGGTCGCGCAAGACCGGAATGCCGAACGCGACCAGCAGCAGGGCGGCCAGATCGACCCGCCACCGCTCGGTCGGCGGAAAGCTGCCATAGAAAAACGAGGGCAGCCTGACCTTGATGAAGGTCCAGCACGCCCCGCTGCCGTCGCAGGCCGACTTGGAGATGCCGGCGATCGTGGCGTGCGTCACGGCCCAGTCGACGAAAGGCGGGATGACCAGCCAGAAGAGCGCCAGCATCATCCCGCTCAGGATCGTGTTCCCGATGGAATTGAACAGGTTGCGCCGAAGCGCATTCATCGCCTGCCGGATGCCGCGGCTCAGGGAGCCGGCGGTATGGCCGGCGAGCCGATGGGCCGGCGATCGAGCGGGGATTTCAGCGGTCATGACGGGCGGCCCCCGTCGATCGAACGAGAGCGGTTGCCGGGTGCGCGGCGGGGATGGAGCGAGGTTGTCGCATGGATCAGCGCCCCACCAAGGCAACGCGGCGGTTGTACCAATTCATGAGTGCCGAAGTCAGGAGATTGATGACGAGAAAAATCGCCATGACGATGATGATCGTCTCGATCTCCCGACCCGACTGGTTCAGTACCGTGCCGGCGAAGATCTCGAAGATCTCGGGATAGGCGATGGCGGCGCCCAGCGAGCTGTTCTTGATGAGATTGAGATATTGGCTCGTGAGTGGGGGCACCATGAGGCGGAGCGCTTGCGGCAGCACAATCAGGAGCAGCCGCTGACGGGGCTTGAGGCCCAGGCTGAGCGCCGCCTCCTGCTGGCCCCGCGGCACGGCCTGGATCGAGCTGCGCACGATCTCCGCGATAAAGGCCGCCGAATAGATCGAAAGCCCCGCCCAGAGCGCCACGAGTTCCGGCGGCAACCCGATCCCGCCGGCGACGTTGAAGCCCTTGAGCGCCGGCCATTCGATGCGGTCGACATCGGCCAGGAACAGGGCCGCCGCCAGCAACGGCAGCAAGAGCGCCTTGACGCCGATGCGCGCGTCCCGGATCCGGAGCCTCCAGGCGAAAGGCGTCCCGGCGAGCACGAGCATGGCGAGCCAGGGGAGGAACGAGCCGTCCGGGCCCGTGATCATCCTCGGCAGGTAGAGGCCGCGGATGTTCAGCAGGATGCCTCCGGGCACGGCCAGGCTCTGCCGGGCGGACGGCAGCGCCTGGAGCACCGCGGCATACCAGAAGACGATCTGAACCAGCTGTGGCGTGTTTCGAATGAGCTCGATGAAGGCCACGGCCGTATTGCGGACCAGCCAGTTGGCCGACAGTCGCATGACGCCGATCAGCAGGCCGAGCGCCGTCGATGCGACGACGCCCATGACGGAAACCAGCAGCGCGTTGAGCGAGCAGACCAGCAGCGCCCGGCCGTAAGTGTCGAAGGTCGTCCAGGATACGAGGTGGAAGGGAATGTCGAATCCCGCCTGGTCGCCGAGGAAGCCGAACCCGAGGGACATATTTCGTTGCGCGAGATTATGGCCGGCGCTGCGCAGCAGGGCCCAGACGACGGCCACGACCGCCAGCAGCAGGAGCCACTGGCCGGCCGTCGCGCGCCGGGACGGACGTCTGGTCATGTCGGTCCCCCCGTGCTTCAGATCACTGCCAGGCCAGCACGTACTGCAGGCCGCCATGGTTCCAGAGCTCGTTAAGCCCGCGCGGCAGCCCGAGAGCCTTCGGGCCGAAGTAGCGGTCGTAGACTTCGCCGTAGTTGCCCACGCTCTTCACGATCCGGTACGACCAGTCGTTGTCGAGGCCGAGCATCTTGCCGAAATCGCCTTCGAGACCCAGGAACTTCCGGGCCTCGGGTTCCGTCGTCGTCTTCTTGACCTCGTCGAGGTTCGACTGGCTGATGTCGAGCGCCTCGGCCTCGACCATCGCGTAGTGAGTCCATTTCACGATATTGGACCAGGGCTCGTCGCCCTGCCTGACGAAGGCACCGAGCGGTTCCCTGGAAATGACCTCGGGCAGGATCACCCAGTCGTCCGGATGTTGCATGCCGGATCGCGCGGCCGCCACGCTCCCGCCGTCGTCGGTGTAGCCGTCGCATCGCCCGGCGTTCGCGGCCGCAAAAGCTTCCTCCGGCCGATCGAACAGCAGCGTGTTGATCTTCACGTGGTTGGCACGGCCGTAGTCGGCGATGTCCCGTTCGAGCGTGGTGCCGGTGATCACGCATATGGTGGCCCCGTCCAGCTCCTTTACATGCGCGACATTCAGGTTCTTGCGCACCATGAAGGTCTCACCCGTATAGAAGTTGATGACCGCTTCGTTGAGCCCCAGCTGCGTGTTGCGCGTGAAGGTCAATGTCGTGTCCCGGATGAGCATGTCGATCTCGCCCGACTGCAACACCGTGAAGCGGACCTTCGAGGTCAATCCGACATACTTGACCTTGTCGGGATCGCCCAGCACGGCGGCCGCAACCGCGCGGCACAGCGCCACGTCGAGGCCGTCCCACTGGCCTGAGGAATTCTGGAAAGCATAGCCGGGCATGCCCGTGTCGACGCCGCAGTTCAGCTGGCCCCGCTGCTTGACGGCCTCCAGGGTCGGACTCTTGATCGTGGATTGCGCCCTCGCCTCGCCGGCAAACCCGACAAGACAAGAGAGGACGGTGCAGCAGCCGAGAAACTTCAGTATAACCCCAGACATAAGACAGAACTCCGTTGTTGAAGCCGCTCTCCCCCGTTTTTATTTTCTTTGTTTATTTTTAGTAATTGATCGGCGTCGCGTGCCAACCTGCTGCACGCTTCGCCCAGAATTGTTGCTGCAGCCGCGCCGAGAGCGGGCCCGGGCGATCATTTCCCAGAATGCGTCCATCGATGCGCGAGACCGGCATGACCCCGCCTGCCGTGGTGGCAAGGAAGATCTCGTCCGCATCCGCGAACTCCGCAGCCGGCAGCGGCCGGATCGTGCAGGGGATGGCGAGATCCGCGCAGAGTTCGAGGATCGAAAGCCGCGTGATGCCCTCGAGCGCGCCCCGATCGGGCGTGACCACCTGCCCCTCGATCACCGCGAAGACGTTGAAGCCCGGCCCCTCGGTCACGAAGCCGTCCGCATCCAGGAGCACGCAATTGTCGGCCCCCCGGTCGTGCGCCTCGAACAGCCCGCTGGTCAGGTCGCCCCAATGGAAATTCTTGATCCGGGGATCGATCGAGGCCGCCGCGATCCGCGGCGTTCTCGCGATGATCAGATGCGCGCCGCGGTCCTGGACATCCGGCGACACGACCCAGACCCAGGGGATCGCGAAGACGGCAAGGTAATTGCGGCAATTGACGGGATGGCGGACCAGCCCGGGCTTGGGCATGCCGCGCAGGCAATCCATGGCGACATAAGCATGGCGCAAGCCGGAGCGCCGGACGCACTCGATCAGCACCTGGCGGATGTCGTCGTCGGATTCGGGCGGGTCGAGCCGCAGCCCGCGCATCGAGCTCCGGAAACGGCGAAGATGATCCTCCAGCCGAAAGAAGGCGCCGTCCCAGACGCCGACGACGTCATAGGTCGCGTCGGAGCGGCGGTACCCCCAGTCGGTGATCGGGATCGCCGCCTGCTCGACCGGCATGTACCGCCCGTCGATATAGGCGGCCCCCTTCGCCCAGACGGCATTCGACATTTCGCTCAAGGCTGCTTCTCCCTTCGGGGCCGCGTCAGGTTGCAGGGCCACCCAGTTTACTGAGATCGACGCCGTTGATCTGAGCCTGGGCCTCGATCAGCGATGGCACGAAGCGGTCGCCGAAGCCGAGCGCGCTCGCCAGGACGAAGCCTTGATGGACGCTGTCGCCGAGGGAGCTCGTGACGCCGAGGCTCTCGGCGAGATGCGTGTAGTAGCGCAGATCCTTTTGGCCGTTCGCGAGCTGGAACTTCATTCCGTCGAATTCACCGGCGATCGCCTTGGGGACGAGAATCTTGAGTAGCCCGTTCGCGACCGGTCCCATGCTCACGACATCGTAGAGCTTGCCGACATCGAGGCCGGCCTTGGCCGCGACGATGATCGCCTCGGCGAAGAGCGAGGTGACGCCGAGCGACAGGAAATTGTTGATCAGCTTCAGCTTATGGCCGGCCCCCGGGGCGCCGACGTGAAAGATGTTCTCGCAATAGGCCGCGAAGACCGGCTTCACGCGCTCGAAGATCTCCGGTGCCGCTCCGACCATGGTATTGAGCCGGCCCGCCTCGGCTTCGACCGGGGTGCGCGCCAGGGGCGCGTCGACGAGGATCGCCCCGCATCCGGCCAGTTCTTCGGCGAGGCGTGCCGTCGCATCCGGTTCGCTCGTCGAGGTGTCGACCACGATCAGGCCGTCGCGCGCCGCAGACAGGATGCCGTCCGGCCGATGGAACAGCTCGTCGACCTGCACCGAGCCCGTCACGCAGATGAGGAGGATGTCCGAGCGCCGGGCGGCGTCGGCGGGGCTGTCGGCCTCGACCGCGCCGCGTGCGACGAGGTCCTCGACCGGAGCGCGGTTGCGATGGCCGAGGATGGTCAACGGAAAACCCTTCTCGACCAGGTTCTTGCCGATGCCGTGGCCCATGAGGCCGACGCCGATCAGGCCGATGCGTGGTTTGGTGGATGCCATCGGGGATGCTCCTTTCAATTCTCAGGCTTGGGCGGAAAAGCCGCCGTCGACGGGGATCGCCGTGCCGGTGACGAAGTCGGACGCCGCGGAGGCGAGGAACACGGCGGTGCCGGCCAGATCCGCGGGCACGCCCCAGCGCCCGGCCGGCGTACCGGCCAGGACTTTCTCATGCAGCCCGTCGACCTGCTGCCTGGCGCCGACCGTCAGATCTGTGTCGATCCAGCCCGGCAGGATCGAGTTCGCCTGGATGTTGTCCTTGGCCCAGGCGGTCGCGAGCGACTTGGTCATCTGCACGATGCCGCCCTTGGTCGCGGCATAGGGCGCCGCGAAGGGGGCGCCGAACAGCGACATCATCGAGCCGATCGCGATGATCTTGCCGCCGCCCGCCCGCACCATCTCGGGATAGGCCGCGTTGCTGCACAGAAAGGCGCTGGTCAGATTGGCCGCGAGCAGGCCGTTCCATTCCGCGAGGGTAAAGGTCTCGGGCGGCTTGCGGATCGTCGTGCCGGCATTGTTGACCAGGATGTCGAGCCGGCCGAAGCGCTCCACCGTCCGCGCCACCAGGGCCAGGCAGTCGGCTTCCTGCGTCACGTCCGCCTCGACCGCGATCGCCGCAGCACCTTCGGCGGAGAGCGCGTCGAGCGCCGCCCGGTTCTTGGCGGCGTTCCGCCCGGCAATGACCAGCCGGGCGCCGGCCGCTGCCAGTCCCCTGGCGATGCCGAGCCCGATGCCGCCATTGCCGCCGGTGACCAGGGCGACGCGGCCCGCGAGATTGAACAGCTCCATGGATTTTTCCTCGCCCATCGCCTTACAGGACCGCGCCGAGGAAGCCCTCGAGCTCCGGCGTCGCAGGCTTGTTCATCACCTGCTCCGGCGTCCCGAATTCCCAGAGCCGGCCGTGATGCATGAACCCGACCGTATCGGCGACGCGCCGGGCGAACGCCATCTCATGCGTGACCAGGATCATGGTCATGCCGCCCCGGGCCAGATCCTCCATGACCTTCAGCACCTCGCCGGTGAGTTCCGGGTCGAGCGCGGAGGTCACCTCGTCGAACAGCATGACTTTCGGCGCCATGGCGAGCGACCGGGCGATCGCGACCCGTTGCTGCTGGCCGCCCGAGAGCTGGTCCGGATAGGCGTCGATCTTGCTCTCGAGCCCGACCTGGGCCAGCACGCGCCGGGCGAGAGCCCGGGCCTCGTCGCGCGCCATGCCTTTCACCACGTCGGGCGCCAGCGTCACGTTGCGCTCGACCGTCAGGTGCGGGAACAGATTATATTGCTGGAACACGATGCCGACGTCCTGCCGCAGCGCGCGAAGCGAGACCGAGCCCTGGGTAATCTTATGCCCAGCCATCTCGATTTCGCCGCCTTCGATCGTCTCGAGCCCGTTCATGCAGCGCAATAGCGTGCTCTTGCCCGATCCCGAGCGGCCGATCAGCGCCAGCATCCGTCCCTTCTCGAGCTCGAAGGAGACCTCGCGCAGGACCTGATGGGTGCCGTAGGCCTTAGAAACCTTTGACAGGCGAACGACTGCCATTGCCGCTCCTTTCCAGACGACCGCTCAGCTTCGACAGGGGGTAGCAGCAGGCAAAATAGATCGCCCCTACCACCGCGAAGATCAGGAACGGCTTGAAGGTTGCGTTATTGAGCATCTGCCCGGCGCGCGACAGCTCGACGAAGCCGATGACCGAGGCGAGTGAGGTCGCCTTGACGATCTGCACCATCAGCCCGACGGTCGGCGGCACGGCCAGCCGGACCGCCTGGGGCAGGATGACGTAGCGCAGCTGCTGGGGGCGGGTGAGTGCCAACGAGGCGGAGGCTTCCCACTGGGTGCGCGGCACTGCCTCGATACAGCCGCGCCAGGCCTCGCCCAGAAAGGCCCCGGCATTGAGCACGAGCGCCAGGCTGGCGGCGAGCACCGGCGAGACGTTGATGCCGAGGATCCCGATGCCGTAGTAGCTCAGGAACAGGAGCGCCAGCAGCGGGATGCCCTGGATCACCTCGACATAGATCGAGGCGAGACTGCGCAGGAGGCGCGAGGGGCCCGTGCGTGCGAGGGCCGTCGCCAAGCCGATGACGCCCCCGCCGGCAAACGCGATGGCCGACAGCAGCAGGGTCCAGCGGGCGGCTTCGATGAGGAAAAGGACATCGGTCCAAGAGAACGTCCGGCTGTTCATGGCGGCTCCTTTCCCTAGGCCCGCGCGCCGAGCCGTCGGCGGCGCGAGAAGGCGGCGAGGCCGATCAGCCAGAAGGCGCCGCGCGAAGCGAAGGCCAGCCCCAGATAAAGGACCGTAATGACGATGTAGACCTCGAACGCGCGGTATGTGGCGGACTGGATCGTATTGCCGACGGCGGTCAGCTCCACGACCGAGATCTGCGAGACGACGCTGGTGCCGAGCAGCGCCAGCACCGATTGGCTCGAGAGCGCCGGATAGACCCGCTCGAGCGCCGGCACGATCACGACATGGCGATAGATCCGCCAGCGGCTGAGGCCGAGCGACAGGCCGGCCTCGATCTGGCCGGGGTGGATCGATTCGATGCCGGCCCGCACGATTTCGGTGGCATAGCCGCCGAGATTGAAGACGAGCGCCAGGAGTGCCGCTTCGATCGGCAGCAGCCGGATGCCGATCGAAGGTAGGCCGAAGAAGATGAAGAACAGCTGGACCAGGAAGGGCGTGTTGCGCACGATCTCCACATAGCCGTCGATCAGACGGCGGCAGAGGGCGGGACCGCTCGTGCGCAGAATGGCAAGCACGATGCCGAGCACGCTGCCGAGCAGGATGGTCGCGGCGCCCATCCACAGGGTCGTCGCCGCGCCGTCGAGCAGCTCGTCGAGATTGGCGAGGACGCTGCCGAATTGGAGCTGGTAGGACATGGCTTACCTCCCCGCCGCCGGCGCGCTCAGACCGGCGTCGCCGCGCCGGCCGCGTCGCGGAGCGCCGGCGTGACGTCGTCGAGAGCCTTACCGAGCCGTTCCACCATCGCATCGATCTGCGCGTCGCTGACGATGTAAGGCGGGCAGAAGCCGAGGATATCGCCCATCGAGCGCACGACCAGCCCGTGGGAAGCCGCCGCCGCCTCGACCCGCGCACCGAGCTTGAGCGCCGGATCGAAGCGCCGCCGGCTCGCCCGGTCGGCCAGGAGTTCGACGCCGATCATCATGCCGCGGCCGCGCACATTGCCGACGTACGGGTTGGTCATCAGGCCCTCGAGACCGGCCATGAGGTTCGCACCCTTGCGCCGGACTTCGGGGATGAGGTCCATCTCGTCGTAGACCTTGAGCGCTTCGAGCGCGATCGCGGCACCGACCGGATGGCCGGAATTGGTGAAGCCGTGACCGAACTGCTCGCCGGCATGATAGTCCGCGACGGCCTGGTAGACCCGGTCGCTCACGATCACGGCCGAGATCGGGAAATAGGACGACGACAGCGCCTTCGCCACGGACATCATGTCCGGCTTCATCCCGACCGTCTCGCAGCCGAACCAGTTGCCGGTACGGCCGAAGCCGCAGACGATCTCGTCGTCCAGCATCAGGATGTCGTACCGGTCCAGGATCGGCTGGATCGCCTCGAAATAGCCCTTGGGCGGCACGACGATACCGCCGCCCGCGATGACCGGCTCGGCGATGAAGGCGGCGACGGTGTCCGCCCCCTCGGCGAGGATCGTCTGCTCCAGCTCGGCGGCCAGGCGCGCGGTGAAGGCTTCCTCGCTCTCGCCCGGCTGTCCCTCGCGGAGATGGTCGGGACACCGGACATGGATGAAGCCGGGCAAGGGCAGGCCGAATTCGCGATGCATGACCGGCAGGCCGCACATGCTGGCCGCCACGATCGTGCTGCCGTGGAAGCCGCGATCGCGGCTGATGATCTTGCGCTTGCCGGGCTTGCCGCGCGCCGTGTGATAGGTCCAGGCGAGCTTGACCATGGTTTCGTTGGCCTCGGAGCCCGAGGTGTTGAAGCACACGCGGTCGAGACCGGCCGGCGCCAGTTCGGCGAGCTGCCCGGCCAGATCGGCGACCACGTCCATCGAGCGATGGGCGAAGGTGTGGTAGAAGCCGAGCTTCGCGAACTGGTCGGCGCCCGCCTTGGCGAGGCGCGGGTGATTGAAGCCGAGCGAGGCGCACCACAGTCCGGCCATGCCCTCGATATAGCGCTTGCCCGACACGTCTACGATCTCCGCCCCGTCGCCGTGGCTGACGATGACCGGCCCGTTTGCCTCATGTGCCCGCCAATCGGTGCGCGGATGCAGATGATGGGCGATATCGAGCGCGGCTTGCGAGTTTCGGCGGGCAGACATGACGGGCTTCCTCAAGATGGAAATACGGACGTAAGAGGCCATTAGCGGACGGATGACGCGTCCGCGAGTGCGGTTGGGGGCGAAACGGTATGCGTTCGGCGGCGGTACGGAAGCCGGCTCGGCTCAGAAGGCCGGCAGCGAGGGCAGATCTTCGCCCACCCACTTCTTGTGGGTGTCGCTGAGCCAGCCGTCCTGCTTGTGCACGAAGATCCAGGTATTGATCCAGCGCATCAGGTCCGGCTCGCCGCGGCGGAGGCCGATACTGCCGTAGAGCGAGTTCAGCGCGAACTTGTTCTCGAGATTGCTGCTCGGGTTCTTTTTGATGATCTCGTCGTTGATGGACTTGCCCCAGGCCGACGCATCGATCTGCCCGGACAGCAGCGCCTGGGCCGTCGAGGAATCATCCTCGAACCGCATGATCTGCGTACCCTTCGGCGCCCGTCGCGTGATCTGATCGTCCTGCAGGGTGCCGCGCGTCACGCCGACCCGGAGATCCTTCAGATCGTCGAGGGTTTTCACCGACTTGGCGCTCGGGGCGATGACATACTGGCTATAGGCGAGGTAGGGGCTCGATAGACCGATCACCGCGGCGCGTTGCGGCGTCGGAGAGAGCGTGGCCACGACCATGTCGACCTTGCCCGACACCAGGGTCGGAATCCGGTTGGCGCCGGACACGATGACCAGCTCCAGCTCGACTCCGAGATCCGAGGCGATCCGCTTGGCCACGTCGATATCGTAGCCGACCGGCTGGTTGTTAGCATCGAGCGTGTCATAGGGCGGCAGATCGGTCTGAACCGCGATCAGAACCTTTTTGCGCTTCAGGATATCGTCGAGCTCGTCGGCCCTCGCCGCCGTCGCGTTCAGCGCGCAAGCGGCGACCATCAACATGGTCAGAAATTTCAGTCTCATCCGGAAGTCTCCTGTTTGGGTCGGCTGATTGATCAGCGCTTGGGTCGGTTGTTCGTGTTTATTCGGCGTCGTCCGGCAGGACGAAGGGCTTCGGATCGGCGAAGCGGCGGAGCACGTTGGTCGCGATGCGCGCCGCGTCATTGTCGAAACCGTCGATGCAGAGCGCGCCGGCATAGGCGATCGAGCCGGTCGTGAACACGGCCCCGCCCGAGCCGGTCTCGAAGAAGGTCATGTCCGCGCGGATCGCCGGATTGTGCAGCGGGCCGTTGGCGTTGTGGGAGATCGTGATCTCTTCGTTGACCAGTTCGTAGACGTTCGAATGCTCCTCCGAGCTCGCCAGCACCAGGGCATGCGCGGGCGTGCCGAGCTTTGGGTCGGCGCAGTCGATCTCCATCCCGGCGGCGCCGTCGCCCATGATGCCGTAATTGCCGAACAGCGTGCTCTCGACGCCCTCGAAGATGAAGGCGGCGCGCGGGTCGCGGCTTTCCGGGCGGCGGCGATAGTAGGACGAGGCATCGAAGCCCTGGGCGATGAAGCCGACGCCCGTGAGCCGGTTCGGGGCCCGGTTCTGGCGCCGCCACAGCCCGCCATATTCGCCCGTCGTGCTGTGGTAGTACTCGCCGGGCTCGGCGTCCCAGGCGCGTAGGCCGTCCTCGGCCCGGCGCACCTCGTAGACCCCCGGCGCCGTGGGATGGTGCGAGACACGCCAATAGAAGCCGTTGCCGCCCATGTACATGAGCCGGCCGCCATCGTTGAGCCAGGCCTCGAGCCCGTCCAGCATCTCGGTCGTGTAGTATTCCGGATGGCTGCCGGTCACGACCACCTGATAACCCTGGAGCGCCGCCGCGCCTTCGGCATGAAGGTCCTCGTCGGTGATCAGGTCGTAGCCGAGCCCGATCCGCTCCAGCCAGTCGATGATGAACAGGTCGGCCGTGAAGTTCCAAAGCCGGCCTGTGGTGCGCGTGTGGGTATGCGGCCGCAGGCGGGAAACATAGGCGACGCCGCTGCCGTCGCTGTGCCGGTCGTAGCAGGACAGGCCCAGGGGATGATCGAACAGCAGCTGGTCGATGTCGTCCATGACCAGGAGCTTGCCCTGCGAGACCTCCCATATGTCCGTGGTGAGGCGCGCCTTGAGGTTGGCATAGACGGCGTAGGTGGCCGTAGCCGCCAAATAGGCGACTGGCGACCGGCGTTCGCCCTGGGGCGGGCGGACGTAGAAGGGCACCTGGAAAGAGGCACCCTCGGCCTCGAGCAGCGCCGCATAGACGCCGCTGCCGAGGTCGGCCGGTACGGTCAGCGTGAAATCAGTATCCCAGCCGCAGTCGTGCAGGTCGTCGTCATGGAAATGGACGGCGCCGTACTGCGCCGGCGCCTGCTTCCAATCCATCTCGCTGCCGTCCCAGTTATGGCCGGTGGCGGCCCGGGTCGGCATGTTGAAGAATTGGCCGTCGAGCCCGCGCGGTCCGCGGTCGCGGATCGCTTCGGTCGTCATGTCGAGGGCGAAGTCCCACGCGCCGACGACGGCGTCCGCGAGCGCCACCGGCACGTCGAGTGCGCCGAACTGCTCCAGCTCCGTCTCCCCGAGCGTACGCGACGCGAGGCGGGGCCGATCGATCTTACCGTTGAAATGGCAGGCGGTCCGGAACGGCGCCGCCCGTCCCGGCAGGCCGTCGGCGATCGGCCAAGCGGCGAAGCTCACGCCCGGGGCACCGCCGCGCGGCGTGAAATCGAGGCGCTGGCGAACGGTCACGCGGTCCTGCGCGACGAAGCCGTGGAGCTCGATCGGCTCCTGGCTGAGCGTGACCTCGCCGCTCGCGCGGTCGAAGTGGGCGGCGATCCGGTACCAGGTGCGCCGGATCAGCGGCGTGCCCGTCGAGAGCGCGATGGTGCGGCCGGCGCCGTCGCCGGCCTGGAGCCGCAGCGCTCCCGTCTCGTCCAGTTCAAGGCCGAAGCCGCCGCGCGTCGCCTCCGACCAGGTGCCCAGGATGGCCTGACGTCCGCGGCCCGGGAGCGAGGGCCAGATCATCGCCTGGAGCGTGAGGCCCTGCGCGGTATCGAGCAGGCCTTCCGCCGGGACAAAGCCCCAGGAGCCGATGGCGATCTCCTGCACGCGGCCGGGGTAGGTACCGGTGACGCCGGTCTCGACCGGCTCCACGCGCATGGGCGGTGCCGCCTTGCCCGCGGCCGGCGCCAACAGACGGACGATGCTGCCGCGGTATTGGGTCGCCCCGTGGCAGCTCACCTTGAAGCCGATGGAAGCGCCCGGCCGGACGCTCAGCCGGTCGGTATAGCCCATGATCTGCGGCCGGCTCACCGGTGCAGCCTTCTCATTCCGCTCAATCGACATCGAGATCCCGCCCCGTCAGCAATTTCCAGCGCAGCTTGAACACCAGCCACTCCGCCTCGCGGATGTCGGTGAAGACATGCTCCGGCACGAGCTCCGGGCGCACAGGCGAGCCGGTCATGCGCGCCAGCACCCATTCTTCCTGCGGCTTGGTCGTCACCAGCAGATGCTTGCCTTCGATCGGCAGACCGCGCATCACCGACAGCACGGCCTGCAGGTCCGGACTGTGCCGGCCATACGGCTTTCTCTTGAACTCAAGCGCCAGATCAGTGCGATCCGGATCGATCTTGAACATAAAATCATCCCTTTATTCTCGGATGACGCAAGATTTTCGGCGCGATACTAGAGGCACACGACGAAATTCATATGGATATTGGACTATTATTTATTGACCAGCGGGGGCCTGAACTGACAAAGTGGCGCCTCTGGTTATCCAGTCTGGAGCAGCCAAATTGGCTGACCAAACTGGTAATACCAGATTGAACCCGACTCATTGCAGGGGTCAAGTTGAATTTTGAGGAGCCGAAAAAATGAACGGGCGACGGAGCTATCAGACGATCGCGAGCCAAATCGAGGCGCTGATCCGCACCAAGTACGAAATCGGCGACCGCCTGCCCGGCGAGCGCGATCTGGCCAAGCGCTACAACGTCAGCCGCCCGACGGTGCGCGAGGCAATCGTCAGCTTGGAAATTGGCGGGCTCGTCGATGTCAAGACCAACAGCGGCATCTATGTGGCCGCGCGCTCCGCGTCTCCGCCGGGAGGGGATCCGGGCCCGCCGCCGTTCGAGATACTGAAGACCCGTATGATCGTCGAGCCGGAAGTGGCGGCGCTCGCGGCGGAGCATGCCGTGGCGGAAGACTTCCAGAAGATGGAGACGGCCCTCTCCCAGATGCGCGAGGAGGATGCGCGCAACGAACCGACCGAACTCGGCGACCGGATGTTCCACTGCGCGCTCGCCCAGGCCTGCGGCAACGGCATGCTGATCGAATTGGTCGAACTCCTCTGGGACCGGCAGCAGAAGAGTGAGATGTGGCTGAAGGCCGACTCCCACGGGCGGACGCCCGAGTTGCGCCCGTCCTGGGTCGCCGACCATCTGGCGGTTTTCGGCGCGCTCGAGCGGCGCGACGGCAAAGGCGCACGCGATGCGATGACCCATCATTTGGAACGGGTCTGGGAAATCCTGCTCGAAGCCGGTGCGCCAGAATAACAGTCCAGTGCGGCCACTCGTGGGACCTTGCCGCACCGACGTCAAGCCAGCCAGGGGTTCTCCCGGAGATAGCCGCGCTCGAATTGCTTGATCGCCTCGCGCGCCTGGAGCGTTGTCCCGACGGCATCGAGACCGAGCACCAGGGATTCCTTGCGCCCGGATTCGATATCGAAGGCGATGCGCAAGCCGCTGGGCGCCGTGATCGTCTGGTTCGGAAGATCGATGGTTAATTCGGCGGAGGCGGGGTTGGAGACGACCGCGGTCAGCGTTTCGATCTGATCGGGTTCGAGAGTGATGGCCAAGAGGCCGTTATGGGCGCAGTTATCGAAGAAGATGCCGGCGAAGCTGGTGCCGATCAGAGCGCGAATGCCGAACTGCCCGAGCCCCCAGACGGCATGCTCGCGGCTCGACCCGCAGCCGAAGTTCGGCCCCACCACGAGAAAGCGCGCCTCCCGCCAAGGGTTCCGATTGAGGACGAAATCCGCCTTGGACGTCCCGAAGCGCAGATCGTGGAACACGCCGTCGCGCAAACCGCTCCGGTCGACGCCTTTGAGGAACTGCTTCGGCATGATCACGTCGGTGTCGACGTTGGAGGCCGGCAGGGAGGCCGCGATACCGGTGACGATGGCAAAGGACTGCATGATCACTCCCCTTCGACGGCGCGACGGGTGTCCGTCAGCCGGCCGGCAATGGCGGCGGCGGCGACCATTGCCGGGCTCATCAGATGGGTGCGCCCGCCCGCCCCCTGGCGCCCCTCGAAATTGCGGTTGGTGCTGGAGGCACAGCGCTCGCCGACGCCGAGCACGTCGTCGTTCATCGCCAGGCACATCGAGCAACCGGATTGACGCCATTCGAAGCCGGCGTCGAGAAACACCCGATCGAGCCCCTCGGCCTCGGCCTGGCGCTTCACCGTGCTCGATCCCGGCACCACCATCGCCCGCACGCCGCTCGCGACATGGCGGCCGCGCACAACCGCGGCCGCATCGCGCAAATCCTCGATGCGGGCATTGGTGCAGGAGCCGATGAAGGCCCGGTCGATCACGATGGTATCGAGCGGCATGCCGGGCGCCAGGCCCATGTAGGCCAGCGCGCGTTCCATGTCGCGACGCCGGTCGGGATTGGTTTCCAGCACCGGATCGGGCACCTTCATGCTGATCGGCGCCGCCTGATCGGGGCTGGTGCCCCACGTCACCATCGGCTCGATATCGCTCGCGGGGAGCACCACCTCCTGGTCGAAGACGGCGTCGGCGTCACTCTCGAGCAACCGCCACGCCGCCACTGCCTGGTCCCAAAGCCGGCCTTTCGGCGCGCGTGGCCGGCCCTTGATATATTCGAACACGCGCTGGTCGGGCGCCACCAGCGCACCCCGCGCGCCCGCCTCCACCGCCATGTTGCATATCGTCATCCGCCCCTCGACACTGAGCGACGAGATGGCCGAGCCGGCGAATTCGATCGCGTAGCCGGTCGCGCCGGATGCCCCAATCCGGCGGATCAGCGCCATCACCACATCCTTGGCGCGGACCCCCGGCGCCAAGTCGCCGTCAACGGTGACGCGCATGGATTTCAGCCGTTTGTAGACCAGCGTCTGCGTCGCCAGGTAGTGCTCGATATCCGATGTGCCGATGCCGAAGCCCAGCGTGCCGAAGGCGCCGTAGGTCGTGGTGTGACTGTCGCCGGCGGCGATGACCATCCCCGGCAGGACGAGACCTATCTCCGGCATCACGACATGCTCGATTCCCTGCAGCGGATGCAGGACGTCGAACAGCTCGATGCCGAAGTCGCGGCAGTTTTCGGCAAAATATTCGGCCTGCCGCGCGGCGCCCGCGTCCGGCATGGCCGCGACCCGGTGGCTCGCCGTCGGGTTGACATGGTCGACGGTCCCGAGGGACGCGCCTGGCCGCCACGCCGGCCGGCCGGCCTCTCGCAGCGCGGTAAAGGCCTGCGGACTGGTGTACTCGTTGAGCACCGTGCGATCGATGTAGAGCAGAACCCGGCGCCCGTCCGCATCGAGATGCCGGACCGTATGCGAGTCGACGAGCTTGTCATACAGCGTTCGCGCAAGCGCCAAGGCGGCCTCCCCCGATGAAATCTTTCCCGTGAAGCGACCGGGTCGGGCGGCGGTCGGCCCGTACAATCGCAACCGCCCGCTCGCCAGGACCAAGCCTGCTCTGAGCAAGAAACACGTTTGTATCGAAAAGCGTCATGCAAGCTTCGCATCAATTGATCCGCCATTGGCCTTGGCCATCGCCTCCGGCGTCCGCCTAAACTTCCTCCAAACCGTCGACAGAGCGGGCCACACCGCGAGGAAGCGCCATGAGCAATACGGCCATCGAAACACTACGCCCCATCGACAACCCGAAGACGAATCTGGCGAGCCGCGTCGCGCACATGAAGATCGGACCGCTTCCGCTTCCCGTCTTCATCGTGCTCGCGGCCCTGACCGTCGCCGCGACCCTTACCAAGCGGCTCCCCGACGACCTCATCGGCGGCCTCATGATCCTGATGCTGACCGGTTTCCTGCTGGTCGAACTCGGGAGCCGGATCCCGATCCTGAAGCAGATCGGCGGCACCGCCATCATGAGCCTCTTCGTGCCTTCGGCGCTCGTCGGCTACCACCTCGTCGATCCCGAGATCATGAAAGCGGTCGCCACCACCTACAAGACCGCCAATCTGCAATATCTCTATATCGCCTGCCTCGTCGCGGGCAGCATCCTGGGCATGAACCGCAGAGTTCTGGTTCAGGGGTTCCTGCGGATGTTCGTGCCGTTGCTGGTCGGCACCGCCGTCGCGATCACCACCGGCGTCCTGGTCGGCCTCATCTTCGGTTACGAGATCAAGCACACCTTCTTTTTCATCGTCGTTCCGATCCTCGGCGGCGGCCTCGGCGAGGGCGTGCTGCCGCTGTCGCTCGGCTACTCCGAGCTGCTGCACCGGCCGCAGGCCGAACTGGTCGCGATGATGGTGCCGGCCGCGCTGCTCGGCAACGTCGTGGCCATCGTGGCGAGCGGCCTGCTCGGCCGGCTCGGCGAAAAGCGGCCGCACTACAGCGGCGACGGCATCCTGGTGCGCAGCGGCGCGGGCCGCGATCTTCTTGTCGGCACGGCGGACGATGCCGCCTTGGATCTCGGACTGATGGGCGCCGGCCTGCTGCTGTCCTGCGGATTCTTTATCCTGGGCGTTCTTCTGGCGCCGGTGACCGGCATTCCCGGCCCCATCCTGATGATCGTTTGCGCTGCGATCCTTAAGGTGACGAAGCTGATTCCGGCGCGGATGGAACTCGGCGCGTATCAAATGTACCGGTTCATGACGACGAACCTCACCTCCTCGATCCTCGTCGCGATGGGCGCGCTCCTGGTCTCCTGGCCGCAACTGAGCGCGTCGTTCACGCTGGGCTATTTCGCCGTCTGCACGGCCACCGTCACCGTCATGATCCTGGCGGGATTCTTCGTCGGTCGCTGGTTGAACATGTATCCCGTCGAGGCGGCAATCGTCACCGCCTGCCACAGCGGGCTTGGCGGCACCGGCGATGTCGCCATCTTGTCGGCGTCGAACCGGATGGGTCTGATGCCCTTCGCCCAGATCTCGACACGGATCGGCGGCGCCGCGATGATCGTCATCGCGACCTTGCTGATGAAGGCGTTTTATTGAGAACCCGCCGGCACCCCCGCGATATGGGAGGACCGGTTCGTGCCGGCCTCAGGTCGGCACGACGCCGTACAGGGCCGTATACTTTGCGGTCAGATAGTCGATATAGGGCTCGGGGTCGAGGCTGCGCCCCGAAGCCCGGACCAAAAGTTCATTGCGGCTGAAGCGCCGGCCGTGCTGATGGACGTTGTCGCGCAACCAGCCCAGAAGCGGCGCGTAATCGCCGTCGGTCAACGACCGGTCGAGCCCGACAAGCTGCTGGCGCGCCGAGGCCATCAGCTGGGCCGCCATCACGTTCCCGATGGTGTAG
Source organism: Rhodospirillales bacterium (assembly GCA_028288725.1). GTDB lineage: Bacteria > Pseudomonadota > Alphaproteobacteria > ATCC43930 > CGMCC-115725 > Aliidongia. Next base: position 35,079 of record JAQGIC010000018.1, read on the forward strand.
GTGCAGAACGTGCCGATATAGCCGGTCGACCAGTGAATGTCCTGCAGGACCCCGCGCCGATCGTCCGGCACGTCCAGGCCGAGATCGCGCTTGATCGCCTCGTTCCAGGCTGTCGGCAGATCCTTTACCTTGAGCGTACCGTCGAGCAGCTGACTCTCGATTTCGACCCGCAGCATGATATGGAAATCATAGGTCAGTTCGTCTGCCTCGACCCGGATCAGGCCCGGGCGGACACTGTTGACCGCCCGATGGAAGGTCTCGTCATCGACGCCGGCCAACTGCTCGGGGAAGCGGTCGCGCAGCGCGCCATAGTGCAACGCCCAGAAATCGCGGCTGCGCCCGACATGGTTTTCCCACAAGCGCGATTGCGATTCATGGGCACCGAAGCTGACGCCGCCCACCGCATATAGATTGCCGAAATCGGTCGCGAGCGGCCCGCGGCTATAGGCCGGGTCCACGCCCTGCTCGTAAAGCGCATGGCCGGTCTCGTGCAGCGTCCCGAACAGGCTCGCCGGCAGGAAATTGCGCGGGTAGCGGGTCGTAATGCGCACATCATCGCGCGTGAAGGAGATTTCGAAGGGATGGACCGTCGGATCCAGGCGCCCGCGATCAAGGTCGTAGCCGATCGTCCGGGCGAGATGGAGCGCGAAGTCGTGTTGCAGCGCGACCGGATAGTCGGCCTGCAGAAAGTCGGTGCGGGGCGCCTTTGCCGCCGAAACCGCCCGCAGCAGCGGCGCAATGCCCTCGCGGATCCGCGTGAACAGGGCTCGAAGGCTGGCGGTCGTCTCGCCCGGCTCGGGCAAGCCGATCAAAGCATCGTAAGGGGCGGCAGACCAGCCGATGGCATCGGCGAGTTGACGCGCGAGCGCCACCGATTCCTCCAGATAGGGCTGGAACCCGGCGAAATCGCTCTTGGCACGCGCCTCGATCCAGGCGGCCTGGGCGGTCGCCCGCAGCTCCGCCTGGCGATGGCGCAAAGCCGACGGAATGCGCCGGTGCAGCGCGATTCCCGCCCGGGTCTGCGCGATCCCGCGCCGTTCCGCGGCATCGTCCGGCAGATGGGCCGTCGCGCGGTCGGCGGCATCGAGCAGGCGACTGGTCTCGTCCGCCATCAACATCTCGGCCGCGACGGTCGACAGCGTGGCGATCTGCTGCCCGCGCACCGCGACGCCGCGCGGCGGCATCATGGTGCGCGAATCCCAGACCAGCACCGAGCTGGAGGTCAAGACATCGTTGATCGCGCCGAGGCGCTGGAGCAGATCCTGGTAGCTCATCTGGGAAAAGGCCTCGCGGCAGAGATGGAAGGGGAAACCGGCGTCAAGACCGGCTCCTAGATCGTGAAGGCGTCCGCCGTCATCCGGCCCAGAAGCAGCCAATAGTCGACCCAGGCACGCAGGCCGTTGCGCAGGCTGGACAGCCGAAAGAATTCGTTGGGCGCATGGTAATCTTCGTCCACGGTGGAAAAAGAGAAGAACACCGTGTCGATCCCCAGCACGCGGCTGAAGATCTCGCCGATCGGGATCGTGGCGCCCATCCGCACGCGCAACGGCTTGCGCCCCAGGACGTCGGTCAGAACCCGCTCGGCCAAGGTCAGTCCCGGATGGTCGTCACGAATGGCATAGGGCAGCGCCAGGTGATCGGGAGTGTCGACGGTCAGGCGGAACGAGGGTGGGCAGACCGCGCGCAAATGCGCCGCGATCGCCTGCTGCACGGCGGCGGGATCCTGGCCGGGCACCAGCCGGCACGAGATCTTGGCATGCGCCGTGCTCGGAATGACCGTCTTGGAACCCGGACCGGTATAGCCGCCCCACAGGCCGTTCAGCTCCAGCGTCGGCCGGATCCAATTGCGCTCCAACAGCGAATAGCCGGTCTCGCCGCCCGGCCCGTCGGCGCCGATTTCAGCCAGGTAGCCGGCCTCGTCGAACGGAATATCGGCGATCGCCATCCGCTGCGCATTGCCGATCGGCTTCATGCCGTTGTGGAATCCCGGCACCGCGACCCGACCGTCCGGCTCATGCAGCGTCGCGACCATCGCCGCGATGCCGGCGAGCGGGTTGGGGGCGGAGCCGCCATGACGGCCGGAATGCAGATCCTTGGCGGCACCCTCGAGGGTAAATTCCAGCGTGCAGATGCCACGGCTCGCGACGGTGATGGTCGGCAGATCGGCGCGCCACATGGCACCGTCCGCCGACAACACGAAATCGGCGGCGAGCTCGTCCCGATGCTCGGCCACGAAGGCTTCGAGATTGGCGCTGCCCATCTCCTCCTCGCCCTCGATCAGAAATTTGACGTTGACCGGCAGTCTACCCTCGGTCTGCAGGAATGCCTCCACGACCGCCATCGGGATCAGGACCGGCCCCTTGTCGTCGGAAACCCCGCGCGCATAGAGGCGGTCGTTGCGGATGGTCGGTTCGAACGCCGGCGTGATCCAGCGCTCGGCCGGATCGGGCGGCTGCACGTCATAATGGCCGTAGATCAGGATGGTGGGCGCACCCGGCGCGCCGAGCCAGCTTGCGGTCACGACCGAATGGCCGGCGGTCTTGCGCACGGCGGCGTCGTTGAGACCGGCAGCGCGCAGACGCGCCGCCACCCAGTCCGCGCCGCTCCGCATTCCTGCCGCATAGGCCGGGTCGGTCGAGACGGATGGGATGCGCGCGAAGGCCATCAAATCGTCGAGGATCGCCTGATAGCGGGTTTCGAGATAGGTTTGCGGGGTCATTTGCCGCCATCCACGCTCAGGGTCTGCCCAGTGATCCAGCCGGCCGCTGCACTGGCGAAGAACATGACGCCATAGGCGATATCGGCCGGCGCGCCGAGCCGGTGGGTCGCGATCCGCTCGATCAGCGCCTTTTGCCCGTCGGGACCGTAGCTTTCCCATTGCCGTTCCGTCGTCGGATTGGACCGCACGAAGCCGGGAGCCACGCTGTTGACGGTGATGCCGTCTCGCCCCAGCTCATGGGCGAGTTGCCGGGTGAGACCGATCTGCGCCGCCTTGGCGGCCGCATAGGCCTGAATGCCGGTCAGACTGACGCCGAGGCCGGCGCCGCTCGAGATATTCACGATCCGCCCGTACCCCCGCGCCTTCATGGCGGGCACGACCGCCTGGGCGCACAGGAAACTGCCGGTCGCATTGACCGCGAAGATCCGGTTCCAGTCCGCTTCCGTCACCGTCTCGATCGGACGACCGACCTGGCCGCAGACGCCGCCGGCATCGTTGACCAGCACATCGATCCGGCCGGTCTTCGTCAGTGCCGCCGCGGCAAAATCCTGCACCTGGGCTCGGTCGGCAACATCGACGAACCGGGTCGCGATCGGTGCCGGGGCGGTGGCTGCCGTTTCGGCCAGCCCCGCTTCATTGATGTCGGCGGCCCAGACGCTGGCGCCCCGGGCGGCGAATTCATGGGCGATCGCGCGGCCGAGCCCGTGGCCGGCGCCGGTCACCAGAACCGTCTGCCCGTCGAAAGTGAAATGATCCGTCATGCCGATTCCTCCGAGCGCGCGTGGCCGACCCGGTCGGCCAGCAGATCGAGTGTCGACCAGGCAAGCGGACGCCGCCCGTCCTCGATGTCGTGAATGAGTGCGATCAAAGTCGCCGTGATCGGTACCTGCCGCCCGAGCCGGGTCGCGGCATCGACGATCGGGCCCAGTTGCGCGTCGACCTCGGTCTTGCGCTTGCGCACCGCCAGGTCGCGCCAGATGCCGCTGTGGGATTTGGCGGAACGGCGGTTGTGGGCAACCATGGCCGCGAAGGAGAGATCGCGCGCGGCCGGGTCCGCGTCGGGGCGGAATGCCTTCGGCTCGAACCCGTTGAAGCCTTCCGGTGCGACACCGACGGCGTCGGTGATGGCCGTCACCTCCTCGCCGAGCGCGGACAGCAGCGGCCGATAGGGTGCGGCATCCAGCACATCGACGATCGAGGCATCGGTCAGCGCGGTCGCGAACAGCAGAGCGCCGTAGCCGAGCTTGCCCCAAAGATAGCCCCAGATGTTGGGGGTCATGATCGCGCCCGGCTCGAACTCAGTCCGGATCAGCCCGGCCAGCGAATCCAGCCGGGGTGTCGGCGCCCCATCGAGTTCGCCCAGCACGAAGGCGCCGCGGCCGCCGAAATGGATCCGCCCCGGCGCCAAATAATCCGCGCCGAAATTGACGAAGGCGCCGATAGTGCGCTCGGCCCCGACCGCCTCGGCAATCACCAGCTCGTTGAGACCGTTCTGTAGCGACAGGACATAGCCGTCCGGCGCCAGGTGCGGCGCCACTGCAGCGATCGCGGCTGGGGTGTGATGCGCCTTGACGCACAGAAAGATCCGCTCGAAGCGGCCCGTGACCTCGTCCGGCAGGAAAGCCCGACCGGTCACCGAAAAATTGTCGATCGGTCCTTCGATCGCGAGTCCGGTGCGGTTGATCGCGGCGACATGGTCGACATCCACGTCGACGAAGACGATTTCATGGCCCGATCGGCGCAGATAGGCACCGACCGTGCCGCCGATCGCGCCGGCGCCCCAGATCAGGATCGGCCCGGCGGTCATGGCCAACCACTCTCCAGCAGCTCGCGCGTCTCTTCGACGGCGACCTGCCACAGCGCCAGCATTTCCTCATCGGGTCGCTGGTACAGGCCGCCGAAATTGCCGTCGCCCAGCATCTCGCGCACGCGTGCCGGGTCCATGGTGCGGACACGATCGACTTCGACCATCGGCTTCGCCTCGCGCGGCGGTGCCACATTGCCGATCTGGGTCCAGGGAAAGCTTTCCATCCAGGACGCGTGGCTGGCCACCGGATCGATCGCGTTGACCTTCGCCCAGGTCCGGGGCGAGTTCCACCAGTTGTGGAAGCGGACGCTCGTGCCCGGATGATCGGCCATCCATTCGGACGCCAGCGCCTGAACCGGATTGTTGCCGCCATGGCCGTTGACGATGAGAATGCGCCGGAAGCCTTGGGAAAACAGCGCGTCCAACACGTCGCGGACGATCGCCAGCATCGTATCAATGCGCAGGCTGACCGTGCCCGGAAACGCCTTGAAATAGGGCGTGATACCGTAGTTCACGGTCGGGAACACCGGCACGCCCAGCGGCTCGGCCGCATCGCGCGCGACTTTTTCCGGCAGGATGGTATCGACCGACAAGCTCAGGAACCCATGCTGCTCGGTGCTGCCGATCGGCAGCACGGCCCGGTCATCTTGCTTCAGGTATTCTTCGACCTGGAACCAGGTCATTTCGCTGATCATCATCAGGCGGTCTCCTTCAATCGGATCACGGCGGCATTGCCGCTCAGGCGTTCGAGCAGCGGCTTCAGGCTGCGGTCGATATCGAGCGGGTCGGGTGTATGTCGGTAATGGATCGGGCGCACCGATGCCGGCAGCCGTGCCATCAGCTCTTCGGCACCGGTGGCAAGCACCACCACGTCCAGCGGCGCCAGAAAGGCGTCGATGCCCGAATCGTCCAGCATCGTGGTCGCGAGTTCCGGGATATGCGGCGCGAACCGCGCGACGCCCGCCTTCATGATCGGCAGAAACTCCGGCACGGTCGACACCAGGCCGAGACGGGTGCGAGGATCGAGTTCGGCCAGTTCCCGTCGCGTTGCCTCAGCGGGGATGAAGCTCAGCACCTGGATCGGCGTCTCGTCGCCGATCAGCCGACGCAGATCACCGGCGCGATTGGCCACGGTCAGCAGCAGATCCGACGCCCTGGCCGCCGCAAGCGCGACAGGATCGGCCACGAGACGCTCGAAGGTGACGCCGACGACGCTGTCGGCTCCGGCGAGATCGGCGCGGAGGTCGACGACATAGCCCTCGGTCGCGGTCTCGTAATTGCCGACGAAGGTCAGCAGCAGGCCGGAATGGCGCCCGGCCAGGGGGCCCGCCGTCCCACCATCGACCATTGCCGCGAGTTGGCTACGCCCGATGCCAAGGGCGGCAGCTTCGACCGTCAAGGCTCGGATCTTGGCGGCGAGCCGGCCGAGCGGACCGTCCAGGGTCACGTCGCCCGAGACGAAGGTGCCGCGGCCGGGTTCAGAGCGGATGACGCCCGCCGCCTGCAATTCCTTGAAGACTTGCGCCACCGTCATCGCGGCCACGCCCAGGTCCTCTGCCATACGCCGCACGGACGGCAGCCGCTCGCCCCGCTTCAGCTCGCCGCAGGCCACGCCATATTCGATCAGGCCGCGCAACTGGACGCCAAGCGAGATCGGCAGCGTTCTATCGAGAGTGACGATCATCGCCGTCCAAACCGGAAAACCATACTAGTAGGTTAGAACGCTTCTTTCTTGGGCGCAACGGCCGCTAGCACAATTTTTTACCGGTATCCGCCCCTGATCGCTTGACCTACCCCGATATGGGGCCGTAGCGTTCTATTTACCTAGTACGGTTTTGGCGACGGGAGCGACGATGGCGCGATGGCAGCTCACGATTTCGGCCACGCTGCTCCTTGCGCTCGGTTGCTCCGGCAACGCCGATGCCGCCCCGGTCCGGGGCGGCCAGATGATCTATGCCCGCGCCTGGGATTCGCTCTATCTCGACCCGGTGCTGAATGACGCCAATGTCGACATCTGGGTGTTGTCCAACCTCTACGACACGCTGCTGGAACCGAGCGCGGACGGCAAATCGGTGACGCCGGGCCTGGCGACCGCTTACGAACTGTCGCCGGACCGGCTGACCATGGCCCTTGCTCTCCGCCCCGGCATCCGCTTCGCCGATGGCACGCCGGTGCTGGCGAGCGACGTCAAGTTTTCGCTCGACCGGGCCCGCGATCCCAAGGCAGGGCAGTGGAATTTCATGCTGGCCGCGATCGACAATGTGACGGCGGCCGCGCCGGACCGGGTCGAAATCCGCCTGAAGCATCCGGACCCGACCCTGCCGGCGGCGCTGGCGACCTTCAATACCGGTATCATGCCGGAACGGGCCTTCATGGCGGAGCCCGGCGCTACCCTCGACGACAAGGCAGAAAGCTTTGCGCGGCATCCGATCGGCGCCGGCCCGTTCCGCCTGGCCGAATGGCATCGCAACTTGTCCATGGTTCTGGAACGCAATCCCTATTACTGGGCACCCGGCGAGGATGGCAAGCCGTTGCCCTACCTCGACACGCTGCGCTTCGAGATCGTGCCCGACGACGCGACCCGCATCCTGAAGCTGCAAGGGGGCGAGGTCGACGGCGCCGAGTTCATTCCGCTCGCCCGCGCTGCCGAGTTGGCGGGCGATCCCGACCTGCAGATGCGGCTGTTTCCGGCCAGCGAGGTGACCTACCTAACCTTCATGACCAGGCCGACGCTGAAGGACGGCAAACCCAATCCGCTGACCGATCCCCGCGTGCGCCAGGCGCTCAACTATGCGCTCGATAAGGACGCCTTCATCCACGTGGTGCATTTCGGCAACGGCAAGCCCATGACGTCGTTCATGCCGTCGACGACCCCGCTCGCGGTTGCCGAAGCGCCGCTTTATCCGTTCGACCCGGCGCGCGCAAAGATGCTCCTGGCCGAAGCCGGGTTCGCCAAGGGCTTCGATCTCTCCGTCATGATCCGCGCCGGCAGCGCCGAAGATATCGCCGTCGCCTCGGTCGCGCAGCAGATGTGGGGCGAGGTCGGCGTTCGGCTCAGCCTCGAACAGCTCGACAATGCCACGATGACCGCGCGCTACCGCGCCGGCGATTTTCAGATACGCACGGGGACCTGGACCAACGACATCGCCGATCCGAGCGAGATCACCGCCTATTTCGCCTATTCGCCGAACATCGAATCCCAGCATTCCGGTTTCAAGGATCCGGTCATCGACGCGGATTTCGAGGCGAGCCAGAAGGAAACCGACCCGGACAAGCGCGCGGCACTCTACCGGGAAATCCAGACCCGGTTCGATGAAGCGGCGCCGATCGCCTTCCTGTTCGAATCGCCCTACGCCGTGGCTCTGCGCAAGCCGGTCACGGGGTTCGACCAGATCCCGCTCGGCAACAATATCTTTGCCGCCACCTATATCGGGGACTGACGGATGGGATATTGGCGCTTCGTTCTACGGCGACTGCTGCAATCGGCACCGACCTTCGCGCTGATCACGGTGCTGATCTTCCTGCTGGTCCGCCTGCTGCCCGGCGACCCGGCCAGTGCCATGCTGGGCGATCGGGCAACGGACGAGGCCGTGGCCCGGATCAATGCCTCGCTCGGCACCGACCTGCCGATCGCGTCACAATTCCTGCGCTTCCTCGGACGCCTGCTGTCGGGCGACCTCGGCCAGTCCCAGGCCCTGCACGTGCCGGTCACGGAACTGATCGGCGAGCGGATGCCGGTGACGTTGCTGCTGGCGGCCTATGCCATGGTCCTGGCGACGCTGATCTCGATCCCGCTGGCCTTTCTGATGGCGCTCTATCGGGACCGGCCGCTCGACATCGCGCTGCGCGGCGCGTTCCAGCTCGGTCTGTCGATGCCGACCTTCTATCTGGGACTGCTGTTTCTGACCGTGCTCGGCGCCCACCTGCGCATCTTCCCGGTCGGCGGGCTCGGCCGCGGACCGGTGGGCATTCTCTATCACCTGTTCCTGCCGGCACTGACGCTGGCCCTTGGCCTGGCGGCGGTCATCACGCGCAGTCTGCGCGCCGCGATCCTGGAGGTGCTGCAGGCCGACTACATCGATTTCGCCCGAGCCAAAGGCCTGTCGGAACGGGTGGTGCTGGGCCGGCACGTCCTGCGTAACGCGCTGATTTCGACCGTTACCCTGTTCGGCATCAATCTGGGCCAACTCATCGGCGGCGCGGTCATCACCGAGACGGTGTTCTCGTTGCCGGGCGTCGGCCGGTTGCTGATCGATGCGATCTTCGGGCGGGACTATCCGGTGATCGAGGGCCTGACCATGTGCTTCGCCGTGCTGGTCTCGATCATCTTCATCGTGACCGATCTGTTCCAGGCTTGGCTCGATCCCCGGGTGTACCGATGACGGTCGATACCGTCGACCGGCGGCCGAACCGCCTGCAGCCCCCGCTGATCTTCGGCACCGCCATCCTGACCTTGATGCTGATCACGGCATTGCTGCCGCAATTCGTGGCGCCTTACGATCCCACCCGGTTCGACTATCACGCGACGCTGGCGCCGCCCAGTCTGGCCCATCTGTTCGGCACCGACATGTATGGCAGGGACATCCTGTCGCGCATCTTGTGGGCGACCCGGATCGATCTGCAGATCGCCGTCTTCTCGACCGTGGGTCCGGTCATCGTCGGCACTTTGATCGGCACGCTGGTCGGCTATTACGGCGGCTTTGCCGATATCGTCCTCAATCGGCTGGTCGATGTGGTGGTGACCTTTCCGTTCCTTGTCCTGGTCATCGGCATCATCGCCATCCTGGGGCCCGGGCTGACCAATCTCTATATCGCCATCGGCCTGGTCGACTGGGTGTTCTTCGCCCGCCTCGCCCGGGCCGAGATCCTGGTGCAGCGCCGGCTGGACTATGCCCATGCCGCGCGCGGTCTGGGCTATGGCCCTGCCCGGATCATCTTCCGTCACCTGCTGCCGAACGCGATCGGGCCGATCATCACCTATTGGATGACGGACATGGCGCTCGCCATCCTGCTGGGCTCCAGCCTCGGCTATCTGGGACTGGGGGCGCAGCCGCCGCTGGCCGAATGGGGCGCGCTGATCGCCGACGGCAAGAATTTCATGGCGACCGCCTGGTGGATCACGGTGTTCCCCGGCATCGCCATCGTCGTCGCCGGGTTCGGTTTCAGCCTGGCCGGCGACGGCGTCGCCGATCTGCTAAGGCGGCGCGAATGACCGAAAATCTTCTGGAAGTGCACGGCTTGCGGACCGAATACCGCAGCGATGGCCGCCGTTTCACCGCGGTCGATGGTATCGACTTCACCGTCGGTCCCGGTGAGATCCTGGGCCTGGTCGGCGAATCCGGCTCCGGCAAGAGCGCCACGCTGCGCTCGATCCTTGGCCTGATCAAACCGCCCGGTCGGGTCGAGGGTCGGATCCTGTGGCGAGGCCGGGACATCCACGGCCTGGCGCCATCGGCGCTTCAGCGGGTGCGCGGCGCCGAAATCGCGATGATTTTCCAGGACCCGATGACCGCACTCAACCCGGTGCTGACCGTCGGCCAGCAGATCCGGGAAAGCCTGGCCGCGCACACCGACCTGTCCGCGTCGGACCGGCAGCGGCGCGCCATAGAACTACTCGACCTCGTCGGGATTCCGGCCGCGGCCAGCCGGCTCGACGATTACCCCTACCAGTTCTCCGGCGGCATCCGGCAGCGCGCGATGATTGCCATAGCGCTTGCGGCCAAACCGGCGCTGCTGCTGGCGGACGAACCGACCACCGCGCTCGACGTCACCATCCAGGACCAGATCATCAAGCTGATCCAGCGCCTTGCCGCCGAGCTTCGAATGAGCGTCATCCTCGTCACCCACGACCTGGGGGTGGTGGCGGAAAGCTGCGATCGCGTCGCGGTCATGTATGCCGGCCGCATCGTGGAGACGGCGCCGGTCGCGACGCTGTTCCGATCGCCTCGGCACGCCTATACGCTTGGTCTGCTGCAATCGATGCCGGTGGGACGGTCACCCCGCACGCCCCTGCCCTTCATTCCCGGCGCCCCGCCGCGCCCCGGCGACAGCTTGAATGGCTGCGCCTTCGCCGCCCGCTGCGCCTTCGTCGGCGACGAATGCCGGCATGGCCGTCCGGAAACCCGGCACGTTGGGCTTGATCACATGACCTTATGTCGGCGCGCCGAGGCGTTGCCTGCTGCGCTGGAGCCGGCATGACCAAGCGATTGCTCGAGGTTGCGGATCTGACCAAAGGCTTCGTCACGCGCGGCGCCGACGGCCGGATAGCGCAGCTGAAGGCGCTGCGCGGCGTCAGCTTCACGCTCGATCGCGGCGAGACGCTGGGCATTGTCGGCGAATCCGGCAGCGGCAAATCCACGCTCGCACGGTCGGTCGTCCGCCTGATCGAACCCGACGGGGGCAGCATCCGGTTCGATGGAACCGATGCGCGCCGGCTGTCGGGCCGCGAGCGTTCCCAATTCAACCGTCGCGTCCAGATGGTGTTCCAGGACCCCTACAGCTCGCTCAATCCGCGCATGACGGTGCGGGCCGCGCTGGCCGAGGCGATCGGCGTGCATCGCTTGCGCCCGCCGGCGGCGGTCGACGGGCGGATCGCCGAACTGCTCGATCTGGTTCAGTTGCCACAAGAGGCGGCCGAGCGCTATCCACGTGATTTCTCCGGTGGACAGCGCCAGCGCATCGGCATCGCGCGGGCACTGGCGGTCGAACCCGACTGCCTCATCGCGGACGAGATCGTCTCGGCCCTCGACCTGTCGATCCAGGCGCAGATCATCAATCTGTTGCTGGAACTGCAGGCGCGGCTGGACCTCGCTATTCTGTTCATCTCGCACGATCTGCGCATCGTCCGGCATATCTCGCATCGGGTCGGGGTCATGTATCTGGGGGAGATCGTCGAAACCGGTGGCGCCGAGCAGGTCTTCGCCGATCCCCGTCACCCCTATACCCAGGCCCTCATCGCGGCCGCGCCGACCCTCGATCCCGGCCGACGAGGGCGGCAGGAAGCCGTCCACGGCGAGTTGCCGAGCCCGATCGATCTACCAGCGGGCTGCAGCTTTGCCAGCCGTTGCGTTCATGTGATGGAGCGCTGCCTGACCATGCCGCCCGCACTCTTGTCGGTCGACCGCACGCGTGCCGCACGCTGCTATCTAACGGAGAATGCAGCGCCACCAGCACTTCGGGAAAAATCGCCGTGATTGGCTGCGGCTCCTGCGGACCGAAGCCCGTCGGCGGCGGGGAAACGCGACCGGGGTCGGCTTAGATTGCTATTCCCAGCAACTCGGCGTAGCGCCGCGTGTCCTTCAGACCGGTGCCGGTCAGCACCACGACTGTGGTCTCCCCTGGATCGATGCGACCGGCCCTAATCAGCTTTCCGAAGGCAGAAGCCGCTTGCGCGCAAGTCGGTTCCACATAGATGCCGTTCCGCGCCAGAGCAAGTGCGGCTTCGGCAATCTCCGCCTCGCTAAGCATCACGGCCCCTCCGGCACTCTCCCTCAGCACGCCGAGCACCTCGCGCAGACGCATCGGTTGAGCGATCGCGGTGCCTTCGGCAATGGTGGGACGCGCGGGTTCGTCAGGCTCGTTCAGGAAGGCGCGCGCTATCGGTGCGCAATTTGTCGGCTGCGCCGCGAAGATGCGCGGCAGCTTCTCGATCTGCCCGGCGCGCAATAGTTCCGCGAAGCCGATCCCGCAGCCCAACACGTTCGATCCAGCGCCGCACGGCACGATAACATTGTCCGGTGCGCGGAAGCCGAGGTCTTCCCACAGCTCGTAGGCCAGCGTCTTGGTCCCTTGGAGAAAGAAGGGGTGCCAATTGTGGCTGGCATAGAAGATGTTGTCGGCTTCGCCCAGCGCCGCGTCGGCACAGTCCTGGCGCGTGCCAGGCACGAGCGTGATCTCCGCTCCCGCAGCGCGCGCCTGCACCGTCTTGGCTGGACTGGTGGAAGCCGGCACCATGATCCGCGCCCGCAGTCCCCCTGCGGCGGCGTAGGTCGCCACGGCCGCGCCGCCGTTGCCGGAAGAATCCTCCAACACAGCGTCGATCCCTTGGGAGCGCAACAGCGACAGCATCACCGAGGCACCGCGATCTTTGAACGAGCCGCTCGGGTTCATCCATTCGCACTTGAAGTGCACCGGGACCCCCTGGTAGCGGCCCCCGATCAGGGGTGTGCATCCCTCACCAAGCGTAATGGGCGCGTCCGGCAGGAAGGGCAGCGCCGATCGATAGCGCCACAAGCTGCGCTCGGAGACCACGATGGCCTCGCGTCCAATTCCAGGCAGGGGCGTCAGCATTAACGGCACGCGCGCACCATCTGCGCCGTCGCCATGCCAGCGTGGAACCGACAGAGGCCAGGTACGGCCGGAGTGGGGATCGATATAGGCGGGGTCGGTCAGCATGTCGCGTCCACTGCAGTTTCGCATGACTGGCGGAAAGTAACCCATCAACAAACCCATCCGCAGCCATAATTTGGTATACCGGTATCTTGACTCCTGCGCTAGCCCGTGCAAGCATTTCGGCAGAATGCAAATTTGCGTTGGCTTTTGGGCACGGCCCGATGGGCAGCGTGCCAACAAGGCCGCATCGGCCGTGAGCGCAGTATCGTTACCGGGCAGCACAGTGCCCGGTCCGAGATAGAGGGGCGGGAATGACGGGTCCAATCACCACGGCCGGAACGGTATCGCGGCAGGGAAGTCCAGAGGGCGCGCCCGCGCACCGCGAGAGGCTTTGCGGCGCGAGCGAGTTCCCGGTCGTCGAACGCTGCACCTATCTCAGCATCTGCGACAGCACCGTGCTCAGCAACCGTGTGCGCCATGCTGTCGACGAGTTTCTCGACCATGTCATGTACTGGCGTGAGACGCGTGCGGTTCGCGAATATCGCGTTGACGGTGCGCGCGACAAATTCGCCCGGCTGGTCGGCGCGAGTGCCACGGATATCGCCATCGTCAAGAATGTCTCCGAGGGGATCAACGCGATCGCCACTGCCATCCCCTGGCGGGCGGGCGACAACGTGGTGCTGTGCGCGAGCCTCGAACATCCCAATAACGTGCTGCCGTGGGTGCATTTGCGCCGGCTCGGGGTCGAGATGCGCGTCGTAGAGCCGGTCGAGGGCGCGATCGAGCCCGATGCGATCATCGCCGCCATCGACGGGCGCACGCGCGTCGTCACCTGCTCCTCGGTTACCTTCGCGCCCGGTTTGCGCACCGACCTCGGCGCCATCGGTCGCGCCTGCCGCAGCCGTGACGTCCTGTTCCTCGTCGACGCGGTGCAGTCCGCCGGGATTCTCTCCATCGACGTGTCAAGCGATCAGATCGATGCGCTGGTGACCTCGACGGCCAAGGGCCTGCTCGGGATGTATGGCTGCGGCTTTCTATATTGCCGCCGCGAGTGGGCCGAACGCCTGACGCCGACCTACTTGTCCCGCCCGGCGGTCGAATTGCCGCCCGAGAGATATTCCGAAATGGGGAGCCTGGACGTGACGATGCGCGGCGACGCGCGCCGTTTCGAGGTCGGGGCCGTCGACTATGCCTCCTGCTATGCAGTCGACGCCTCGCTCGCTCTGCTAGGCGATATCGGGGTGCCGGCGATCGAGGCGCATGTCCTTGCGCTCGCCGGCCGGCTGCGCACGGGAATGGTCGACCTGGGCCTCGACGTGCCGAGCCGTGCCTTCGGTTCGGAAGCCTCGCATATCGTCACCGTCGGTCGTCTAGGCGCGGGCGGGCACGGGACCGCCACCGATCCGCTGCTTGCAAGTCTGTCGGAGCATCTGAATGCTCACAACGTGGTGCATACCATTCGGCGCGGCATGCTCCGCTTCGCCTTCCATCTGTTCAATTCCGATGAAGATGTGAACCGAGTCCTCGGGCTCGCGCGCGAAGTCGTGTCCCGGACGGGCGCGTGACTTGCCATAGCTGCTTGAAATCAACCCATCAGACAGGGACACCTCGCATGATCCTTTTCCGTCTCGCCTTCGCCGCTGTTGCGCTTTGCGTGATGGCCGCACCTGCTTCCTCCGAAGAGCTCTATGGCACGCTGAAGAAGGTGCACGACACGAAGAGCTTCACGATCGGATACCGCGAGGCCTCGTTTCCGTTCGCCTACTATGACGACCAGAAGAAGCCGACCGGTTTTGCGGTCGAACTCTGCACCCGGATCGGCGAAGCGGTGAAGCAGCAGCTCAATATGCCCGACATTGAGATCCGCTATCTGCCGGTCAACTCGCAAACGCGCATTCCATTGCTGACCAACGGCACGATCGACATCGAGTGCGGCTCGTCGACGATCTCGTTGGGGCGCCAGGAGCAGGTCGACTTCACCTACAGCTTCTACGTGACCGGGGGGCGTCTGCTCGCCAGCAAGGAGTCCGGGATCAAGGACGTCGAAGATCTGAACGGCAAGGCCGTTGGCGTCGCGCAGGGCACGTCAAACGAGATCACGATCAACCAATTGATTAAAAGCCGGAAGCTCAACCTGAAGCTCGTCTATGTGCGTGACCATGCCGAGGGCATGCTGGCGCTCGAAACCGGTCGTATCGACGCGTACGTGCATGATGAAGTCGGAGAATATGCGCTCCTCGCCAAGTCGACGCAGCGGGAGCGCTTCGATCTCGTCGGCCCGCTGCTGTCGTTCGATCCCTATGGATTGATGATCCGTCGGGACGACAGCGCCTTCAAGCTCGTTGCCAACCGCGCGCTGGCGACGATCTATCGCTCGGGCGAGATCTATCAGATGTTCAAGCGGGATTTCGAGCCGTTCGGCATTCCGATGACCCCGGCCGTCGACTGGACCTACAAGCTGAACGCGCTGCCGGAATGATGCAGCCCGACGCACATCCGGCAGGTGTTCGTCGCGTCCCGGGTCCCGGGCAGGACGGGTGCGAGATGGACCTGCGAGGCCGGCGCTGATGTCTGCCTATAACTGGAACTGGGCGGTCATCGTCAGCGAACCCTATGTCGGGTGGTTGCTGGACGGGCTGGCGGTGACCGTGATGCTTGCCCTCTCGTCCTGGGCGATCGCTCTCGTGCTCGGCACCGTGATCGGGCTTGCGCGCACATTGCCGAGCGCTCCGCTGCGTTGGCTGGCCACGGGCTATGTCGAGCTCTTTCGCAACATCCCGGTGCTCGTGCAGATGTTCCTATGGTTCTTCGTGCTGCCGGAGTTGCTGCCGCGGGAGGCGGGGCACTGGCTCAAGCGGGACCTGCCGCATCCCGAGTTCTTTTCGGCGATGGTATGTCTCGGCCTCTATACCGCTTCGCGCGTCGCCGAGCAGGTCCGCTCGGGCATCACCAGCGTGCCACCCGGCCTGGCTGCGGCCGCGCGGGCCTCGGGTCTGAGCCTCGCGCAGACCTATCGCTATGTGCTTGTGCCGCTCGGGTTTCGCATCATCGTCCCGCCGTTGACGTCGGAATTTCTCGGCATCTTCAAGAACACGTCCATTGCGCTGACGATCGGCGTCATGGAGATCACCGCTTCGAGCCGCCAAATCGAAAGCTATACCTTCCAGGGCTACGAGGCCTTCGCGGCGGCGACCGCCCTCTATCTCTTGCTAGCGCTCCTGCTTCTGTTTCTGACGCGCCGGATCGAGGCGCGCACCCGCATTCCGGGCTGGATCGCCCGCAGCAACACCTGAGCGGCGGACCATGGGCCACCTCGACGTCAACGTCATCC
Organism: Rhodospirillales bacterium; assembly: GCA_028288725.1. GTDB lineage: Bacteria > Pseudomonadota > Alphaproteobacteria > ATCC43930 > CGMCC-115725 > Aliidongia. Next base: position 51,267 of record JAQGIC010000018.1, read on the forward strand.
TGCGCAACCTGCCCTATTTGTGGGAGGGGCTGCAGCTCAGCTTCCTGTTGGCCGCGATCGCCATAGCCGGCGGCATCTTCTTTGGCCTGATCATGGCCCTGCTGCGCATGTCGTCGATCAGGCCGGTGGCATGGATCGCGCTCGGCTACGTCAATTTCTTCCGCTCGGTACCGCTGATCCTGGTGATCTTCTGGATCTATTTTCTCGTGCCGCTGCTGCTCGGGCACGCGACGGGGCCGTTCCTGTCGGCGGTGGTTGCATTCACGATGTTCGAGACAGCCTATTACTGCGAGATCATTCGCGCCGGCGTGCAAAGCACCCCCAAAGGCCAGATCAGCGCAGGCGTCGCGAGCGGCATGACGTGGCTCCAGGCGATGCGGCACATCGTGATGCCGCAGGCGTTCCGCAAGATGAGGCCCATCCTGCTGACCCAGAGCATCATCCTGTTTCAGGACACGTCCCTCGTATATGTCGTGACCCTGCGCGATTTCATGACATCCGTGAGTACGGTGGCCAGTCAGGAACTGCGGATGGTCGAACTCTACCTGTTCGCGGGAGCGGCGTATTTCGCGATCTGCTTCGCAGGCTCGCGCCTTATCAACCGACTGGATGGTGGCTTCCGGCGATGATCGAAATTCGTGACGTCAGCAAGTGGTACGGCAGCTTCCAGGTACTCAAGTCTTGTTCCGTGTCGGTTGCGCGCGGTGAGGTGGTCGTCGTTTGTGGGCCGTCCGGCTCCGGCAAGAGCACGCTGATCAAGGGCGTGAACGGCCTGGAGCCGTGTGACGAGGGCGAGATCGTCGTTGACGGCCTCAACGTCGGCGTCAAGGCGGATCTTCGCGTCCTTCGCACCCGCGTCGGCATGGTGTTCCAGAACTTCGAGCTCTATCCGCACCTGAATGTCTTGGATAATATCTGCCTGGCCCCCATGGTCGTGCTCAAGCGCAAGCGCGAGGAGGCCGAGGCCCGTGCGCGCACGCTGCTGGGCCGTGTCGGGCTGACCGACCATGCGTTGAAGTTTCCCGCGCAGCTCTCCGGCGGGCAGCAGCAACGCGTGGCGATCGCGCGCTCGCTCGCCATGGATCCGGTAGTCATGCTATTTGACGAGCCGACATCCGCGTTGGATCCGGAGATGATCAAGGAGGTCCTGGACGTCATGTCCGATCTGGCACGCGACGGTATGACCATGATCGTTGTCACCCATGAGATGGGTTTCGCGCGACGCGTGGCCGACCGCATCATTTTCATGGATGCCGGCGAAATCGTGGAGGTCCGCCCCCCGGAGGCGTTTTTCACAGCGCCGGAGAGCGAGCGGGCTCGTGCCTTCCTATCGAAGATCCTTGAGCATTAAGCCAACCCCGCCGGCGTCTCGGGTGGACCCCGCAGCGATGACGCTCGGACTAGAGCATAGCCAATCGCCGCACCGCTTCGCCCGCACCGTCGCGATGGAGCGAATCTGTTCGCTGCTGGTGGATGGGGCGGTGCCGTTCGACGCGCCGCTTTCCGAGCGGGCCATCGCCGAGGCGATCGGGATCGGACGGATGCCGGTGCGCGAGGCGCTGCGCGATCTCGCGCGCGAGGGCATCGTGTCTGTCGAGCCTGGCCGAGGAACCTTTCTTCGCCGGCTGGACGCTCCTGAAGTCATGGAGCTGCTGGAAGTGCGCCTCGCCATCGAGGGGATGGCCGTGCGGCTCGCCGCCGAGAAGGGGTTTGTCGGCGACCTGCCGCAGATCATCGCGACCCTGCATTCGCTGACTAAGCGGCCCTTCGCCGGCGAGCGGATCCGCGAGGCTGAGGCGATCGGCGATCGAGTTCATGGCACGATTGTCCAGGGCGCCGGCAACGAGATCCTCAACAGCCTGTACGGGGGGTTGCGGCTGCGTATCGGTATTTCCCTGCGCCTCGTGCAACGCCGCGAGGACGATCGCATTCGGGAAACCGTCGATGAACATCTTGCTATCGCCGAAGCCGTTCTCGCACGGTCGGCGGACCTGGCCGTACAGTTGCTGCATGATCATCTTCGCCGTGGCCATGCGATAACCATCGCCAATTTCGCGCAAAGCCGCCCGGCGCCTACCGCGGCCGAGGCCGCGGCGCTCAAGCCGGCCCTCGCGCGCCGGCGCGGCCGGCCGCCGTCATGACGCCGGGGGCCTGATCAACCCAATTTCGGTTGCCGCTCCAGCCGCGTGGCGATCGGCAGGCGCGAGCATTGAGCAATGCGGCAAACGCGCGCCATAAACTGACGGGCGCTTCAGAAAGCGATGGCGCGCTCGGCGACGAGAGCGGTGCGACGGATGGTGGCCAGGAGCAGCGCTGCCGGGCGGGCCAGCGTGGCGGTGCGGGGGATCAAAGCCTGCGCGCTTACCGCGGTGGCCGGCAGCAGCTTCAACGCAACGACGTCGCGCCTCTCCGTGTCCATCAGCATGAAGGGATCGACCACCGCAACCCCTGCGCCAGCACGGACCAGAGCGCAGGCGAGTGACGATTGATTGACCTCGATCCCGATACGGCGCGGCACGCCGGCTTCGCGGAACGCGCCTTCCACCAGATCCCCCAGCGGCAGGCTGCGACTGAAGGAGATCAGCGGAAAGGGCGCAAGGTCGCGCACGTGTACAGTCTCACGCCCCGCTAGCGGGTGCGCTGCCGGTACGACGCAAACCAGCGCCCCCGTGCAGAGGGTGACAAGTCGCGCGTCGGGATGACCGAGCGGGGTCAGCACAAGGCCGAAATCCACTCGCTCCTGCATCACGGTTTCGACCACGCTCAGATTGTCCATGGTTCGGATGGCGACCTGGATCCGCGGTCGGGCGAGCTGGAATGCGGCAACCGCCGGCGGCACGAGATGATCGGCCAATGTCGGAGTCGCTGCGATCTGGACGCTGCCGATGCCTGTGTCGCGCATGTCCTGAACCAGACGCCCGACGCGCTCCACGCCCTCGAACACCCGATCCAATTCGGCCAGCAGCCCGCGCATCTCGGCGGTGGGCTGCAGGCGGCCCTGCCGGCGTAGGAACAATGGGAAGCCGGCGATACGCGTGCATTCGCGCAGCATCATGCTGATCGCGGGCTGCGAGACGTTCAGCGCCGAAGCGGCGGCGGTAACGGAACCGTGTCGACAGACGGCGCGGACGACCTCGAGTTGTCGCAGGGTCAATGACATAAGTCCAACTTATATAGAATTAATTTTATAGGGACTAGGCTTAACTCCGACGCCCGCTATCATGAGCCCGACACGGTGAAAAATCGGGAGCGACCATGCGAATCACCGCCATTGAAACTTCGGTCGTTTCGCTGCCCTTCACGATGGGCGGGCCGCATCAGCTCTTCGCCGGACAGCTGTGGGATCGGATGGAAATCTTGCTGGTCAAGGTGGAGACCGAGGATGGGCTGGTCGGCTGGGGCGAGGCGTTCGGCCACGCGGCCATTCCGGCAACCAAAGCCGCGCTCGACACCATCCTGGCACCATTGCTGCTCGGAGAAGACGCCGAGGATTTTATCGGGCTTGGTCGGAAACTCCCCCACGCCGTTCATCTTCTCGGGCGCAACGGCCCGTTCGTCTACGGCTTTGCGGGTATCGACATCGCACTATGGGATCTTGCCGGCAAACGGAGCGGGCAGCCCCTGTGGCGGCTACTGGGCGGCGGCAAGCCGGTGCCGATGGAAGCCTATGCCAGCCTGCTGAACTATCGTGACGACGCACTGGTGAAGGAGAATACGGGAGCCGCCTGTGCCGCCGGTTACCGCGCCGTCAAATTGCACCAGACGACGCGTGAAGCGGTGGTCGCGGCGCAAGACGCGCCAGGTGCGGCGCAAGCCCGGATCATGTTGGATGTGAACTGCGCCTGGCTGCCGCCGGCCGCGCAGACGATGACGGCGTCGCTCGCGGATCGGGGATTGGCCTGGCTGGAGGAGCCGATCTGGCCCCCCGAGGATGTGCGGGCGCTCGCCGCTCTGCGCCGGCACGGCATACCGCTGTCGGCGGGCGAGAACGTGGCCGGGTTGTTCGGCTTCAAGACGTTGATCGAGGCCGGCGCCATCGACATAGCGCAACCGAGCGTCACCAAGCTGGGCGGCGTGTCGGAAATGGTGCGTGTCATCCATCTGTGCCAGGCGCACGGCGTGGTCGTGGCACCGCACAGCCCGTATTTCGGACCCGGCTTCATCGCCACGCTGCACATCGCCTCTGCCCTGATCGAGCTGCCGCTGATCGAGGTCCTCTGGGTCGACATGGAGGCCAATCCGTTCGATCCTTGGGTGCGGGTGCGGAATGGCCGGGTAGCGGTGCCGAACGGTCCCGGGCTGGGCTGCGATCCCGATCCGGAGGTTCTCGCGCGTTACACGGTGGGCACGCCGACGCGCCATGTTGCGGAGCCAAGCGCATGAAGGTGACAGCAGTCGAGACCCGGTCGGTTCCGGTGCCGTTGGACGAGCCGATCGGCAGTGCCTTGGGCACCATCAGCAGTTTCGGCTGCGTCCTGGTGTCCGTGCGCACGGATGGCGGCGTGACCGGCGAGAACCTGATCTTCACGCTGAACAACCGACGCACGCGGGTCCTGCGCCAGATGGTCGACGAGCTCGCAGAGCTGGTGATCGGGCAGGATGCCGGCCATATCGCCGGATTTTGGGCGCGGGCGTGGAAAGACAATAATTTCCTCGGCCACAAGGGCGTCCCGGTGATGGGAATTTCGGCCATCGACGGTGCCTTGTGGGATGCGCTCGGCAAAACCGCCGGCCTGCCGATCTATCGGCTGCTCGGGGGCGCCAAGGATCGGGTGCCGGCCTATCACAGCGGGGGGCTTTGGCTGTCGCGCAGCGTCGATGCCCTGCAGGCCGAAGCGCGCGATTTCACGGCAAAGGGCTTCACGGCGATGAAGATGCGGGTGGGTCTCCCCGATCCCCGCGTCGACATAGACCGTGTACGGGCCGTGCGGGAAGCGATCGGGCCTGACATCCGTCTGATGGCGGACGCCAATCAGGGACTGAACGAAGCGCAGGCGATCCGGCTGGGCCGCATGTTGGAAGAATTCGACCTGACCTGGTTCGAGGAACCCCTGCCCGCTTGGAATCTCGACGGGCTGGCCCGCGTCGCCTCGGCGCTGGATACGCCGATCGCCAGCGGCGAGACCGAATACACGCGCTACGGCTTCCGGCAGATGATCGAGCTGCGCTCCGCCGACATTCTGATGCCGGACCTGCAACGTGTGGGCGGGGTCAGCGAATTCATGCGGGTGGGACATATGGCCGAAAGCCACGATATCGCGGTGTCGAGCCACCTGTTCCCGGAAACCAGTATCCAAGTACTGGGTGGCCTCGCCAATTCAAACTATCTCGAATACATGCCATGGTTCTCCCCGCTGTATAGCGAGACGCTAGAGTTCTCGGATGGCCAGGTGCTGGTGCCGGAACGACCGGGCTGGGGCTTCACGTTCAACCAGGACTATATCGATCATCTGACGGCCTGCGGCTGATTGATGGAATATCGGGCGAGCCGGAATACAAGGACGCTGCAGAAGCCGCGCAAAGACCGGATCTGCTGAAAGAAAAAACCTAAAAGGGAGGATCGCATGAAACTCACACGTCGTTCGGTCGCGTTAGGCGCGATCGCCAGTTCGGCGCTCGGCACTTCTCTATTCCGACTGGTCAGCCCGGCCATCGCCCAGACTGCGCCGATCCGTATCGGCTGGCTTGCGTCGCTGACCGGCGCCAGCGCGGCGCCGGCGATCGGGTTCAACCGCGGCGTGGTCTTCGCGGCGAACGAGATCAATGCCGCCGGCGGTGTGAAAGGGCGCCAGATCGAAATTGTCACGCGCGATACGCAGGGCGACCCCACCAAGGCCGTGAACGCGACGCAGGAGCTGATCAGCCAGCTGAAGGTCGACGCGATCTGGGGGCCGACGAATTCGGGCGAGTCGCTGGCGGTGACGGCGATCATGACGCGCAACAAAATGCCGAGCATCCATCCCTGTGTGGTGGACAGCCTGATCGACCCGGCGAAATACCCGAATGCGTTCCGGATCGCGCCGTCCAATACGCAGTGGGATGACGCGGTGCGCAACTACTGCCTGAACATCCTGAAGGCGAAGAAGGTCACCGTGATCGGCGACACCACGGGCTACGGCGTGACGGCGGCAAACGCCTCCGTGGCCGCGTTCAAGAAGGCGGGCGTCGAAATCGCGACCCAGGCGAATATCGATGCGACGCAGCCGGACATGACCGCCGACATGCTGCGCGCGCGCGACGCCGGGGCGCAGGTGATCGTGGTGTGGAGCGTGTCCACGGGCATGGTGGCGCGGCTGCTGAATACCCGCGCCACCATGGGATGGGATGTGCCGTTTGTCGGACATCCGTCGATGGCATCGGGCGATATCGGCGGACTGCTGGCCAAGCCGTCCAACTGGGAAAAGGTCTACGCGGTCGGGTACCGCAGCTGCAGCTATGACGCCGCGGGCGCCTTGCCGGCCCATAGCCAGGAGCTGGTGAATAAGCTGCAGGGAAAGGTGAACCTGTCGGACTCACTTCTCTGGTGGGTGGCGGCGGGCGTGGATGCGATCAACCTGGTGGCGCAGGCGGTCAGCACCACGGGATCGTCGTCGAGCGAGGCGATCATCGGCCATTGGAACGAACTCGCGAAATACCCCGGCTACTTTGGCGCCTACACCTTCAGCAAGACCGAGCACAACGGCTATCCCACGGAAGACGTGGTGATGTCGGCGGCTAATTCGGCAAAGTCAGGCTCTTTCGCCCTCGCTCCCGGCTATACCTGACAGGTCGAAAGCATGTTCGCCTCCATCATCGCTTCCGGCCTGGCGATGGGCGCGATCTACGCGCTCATCGGCATCACCTACAACACGATGTTTGCCACCTCCCGGGTGATGAGCTTCACGGCCGGGCAGCTGGGCATGCTCGGCGGCGTGTTCGGCTCGCTGCTGATGTTGCGGCTGGGCCTGCCGCTGGTGCTCGGGCTGCCGCTGACCCTGCTGCTCTGCGCGGGTGTTGGTATCGTTACCGAGTTCGTGGCGGTACGGCCTGTGCTGAAAAGCCTCGACCAGCACCTCTATGTCCTGACGACCCTGGCCGTGGCACTGCTGATCCAGCAGGTGACGGCGATCGAATGGAGCACCGAGCCGCAACCGTTTCCGCGCCTGTTCGAGCTCGGCCGTGACGCCTGGGACGAGAAATACTGGCTGCCGGTAGCGACCTGCGCGGTGACGATCTCGGCCTTGGAATTTCTCTATCGCCGTACGCTCATCGGGCGCGCCTTCCTGGCGGTGGCGGAAGATAATTTCGCCGCCCGTGCGCTCGGCCTGCCCGAGCGGACGCTGCGCGTGGCGAGCTATGCGATGGCGGGGGCGATCGGCGCGCTGGCCGGCTTCTCCGGCGGACAGCTGCTGCTGGCGTTCTTTGCCAATGGCCAATTGTTGAACTTCTATGGCTTCATCCCGGTGGCACTGGGTGGGCTTGGCAACAACCGGGGCGCCATCATCGGCGGCCTGGCGCTGGGGCTGTTCCAGCAGGCCGCGAATTTCACGGTCGGCGGCATCTTCGCGTCGGTGGCCGTGTTCGTCCTGTTCATCGTCGTGCTGCTGGTCGCGCCGCAAGGCCTGTTCGGCGCGCCGGCCTCGCGGAGGGTGTGATGGCCATGGACGAACGCGTCCAATCGGCACCGTCCCACGACGCGCCACGCGCGAGTTTGGGCGATTTTTCGAAGGGATTGCCGTTCCTTGCGATACTCGCCCTCTCGATGCTGCTCCCGCTGATCGGGAACGACTATTGGGCACTGATCGCCACCCGGGCATCGATCTACTGGATCCTGGTTTCGGGTCTCAATCTGATCGTCGGCTTTGCTGGGCAGCTCGCGATCGGCTATGTGGCGCTGTTTGCCGTCGGCGCCTATACCGCGAGTGTCCTCGCGGCCGGCAATGTCCTTCCAGCGCTACCGCCTTTCGCCGCGCTGGGGGCCGCCGGCGTGGTCAGCGCGGCGATGGGCGTCGTCGTGGGCCTGCCGGCGTTGCGGTTGCGCACGTTCTATTTCGCCATGACCACGCTGGGCTTCGCCACCATCGTCACCCAGGTGGCGCTGGGATGGCAGAGCGTGACCGGCGGCGGTATCGGCCTGTCCGGCCCAAGCCTGCCGGCGCCGTTCGATACGACCTGGGGGCTCTACGGCCTGTGCCTCGGCCTGGCAGCGCTCTGTACCTGGATGACGGCGAATCTGGCGTACAGCCGCTTTGGGCGGGCGCTGGTCGCGACACGGGATGCCGACGTCGCAGCGGAAGCCAACGGCATCGCCAAGCCGCATTTGCTGATCGGCGTATTCCTGTTCGCGGGTGCCGCGGCCGGCGTCGCCGGCGGTTTGTTCGCCAGCCTGCAGACCTACATCACGCCGGACGCTTTCACTTTCGATCTGTCGTTGCTGTTCTTCATCGCCGTACTGATCGGCGGCCGCGGCTCGATCCTCGGACCTCTTCTCGGTACGCTGTTGCTGACGCTGCTGCCGGAGATGGCGGCGCCGCTGGCGGCATGGTCCACCTTCGTCTATGCAGCGCTGCTGCTGATCATCGTCCTGCTGATGCCGGGCGGCATCGCAACGTTGTTGGATTTCGACAACCGGCGCGTCTTGTCGGACAATCGGGTCATCCTGCCGCAGCCCGCTGCGCTGGGCCAATTGCTGGCTGCGGCTCGGCCGGCCACAGGCCTGGAAATGGAAGGCGTCGTTTTGAGCTTCGGCGGCGTGACGGCGATCGACGGCCTCGATCTGTCGGTGCAGCCCGGCCAGGTGCATGGGCTGATCGGCCCAAATGGCAGCGGCAAGACGACGACGCTCAACGTGATATCGGGCTATTTCCGTCCGCAGCAGGGCCAGATGACCTTGGATGGGACGAACTTGCCGACGGGCTTGCCGGTGCTCCGCGCCGGGCGCGGCGTGTGCCGGACCTTCCAGACGCCGCGGATCATCGGCGCGGCGTCTGTGCTGCAGAACGTGATGGTCGGCGGCACCATCACCGGCCGGGCCGGCTTCCTCGAAGCCATGCTGTCCTTGCCGCGATCTCTGCGCGACGAGCGCGCGATCCGGATGAGGGCGCGGCTTGCTTTGCAAGCCGTCGGTCTTCACGCGCTCGAAAACGTGCGGGCGGATCGTCTCCAGCATAGTGAGCTGCGCTTCCTCGAGATCGCGCGCGGGCTGATGTTGCATCCCTCGCTGCTGCTGCTGGACGAGCCCGCGGCCGGCCTTTCCGCCGAGGAGATCAAACGGTTGGGCGCGCTGATCAAGGCTATCAGCGAGCATGGGGTGGGCGTACTGCTGGTGGAACATCATGCCGATCTGATCTTCGAGATCTGTGACCAGATCACCGTGCTGAACCTGGGCAAGGTGCTCGCGCGCGGAACGCCCGCCGAGATCCGCATGCACAAGGAGGTGGTCAGTGCCTATCTCGGCGCCTGAAAAATTGCTGACCGTCGATGGGCTGCATGCCGGGTACGGCAAGGTAGAGGTGCTGCATGGCGTGACACTGCATATCGCGGCTGGCGAGCTGGTGGCCCTCCTCGGGCCGAATGGCGCTGGCAAGACCACGCTGCTGCGTGCCGTGTCCGGCCTGCTGCCCTGGACGGTCGGTACAGCACGGTTCGACGATGTGTCGCTGTGCGGGATGAGCCCACGCGAGGCAGCGCGCGCCGGCCTGGTGCATGTGATCGAAGGCCATCGGGTGTTCAACCACAGCAGCGTGAACGACAACTTGCTGCTGGCGGGCTTCGACCTGCCTCGGCGTGAGCGGCTGGCGCGGGTGGACGAAGCGCTGACGTCTTTCCCCGAGATCGCGGCCAAGCGGCACGAGCTCGGCGGATCGCTTAGCGGTGGGCAGCAGCAAATGCTGGCGGTGGCGCAGGGACTGGTCCGGCGCCCGCGCCTGCTGATGCTCGATGAGCCGTCGGCCGGCCTGTCGCCGGTGCTGGTTGACCGCGTGCTGGCCGTCCTGGCGCAGTTGCGGACCAGCGGCACCGCGGTGCTGCTGGTCGAGCAGTTGGTCGAGAAGGCGCTGGCCGTGGCGGATCGCGTCTACGCGCTGGCACAAGGACGGGTTGTCTTGACGGCCGATGCGCACGAGCAAGGCCTGACGCATCGGCTGGAGCAAGCTTATTTCGGTCAGGATGCGACCACGTTGATCGACGGCTAAAAGTCTGATCCAAGAGAAGGGAAGAATCACCGCTCGGCGGCGATCGTCGACATGCGCGAGTTGAGGCACACTTCGTCCGACTTATCGCGGCCTTGAGCGCCGCATCAACCATTGAAGAGCAATCCATGTCATCGGACATCATCGCCCAACTCGCCCCGACCGGAACATTGCGGGCGGGCATCAATCTCAGCAATCCGCTGTTGGTCACCGGCCGCACCTCGGCCGGCGAGCCGAGCGGAGTCTCGCCCGACATGGCGCTGGCCATTGCGGAGCGGTTGGGCGTGGCGATCACATATCTGCCATTTGCCGGTGCCGGCGAGACGGCCGATGCAGTCGGCGTCTGGGATATCGGGCTGATCGCCGCGGAGCCGCAACGGGCGGAGAAAATCGCCTTCACACTGCCCTATTGCGAAATCGAAGCGACCTATCTGGTGCCGCCGGGCTCGTCGCTCGCTGCCCTCGCCGAGGTCGACCGGCCGGACGTCCGCATCGCCGTCGCCGGCCGTGCCGCCTATGATCTCTGGCTCACGCGCAACATCCGCCACGCGACGCTGGTTCGGATCGATGGTCTGGACAATGCATTTCAGCGCTTCGTCGAGGACGGGCTGGAGGCCCTGGCGGGGCTGCGCCCGGCACTGCTGCCGCAGGCGGCATCCCTGCCGGGCTCGCGCATCCTCGACGGCCAGTTTACCGCCGTCCGGCAGGCGATCGGCACGGCAAGGGCCAATGGCGCGGCGGCGGCTTTCCTCGACGAATTCGTCGAGGAAGCAAAGGCGTCGGGTTTGGTCGCCCGCCTGATCGAGAAGCACAAGGTGACGGGACTCAGCGTCGCCGAGCGGGCGCCCGGATGAACTGGTCGCACGAGCCCGCTTCCCTGGGGCAAATTTAGGAAAATTTTAGGTCAGCCTGCCAGCCGTCCCTCATAACTCTTTGTTCGAATGTCTTTCTGCCAGGATTGATCGGTTCGGGCGCGCCGTCGGCGGCAGGAATATTCGCGATGCCGGGTCGTTTTCCAGAGAGCGGGCGTTCGAGGCGTTGCCCGCGTCGGGAGAACGGAAATGATCGGACGATCGCGTGTCAGCCGCAACGGAAGGCTCGCCGTTGCCATCGCTGCTTTGGCCGTGTTTGGCTTTGGCCCGCCGCTTCGGGCGCTTGCCCAGGATGCACCGTCCCAGGATCCGCCGTCCCGGGTCGGCTATATCTCGCTGGTCGAGGGCACGGTATCGATGCATCCGAGCGCGAGCGACCCGTGGGCGCCGGCCACCATGAATTATCCCATGGCCGCCGGAACCTCGCTCTGGACCGAACCGGGCGCCAAGGCGGAGATTCAGATCGGCGCCGCGCGCGTCGATCTCGATGGCGGTACCGAGGTCGATATCGTGTCCGTCGATGATCAAAACCTCGACATCAACGTGCCCCAAGGTCGGGCGGACGTGCATCTGCACGGGCGCCAGCAGAGTGAGAATTACGAAGTGACCGTCCCGCGCGGCACGGTCGCCTTGAACACCGACGGCACGTACCGGATCATCGCCGGCGACGATCAGGCGCCGACCCAGATCGGCGCGCTCTACGGCACGGCCCAGTTGCTCGAGCCGAGCGGCGCGGTGCCGGTCGAGACCAACAACGAGCTGGTCGTCACCTCCGGCGATCCGCTGCAATATACCCAGCAGGCCGTCCAGGACGATGGGTTCGACCATTGGGTCGCCGACAGGAGCCACCGCTTCGAACGCCCCGTGGCGCATCAGCATGTCTCGCCGCAGATGGTCGGTGCCGACAATCTCGACCAATACGGCACCTGGCAGACCTCGCCGCAATATGGCGCGGTCTGGGAACCGAGCGCCGTCGCTGCCGACTGGGCGCCCTACCGCGACGGTCATTGGCGCTGGGTCGCCCCGTGGGGCTGGACCTGGGTCGATGACGAGCCGTGGGGCTTCGCGCCGTTCCATTACGGCCGCTGGGCGCAGGTCGACGATCGCTGGGCCTGGGTCCCGGGCACGGTCGTCGAGCAACCGGTCTACGCGCCGGCGCTGGTCGCCTTCGTGGGCGGCTCACCCGAACCCGAGTTCGGCGTCGGCATCTCGGTCGGCATCGGCATCGGCGCCGCCATCGGCTGGGTGCCGCTCGGCCCGGGCGAGCTCTATGAGCCGCCCTACCGCGTGAGCGATCGCTATATCCGCAACGTCAACATCACGAACGTCTCGCAGACCACGATCAACAATATCTCGGTCAACAAGACCGTGAATGTCACCAACGTGAACTATGTCAACCAACGGGCCGTCACCGTGGTCAATCGCGACGCGTTCGTGAATGCCCAACCCGTGCGTCATGCGGCGCTGCCGCAGGCCCAGGCGGCCAAGTTTACCCATCCGATCGTCGCGAGCGCCGCCCCAGGCCACGCTGCCGCGGCGCCGCTGCCGCAGCCGACCGTCGCCAGTCGGGTCGGCGCGGCGGCGGCGGCCCATCCGGTCCAGGCGCCGCCGCAACCCAAGGTGCAGATGCCGATGACCCGTGTGACCGCCCAGGGGCGGGTGGTGCCGACGGCGGTGCCTGCCGCTCCGGCCCATGGCGGCCCGACGGCGGCGGCAGTTGGATCGCGCACGGGGCCAGGCTCGGTCGCGCCCCCTCCCGCCGGCCCTGGGGCGGTGGCTCAGCCGCATCCGCCGGGGACCCAGGCCGCTGCCGGCACGCCTCGTCCGGGAACGCAGCCGACCGGCGTGCCGCAACCGCATCCCCTGGCACCCACCAGCGCGAATGCCGGTTCCCGGACAGGCGCGGTGCCGCAGCCTCATCCGCTTGGCGCCGCCCCGGCGAGCGGCGTTCCACAGCCGGGCGCGCAGCGCCCGGGCGTGCCGCAGCCGCATCCCGTCAACCCCCTGAACGCGGCGGCTCGGCCCAACCCGGCGCCCGCCCCCCATGCCACGGTGCCGACGCCTCCCCCGGTGGCGAATTCGGTGGTGAATTCGGCGGCAAGGCCGGCCCCTACGGCCCAACCGCATCCATCGGCCCCGTCGAACACCACGGCACGATATCCCGTGCCCCAGCCGAACGCCGGAGCCGCTCAGGCGGTGCCGCATCCGGCCGCACCGGCGAATACCCCGACGCGATATCCGGCGCCGCGTCCGTCCCCGGCACCGCAGGCGCAGATGCCGGCAGCGGCGCCGCGGCCGAGCGTTCAGCCGCGGCCGCAATCGGCACCGCAGCCGGCGCCCCGTGCGCAATATCAAAGTCCGCCCCGCCCGCAGCCCCAGGCGGCACCGCGCGCCCAGGCGGCACCGCAACCGGCACACGCCCAGCCGCAGCCGCGACCGGCGACACCGCCGCCGAACAAGAAGGATGACCACAAGACCTAGGGTCGGTCGCCTAGAGCCTGATCCGATCAAACCGGCTCGGTTTGATCGGTGAATCAGTCTCTAAATATATGATTTAGAGGGCGATTCAGGCACGAGGTCGGTCCGACCTCATGTCATCGCGCTCTAGAGCCTGATCCGATCAAACCAACTCGGTTTGATCGGATCAGGCTCTAAATATTTGATCTAGAGTGCGATTCAGATATGAGGCCGGGTCGGCCTCATATCATCGCGCTTGTCTTATGACAATCCCGGCTCATTCGACGCAGAATGAGCCGCCGCCGGGGCGTTGCAACGCCCCGGCGGCGGGAGGGGACGGGTCGACATTGCGCTGGCCGTGATGGGCCGAATTAGAGTGT
>JAQGIC010000029.1 GCA_028288725.1 Rhodospirillales bacterium
CCGCATCCTGCCCCGCCTTCAACAGCTGGAAATACGGCTTCGACGCGCCGCCGCCCTATCTGGCCGGCTCGACCGTCGCCGCGCTGGAAGGCCGCTTCGTCAAGCGCGACGTGATCTACCTGCTGGGCACGGCCGACACCAACCCGAACCATCCGGCACTCGACCGGAGTTGCGAGGCCGAGGCCGAAGGCCCCTATCGCTTCGCGCGCGGTCACGGCTTCTTTGCCTATCTGCAGGCGCGCCATCCGACAGGATTGGCCCAGCGCCTGTGGGAAGTGCCGGACGTCGGCCATGACGGCGGCAAGATGCTGGGCTCGGCCTGCGGGCTCGCGGCCCTGTTCGACAAGCCGGGTTGTGCCAGCGTGCGATGACATGCGGCCTGCTCGGCCTCAGGTCTGAATCGCTCGCTAAACCAAATACCTAACTGACCAGCGCGATCACCAGCCCGTAGACGATGAAGCGCAGGGTCATGTAGCCGCCGTCGATCAGGCCCAGCAGCAGGCTGCGCCGCGCGAACAGATAGCTGATCCAGAAGGAGGTCGCGACCAGGCCCAGACCGATCGCCGCCCCGGCCTCGACTGCGCGCAACAGGCCCGGCTTCGGGCCGATGAAGACCGCGAACAGGGCGGCGGCGACGATGTTGAGCAGGAACGAAACCCCTAAAATGACCGGCAGCTTGCCGCGCTTCATGGCCTCGTCGCTCAGGCCCGCCTCGATCTGCCAGCGCTTGCCGAACAGCGGGCCATACCAGATGCCGCCGACCAGAAAAGACGACAGCGCGGCCAGAAAAACGCCGAGCCAGGAAATGGTCAGATGCATGATGCCTCCCCCAAAGCACCCGCATCATGCGCTTCGATCGGTCAGCCGACCATAACCTCGCGATAGACCCGCAGCATACCGGCCTGGACGCGGGCATCGGCGAATTCGGCGAGTGCCTTCGCCCGGGCGGCCTGCCCCATGCGGTGGCGCAGCGCCGGGTCCTGGGCCAGTTGCTTCAGCCGATCGGCGACCGCGGCATCGTCGTCGACCGGAACCAGAAAGCCGGTGACGCCGTCGACCAGGGCCTCGCGGCAGCCCGGCATGTCGGTCGTCACCACCGGCCTGGCGCAGGATGCGGCCTCCAGCAGGGTCTTGGGCACGCCTTCGCCATAGCGTGACGGATAGACCGCCATATGGCTCGCCTGCCAGAAGGACGCGACGTCCGAGATATGACCGACCCATTCGACCAGCCCCTCGGCGACCCAGGCGCGCACCTCTTCCTCGGTATGGCTGTCGGCGCTGCCCTTGTCGGTGCCGCCGGCCAGGAGGAACCGGATCGGCACGCCCTCGGCCCGAAGCCGGCGCATGGCGGCGACCGCGACCGCCGGTCCCTTGTCGCGCACCAGCCGGCAGGCCATGGCGACGATGGGCACGCCCGCGGGTTCGGGCACTGGCGCGAACCGGTCGGTATCGACGCCGCAGCAGCAGATCAGCGCCACCTGGTCTTGCCGGATCGACCCACCGGCCGCCAGCCGTTCGCCATCGTCGGGATTTTCCAGCGTGACCAGCGCGCCGCGGCCGCGCATGGCCACCGCCAGGGCCGCCAGCACCGGCCGGCGCAGCAGCCGCGCCTTCAGGCGTTGCGAGGTGAAGACATAGCCCAGGCCCGCGACGGTCGAGACCCGCGCCGTGACCCCGGCCAGTCGCGCCATCAGCCCGCCATAGATGATCGCCTTGAGCGCGATCGAATGGACGATGTCCGGCCGCTCGCGCCGGAACAGGCGCCAGAGCATCCAGAGCGACTTCAGCTCGTTCCTGAGCGTGCCGCCGCCGCGCCGCCACGGCAGCGCCACCACGGTAAAGCCGAGGCCGGTCAGGATCTCGGCATGGGCTTGCACCCGCGCGCAGACGATGACGCGATAGCCGGCCTCGAGCGCCGCCTGGCCGATCGCCAGGCGATGCAGCCAGAAGTACCAGTCCTCCGTGACCACGTAGATGAGCGTCTTCTGGCGTTCCGGAATCATAGGTCCGATCGGTTTATTGAACCAAATCTCCGTCATGCCCGGGCTTGACCCGGGTATCCACGCGTTGCCGCTCGGCGGCTCCGTCGGAACCGCGAAGCGCATCGCCCAACCACGTGGATGGCCGGGTCAAGCCCGGCCATGACCGAAATAGAGTGGATGCATGGAGAATGCGAAAGGCGCGGGAGTATCATCGAAGCGCCGAAGGAGATCAAGCCGGGCTCCTGTGCGGCACGTGCTCGCGTTCCCGGGCTGTGCCCGGCCCCGGCTTTTGCTATGGTCACGGCCTTATTCCCGTCGGCAATTCGGACATCCTGGGTGAAGCGGATCAATCGGACCCTATTGGCACTGGCACATGACGCCGCCATGACCGCGCTGTCGCTGGTGCTCTCGTTGCTGCTGCGGCTCGGCGACGACATAGACAAGCTCGACCCGGCGGTGGTCGGGCAGGACATGGCGCTGTTCACTGTCGTCGTGCTCGTGTTCCTGCGCCTGACCGGGCTCTACCGGGGCATCTGGCGCTATGCCTCGCTGAACGACCTGTTCGCGATCGGCCGCGCCGTCACCGTCTCTATCCTGGTCTATACGCTCATCCTGTTCCTGACGACCCGGCTCGAGGGCCAGCCGCGCTCGACCCTCGCCATCAACTGGTTCGTGCTGATCGGCCTCTTGTCCGGCCCGCGCATTCTCTATCGCCTGTTCAAGGACGGACGGCTCGACCGGATATTCGAGCGCGACGCGCACCGCCGCGTGCCGGTTCTGCTGATCGGCGCCGGCGACGGGGCCGAGCTGTTCGTCAACGAGATGCATCGCGATCGGCGCTCGAACTACGACCCGATCGGCATCCTGGGCCTGAACGACAGCCGAGTCGGCCGCTCGATCCATCGGGTGCCGGTGCTGGGCACGATCGACCGGCTGACCGAGGCGGTCGAGAAGCTGAGCAAGGCCGACCGGCGCCCGCAGCGCCTGATCCTGACCAACGACCTGATCGACGGCGCGGTGATCAGCCGGGTGGTCGAGCAGGCCTCCGCGCTGGGCATCGAGATCGCGCGCATGCCCCGGGTAACGGAGCTGAAATCCGGCGTCGGCGACGGGTTGGAAATCCGCCCTATCGCGATCGAGGATCTGCTGGGCCGGCCGCAGCGCGTGCTGGACCGCGATGCAATGGCCCGGCTGATCCGCGGCCGGCGCGTGCTGGTGACCGGCGCCGGCGGCACGATCGGCTCGGAGCTGGTCCGCCAGATCGCGGCGCTCGAGCCGACGCATCTGACCCTGGTCGACAATGCCGAATATCAGCTCTATCTGATCGATCTCGACCTGGCGGAGCATTTCGCCCGGCTGCCGCGCACGGCCTGCCTGGGCGACGTGCGCGACCGGCGCCGGCTCGACGAGATCATGGCGGAGGCCGGGCCCGAGCTGGTGTTCCACGCCGCCGCCTACAAGCATGTGCCGATGGTCGAGGCGAACCCGACCGAAGGCGTGCTGACCAACGTCATCGGCACGCGCAATCTGGCCGAGGCCTGCCGGGCCGCCGGCGTCGCCGCCATGGTGATGATCTCGACCGACAAGGCGGTCCACCCGACCAACGTCATGGGTGCCACCAAGCGCCTGGCTGAATGCGTCTGCCAGGCGCTGGATCTGGCCGGCCGGGCGGGCGGACAGAACCCCAAGACGCGCTTCGTCACCGTGCGCTTCGGCAATGTGCTGGGCTCGACCGGGTCGGTCGTGCCGCTGTTCCGCCGCCAGCTTGAGGCGGGCGGCCCGCTGACCGTGACCCACAAGGATGTCACCCGCTTTTTCATGACCGTGCGCGAGGCAGTCGAGCTGGTGCTGCAGGCCTCGACCGTCGCCATGTCGGATCACCCGCCGGAAGGGTTGGAACGCGGCGGAATTTTCGTGCTGGAGATGGGCGATGCGGTCAAGATCACCGACCTCGCCCGCCAGATGATCCGCCTGGCCGGTCTGGTGCCGGACAAGGATATCAAGCTCGAGTTCGTCGGCCTGCGTCCCGGCGAGAAGCTCTATGAAGAGCTGTTCCACGAGGCCGAGCCGCCGGTCGAGACCGGCGCCGACGGCATTCTGCTGGCCGCGCCCCGGACATCCGACTATGCCGTGCTGGCCCGCGCCATCGACGACATGGAAGAGGCCGCCCGCGCCCGCGACGGCTCCCGCGTGCTGTCGATCCTCGGGCATCTGGTACCGGAACTGCAGCGCGAGCCAGGGCAGCAGGCCCTGCCGGCGGCAGACGCGGCGCGGTGACCGACGGCCGCGCCAAGGTCCGGGCGCTGCGCCGTGCCGGCAATCTGTGCGAGGCGCGCATCTTCTGCGAACTGTTGATCGACACCGGCCAGGACGTCTGGGATCTGCTGGCCGAGATCGATCAGGACGAGGGCCGCTACGCCGAGGCGATCGCCGCCTGGGATCGCGCGATCGGCCTTGGCGCACGGGCGGCCCCGACCCTGGCGGCCAAGGCCAATCTGCTGCTCGAGCTTGGTCGGATCGACGAAGCCGACCAGGGTTTCGAGCGGGCGCTGGCCGTGGCCCCCGACCACGGCCCAGCCCTCTATGGCCGGGCATCGATCGCCAGCTTGCGCCGGGAGGCGCCCGACATCGCGCGCTGGCAAACGCTGCTCGACCGGGGGCCCAGCGACGAAGACCGTTTCCACCTGCATTTCATGCTGGGCCGGGCCTTTCTTGAGGGCGACGATCCGGAACCGGCCTTCCGGCATTTCGCCGCCGGCAACGTGCTGCGGCGTGCCGCCTTCAACTATGACGTCGCCGAGGACGAACGGCTGATGGCCGCGATCGCCGACGCGTTCCCCGTCGAGGTGATCGCCGACGCCGGCGATCCATCCGAAGCGCCGATCTTCATCGTCGGCATGCCTCGCTCGGGGTCGAGCCTGCTGGAGCAGATCCTGGCCGCCCATCCGGCGATCCATGGTGCCGGCGAGCTGCTGCACATCAAACACCTGATCATCCGGGAATTCGCCGACAAGGGGCCGTTCCCGGCCAGCATGGCCGACCGGACGCCCGCACAACTGCGGGCGCTCGGGCGCCAATATCTGGACGCCACGGCGGCCCTGGCGCCGGGTGCCCGGCGGATCGTCGACAAGCTGCCGCTGAATTTCTACTTCGCCGGGCTGATCCACCTGATGCTGCCGAATGCGCGGATCATCCATATCTGGCGCGATCCGCTCGATACCTGCCTATCCTGCCACACGACGCTGTTCCGCGAGCCGGTGCGCTTTGTCCATGACCAGACGGAACTCGGCCGCTTCCATCGGGCCTATGAAAGCCTGATTGCCCATTGGGGTCGGGTCCTGCCGGCGTCGCGGTTCACCGAGGTCGACTATGGCGATCTGGTCGCCGATCCGGAAGCCGAGACCCGCCGACTGCTCGCGTTCTGCGGCGTCGCATGGGATGCCGCATGCCTGCGGCCGCAAGATGCAAGCAGGGCGATCCGGACCGCCAGCCGGCTGCAGGCGCGCCAGCCGGTCTACCGCAGCAGCGTCGGCCGCGCCCGGCGCTATCGGGACTATCTGGGGCCGCTGATCGCGGCGCTCGGCCTTTAAGCCGCCTTCTTCCACGCGACCGCGAACACGCCGGCGCCGATCAGCATCGAGCCGCCGACCCGGTTGACCCGGCGCTGGATCTCCGGCCGGCGCACCGCCCGGCGGGCGGCCGAGGCGAGCAGGGCATAGGTCGCGGCATTCGCGGTCGCGAGCACCAGAAAGGTCGCTTCGAACAGCGCCATCTGCGGCACGATCGGGGTCGCGGCCACAAAGAACTGCGGCAGGAACGCGACGAAGAACACGATGCTTTTGGGGTTGAGCGCCGTGACGGCATAGGCATGCAGGAACATGCGCCAGCCCTTGGTCAGGGCCACGGCCTGCGTGCCCATCCGGCCGACGGGCGCGCGCCACAGCTTGACGCCCAGATAGATCAGATAGGCGGCGCCGACCCAGCGCAGCCCGGTAAAGAGGGCCGACGAAGCCGCCAGCAGCACGCCCAGACCCAACATCGACGCGGTCATTGCGGTGAAATCGCCGAGCGCCACGCCGGCCGTAGTCGCCAGGCCCGAACGCCGGCCCTGCCCCAGCGCATAGGACACCACCAGCAGCACGGTCGGACCCGGAATCGCGACGATGATCGCGGAAGTGACGGCGAAGGCCAGCCAGTGGTCGAAAGACATCGGGACACCCCCTTGGGGTCAGCGATGGACCATCAATCCACAATGGACCGACCGCTGGCAAGAACGCCCGACTGGTTCAGCGTTCGGCCGTGACGGTCTCGATCATCTTGGCGATGGCCCCGTCCCATTGCCCGGGCGCCTCCTGGCGATGCAGCGTGACCGTCGGATACCAGGGCGTGTCGGTCCGGTCGAGCAGCCAGCGCCAATCGGGCGCGTAGGGCATCAGGATCGAGACCGGCCTGCCCATGGCGCCCGCCAGATGGGCGACGCCGGTATCGACCGCGACGAGACGATCTATGCCGGCGAGAATCGCCATCGTATCGGTGAAATCCTCGATCTCGGCGCCCAGATTGATCAGCGGCGCCCGGCCGAAATATCGCCCGATTTCGGCCTGCCCCGGGCCCATCTGCAGCGACAGGAGCGCGACACCGTCGAGCTCGGCGAGTGCCGCGAGCTTGCGGAGCGACATGGACCGGTTGAAATCATTGCCGTGGGTCGGCCGGCCGGACCAGACGAGGCCGAGACGGCGATAGCCTTTGGGCACCAGCGTGTCGAGCCGTCGACGCCAATGCTCGGTCTTCGCCGGATCGGCCTGCACATAGGGGATCGGCGCCGGGATGTTCGCGAGGTCGGTGCCGAACAGGCGCGGCAGGCCGGAGAGCGAACAATAGGCGTCGAACGCCGGCATGTGCTCCCAGCGGTCGAAATAGTGGGTGATGCCCGCCTGCTGCATCACGATCGGCTTCATTTCCGAACTGCCGGCCATGATGATGTTCGGGCAGATCTTGGCGAGTTCGGGAATATAGCGGCAGAACTGGATCGTATCGCCGAAGCCCTGGTCGCCGATCAGCATCAGCACGCCGTTCGGCATCGGCGTGCCGTCCCACAGCGGCCGGTCGTTCGGCGGCAGCAGAGGCGGCGCGTTCGGCAGGTCGAAGCGATGTTCGTATTCTTTCCAGCCCTCTTCGAACCGGCCGGTCAACAGCAACCCTTCCGCCAGCTCGAAATGCGCGCTGGCATTGGTCGGATCCAGTTCGAGCGACCGGCGGACGGCGGCGATCGCCTGATCGAGCTCCAGCCGGTCATAGTGGATCACACCCAGATTATAGGCCGCTCCCGGATCCTCGGGTGCCAGCTCGACCGCGCGCTTGCCGTGAAACACGGCCTCGTCCAGGCGCGACTGGCTGCGATAGAGCTCGCAGATGTTGCGATGGTAGAGCGCCACGTCCGGCGCCAGCTGGATCACCCGCTCGAACCGGGCGATCGCCTCGAGCGACCGCTTTCGCTTGTAGGACAGGATCGCGGCCTGATGCAGCGCCGGGTGATAGGCGGGCGCGGCCTCGATGATCTGGACCAGCAACGCCTCGGCCTCGTCGAACCGTCCGGCCTGCTCGTGCGCCTCGGCATCGGCGCGCCATTGGTCGATCGTCTTGGAGATCGGCGGCGACGGCGCGGCGGAAAGGTCAACCATCGATGGTGTAGCCCAGCCGGGTGATGACCGGCTCCAGGATCGGGATGACCGGCTGGAGATGCTTCAGATAATGGCGGTAGCGATAGCGCGAGCTGTCGTACAGCTTCTCCGTGACCTGCGCGTACGAGGCGGTGCGAGCGTAGCGCTTGTTCTCGTGGAACTTCAGGCAGCGCTTGTCGAAGCCGGTGCCGACGAAGCTCAGCATCCGCCGGATGTTGGCCTCCTGATCGTCGACGATGTCCTCGTACCGGATCGGCAGATACTTCAGCGTCATCTCCCGGCGGTAATGCTCGACCAGATCCGCGATCAGCACATAGTGCCGCGCGATCGTCTCCAGCGCGTTGGCGCAATAGAAACCGTGGGTCAGGTGGTTCGAATAGACCGACAGCACGATATCGAGCGGATGGCGCAGCACATGGATGATCGGCGCATCCGGGAACATCAGGGCGATCAGGCCCAGGTGCGTTTCGTTCAACGGCATCTTGTCGGTGAACCAGGTCGCACCCGGCTCGACGATGCCGAGCTGGCGCGCGCGCTGCAGATAATAGTCCCTGAGATTGTCGAGCCCGTCCCGCTGGTCGCCCATCCAGAGGTCGGCCAGCGCTTCGGGATAGGCGAGCGGGCTGTTCAACATGCGCGGCATCAGGTTGGTGATGTCGTTGACGAAGGTCAGTTCGTCGCCGGCCGAGATCCGCGGATGGGCCGACAGCGTCTGTTCGACCATGGTCGTGCCCGAGCGCGGGAAGCCCACGATGAACAGCGGCCGGGGGCCCTTGTCGATCGGCGTACCGCGCGGCACGATCTTGAGCCGGCCCGCCGTGAAATAGCGGCTGAGACGCTCGGTCAGCTGGTGCGCGTGATCGGCCAGATAGACGGTGCCGCTCTGCTCGACGCCCTTGCCCTTGCCGGCGTCGAAGGCCGCGAACGCTTCGTCGAACCGGCCCATCTTGTCCAGGAGCCGCCCCTTCTCCAACAGCTCGTTGGTGCCGAGCCCGCCGCCCTCGCTCTGGCGCTCCAGCTGGTCGAGGATGGCGAGGGCCGCGTCATATTCCTTGGTCCGGCCGCACAGGATGGCGCGATGCAAGAGAATGCTCGGATTGCCGGGCGCCAGCTGCTCCGCCTGGTCCAGCAACGCGTTCGCGCGGACGAAGTCGCGATCGGTCTCCTCCATGCGAGCCCAACCCAGCACCGTCTGCAGGATCGTCGGGTCGAGCGCCATGGATTCGGCGTAGAGCGCGCGAGATTCCGCCATCTTACCCTGGTTCTTGAGGTTCCAGGCGAGATTGGCCAGCAGAATGGGCTGGCGCTGACCCAAGAGCTCGATGACCTGACGGTAATGATACTCGCCGACCTGGGGCCGGTTGGCCTCGGTCAGGATCATGCCCATCAGATTGTGCGACTGCGGGTCGGCCGGCGCGATGCGCACGGCATTGCGCGCATGGGCCTCGGCTTCCGCGAAATCGCCCTTGCCGAACAGCAGCAGCGCCAATTCCTGGGTCGCCCAGACATTGTTCGGGTCGAGCGCCACCATGCGCCGGATCAGCGCTTCCGCCGCCGAGAGCGGTCCGGTGACCCGGCGGATCTGATACAGAATGGCGAGCGCGCCGCCCTGCGCCGGCGCAAGTTCGAGCACTTCCAGGCAGATCTTGGCGGCCTCGGCGAGGCCCCCCTTTTTATGGATCTCGATCGCCTTGTCGACCAGCGGCAGCAGATGCCGGCTCGCCTCGCTCGGCCCTACCGTCGATAGGTCGAGCCGGCAGCAACGGACCGGACGCAAACCGCTGCCGCAGGGACACAGGGTCGGATTGGAAACGCTCATGGATCAAATCTTCATAATCGGAAAAATGTGGAACGCAAAAAAGCGGCGCCAAATCCTTGGCGCGCCGAAGGCGCCGACAAGCTGCACATGGATGAGCAATATGACCAGCATTTCATGCGGTCGGGCATTGCCTATTTCGCCTTCGGCTTGACCTTCGGGTCGCCCGGCCTGGCGTCCGGAACCGGCACATGATCGCCGTCGAGGGCCGCAAGACCGGCGGCGAATCCGACCAGCGGAAATTCTATCGTAATTTCGCGGCCATTCAGCATCACCAGCTTGGCCCGGCCGGTCTTGCCGGCCTTCAGTCCCGGCACCAGCGCATCGATCGGCGCGCCTGTGACCCAGCAGCCGCGCGGGCCGCAATAATCATAGGCGATGGATTGCGCCGTCCCATCGTCGATCGCCAGGCCCAAACCCGGCTTCAGCCGAACGCCGAGCGGCACCAGCGCGGTCAGACCATGGCCCGTGCCATTGGCCGTCGGCCCGACGACGATCGTCATGAGCGTCTTGGCCTTGCCGTCCTGTTCGACCGCAACATCCTGGGCCAGTTCGCAGATCGAGCGCTTCGGTTTGCCCTCGGCCGTTGCTTCCTGACAGCGATACAACCAGGCGCCGAAGCGCTGCGTTATCAGGCGGGGAGACTCCGGTGCGGATATCGGCGCCGTCGACACGGACGCCTCGGCGGCCTCGCCGACGGCGGGGGCGAACCCGACCAGGAGACCGCCCGCCAGGACCGGGAGGCCCGCGAGCCTCAACGTCCCGACACCGATTCTCATCAAGTTCATCGCCAAACAAACCTCGCTCAACCCTTGAGCGCGATGATATGAGGCTCTCTCGGCCTCATATCCGAATCGCTCTCAAAACTATATATTCAGAGACTGATTCGCCGATCAAACCGAGCAGGTTCGATCGGATGAGGCTCTAGACAATCGAGGTGGAAGGGGTGGCGGCTTTGCCGCCACCCCTTTTCTTGTCGTCTTTCGTTACCTACCAGCTGAACCTGAACCCAGCCGTGATGGCGTTGCTGGAGGCGCCGTTGGCGAGATCGCCGTCATAGTGCAGGTAGACGCTGGTGTTGGCGAACACCGCGGTCGCCAGTCCGAAGCCGACGAGCGCGCTATCGCCCGGCACCTTGACCCCGGCGATCTGGAAGCCCGCCGTCGGCGCGCCCACGAAGGCGGCCGTCATGCCGCGCCCGGTCGGTGCGAACTCATGCGCCCAGGCGACCGACAGGTCGGTGGTGACCAGCATCGAGCCCAGCGCCAGATCGGTGCCGAGCCGCGCGCCGAGCGTGCTCTTGACCGAGCTTTGCGACTGCTTGGCGACATGCAGGTCGAGCACGCCGGCCCCGGTCTCGGTGAAGCCGTCCTGGTCGACCGAGGCCAGCGTCAAGCCGGCGAACGGCGTCAGCGTGGCGGTCCCCAGCGCCAGGCCGTAACCGGCCTCGAGCGATGCCGTGACCTGGGTGTCGGTCACATGGCCCGACGCCTGGCCCGGCAGGCCCGGCAGCGACACGTTGCGCAGCGTTGTGCCGTCGCCGTAGGCCACGCCCATGGTGCCGTCGAGATAGACCGGACCCTGGGTATAGTCGGCATAGAGCGCGAACTGGGTATGGTCGACCTGACCCCGCCCGCCGCCGTCGTCCAGGCTGAAGGTCGTGCCGCCGTAGCCGAGGCCGGCACCGACCCGGAGCGCCGGCGTCAGCTTATAGTCGGCGCCGACCGAGCCGCCGGCGATGGTCTCGTCCAGGCGATGGCTGTTGCCGTCGCCGGCCAACTGGCCGACCTGACCATAACCCGAGGTCCAGACGCCCCACGGCTTGTCGATGTTCGCCACCGGGTCATCCGACCCGCCGTCGAGCCGTGCCAGTTCCGTGCGCCCGCCGGCCGCCATGGCGCTCCGGCCCGAGGCGGTGCCGGAGGCCCCCAGCCGGGCGAGCGCGGCCTGCTGCGAGAACTGACCGGTAAAGGCCGCGCCGGTCTGCAGCGCGGTGGTGCCGAGGCTGGCGTGGCTTTCGCCCGACAGACGCGTCAAGGACGAGGTCACCTCGGCCGCATTCAGCTGATCCAGCCCGCGGATCGCCCCGGCGAAGCCGGTCGGGTTCGCGGCCAGGCCGGCATCGAACGCGACGGCGACGGCATGCTGGTTCGCGGTCTCGACGATCGCCGGCGGGGAGACCGGCGGAGACACAACCGGCGGAGACACGACCGGAGGCGAGACCGGAGGCGACACCGGCGGCGAGGCGACCGGCAACTGCGCCAGGGTCACGATCGCATCCTTGGCATCGTAGCTCAGGCTCGGCACCAGCAGGGCCGAGGCGACCGTGACGCCGCCGGCGAACGTGCCGGTCACGCCGCCCGACGCGGTCAGGATCGTGTAGGGCGTGCTGGCCGCCAGGAACGTGCCCGACGGCACGACCGCGACCGAACCGGCCAAGGCCGCCGTGCCGGTGACGTTGAACTTCGACCCGCTGCCATTGGCGTCCAAGGCCACGCGGAGCGTGCCGGTCGAGGCCTGGGCGAAGTTGCCGGTCAGGTTCAGCGCCGCGCCGGTCGTGCCGGCCTGGAACGTGCCGGCGTTGGTCACGTTGGCGATGGTCCAATTGCCGGTCGCGGTCCAGTCGGCGCCGGTTCCGACGGCGAGCGCGCTGCCGCTGCCGAAATGGGCGATCGGGCTGGCGAGCGTGCCGGTGCCGGTGAGATTGATCAGGCCGGCGCCGCCGCCGCCGTCGATCGAACCGGTCAGCACCGTGCCGGTGCCGAGCGTCAGGCTGTTGACCCCGGCATCGAACTGCACGGCCACGCCGCCGGTCCCGGTGATCGTGCCGTTGTTGGTGAAGCTGGCACCGGTCCCGGTGAAGACCACGCCGACGACGCCGCCGACCGTGCCGGTGCTGGCATTGGTCATCGTGGCGTTGCTGCCGAGCGAGGCGCCGGCGATGGCATCGTCGAGGATCGTACCCGCGTTGCTGACCGCGCCGCCCGAACCGACCACGACGCCGTACCGGCCGCCCTGGATCAGGCCGCCGGCCAGGTTGGTCACGGTGCCCGAACTGGTGACGCCGGTATCGGACGTGCCGATGATCGTGCCGCTGTTGTTGATCGAGCCGCTGCCGCTGACACCGATGGTGCCGCCGGTCACGGTACCGGTGCTGCTGTTGGTGAAGGTACCGGTGTTGGCGACCGAACCCGAGCCGCTGATCCGCCCGGTGTTGGACAGGCCGCCGCTGTTCGACAGGCTGCCCGTGTTGTTGATGCTGCCGCTGTTGGTCAGGCTGCCGGCGTTGGCAAGGCTGCCCGTATTGGTCAGGCTGCCCGTATTATTGAGGCTGCCGCTGTTGGCGAGCGTACCCGAGTTGGCCAGGCTGCCGCTGTTGGTCAAACCGGCCGTGTTGCTGAACGTGCTGCTGTTGGTCAGCGTCCCGCTGTTCGACAGCGAACCGTTGTTGGTCGACGACGTTCCGATATTGACCACGCCGCTGTTGGTCAGGAACGTGCCGCTGGCGACCGTGACCGTGCCGTTCAACGTGCCGGCATTGTTCAGGGTACCCACGGTCACATCGGCGTTGGTCACGGTCGAGCCGCTGTCGACGGAGTTCGACGCATTGTTGAAGATCACGGTCTGGAAGCCCGTGACCTGCGCATTGTTCAGCGTGGCGGTGCCTTGGATCACCAGCGTGTTCGTACCGTTGGCGCCGTTGGCGACGCCGATGAGCGCACTGCCGCTTTCGAGGATCAGTTCGTTGGTGCCGCCGGAGAACCGGATCGAGTTGCCGGCGGTGCCGCCGCCGATCGTGCCGAAATTATCCACCGTCCCGCTGGCGCCGCTGGCGAACAGGATGCCGACGCCGGCCGTGCCGGTGCCCAGGATGGTGCCCAGATTGGTGATGGTCGCCGTGCCCGCGCCAATCAGGATGCCGGCCGTCTGGCCGGTAATCAGGCCCGAGGTGTTGTTGGTGACAGTACCGCCCGCCGACAGCGAGACCCCCAGGCCGGCCGTGCCGCCCTGGAGAATGCCGGCGTTGCTGACCGAGACGCCGGCGACCGTGCCCAGCACCGCGGCCTGGCCGACCGGCGCGATGGTCGCCCCGGCCGCGTTATTGAGCGAGGCCCCCAATCCGGCGAGCTGGACCTGTTGACCGATGCTGCCGGTGTTGGTCAGCGTCGCGCCGGCGCCGGCACCGATGCTGGTGAAGTTGAGATATTCGGTGCCGATACCCAGGTTCGCGATCGTGCCGCCGGTGTCGAACTGGACCGTGCTGACGCCGCTGCCGCCGTCGACCACGCCGCCGAAGGTCGCTCCTTGCTGGACCTCGAGCAGATTGGTGCCGCCGCCGAACCGCCCCGCCGTGCCGGAATTGCCGATGATCGTGCCGCTGTTGATCACGGTGTAGAACTGATTGGTCCCGGTGTTGTTGATGAAGATGTTGTTGCTGAGGATGCTCAGGCCACCGGGTTGGCCGAACCGGATGCCGACACCGGTCGTGCCGGTGCCGCTGATCGTGCCGGCATTGACGATGGTGGTAGCGTTGACCAGCGTGCCGGACCCGTCATACCGGCTGTAGATGCCCGCAGTCCGGCCGGTGATCACCGCCCCGGACGTATTCGAGATGCTCGCCGGCGCATTGCGCAGAGAGATGCCGTACGAATTTCCGCTGCCGCTGCCCTGGATCGTGCCGGCATTGGTAATCGTGCTGGCATTCACCAGCGTCCCGCTCGAGTCGTACCGGCTATAGATGCCGGCGGTTACGCCGGAGATCAGGCTGGCGGTACCGCTGTTGGTGATGCTGGCCGACCTGTTTCGCAGGCGGATGCCGTTAGAGCTTCTGGTGCCTGCGGCCAGGATCGTGTCGCTGTTGGTTATGGTCAGGGTTCTCGCGATCGTTCCGCTGCTGCCAGCAAAGATGCCATCGCCGTAGCGGGTGCCGGTGGACTTGATCGTTCCGCTGTTGTTGATCGAGGCGCTGCCGGCAACGTACAGGCCCTGGTAGGCACCGGCGATGACACCGCTGTTGGTAATCGACGCGGTGGACGATCCGGTGGCGTGGTAGCCGACATACACACCCGCGCTGCTTCCGGTAATCGTGCCCGGGTTCGTGACGCTGCCACCCGCGAGATAGACGCCCAGCCCGCCGAGAGTGCCGGCATTGGTCAGCGACACACCGGCAGTCGCCCCGAACACGGCAAAGTGGCCGGCGAACGCGATGGTGCCGCCCGGCTGGTTATAGAGATAGGCGCCGGCACCATCCAGCACCACCCCGCCGCCGAAGCTGCCGTTGTTGGTCAGCGTGACGCCGGCCGCGGCGCCGACGCTGTTGAAGTTCACCAGCGTCACGTTTGGAACCAGCGCTCCGGGAGCGGAAACCAGCGTTCCGGGAGCGGTGAGCGTCCCGCTGGCCGTGGTTTCGAGGGCGTTCTCGCCGGAGCTGCTGCCGAAGACCACGCCGCCGAACGTGGCGCCCTGTTCGAGCACCAGCAGATTGGTGCCGCTGCCGAAGCGGACCGCCGTGCCGGAAGTGCCGATGATCGTGCCGCTGTTGGTCAGCTTGCTGAGCCGGTATGCGTCGTTGCTGTTGAACGCGACACCGACGCCGCTCGTGCCGGTCCCGATGATCGTGCCGCTGTTGGTCACGCTGGCAGTGCCGTAGCCGATCCGCACGCCGATCTGGCCACCGGAGATGACGGCGGCGCTCCCGCTGTTGGTGATCTGGCCGCCGTAGTTAACGTTAACGCCATCGACGCCGCCAGCGATGGTGCCGGCGTTGAACAGCTTGACGCCAAATCTCGAATAAACACCGTTCCGGCCGCCCGAGATGACGCTGTTGACCCCGAGATTGGTCACGGTCCCGGCACCAGTATAGTGCCGGCCGTTATAGAGGGTGACAGCGTTCCGCGTACCCGAGATCAGCCCCGCACCGTCGTTTGTCACCAGCGCGCTGTTGTATTCCCCGTAAACGACGACGCCTTGGTAGCCGGTAATCGTGCCGGTATTGCTGACCGTGCCGCCGCTCTGCAAACGGACGCCCCTGCCGTAGGATGCCGTCGAGGCGATCGTGCCGGCATTCGTCACGCTCACCCCCGTGGCGCCATAGCTGCCATAGACGGCATTTTGGCCGCTGGTGACGAGCGAGGCGCCTTGCAGGTTGATCACGGCGGCACCGGTGCCGGCCAGCAGCACCTGACCGCCGAAGGTGGTGCCGCTGTTGGTCAGCGTGACGCCCGCCGCCGCGCCGATGTTGTAGAAATTCACCAGCGTCCCGCCGCCGACGGTCGTCGGCAGCGCCAGGTCGCCGCTGGCGGTCAATTCGACCGTATTCAGGCCGGTACCGCCCACGATCAGGCCTTGGAACACGCCGGTCTGCTCGGCCACCAGCAGGTTGTTGCCGTTGCCGAAGCTGACCGCCGTTCCGCCGTTGCCGATGATCGTTCCGGTATTGTCCAGCGTGTTGTTTTCGTTGTTGCTGAACGCGACGCCGATGCCCGATGTCCCAGAACCCAAGATCGTCCCGGCATTCGTGACCGTGACGGCACGATAGAAGGCGTTCACGCCGAAGGTGGCGCCCGAGATCAGGCTGCCCGTACCGTTGTTGGTGACCGAACCTTGGTAGAGCGCGACGCCGGTGCCCGAGCCGGTACCGGTAGCCTCGATCGTGCCGAAATTCGATACGGAGCTCGATGTGGAGCCGGATTGCATCCTGACGCCATAGCTCGTGCCCTGGATCAGACTGCCGGTGGTGCTGTTCACGACCGAGCCGCGATATACGGAAACGCCGGTAGAAGCGGTGCCGATGCCCTGGATCGTCCCGGCGTTCGTGACCGTGCCGTAGTTGCTGGCGATCCTGACGCCGTAGCCGGTGCCCGAGATCAGGCTGCCCGCGCTGCTATTGGAGACCGTGCCGCCAGCAGCCAGATAGACACCGACCCTACTGCTCGAACTGGCGAGGGCGAGGATCGTGCCGGTGTTGAAGACGGTGCCGTACTGGTTCCTGATGCTGACGCCATAGGTGCCGCCCTGGATCAGCCCGCTGTTCGTGACCGTGCCGCCGTTTCTCAGATAGACACCGGCTGAGTAGGAAGCGGTGGCGGTGCCGATGATGGTGCCGCTATTCGTGACGAAGCCGTACTGGTTGGTGATCTTAACGCCATACTCGTTGCCCGAAATCAGGCCGCTGTTCGTGACCGTGCCGCCCTGCCCCAGAGAGATGCCGGCCCGGGAAGAGGTGCCGATGCTGATGATCGTGCCGAAGTTCGTGACCGAGCTCGACACGGAGCCGTACATCTTGACGCCGTAGCCGTAGCCCTGGATCAGGCCGCTGTTCGTGACCGTGCCGCCGGCGCCCAGATAGATGCCTGCCGCATTGCTCCCCCGACCGCCGGCCGAGATCGTGCCGAAGTTCGTGACCGAACTCGAGGTCGAGCCGGACGTCTTGACGCCAAAATTATAGCCCTGGATCAGGCTGGCGCTGCCCTGGTTGGTGACGACGCCGCCTTGCTGCAGATAGACACCGGCTCCCGTGAAGGAGTTAGCGGAAATCGTACCGGCATTCGTCACCGTCACGCCGGCCGCGGTGCCATAGACCGCGGAGTAGACGGAGGTGGCGATCGTGCCGGTGGCCGTGTTGTAAACCATGGCGCCCGCGCCACCCAACAGCACCTGGCCGCCGAAGGTGGTGCCGCTGTTGGTCAGCGTGACGCCCGCCGCCGCGCCGATGTTGTTGAAATGCATCAGCGTCCCGCCGCCGATGCTCGTCGGCAGCGAGATGGTGCCGCTCTGCAGCATTTCGACCGTATTGACGCCGGTCCCACCGACGATCGCGCCCTGGAACACACCGTTCGGCTCGTCCACCAGCACATTGTTGCCGTCGCCGAAGCTGACCGCCGTCCCGCTATTGCCGATGATCGTGCCGGTGTTGTCCAAGAAATTGTTGCCGCTGGCGAACGCGACGCCGACGGTACCCTGGATCGTCCCCGCGTTCGTGACCGAGCCGTTTCCGAAGATCCTGACGCCATACTGGGCACCCGAAATCAGGCTGCCCGAACCGCTGTTCGTGACCGTGCCGCCGTTCGAGAATTCGACGCCGATGCCGGCGGTGCCGGTGCTGATGCCCTGGATCGTCCCCGCGTTCGTTACCGTGCCAGACTGGTTGATCCGGACACCAACCCCGGCATACCCGGCGCCCGAGATCAGGCTCGCGGTGCCGTTGTTCGCGACCGAGCCTTGGTTGAGAAAGACGCCGGTGGAAGCGGTGCCCTGAATCGTCCCGGCGTTCGTGACCGTGCCGTTTCCGCTGGAGATCCTGACGCCGTAGCTGCCTCCCGAAATCAGGCTCGCGGTGCCGTTGTTGGTTACCGTGCCGCCCGATCCCAGAGAGACGCCGATACCGGCCGCACCCGCCTGGATCGTGCCCTCGTTCGACACCGTGCCGATATTATTGGCGATCCTGATGCCGTAGCCGCCACCGAAGATCAGACTACCCGTGCCGCCGTTCGTGACCGTGCCACCTTGTTGAAGCGAGATGCCGGCGACAGAGGGGCCGGTCGCGGTGGCAAGGATCGTACCGAAGTTCGACACCGAGTTCGATGTCGAACCGGACATGCCGATGCCGAAGTAAGAGCCCGAGATCAGGCCGCTGTTCACGACCGTGCCGTTGTATACAGAGACAGCGCTGGTAAAGGCGGCGGTGCTGCTGATGGTTCCGCTATTGGACAGCGTCCAGGTCTGAGAATTACCGCCGTAGACCCCATCGCCGCTCGTGACGCCGATCGTCGCCCCCGGTGCCACCGAGAAACTCGCCACGCCGCTGTAGTTGGCGAGGTTGATCGTCGTCGTCGCCGGCCCAATCGCCGTTTGCGCCTGGGCGGCCGGAGCCAACACCACGCCCAGCGGCAGGATCGCCGGCAGCGCCAGGAGCGCTACGCGGGCGCAACCGCCCAGCAGGGTTTCCCGAAGGCCCCTCACCCGCGCCTTCGAGGAAACGAAAGGGGCAATGCCGGTCGGGCGCGCGGAAAAAATCATCGGAGGCCATTCCTAAAGGACGTTCGCGAAGCAAAACATTGAGAGATCGAAGGCCCGCGGGATCGGCCGCGAGCCGTTTCGATCGCCGGATCAGAAATCCAGGTGTTGGGGGTTTATCAGTCGAAAAGCGCGGCTTGTTAGGACTGGCGTCCCACTTGCCTTTTAATTTCGCACTGATCTCAACCACTTATCCGGGTGAAGTCCTTCGCGCGTTACACTGAAGACTTCAGAGGTGGGGCCGTACGCCCCACTGGGGGCCCTGCGCACGCCATTGGCCAGGCGTTTGACCGAACCGCCGCTTGAAGGCGCGGGCGAAATAGGCCTGGTCGATATGGCCCCACAATGCCGCGATCTCGCCGATCGGGTGCTCGGACCAGGCCGGGTCGCGCAAGGTCCGGGCGATCGCCGCCAGCCGAATCTCGGCGACATGGGCGCTGACCTGCAGGCCCTCTTCCTTCAGCATGCGATAGAGCGTGGAGCGGGCCAAGCCCAGCGCATCGGCGATCCGGTCCGGCGTCAGGTCTATTTCACCGGCGTACCGGGCCAGATAGGCTTTGATCTGGTGCATTTGCCGGGCCTTCAGGAACAGCTTGTCGCGATGGCTGTCGCTGACCCGGGCGGCGAACGCGTCCTCGATGCCGCAGCGCAGGTCATTGACCGCTTGCGTGAACCCGTCGGCATCGTCGGCATGGGCGACCACCGCGCCGATGCGCTGGGCCATCAGTTTGGCCAGGAAATGATCGGCCTGAAACACCGCGCCGTCGAAGTCCTGGGTGATCTTACCGGCGTCGGCCAGCCATTCGCGCGGCACGAACAGCCAGGTCTCCTCGAAGATGCTATGGGTCCAGAAGCTGCCGGGACCGGCATAGTCCCGGAGATAGACGGCGCCGTCGGAAATGCGCGCCGACTTCCCGCCCGATTCGATCCCGCCATCGACCCGCCGGCAATAGGAAATGCGCACACGGTCGGACCGCAGGCGCCGGGAACGCTCCGGCGTGCGCAGGAAGCCCATCGGGTCTGAAATGGCCTGCATGATCGTGACATCGGCCCGTTGGCGGCTCAATGCGACCGACCGATAATCATGCAAGGGGGTATTCGGCACGATGATCGGCTCGGAATGCACTCTGGTGAAGTCGGTCCAGAAGGAAAAGCGATCCTTCGCCCGCACCTGCGCCGTCGTGATCCGAAAGCCGCCGACATCTTCGGGCTGATCGACCGCCTGTTCCGATGCCCATGTTCTACTATCGAGGGGAACGAGCCATGAACAAGTGGACATTGCCGAAAAGCCCCTCTTCGCCCGCTTTGCAGCGCGAATTCAGAAAATGATCCCGCGAAAAGCCGACGGAATCGGTCGTCGCGTTTCAAGCGACGCTCAGCTTCGATCGGCTTTCGGGAAAACACCTGAGATCGTTTTCACACGCAAATATAAATTCTGAATGAATCAACCGCCCGCTGTGCAAGACGCCGCCCGCCCGTCATACCACCAGCGCCTGCAGCGTCTCGACGCGATCCGCCTCCGCCGCCGGCTTGTCCCACCGAATGCGGTGGACGCGCGGGAAACGCATGGCCAGACCCGACTTGTGCCGGGTCGACGCCTGCACGCTGTCGAATGCCAATTCCATCACCAGCGTCTGCTCGACTTCGCGCACGGGCCCGAATCGATTGGTCGTATGGTGGCGGATCCAGCGGTCGATCTCGACCAGTTCCTGATCGGTGAAGCCGGAATAGGCCTTGCCGACCGGCACCAGCTCGTCGCCGCGCCAGGCACCGAACGTATAGTCCGAATAGAATGACGAGCGCTTGCCATGGCCGCGCTGGGCATACATCAGCACGCAATCGAGCGTGAGGGCGCCGCGCTTCCATTTGAACCAGGGCCCCTTGGGCCGACCGGCCAGATAGGGCGTGTCGCGCCGCTTCAGCATCAGGCCCTCGATGCCGCGTTCGCGCGCCTCGTTGCGCAAGGCCGACAACTCGCCCCAGCTCGCGAACGCAATGAGCGGCGACAGGTCGAGCCGCGGCCTGACCGTGCGACGAAACCAATCCTCGAGCAGCGCGCGACGCTCGACCTGGGCGAGGCCGCGAAGGTCCGCGCCCTCGATCCAGAGCGCGTCATAGAGCCGGACATGGGCCGGGTATTGCTGGATCAGCTTCGCGTCGGGCTTCTTGCGATTAAGCCGCTGCTGCAGGTCGTTGAACGAGCCGATAGCCTCGAAGCCGCCGACCAGCAATTCCCCATCCAGCACCACACCGTCGGGCAGCACCGCCGCGAGATCCGGAAAGGCCGCCGACAGCTCGTCGCCGGTGCGCGAATAGATCCGCGTCTCACCGCCGCGCGCGGCGATCTGCACGCGGATGCCGTCCCATTTCCATTCGGCCAGATAGTCCCCGGGCGCCATCTGATCGAGCGCCGCGTCGTCGAGCGGCGTCGCCAGCATCAGCGGCATGAAGGTCGGCCGTTCGCCCGGGTCGGGCTTCGGCGTGCGGCCTTCGAGCCAGCCGAACAGGGGCTCGTAGGGCGCGTCGAGCCCATGCCAGACCTCCTCGACCATATCCGGATCGACCGGGCCCAGCGCCGCCACCGCCGTCTTGGCAAGGCGCGCCGACACGCCGACGCGCAGGCCGCCGGTCATCAGCTTCAGCAGCGCCCAGCGCCCGGTCGCATCGAGCGCGTCGAGCCAGCCTTCGAGCAGCCGGCCGACCTGGCCGCGCCCCACGGTCGAGAGGCCCCCGACGATCTCGGTCAGGTCCGGCACCCGGTTGGCGCCCGGCCGCTCGGGCCAGATCAGCGCCGCCGTCTCGGCCAGGTCGCCGACGAAATCATAGGACCAGCCGAACAGCTCCGCATCGACCCGTTCCAGCACCAGCGCGCGGATCTGCGCCGCCTTGGCCTCGCGGAACGACAGCGCCCCGGTCAGTGCCGCCAGCGCCCAGCCGCGCTCCGGATCGGGCGTGGTGCGGAAATATTCCTCCATCAGGCGCAGCTTGCCGTTGCGCGCCGGCGTGAACAGCAGCGCGTCGAGCAGGCGGGCGAAGGCGATCATGCGGCGACCATCAGGACGAACTCAGCCTCCTAACCCCCGCATTTTAAAATGGTTTCGCCGGTTCTCGCAAATGAAGGAACGAAGGGCGCCTTGGCCTGTTCTGGGCAAAACCCCGAGGAGCGGCAAATGAGCATGAAAGACGGAGCGTCGATTTCGCGGCGCCAAATGGTCGGCGGCATGGGTGTCGGTCTCGTCGCGGCCACGGCCGCCCCTCCGGCCCTCGCCCAAAATGGCGCGACGAAACCCACCGCGGCCCCCTTGCAGGACCCGCAGACCAAATATCCGAAGCCGCCCTACAAGAAACAATCCCAACCCTGGCCGGGCCTCGCCAGCAAGATGGAGCCCCGCCCCGATCATGGCGAGACGAGCTATCGCGGATCGGGCCGGCTCCAGGGCCGCAAGGCGCTCGTCACCGGCGGCGATTCCGGCATGGGCCGCGCCGCCGCCATCGCCTTTGCCCGCGAAGGGGCCGATGTCGCGATCAACTATCTGCCGGACGAGGAGCCCGACGCGCGCGAGGTGATCGCGCTGATCAAGGCGGAGGGCCGGATCGGCCTCGCCATCCCCGGCGACATCCGCAGCGAGGATTTCTGCCGGCAGCTGGTCGACCAGGCGGTCCACGGCCTGGGCGGTCTCGACATCCTGGTCAACAACGCCGGCCGCCAGCAGACCCATGCCTCGATCCTGGACATCACGACCGAGCAGTTCGACTGGACGATGAAGACGAACATCTACGCGCCGTTCTGGATCATCAAGGCGGCCCTGCCCCACCTGCCCCCCGGCGCCGCGATCATCGGCACCGCGTCGGAACAGGCCTACGATCCCTCGGCCGATCTCTATGACTATGCCCAGACCAAGGCGGCCACGATGAACTATGTGAAGTCGCTGGCGAAGCAGCTGGCGCCCAAGGGCATCCGGGTCAACGCGGTGGCGCCCGGCCCGATCTGGACGCCGCTGCAGATCTCCGGCGGCGCCACCATGGAAAAGCTGGAGAAGTTCGGCGGCGAGTCACCGTTGGGCCGGGCCGGGCAGCCGGCGGAATTGGGCTCGATCTATGTCCAGCTGGCCGCCGCCGACGCGAGCTTCGCGACCGGCCAGGTCTATGGCTCGTCCGGCGGCCACGGCCAGCCCTAGAGCCTGATCCGATCAAACCGGCTCGGTTTGATCGGTGAATCAGTCTCTAAATATCTGATTTAGAGGGCGATTCAGATATGAGGCCGAGCAGGCCTCATATCATCGCGCTCTAGAGCGCGATCAAGCCGAGCAGGCTCGATCGGATCAGGCTCCAGCTATCCGGCGAGAAGCGCCTTGAGCGCTGGGCCGGCGCGTTCGGCCATGGTCTGGCCGAGCGCCATCAAGGCGTTCCCGGGGCGGATCATCACCTCCAGCTCGACGATCAGCCCGTCGGCATCGAAGCGGAACATGTCGATTCCCTTCAAGGACTTGGCCCCGATGTTGGCCCCGAACTCGAGCACGGCGCTCGACCCGTCCGGTGTGTAGAAGGTGCGGAAATAAGTGAAATTCTCGAACACCGTGATGACCGTGCTCAACACCAGCACGGTCGCCTCCTTGCCCGGATAAGGCTTGAAGAAGGCCGGCGAGCGGAACACGACCCCGTCGGCGAGGATCGACGGCAGCGCGGCGACATCGCCGGTCGCGATGATCTCGCCCCAGGTCGCGAGCGTGCGCGCGACCTGGGGCGGTATGGCTTCGGTCATGACGATATCCTCCCGATCATTCTGCTTCTTCTTCCCCCAGACCCACGAGCCGGAGCGCCCGCGCCCGCCGGCCGCTGAGCGTCGCCTGGCGGATCAACGCGTCCTCGGTGCCGTGGGTAACCCAGATCTCCGGGGCGGCGACGTCGTCGAAGGTCCGCATCAGCTCGTCCCAATCGGCATGGTCGGAGATGACCAACGGCAGCTCGACGCCGCGCTGCTTGGCGCGCTGCTTCACCCGCATCCAGCCGGATGCCATGGCGACGACCGGATCCGGCAGCCGACGCGCCCAGACGTCGGCGGTGACGCCCGGCGGCGCCAGGATGATATGGCCTTTGAGATCGTCCTTCGGCACGTTCAGCATGGGCCGTATGTCGCCGAAACGCTGGCCGAAGCCTTCATAGATCGCGCAGATATTGATGATGGCGCCGTGCAGATAGATCGGCGCATCGTGCCCGGCGGCGCGGATCAGCGCCAGCACGCGCTGCGCCTTGCCCAGCGAATAAACGCCGACCAGAGCGCAACGTTCGGGAAACAGCCGCAGCGTATGCAGCAGCTTGTCGATTTCCTCGGTGTCCGGCGGATGGCGGAACACCGGCAGTCCAAAGGTTGCCTCGGTCACGAACACGTCGCATTGCACCGGCTCGAACGGTGCGCAGGTCGGGTCGTGCCGGCGCTTGTAATCGCCCGAAACGACGGCGCGGCTGCCCTGCCAATCCATCACGACCTGGGCGCTGCCCAACACGTGACCGGCCGGCACCAGGCGGACCGAAACCCCACCCAGCCGGATGGTCTCGCCATAGCCCAGCGCCTGCAGGCTGCCGCCCGCACGCTCGCCCAGCCGATGGCGCATGATGGCGAGGGTCTCCGCCGTCGCCAGCACCGCGCCATTGTCGGCGCGCGCATGATCGGAATGGCCATGGGTGATGATGGCCCGGTCGGCGCGCCGGGTCGGATCGATGAAGAAATCGCCCGGCACGCAATAGAGCCCGCCGGGGACCGGCTTCAGCCAGGTTTCGGGATGCGGCGCACTGGTCATTCAGACGAGGATGGTCTCTTCGGGCTGGCAAAACCAGAGGCATGCGCCAAACTAAGCACGAGATGCCCGACGAACCCCATCCGCCCGACACGATTCTGCCCGAGCGCTTCCGCGCCTGGTTCCACGCGCGCGGCTGGCAGCCGCATGGCCATCAATTGGCCATGCTGGCGGCGGCCCGGACCGGTCAGTCGGCGCTGCTGATCGCGCCGACCGGCGGCGGCAAGACGCTCGCGGGCTTTCTGCCGAGTCTGATCGATCTGGCCGAAGAGGCGCCGCCCGGCCTGCATACGCTCTATATCTCGCCGCTCAAGGCCCTGACGGCCGATATCCAGCGCAACCTGATGACCCCGGTCGGCGAAATGGGGCTCGATCTGCGCATCGAGACCCGGACCGGCGATACCGGCACCAAGGAGCGGCAGCGGCAGAAGGTCGATCCGCCGCACATGCTGCTGACCACGCCCGAGTCGCTGGCGCTGCTGATCTCCTACCCGGAAGCGCGGACGATCTTCGCCGGCCTCAAGGCGATCGTGATCGACGAGCTGCATGCGTTGGCCGGGACCAAGCGCGGCGATCTGCTGGCGCTGGGTCTGGCCCGCCTGGCGAAGCTGGCGCCGGGCGCGCGCCGCACCGGCCTCTCGGCGACGGTCGCCTGGCCCGACGATCTGGCCGCCTTTCTGGCGCCCGACGGCACGCCGGTCGCCCAGATCCGCGGCGGCGGCACGCCGGAGCCGGAGATAACGATCCTCGATCCCGCGGCGGAACTGCCCTGGGCCGGCCATATGGGCGTCCATGCCCTGCCCGAGATCCTGCTCGCGATCAAGGCGCACAAGACCACCCTGGTGTTCGTCAATACCCGTGCCCAGGCCGAGATCGTGTTCCAGGAGCTGTGGAAGCAGAACGACGACAGCCTGCCGATCGCGCTGCATCACGGCAGCCTGGCGACCGAGCAGCGCCACAAGGTCGAGGCGGCGATGGCGGCGGGCAAGCTGCGCGCGGTCGTCGCGACCTCCTCGCTCGACCTGGGCGTCGATTGGGCCGCGGTCGATCTGGTGGTGCAGATCGGCGCGCCCAAGGGCGTCGCCCGCCTGGTCCAGCGCATCGGCCGGGCCAATCACCGCTTCGATGCGCCCAGCCGCGCCATC
This sequence comes from Rhodospirillales bacterium, assembly GCA_028288725.1. Lineage (GTDB taxonomy): Bacteria > Pseudomonadota > Alphaproteobacteria > ATCC43930 > CGMCC-115725 > Aliidongia. The sequence continues at coordinate 25,435 of JAQGIC010000029.1, forward strand.
CTGGCGCCGGCCAACCGGTTCGAGGTGCTGGAATGCCGCGCCGCCGTCGACGCGGTCGCGGCCCATGAGCTGGATGGCGAGCGGCCGAACCCCGGCGGCCTGGACGTGCTGGCGCAGCATATCCTGTGCCTGTGCTGCGCCGAACCGATCACGGCCGACGCGCTGTTCGACGAGGTTTCGGGCGCCGCCCCCTATCGCACGCTCGACCGCAAGACGTTCGACGATTGCCTGGACTATGTCGCGACCGGCGGTTATGCGCTGGCGAGCTACGAGCGCTGGCACAAGCTGTTCCAGGATTCGCTCGGCCGCTATCAGGTCGCCGGCGAGCAGGTCGCCCGCCGCTACCGCATGAACATCGGCACGATCGTCGAGGCGACGACGCTCAAGGTGCGGTTGGGCGGCGGCCCGTCGCTGGGCGAGGTCGAGGAATATTTCGCCCAGCAGCTGCGCCTGGGCGACACGTTCCTGTTCGCCGGCCAGCTGCTTCGATTTATCGAGATCCGCGACATGGTCGTGATCGCCCAGCGCGCGTCGGGCGGCGGCGCTCCGAAGATCCCGGCCTATGCCGGCGGCAAGCTGCCGCTGTCGACATATCTGGCCCGGCGCGTTCGCGCGATCATCGCCGACCCGGCCCAATGGGGCAGCCTGCCGCCCGACGTCAAGGAATGGCTGGGGCTGCAGCGCTGGCGCAGCCAGATGCCGCCTGAGGGCGGGCTGCTGATCGAGACCTTTCCGCGCGGACCCCGCTGGTTCCTGGTCGCCTATTGCTTCGAGGGCCGCAACGCGCATCAGACGCTGGGCATGCTGCTGACCAAGCGGATGGAGCGCGCGGGCCTGCGCCCCCTGGGCTTCGTGGCAAGCGACTATGTGCTGGCGGTCTGGAGCGTCGAACCGGTCGGCACGCGCGCGCTGGGCGAGCTGTTCGACCAGGATATGCTGGGCGACGACCTGGAGGCCTGGATGGCGGAATCCTCGATGCTGCGCCGGACCTTCCGCAATGTCGCCGTCATCGCCGGATTGATCGACCGCAACATCCCGGGCCTCAACAAGACCGGGCGGCAGGTCACCTTCAATACCGACCTGATCTATGACGTGCTGCGCAAGCACCAGCCGGACCATATCCTGCTGCGCGCGACCCGCGCCGATGCCGCCACGGGCCTGACCGACATCAAGCGCCTGGGCGAGATGCTGGGCCGGATCAAGGGCCGCATCACCCACCGCCGCCTGAACCGCATCTCGCCGCTGGCCGTGCCGGTGCTGCTGGAGATCGGCCGCGAGACGGTCTACGGCAACGAGGACGCGTTGCTGGAGGACGCAGCGACGTTGATCGCGGAGGCGATGGCACGGGGGGAAGCGTAGATCGCGCTCCGCGTTACCAAGCTGCTTCCAAATGCCACTTTTTTAATTCTTTTCGCCGCATCCAGCCATGGTGCATTTTTTGCCTCCCGGACGTTTGCGTGGCATCGGGGATCAAGCGGAGGCGTTCATGAAAATTCATATTGGGCCGTGCTATGGGCGCGGTCGTCTCGCGATCACGGCGTTGATGCTTTTGGGGGTATTTCTCCTCAATCCCGATCGGGCCTCGGCCCAGGATTGCGGCGGCGGGCCGCTCAGCTCGTCGAAGGGCAATATCATCGGCAGCGTCGCGGGTGCCGCCGGCGGCGGCCTGCTGGGCAATCAGTTTGGCGGCGGCAGCGGCAAGGGCGTCATGACCGGGCTCGGCGTCGTGGGCGGGGCGCTCGCCGGCGGCTACGTCGGCCGCTCGGTCGAGGGCTGCGACCACCCGCGTCAGCGGTCGGCACCACAGGGTGCCAACCAGGCGGCGGGGGCGGCGAGCGGGTCCCGCACCTGCCGCGCCGTGAAAACCCAGGCGGTGATCGACGGGCGGGAGCAGCCGGTCGAGGGCGTCGCCTGCCTCGATCCGGACGGGGTCTGGAGAACCGCGTCGGGGCCGGCCGCCCAGCAGGCGGCAGGGACCGACCTGGTGCTGAGAGCCCAGCAACGCCTGCATGAGCAGGGGTTCTATGTCCGCGACAATGTCGACGGACGATGGGGGCCCGCGACAAGCTCGGCGCTGCGCAACTTCCAGCGGGCAAACGGTATTGCTTCGACCGGCCAGCTCGATGCCCCGACCAGGACGGCACTGGGCCTTGACCCCGTTCCGCTTACCGACCTCCCTGCCCAGGGCAGCCCGCCGGCCCAGGCTGGCGCCCCGCAGCCCACGGCGACGCCGGTCGCCGCCACGCCAAGCTCGATCTACAAGTGAGGCGCCTGGGCCATGAGCGCCCGACTTGAAGCTGAACCGGCTTCTCCTGGCGGAGCCTGCCCCCCAAGAACATGGCAGCGGCACGCATCATTGGGTCGCCACTGCCGAGATCGCCGCTCCAGGCTGGTCGGAGCGGAATTCCTCAATCCGGACTTCGGCTTCGCCGTCGGTGCTGATTTCAAGCGTGCGGGCGGCCGCCGCCGAAAGGTCGATCACACGGCCTCGCCCGAAGGGCCCGCGATCATTGATCCGAACGGTCACGGTCCGTCCGGTATCGAGGCGGGTGACCCTCACTACCGTGTCAAAGGGAAGGGTTCGATGGGCCGCCGTCAACGCATGCATGTCGAAGCGCTCACCATTCGCGGTCCGGTGCCCCTGGTGATCGCGGCCATACCACGAAGCGAACCCGACTTGGCTGAAGACCGGCTTCTCCGCGCCGGTCGGCCCAACGGAGGAGCAGGCCGACAGGAAGGTCAGCATACATAGCAGCAGACAGGATTGGCGCTGCATCCGCGCAGGAGGACGCGGTCCTTCGCCCCATGAAACCGGCCGGCCGAGCGCGGCGGCAGACGGCAGGACATCGTTCCGCTGTGCCATGCCACTTCCCCGTGCTCGTTATGGTCTTTGCTTCATTGCTTTATTCGGCACGGCGCCGCAACTATGAGATCAAAATGGGCCGCTCGACCCAGAGGCCTGCAAAGTTGCGGCGTGCGGCCGACCGACCATCATCCTTCTGTCAAATTCCGGACAAAGCTGCTAGCCACTCGTGAAACAGCACGGACGGTATCTGCCTGTGGTATAGGCTACCCTCATCGATCCGGCTACGACCGCATGACGCAATTTGGGTGGCAGCGCTAGCTTCGCGAGCAATGCCATGATGCAACGGCCGCAGATCGGGATAAAGGTTGTGCAAACTCAACAGACCACGGTTCTATTCGTTGAAGACGACCCGCGCGTCCGTGACGTCCTTCCCTACGTCTTGCCCGCAGAGTTCAAAACGTTCGTCGTCGGCAGCGGCGCCGAGGCGATCAGCGTGCTCGCCGACGAGCAGGTGGATGTATTGTTCACCGACATCGTCATGCCGGGCATAAATGGCATTGAACTCGTCCAGCTAGCCAAACGCGCCAATCCCGATTTGCTGGTCATTATGATGACCGGATACATTTCCAGAGCAGCCGAAGCGGAGGCTGTCGGACGCTTGATGTACAAGCCTCTTCGCCCGCGCCAGATTGAAAAGGCTGTTCGGGAAGCAATCGCCAGTCGGCCGTAGAGATAACCCGCCGAGTAAAGGCATTCCCCCGCGCGTCATGTCGCCGGTGAACTCGCCCAATGCGGCCGCGCGACATTTTCATACACGGTCATGCCCAGCACCATGTCGACCTGGTGTCCGTCCCGGGCGAGCGGCAGTGCCAGCCGTTCCCTGCGTTCGAAGCCCTTCTGGATCAGAGCGACCACGGTCATGCCGCGCCGATAGGAGATGACGCCGCGCTCCACCACCGCCACGATATCCCAGTAAGAGGGGGAATCGAGGAATGCAGGTGATATGTGGTCGACCCATTCTCCGGTCACATCGCGCCCGATCGCCGCCACATGGGCAGTTCCCAGCAGCCGGTGCCGGAGCCGAATAGGATTGCCGACGACATCGGTCAGCCAGACCCAAGGCAGCGTCGCGCCGATGGCAACCGGATCGATATCCTGGCGTCGCGGGAACCGTCTGCCGTTCCGGGGCAGATCGCTCCAATAGCGATAGAGGCGCCACAGGAACGGGTGAGCGACCCGGCGGAGCCTTTCCTCCCCGGGTCCGTTCGGCTCGACCTCCCACACGTCTTCCGATGCTTCTTCTTTGTTCATCGTGCTTGCCATTGCCGTTTCGATTGCCGTTCAACACACGGCGACCGCTAAAGCTCCGGGTACGATGGTACTGACGCAACTTGAACACAGGCGGGCGAAGGCTTCGAAAGCCGACAGCCTGGCACCCGGCGGATCCAGCGCCGGTGATGCTGCTACACGGCAATCTCGACGACCGGGATGATACGTCGCCTCACGCCGTATCATAGTGGCGCAGCATGCCGGTGAAGCAGATGGCCGAGTATCGAATCTATAGAGTTGATACGAGGGGAAGGATGCCTGCCGAGGTTCGGCAGCATGACGACGATCGAGCCGCAATCGCCGCTGCTGTCGCAGACTTCCCGATGGAACCGCTTGAAATCTGGCAAGGCGCGAGACTGGTCCGCGTCCTGGAGCGGGACCATGCGGACGGAGCGATCCAGCCGGCCAGGCCGGCGCTTTAATGGTCGAGCGGCGGCGGTTCACGAGCTTGCGTGCTGATCCGATCGGCTCCCCGCCGGCCTACTCGACCTCCACCCCCACAACATGGCGCACGCTGCTTCCACCCTTCTTGTCGCCGGGCACGACCAGTCGGATACCTTCTTCCACCGGCTGGCCATCCTTGCGGACCGCCAGGATCGCCCCGTCGCCCGCGAAATCGGGATCGAGTTCGCCGATGAGCTGATGGCGATTGAGGCCGAGGTCTCACTCCCAGGACCGGCCGCGGCAAAACCGCCCTCGATTCCGACGGGCGTCAAAAGCCTGCTCTATGTCGGCGGCCGGCCCGGCGAGCTGCAACGGTTGCGAGCATTCGCCGACCGCAGTGCAATCGAACTGTTGCATCGCGATGGCGGCATCTAGGATCGGGCCGGATTACTGGCCGGGCTGATCAGCCGCGCCGATGTCGCCTGTTTCCCCGTCGCCTGCGTCAGCCATGAGGCCGCCGCCTCGGTGAAACACCTTTGCCGTCAAGGCGGTAAGCCATATCCGCCGCTGCGCAGCGTCGGCCTCGGCTCGCTGGTCGCCGGCCTGAGCCGGCTCGGTCCCGCCGGCTCGGGCGCGACAAGTGAACGCAGAAGTCCACATTAGGTTCCCGCGTGAAGATCCTGTTTACTTCTGTGACCGACCATTCCCCCTCCCGCTTTGCAAAAAGATCAGGAGCCGGCCATCACGATGCCCCGTTCGAGAGCGCACCTTGGAGCTTTTTTCCTCGCTGTCGGCCTCGCCGGTTGCGCCGATTTGACGCCACCGGTTTCCCATCCCCCCCTGAGCGGCCCGGAAGCCCGTCTCGACGCCGCGTGGCGGATGACCCTCGGCGGCTATGTGGTTCCGGTCGATCCGAGCGCGCTGGCCGCCGCCGCGAGCGAGGGGATGGACGCCGTCGCCCAGCAACGCGCGCCGGAACTGAAGCCGGGCACCGCCCCGCGCGCCGATTGGTCCGAACGCCCGTCGGTCCAGTCGACCGAGCCGATCGAAACGGCCTTGCTGGGCCATTTCCGTGCGCTCGAAGCCCAACCCGGCCTCGATGCCGACCGCCTGTCCGATGCGGCGATCGAGGCCATGACCGCGGCGCTCGACCCGCATTCCAAGCTGGAGCCGCCGGGCGGCGAGGCCATGTGGGAAAAGCTCGCCGATCCGGCCGAGCATTATAAGGGATTGGGCTTCCAGGTCCGTCCCGCCGCGAGGGGCTATCTGGTCACCCGGCTCTATCCGGACGGCCCCGCCGCCCGGGCCGGCCTCGCGGTCGGCGACGTCATCACCGCGATCGACGGCACCAAGACCGCGGGCCTCAGCAACCGGGCCTTCACCCAGCTGTCGCGCGGCGAACAGACCGCGCCGGCCGCGCTGGAGATCGATCGGCAGAGCAAACATCTGCACCTGGCCGCGACCCGCGGCGCGGTCGAGATTCCCCGCGTCGAGGCGCGTATCGTGGGCGACGTCGCCGTGCTGCGGCTCAATACCTTCACCCGGGATGCCGGCCAGGAGCTGCGCCAGAAGGCCGCCCGCCTGTTCGCGGGCCAGCCGGCGCCCCGCGGACTGGTGCTCGACCTGCGCGGCAATCTGGGCGGATTGATCTCGGAAGCCGAGGATGCCGGCGGCATGCTGCTGCCCGATGGTGCTTGGCTCGCGACCTTCTGGAGCGTCGGCCATCCGGACGAGCGTCATGTGGTCCGGCCGCCCTCGGCCCTGTCCGGTTCGGTCCCGACCGTGGTGCTGATCAACAGCGACACCGCGTCGGCGTCGGAAGTGCTGGCGGCGGCGCTGCGCGATCACGGCCGCGCCACGCTGATCGGCACGCCCAGCTTCGGCAAGGGCATCTCGCAGGGCCACCAGTCCCTGCCCGACGGCCGTACGCTGGTCGCCACCGGCTGGTTCCTGCGCCGCCCGTCCGGCGGCTGGCTCCAGGACAGCGGCCTGGTTCCGGACCTCACCGTCGCCGGCCTGGAGGAAACCTATGCCGGGCACGAATCCGCGCTGCCCGGTGCCCTGAAGCCGCCGGCGCAGGTCGAGCGTATCGCCCAACGCCCGCCGCCGGCGTCGGCCGCCTGCCTCGCCGCCGGCCATGTCGCCGCCGCCCGCCCGGGCGACCCGCAATTGCTGGCCGCCGTCGCCGTGCTGGATTGCCAGCGCTCGATCGCCCCGGTGCTGGAGGCCAAGGCGTCGACGGCGATGCCGGACGATCAGGCCCGCCAGTCGGGCGCGGTAGCGAGACAAAAGAAGTAACCGCGACGCACCAGCAAACTAGCGCCGAGGCGCCTGATGTCCTAACACGGTCGGGTGACCTATCAGCCTCCCGTTCCGCCCATGAAGCCGATCGCGCTCAAGCTCGCCGGTACCATCCTGATCGCCGACCCGAGCGGGGCGATCTGGTGGCCCGACACGCGCACGCTGATCGTCGCCGACCTGCATTTCGAAAAGGGGGCCGCGTTCGCGCGGCGCGGCGCGCTGCTGCCGCCCTATGACACCCGGGCGACGCTGGCCGCCCTCAGCGCCCTGATCCAGCGCCTGGACCCGGTCTCGGTCGTGGCGCTGGGCGATTCCTTTCATGACGCCCGGGGGGCCGATCATCTGCACGGCGACGATGCGACGACCCTGGCCGCGCTGGTCCGGCGCCAGGACTGGATCTGGGTCGCCGGCAATCACGATCCCGCTCCGGGACCGGCGCTCGGCGGCCGAGTCGTGGCCGATGCGCTGGCGGTCGGGCCGCTCACCCTGCGTCACGAGGCCCTGAGGGGCGCCTCACCCGGCGAACTGAGCGGCCATTTCCACCCCAAGGCGGGCATATCGATCCATGGCCGGCGATTGACCTGCCGCTGTTTCGTCGCCGATGAAACCCGAGTGATTCTGCCGGCCTTCGGCAGCTACACAGGCGGCCTCGACGTCCGCGACCCCGCTATTTCCGGTCTGTTTCCCGGGGGTTTCGACGCCTATCTCGCGGGCAAGACGCGGCTGACCATGATACCCTTCCCCAAAGGCACGCGTCCTCAACAGGAGCTGCCGCTCGATTAGTTCAAGGGAACGCTCGATGACCCCCGACGTCACCGGCTTCTTCGACGAGACGACCAAGAGCGTCTCCTACCTGGTCGCCGATCCCGGGACGGGGATGGCGGCGATCATCGATCCCGTGCTCGATTTCGATCCCGCGACCGGCACGACCGCGACCGGCACGGCGGACCGGATCGTCGATATCGTGCTCGGCCGGCATTTCACCGTGCAATGGCTGCTGGAAACCCATATCCACGCCGACCATCTGTCGGCTGGGGCCTATTTGCGGCAACGGCTGGGCGGGACGCGGGCAATCGGCGCCGGCGTGCGCCTGGTGCATGAGGCGTTTCGCGATCGGTTCGCCTTGCCGCCCGGCGGCCCCGACGGGTTCGATCATCTGTTCCAGCCCGAGGAATCCTTCCGGATCGGCGGCCTTCAGGCGGCGGCGCTCGCCACGCCCGGCCATACGCCGGCCTGCCTCAGCTATCTGATCGGCGACGCCGTGTTCCTGGGCGATACGCTGTTCATGCCCGACTGCGGCACGGCACGGGCTGATTTCCCGGGCGGCGACGCGGCGACGCTCTATCGCTCGATCCGCCGCATCCTGAACCTGCCCGAGGCGACCCGGCTGTTCGTGGGCCATGACTACCCGCCGGTAACCCGCCACGCCGACTGGATGACCTCGATCGCCGACGAGCGCGCGGCCAACATCCATGTGCACGACGGCATCGACGAGGCAGACTTCGTCGCCATGCGCCAGGCGCGCGACGCGACGCTCGATCTGCCCCGCCTGTTCCACCCCGCGGTCCGCTTCAATCTGGGCAGTGGCCTATAGAGCGCGATGACGGGAGGCCCGACCCGGTTTCCCGTTTGAATCGCCTTCTCAATCAAAGACCTAGAGTCCCGATCATGCACTTTGCCTATTGGATGCTGTTGGCGGCCGCCATGCTGCCCTATCTGACCATCCTTTTCGTCAAGCGCGCGGGCGAACGCCGCTTCGACAATCACCGGCCGCGGGCCTGGATGGAGCAATTGAGCGGCTGGCAGCAGCGCGGCGACTGGGCGCATCGCAATCATTTCGAAGTCTTTCCGATCTTTCTGGCCGCGATCTTCGTGGCCGAGACGACCGGGGCGCCGCAGGAGCGGATCGACCAGCTCGCCAGCATCTTCGTGGCCCTGCGCATCGTCTATACCGGGCTCTATCTGGCCGATCTCGCGACGCTGCGATCGATCGTCTGGAGCCTGGGCTTCGTCGTGACCCTCTGGATTTTCGTGCTCGGGGCTTAGGCGGCCCTTGCCGGACCGGCCGGGCCCGCTATCTCGCTCGAGCCATGAGCAGTTCCGCCCCGAAACCACCCGTCATCGTCTGGCTGCGCCAGGATCTGCGCCTCGCCGATCAGCCGGCGCTGGCCGCGGCGGTCGCGACCGGGCATCCGGTGCTGCCGGTCTATGTGCTCGACGATGGCGCCCATCCCCTGGCGCCGGGCGGGGCCAGCCGCTGGTGGCTGCACCACAGCCTGACCGCGTTCGCCCGGGACCTGAAACGCCGCGGCGGCACGCTCATCCTGCGGCGCGGCACGGAGCCCGGCCGGATGATAGAGGCCCTGGCGCACGAAGTCGGCGCGCTGGCCGTCTATTGGGGGCGACGCTACGACGCCACGGAGATCGAGCACGACAAAGCGGTGAAGACCCGCCTCGGCGCGGCCGGGATCGGCGCGAAGAGCTTCAACACCAGCCTGCTGTTCGAGCCCTGGGCGATCCAGAATCAGAGCGGCGGACCCTATCAGGTCTTCACGCACTATTGGCGCGCCTGCAAGTCCACGCCGGAGCCCCCGTCGCCGTGGCCGGCACCGGCAACGGTCCCAGCACCGGCGCAGCTGCCGGCCGGCGACGACCTGGACGATTGGGCACTCCTGCCGACCGGCCCCGATTGGGCGCGGGGCTTCGGACCGGTCTGGCAACCGGGCGAGGCCGGCGCCGCCGCCCGGCTGGACCGGTTCCTGGCGGATCGGCTGCACGGCTACAAGACCGCGCGCGACCTGCCGGACCGCGACGGCACGTCGGGACTGTCGCCGCATCTCCGCTTCGGCGAGATCTCGCCCCGCCAGATCTGGCACGCTGTGCGGCACCATCTGGCGACCGCCAGGCGACCACCCGACGGCGATGCCGACACGTTCCTGGCCGAGCTCGGCTGGCGCGAATTCTCGTACAGCCTGCTCCACTACCACCCGGCGATCGCGCGCGAACCGCTGAAGCCGCAGTTCGCCCGTTTCCCCTGGCGGCCGGACGAAACGGCGCTCCGGGCCTGGCAACGCGGCATGACCGGCTATCCGATCGTCGACGCCGGCATGCGCCAGCTCTGGGCGACCGGCTGGATGCATAATCGGGTGCGCATGATCGTCGCCAGCTTCCTGATCAAGCATCTGCTGCAGCCCTGGCAGGGCGGCGAGCGCTGGTTCTGGGACACGCTGGTCGATGCCGACCCGGCCAGCAATGCCGCGAGCTGGCAATGGGTCGCGGGTTCCGGCGCCGATGCCTCGCCCTTTTTCCGCATCTTCAACCCCGTGCTTCAGGGCAGGAAATTCGATCCCGACGGCGCCTATGTCCGCCGCTGGGTCCCGGAATTGGCCGGGCTCGACCGCACGACCATCCACGAACCATGGACAACCGAAGATTTACCATCTTGCGGTACATCCAAAGCCATGGCCCGGACGTATCCCTCTCCGATGATCGATCTGATGGTGGGCCGCGATCGTGCGCTCACCGCTTTCGCCAGCCTGAACGGAAAAGATCCATGACAGCACCTTTGCCTCGCCCCCTTTCGATCGGACGGCCGACCCCATGAAGATCGCGATCGTCGGCGCCGGCATTTCCGGCCTGGGATGCGCCTGGCTGCTGAACCAGCAGCACGACATTACGGTCTACGAGGCGGCGGACCGCCTCGGTGGCCATTCCAACACGGTCGAAGTGGCGGGGGTGCCGGTCGATACCGGCTTCATCGTCTATAACGAGCTGAACTATCCGAACCTGACCCGGCTGTTCGGCCACCTGGGCGTTCCGACCAAGCCCAGCATCATGAGCCTGGGCGTGTCGTTCGACGACGGGCGGCTGGAATATGCCGGCGACACGGTCGCGGGCCTGTTCGCCCAGCGCCGCAACCTGATCAAGCCGGGCTTCTACGGCATGGTCGCCGAGATTCTGCGCTTCTATCGCCAGGCACCGGCCGTGCTGGCGCTGGCCGAGGCCGACAGCCCGACGCTCGGCGCCTATCTCCAGCAAAATCGCTACGGCCGGCGGTTCATCCACCAGCATCTCTTGCCGATGGCGGCGGCGATCTGGTCCTGCCCGGCCGAGCAGATGCTGGAATTCCCGGTCACCAGTTTCGTCCGCTTCTGCGACAACCACGGCCTGCTGAAAGTGTCGGACCGGCCGGAATGGCGCACGGTCGACGGCGGCAGCCGGGAATATGTCCGGCGCCTCAGCGCCTCTTTCGCCGAGAAGATCCGGCTCGGCACCCCGATCCGGACCGTTCGCCGAACCGGCCAGGGCGTGGAGGTGACCGACGCCACGGGCCGGATGGCGCTGTTCGATCAGGTCGTGCTCGCCTGCCATGGCGATCAGGCCGCCCGGATGCTGACCGACACCACGACGGGCGAGGCCGACATCCTGGGCAGCTTCCGCTACCAGGCCAACCGGGCGATCCTGCATCGCGATCCCAAGCTGATGCCGCGCCGCCGCCGGGTCTGGTCGAGCTGGAACTATCTGGCCCGGCAATCCGCCAACGGCAGGGGCGCATCGGTTTCGGTGACCTATTGGATGAACCGGCTGCAGGGCCTCGATGGCGCGCCGAACCTGTTCGTCTCGCTGAATCCGATCGACGAGCCGAACCCGACGCTGGTCGAACGCGAATTTCTCTATGATCATCCGGTGTTCGATCAGCGCACCATGGCGGCGCAGCGCCAACTGCCGGGGCTGCAAGGCGATGGCGGCGTCTGGTTCTGCGGCAGTTATTGCGGCTGGGGCTTCCACGAGGACGGCTTTGCCGCGGGCCTGGCCGTCGCCCGGGCGCTGGGCGTCCAGCCGCCGTGGCAGACGGCGCCGGCCTTCGCCGCGGAAGCGGTCTGGCCGCTGACCGGCGAACCGGCGGTGACGACGCTCGAAGACGCCGCGTGACGGATGGTGATGGGGGCATGACGGACGGCACCGTCTATTTCGGGGAAGTGATGCATCGGCGCCTGGGCGCCGTGCGGCATCGCTTTACCTATCGGGTCTTCTCGATCCTGGTCGACCTCGACCGGCTGGAGGCGCTGGGGCACCGCCTGAAGCTGTTTTCGCACAATCGCGCCAACATCTTCTCGTTCCAGGATCGCGATCACGGCCCGCGCGACGGCTCGCCGCTGCGTCCCTGGGTGGAGCGGCATCTGTCGGCGGCCGGCCTCGACCATGTCCGGGGCGGCCGGATCCGCCTGCTCTGCTTTCCGCGGCTCTGGGGCTATGTCTTCAACCCGTTGAGCGTATTCTTTTGCGAGGCACCCGACGGCAGCCTGGCGGCGATCCTCTACGAGGTCAGCAATACCTTCGGCGAGCGCCATTGCTATCTGGAGCCGGTCCGGCCCAGCGCCGGCGGTGTGATCGAGCAGGCCTGCGCCAAGCGCTTCTATGTCTCGCCGTTCATCGAGCTCGAGGGCGACTATCGCTTCCGGGTCCAGGCGCCGGCCGAGAGGCTGATGGTCGCGATCCGGCAGCGTGGGCGCGACGGCCAGACCCTGCACGCGATCCTCAGCGGCAGGGCAGCGCCGTTCGACGATCGTACCCTGATACGCGCGCTCTTGGCGCATCCGCTGATGACGTTCAAAGTGATGGCGGCGATCCATTGGGAAGCGCTGAAGCTGTGGCGCAAGGGCGCCAAATTCCAGACCCGACCGGCCCCGCCGCCGGCCGAAATCTCCTACGGACCGGGACCAGTCCCGGCCAATTATGGACCGGGCCTTGTCCCGGCGAGCGACGCGACGACCGGACGATGAGACATAAGATGAGCGCAGCAGATCCGAGCAACCCACCCCGCGCCGGCCTCCCCTATGGGCTGCGTGCCCTCATCCGCATGGGCGACGGCCTGCCGCTGGGCAGCATCGTGATCCAGGTACCGGACGGCCGGCGCTATCGCTTCCAGGGCGAGGCGCCCGGCCCGGCCGCCGATCTGATCTTCCACCGCGCCAGCGCCGCCCGCCGTTTCCTGTTCGGCGGCGGCGTGGGCTTCGCCGAGGCCTTCATGGATGGCGATTGGGAAACCAGCGACCTCACGGCGCTCCTGGAATTGGCGGCACTGGCCGAGGACGTGCTGTCGCACAAGCAATTGCAGGGCGGCCTGATCGCGCGCTTCGTCAATCGCGTGCTGCATGCGATGCGGGCGAACACCAAGACCCGCGCGCGGCGCAACATCGAACAGCATTACGATCTGGGCAACAGCTTCTACCAGCACTGGCTCGACCCGAGCATGACCTATTCGTCCGGCATCTATGCGACCGACGACACCGACCTGGAGGCGGCGCAGGACGCGAAATACGGCAGGATTACCGCGTTGCTCGACCTCAAGCCCGAGCATCACGTGCTGGAGATCGGCTGCGGCTGGGGCGGCTTCGCCGAATATGCCGCGAGCCGCCACGGCTGCCGCGTCACCGGCATCACCATCTCGCCGTCGCAGCTGGAATTCGCCCAGGCCCGGATCGAGCGGGCGGGCCTGAGCCATCTGGTCGATCTCCAGCTGATCGATTATCGCGACGTCCAGGGTACCTACGACCGCATCACCTCGATCGAGATGATCGAGGCGGTCGGCGAGCAATATTGGCCGGCCTATTTCCAGACCCTGAACGCGCGCCTGAAGCCCGGCGGCATCGCCGCGGTCCAGGCGATCACCATCGCCGACCGCTTCTTCGAGCAATATCGCAAGAGCGCCGATTTCATTCAGCGCCATGTCTTCCCGGGCGGCATGCTGCCGTCTCCGGCCAAGCTGAAGTCGCTGGCCTCCACCACGGGGCTCGCCTGGCGCGACGATGCCGGCTTCGCCCGCGACTATGCCCGCACGCTCGCCACCTGGCGGCAGCGCTTCGATGGCGCCTGGCCGGAAATCGCCCAGATGGGCTTCGACGAGCGGTTCCGGCGGCTGTGGCGCTATTACCTCAGCTATTGCGAGGCGGGTTTCCGTTCCGGCGGCATCGACGTGCTGCAGATCGCGCTCGTCAAACCATGATGCAGGGCTTCCGTCGCGAGGCTGCATAAGCAACGACGGCCGAAATTTGCTATGGTCCCGGCGGCGTCGGCGTTCAGGCCGATGGCTGTATAGCCGTGGGATCCATGACCTACACCGTCAAAGAACTGTTCCACACCCTGCAGGGTGAGGGCGGACAGGCCGGCCGTTCGGCGGTCTTCTGTCGTTTCGCCGGCTGCAATCTGTGGTCCGGCCGCGAGGCCGACCGCGCGTCGGCAACCTGCCAATTCTGCGATACCGATTTCGTCGGCACCGATGGCGGCGGCGGCGGCAAGTTCGCCACGGCCGAGGATCTCGCCGACCGGATTCTGGCCGCCTGGCCCGGCGGCGCCGAGCGGCGCTATGTCGTCATGACCGGCGGCGAGCCGCTGCTGCAGCTGGACGCGGCCCTGATCGCGGCCGTGCACGCGCGGGGCTTCGAGATCGCGGTCGAGACCAACGGCACGATCGCGCCGCCCGACGGGCTCGACTGGATCTGCGTCAGTCCCAAGCAGGGATCCCTGCTGATCGCCCAACGCGGCCACGAATTGAAAGTGGTCTATCCGCAGGCCGGGCAGGATCTGGACGCGCTTGCCCGCCTGGACTTCCAGCATTTCTTTCTGCAGCCCATGGACGGGCCAGACCGCGCGGCCAACACCGCCGCCGCCGTCGATTATTGCCTGACCCATCCGCGCTGGCGCCTGTCGCTGCAGACCCACAAGATCATCGGGATCGCCTGAATTGGCCTACGACATCGAGATTACCAAGGAATTCCGCTTCGACGCGGCCCATTGCCTGCCGAACATGCCGGACGGGCACCGCTATCGCCGCCTGCACGGCCATTCCTTCCGGGTCGAGGTCACGCTCGACGGCACGCCCGATCCGCGGCTCGGCTGGATCGCGGATTTCGACGAGATCGACCGCGTGCTGGCCGGTATCGCGACGGAGCTCGATCACGATACGCTGAACGATATTCCGGGCCTCGAAAACCCGACGCTGGAAGTGATCGGCGCCTGGATCTTCGAGCGCGCCACCGAGCGCCTGCCCGGCGTCACGCGCATCACCATCCATCGCGACTCGATCGGCGAGCGCTGCACGATCCGGCGGCGGTAGCTTCTCCACCGTCATTCCCGCGCAGGCGCTAGGCTATATACATATCTTTCTGTTTCATTTCAGATGGTTAGTCTTTTACATCGTCATGGCCGGGCTTGACCCGGCCATCCACGTGGTTGGGCAAGCCGATTTCACGGCCAAACAGGGCTCCGGCGGAGGGGCGTGGATGCCCGGGTCGAGCCC
>JAQGIC010000037.1 GCA_028288725.1 Rhodospirillales bacterium
GCCAGGTCGTTGGTCTCCTTGCCGGCGATTTCCAGCATGGACGCGATCAGCGTCATGCGCTCGAAACCCAGCATGTCGACCGAGCCCTTCAAGGCATGGGCCTCGCGGCCGATGACTTTCAGGTCGCCCGATGCCGCATGCTCGGCCATGCGGACGAGGCGCGAGCGGCTGTCGCGCAGGAAGACCGAGGTGATCGCCTGGGCCGCCTCGGCGCCGACCTCGTCATTGAGCTTGTCCCAGGCGGAGGGATTGGCGACCATCAAGTCCGCGGGGGCGCCGTCGGCGCTGCTCTGTCCCTCCATCGCCATATAGGGCGCCATGGCGCGGGTCAGGTCGGACCAGCGGAACGGCTTGGTCACGACCGACTGCATGCCCGCCGCGATGCAGCGTTCGTGATCCTCGCGAAAGGCGTTGGCGGTCACGCCGACGATCGGAATCCTGCCGAGCGGACCCGGTAGCTGGCGGATCAGTTTCGTCGCTTCCAGCCCGTCCATCTCGGGCATCTGCATGTCCATCAGCACCATGTCGTACGGTATGGATTTGACCGCGGTCACCGCTTCCGCGCCGTTCGCGACCGTGTCGACGCGCAGGCCCAGCTTCTCCAGCATGGTGACGACGATGATCTGGTTGGTCGGATTGTCCTCGGCGACCAGCACGCGCCCGCCGCGCACGAACTGCGGCAGTTCCTCCTCGACATGCTCGCCGGCGCCCGGTGTCTCCGACAGCGGGTCGCCCTTGCGAAGCGGCACCCGGAACCAGAAGGTGCTGCCGCGGCCAACCTCGCTCTCGACCTCGATCATGCCGCCCATGCCGTCGACCAGCCGTTTGCAGATGGCGAGCCCCAGGCCGGTGCCGCCGAAGCGGCGCGCCACCGAGCTGTCGACCTGGCTGAATTCCTGGAACAGCGACGAGCGCGCTTCGGGTGCGATGCCGATGCCGGTGTCGGTGACGGCGCAGGCGACGATGGCGCGGCTCTCGCTCTCGGCGATCAGGCGGACGTCGATCGTGACCGAGCCATGCTCGGTGAACTTGATCGCATTGCCGGCCAGATTGACCAGGATCTGCCGTAGTCGGCCCGGATCGCCGATCAGGCCATGCGGGATATGGGGATCGATCTTGCCCTTGAGCTTCAGGCCCTTGACGCCGGCGCGCGGCGAGGTGATGGCGAGCACGCTGTCGACCAGTTCCTGGAAGCGCACGGGCACCTGTTCGAACTCGAGCTTGGCCGCGTCGAGTTTGGAATAGTCGAGAATGTCGTTGATCACCTGCAACAGATGTTCGGCCGAGACGCGCAGCGTATTGGCATAGCGCCATTGGGCCGGCGTCAGTTCGGTATCGAGCAGCAGGCCGGTCATGCCGATCACGCCGTTGATCGGCGTCCGGATCTCGTGGCTGACCGTCGCCAGGAAGGCGGCGCGCGCGCTGTTCGCCCGGTCGGCGTCGTCGCGCGCCTGTTTCAGCGCGGCCTCGGCATCGCGCCGGTCGGTGACGTCGGTCAGCGTCCCGGTCAGGATCTGCTCGCCCTCGACGCCGTCCTGCCCGAAGAAGATCAGCATCGAGCACCAGCGCTGGGCGCCGTCGGCGGTGCGATAGCGGAATTCCTCGGTCGCGGTCGCGTGGCTGTCGAGCGAGGCGATGGCCTGGATCAACCGGCGGCGATCCTCGCTGAGCGCGTAGGACAGGGCGCGCCGGTCGAGCGAGGCGGTGATCTCATAGCCGGTAAAGGTCGACCAGGCCCGGTTCAGGAAGCGCCAGCGGCCGTCGAGCCCGACCTGAAAGATCACTTCGTTCAGGCTATCCAGCACCGAGCGATAGCGGTTGCGGCTGGCGGCCAGCATCGCCTGGACCTGCCGCTCGCGATGCATCTCGGCGGTGGTGACGGTGTAGGCCTGGCGCAGTTCCAGCTCGTCGACGATGACGGCCGCCAGGGTCTCCAGCATGCGGATCTCGGGCGGCAGCACCAGGCGGGGCGAGGGCGACAGGCCGGCGAGCGTGCCGACGACCATGCCATCGGCCAGGCGCAGCGAGACGCCGGCATAGAAGCGGACGCCGAGCGCGCCGGCGACGGCCGGATGCTTGGCGAACACGGGATCGCTGGACGCGTCGCCGACGGCCAGCACGCCCGAATGCGGCGTCGCCCGGTCGAGCGTCAGCAGCGAGCGCACGCCCTCGATCGCATTGGTGCCGATGCAGGATTTGATGGTCGGCAGGCCGTCTTCGATCAATTCCAGCACCGCGATCGGCACGCCCAGCAGGTCCGAGACCAGGGCGGTGATGCGGTCGAAGGCGGGTTCGGGCGGAGTCGGCAGCCGGGCGTGACGATAGGTCAGGTCGAAATCGATGACCGTGGCGGCATCGGGCGGCCCCTTGGCTCTCATGGCTTAGACGAGCGTCTTCGATTGCATCTTGCGATAAAGCGTCGAGGGATTGACGCCGAGGGCCGCGGCGGCGCGCGAGATATTGCCGCCGGCGGCGGCGATCGCGGCCTTGATCGTCTCGCTCTCGGCCAGTGCCAGCGGCTTCAACTCGCGTACCCGCCCGCTCGGCTTTTCCAGGGGGGGGAACTGTTCGCGCTTGCGATAGAGCGTCGATGGACTGATCTCAAGCCTTGCCGCCGCCTGCAGCACGTTGCCGCCGCACTGTTCCAGCGCCAGCTCGATCAGGTCCCGCTCCAGCTCGGACAGCGAGAACGAGGCCTGCGCAGTCGCCTCGGCGGGCGCTTGCCCGTTCGCGGCCGATATCGCCGGCATCGGGTGGAGGCTGGGTGCCGCGGGCGCCGGGGCCGGGGCGGGGCGGACCTGCGACAGCGGCGCCGGCAGCATGAAGGGCACGACGGTCTCGCCGTCGTTCAGCAAGACGATCTGGCGCACGACGTTCTGCAACTGGCGCACGTTGCCGGGCCAGGCGTAGTGCACCAGGATGCTCTCGGTCTCCGGCGAGAAGCGCTGGAACGCCCGGCCTTCCTCGCGGGAATATTCGGCCAGGAACCGGCGGGCGATCAGCAGCACGTCGTCCTCGCGCTCGCGGATCGGCGGCAGCAGCAGCGGCATGACGTAGAGCCGGTAGTACAGATCCTCGCGGAAGCGGCCGGCCTCGACCTCCTTCAGCGGATCGCGGTTGGTCGCCGAGATGAAACGAACATCGACCTTCTGGGTCTGCGTGCCGCCGACCTTCTGAAAGGTGCCGGTCTGGATGAAGCGCAGCAGCTTCGCCTGCAGCCCGACATCCATCTCGCAGATTTCATCGAAGAACAGCGTGCCGCCATCGGCGCGGCTGCCGGCGCCCTCGCGGTCGGCCACGGCGCCGGTGAAGGCGCCCTTCACATGGCCGAAGACCTCGCTCTCGATCAGGTCTTTGGGGAAGGCGGCACAATTCAAGGCGATGAACGGCTTGTCCTTGCGCGGGCTCCGCAGGTGCACCGCCTCGGCGGCGAGTTCCTTGCCCGTGCCGCTTTCGCCGGTGATGAACACCGGCGCCTTGGACTGGGCCGCGATGTCGACGATGCGATAGACGCCGCGCATGGCGAGCGAATTGCCGACGAAGCCGCAGAACTGGTCGCTATCGCCCGGGGTGTCGAACGTATCGACGATGCGGCGCAGGTTCATCCGCTCCAGCGCATTGTCGAGCGTGACGAACAGACGCTCCGGCGCGAACGGCTTAACCAGGAAATCCGACGCCCCCTCTCGCATCGCCTCGACCGCGATGTTGATCGAGCCATGGGCGGTGATGACGACGACCGCGGTGTTCAACCGGCGCTGGGTGATCCATTTCAGGATCTCCATGCCCGACATGTCCGGCAGTTCGATATCGAGCAGGACGGCGGCATAGCTGGTCTCGGCCAGCGCCGCGAGTGCGGCGGTGCCGGTCTCGCAATGCAGGGTATCGTACGGACCGCGCCGTAGATATTCGAGATAGACCCGGGCGATCGACGGATTGTCTTCGACCAGGAGCAGCGGATGCCGGCCGGTCAATATCTTCTCCCGAACGCCCTGTGCAGCGTCTGTTCTACCATGTTCAGTCGTAGCCGATGACACAGACCATGCTGTCGTCCGCCGTTCTTCCGCCATTTCGCATCAGGTGGGCACGCAGCAGACCGTCCGCCATGACCGAAGGCGAGCGGGCCGCGAGATCGATCAGGTCGTTCTTGAGCGCCTCGACCGCGGCCGCGGCCAGATCCGGATCGGGCGATTCGACGAAGCCGTCGGTCACCAGCACGATCCGGTCGCCCGGCTTCAGCACGACGGTCTTCGCCTCGTAGGTCTGGCCGGGAACCAGCCCGATCAGCCCGCCCTCGACCGGCACTTCCTCGACACCGTCGCGGGTTACCAGCAGCGGATAGGGTTGTCCGGCGTTGGAGACGACGACTGCGCCGTCGGCACCCAGCCAGCAGCCGAGCGCCGTCAGCGTGGCGCCTTCCAGAAGGCCTTCCTCGCACAGCAGGTCCGACAGTTTGGCGATGAAACTTCCGGGGCCGACCTCGTGGCCCATGCCCAGCGCCGCGCCCTTGACGAAGCCCAGGTTGGCCATGGCGAGCGGCCAGGCGCCCAACCCGTGGCCCATCGCATCGCACATCAGCAGCTGGAAGCCGTCGGGCGTATGGCGATGCCAGATCAGGTCGCCGCCGGCGACGTTGATGTTGATCGAGGCGCCCGCCGAGATGCGGCGGGCGGCCAATGTATAATTCCCGACCTGTTCCGGCAGCGTCTGGGACGGAAAGCGCGTCGTGTTCGCGACGATCTCGGTCTGGCGGAGCGCGCGCATCTGGCTCTGTCGCTTCAACAGCCGCTCCAGCACCTGGAGCAGGCGCTTCTTGTCGAGCGGCTTGTACAGGAGATCGTCGATGCCGGCGTCGTTGGCCGCCGCCGAGGCGCCGGGGCTCCGGTCGCTGGTCAGGAACAGGAACGGCACCAGGCCCAGCTCGGGTTCACGCGATAGCCGGTCCCGGAACGACAGGCCGTCGTCGTCGGGCATATGGATGTCGGAAATGATGACGTCGGGGCGCTGCAGCTTCGCCTCCAGTTCGGCCTCGGCCGCGGTCGCGCAGGCGCACACGGAATAGCTGCCCTTCAGGTAGGCTTCGATCGTCATGCGTTGGACCGGGTCGTCATCGACCACGAGAATGCGCGGAACGGCGGTTGCAGTCGGTTGCACGCAGCGCACCATGAAACGGTTGACCTCGCCCTGGCCGGAAGAGCGCCAAGTCCGCGGAACATAGAGATGTTGTGGGAATCGGGAAGCCACGATGTAGAGCCCGCGGCCGGATTCCTGCAATGGGTCGGGACGTCGGCCGGTCCGATCGCGGAATGACGACGCTTCGCGCAGCAAGGGCCGGCCGTCGTCGGCGACGACCAGGGTCCATTCGGTATCGTGCCGCTTCAGCTCGGTCCGCAGCCGGGTCGCGCCGTCGGCATGCTCGGCGACATTGATGCCGATCTCCGCCAGAGCCACGCCCAGGTCCTCGCCCATTTCGCGGCCCAGCGGCAAGTGCGCCACGAAGGCGTTGAACGCACGGCGCAGATCGCGCACGCCGGCCAGGGTCGGCACGGCCTCGCCTGTCCACAACACCTCCTCGGCATCCATCTTCACTTACCCGAGCCTTTGCGCACGGAGGACGGGTGAGCGGCTGCGGCGCTTGTCGTCGTGTCGATCGCCTTTCAGCCTGCTCATTGTGTCTCCTTACGATCGTCCCGCCTGCGGAACGGATGAAGTGTCAATTGGCTCTATGCAATTCTGCGTCCAACCGCCGGTCGAAAGCTAGTCGCTTGGTAACCATAACGCTGCGATTGAACGGGATCCGAGGAATCCGCGTAAGCGTCCCAGGCTGCGAGCGGTTTTTGCAAACTGGCAGGCAGTCTGCGTCGCATGCCGCCGGCAAGGGCCCGGCGTCCGCTCATTGCCCGCGCCCCCCGACCATGACGGCGATCGTCTTCCACAGGATATGCAGATCCATGCGCAGCCAGCGCCAGAAATCCATGATCGACAGACCATAGGCATGGTCGAACAGCACCTTGGAGCGCACGTCGTCCAGGCTTTCGTCATAGCCCTGGTTGATCTGGGCCAGGCCGGTGATGCCGGGGCGGATGCCGTAGGTCCGTTCGGCGAAGAACGGGATCGCGTCCTCCAGCCGATGGGTGATGCCCGGCCGCTCCGGCCGCGGGCCGACCAGCGACATGTCGCCTTTCAGCACGTTGACGAGCTGGGGAATCTCGTCCAACCGGCTCTTTCGCAGGAACCGGCCGACCGGTGTGACGCGCGGATCGTTCTTGGTCGCCCAGATCGGCCCGGTGCGGGCCTCGGCGTCGACATACATGGTGCGGAACTTCAGCATCATGAACAGCTCGGTCCGATCCGGCAGCGAGCGCCCGATGCGCATCTGCCGGAAGATCACCGGGCCGGGCGAGTTGAGGCGGACGGCGACGGCGACCGGCACGGCGAAGATCAGTCCGACCAGCAGCCCGATCAATGCGCCGACGATGTCGAAGGTGCGCTTGGCGATCCGCGTCTTCAGCGAAATATGAGTCGCCTTCCCGAACGGATCGTCCTCGCCGACACGCTGCCAGCGGCCGGATTCCAGACCCAGCAGATAGCGCGTGCCGCCGATGAGCGCCGCCCAATGGCCGGCGACGAGATAGTGCGTGAGCTCGATCGGCTTCGGCCAGCGCCGGGCCGGCTGGACCAGTTTCGGCACGCTCGCCGCATAGAACAGGATCTGCAGCAGCGTCAGCATCCCGAAGAACAGCGAGCCCCGGCACCACAGCCAGATCGAGCCGGCAAGGGCGAGGATCATCAGATAGGGCGAGAGCGCGCGCAGCACCTTGCCGGAGCCGAATGCAAACGCGAGCACGCCGTGGCGCGGGTGCAGCACGCGGGCGAGCCGCATCATCTGCTGCATATTGCCGGCGGCGATGCGGCGGCGGCGGCGCTGGTCCTGCGACAGGCTGGCGACTTCCAGTTCGGTCGCGACGATCCGCGGCTCGTAGATGCCGCGGTAGCCCCGCGCGGCGATCGACATCGGCAGAATGAAATCGTCGTTGATCGTGTCGTCGGGCAGCGGCCGGAACAGGCCGGCACGGAAGAAATAACCGGCGCCGTGGCAGCCGATCAAGACGCCCAGCGCCGCCTCGCGCCGCTTGTTCTCGGTCTGATAGCGCCAATAGGCGGCCTCGCCCTCGGTCCCGGCCTCGGCGAACCGATAGGTCGCGGCGACGGTGCCGACGCGCGGATCGGCGAAATGGGCGGCGGCGATCCTGAGCGCTTCGGGATTGAGCAGGGCGGATGCATCGGTCAGACAGACGATATCGCCCAGCGGCCCCCGCAGGACGTCGTTCAGCACGGCGACCTTGCCGCGATTGTCCGGAAAATCGCGGATATCGGCGTCGAGCACCGGCTCCAGCGTGGCGGCCGCGCTGGCGACACCGGCCGTGGCGTCGCTGCAGCCGTCGCAGGCGACGATGACGTCGAACCGGTCGGCCGGATAGTCCAACGTCCGCAGATTGTCGATCTTGGCGGCGATCACCGCCGCTTCGTTATAGGCCGGCACGACGACCGTCATGCGCGGCAGAGCCTCGTTCGGGACGGCCGGCGGCACTGCCGGCGGGCGCCGGCCGGCGCGCCGCAGAATCAGCGGATATCCGGCATGATGATAGGCGAGCAGTGCGATCGCGATGAGCGTGGCACCGCCGATCAGCAGGTCGAGGGCGATGAGCGCGTCCGAGGCCACGGGTGAGGTCATGCGGCGTAAAGCTGATCGTAGCCGCGGACCATGGCGGTGATATTGCGCGACGCGACGACGAAGTCGCGCGGATCGGTGAGGCACGGCAGGCTGATCGCCTGGTCGAGGGCCGTCGTCAGGCCGGCCTCGTCACCGTCCTTGATCAGGTAGCCGGTCGACGGGCACAGCGCGTCGCGGACGCCGCCGACGTCGAGCGCCACCGCGCGCACGCCGGACGCCTGGGCCTCCAGCAGGGATAGCGGCAGGCCCTCGTGGCGGGACGCCAGGCAAAACACGTCGAGCGCCTGATAAAAGCGCGGCATCGTATCGACCCGGCCCAGGAAATTGACCCTGCCGTCGAGGCCGAGCGCGGTCACCTGCGCCGTGAGATTGGCAAGCTCGCTGCCGCTGCCGGCGATCGCGAGGGTGGCCGGGGTGTCCAGCCTGGCGAAGGCTTCGATCAGGCGGTCGACGCCCTTGACGGTTTCCAGGCGGGCGGCGGTGCCGATGATGGGCCCTTCCAGCGGCAGGCCCAGCGCCGCGCGGGCGGCATGCTGGTCGCCGGGCAGGAAGCGGTCGGTATCGATGCCATTCCAGATCACCGTGGGCCGGCACCCGGGAATGGCCCGGCGCAGCGCGTCCGCCACGATGTCGGCGTCGGCGGCGAGCGCCGGGCGGGCGAGGCTCAGCGCCAGCCGCTCGACCATGCGCCGGCGGCGTCCGGCCAGATGCCAGGCATCATGTTCGGTATGGACGACATGGCGGATCCCGGCGAGCCGGGCGGCGACGCCGCCATAGATCAGCGGGCCGATGTGGTGGGTATGGACGATGTCGATGTTCAGCCGCTTGAACAGGCGCCGCAAGTCCATCAGCAGGCGGGGCGCCACGCCCGGCTGCTTGTCCATGCCATGCAGCCGTCCGGACAGCTCGCCGGCGCGGGGCCAATTCGCCAGGATCGTTTCCGGTCGGCCCTCCAGGCTGATCACATGGACCTCGTCGGCGGACGCGCCGAGCCGCGCCAGGTCCAGCACGATCGTCTCGATTCCGCCGGGCTGCAGATGTTGAACCACCTGCGCCACCCGTCTCACGCTACGGCCCCTCGGGCCTTGTTACTGGAAGAAGGGCCGATATCGATCCTGCCGTCGGCGGTGAACCCGTCGTCGAACAGCAGCGGGATGGTGCTCAGCACAGGCGCCTTGACCAGCCGCTCCAACTGGGCGACCGACCGGATCGAGCTGTCGAGCAGTTCGGCGACGAATGCCATGGCCACGCCCAGGACGAGCGCGCCGACGCAGCCGGCGACGAAGAACATCAGCAGCGGCAGGTTGACCGTCACCGGCAGGCCCGGGCGATCGATCACCTTGATCTGCTCGGGTAGTTCGAAATGGCCGAGATCGACGGTCAGGCGCGCGGTCTCGAAGCGCTTCAGCAGTGAATCGTAAAGATCGCGCTGGGTCCGGGCCTCGCGATCCAGGTCGTTCAGTTCGCGCTCGACCCCGCCGAAGGCCTCGGTCTTGGTTTCCATGTCGGCGACATCCTTGGTCAGGCTGTCGATTTCGCGTCCGAGACCCTTGACCTTGGCTTCGGCCGTCTGCAGCCCGGTCAGCTGCGAGATCAGCAGGGGCTGAGTGCCGCTGCCCGGCTGCGAGCCGTTGGCGCCGGTCGGCGGCGGCAGGTCGGCCTGCATGGTCGAGGCGCGGTTCCACAGCTGCGCCAGATCCTCGGTCGAGAGCGACTGGGCCTGCTGGATCTGGCGCGCGCGCTCTTCCTGCAGCCGCTCCAGCTGATGGATGGCGCCCTGAACCGCGCTATGCTCGTCGGTATAGCGGGCCCGCAGCATGGCGAGCTGGCCCGAGATCTGGACGATCTGCTCTTCGATCTTGCCGACGATCGGGTTGGCCGAGGCCAGGCGATCGCGCAGGCTCTGCTGCGTCGCCTCGGCCCCGGCCAGCTCGGTCTTGCGCTGCTGCAGCGTGTCGCGCAATAGCGACAGGCGCTGGATATTGGCGGCGTGCAGTTCGGGCAATTGATCGGAATGCCGGTTGCGGAAGGTGGCAAGCGCTATCTCGGCCTTCTCCACGTCCGCCTTCTTCTCCTTGATCTTGTCCGACAGGAACACCTCGGAATTCGCGACCGAGGACTGGCCAGGCGCGCGGATCGCCTCGATGAAGCGGATGGCGACGACTTCCAGTACCTGGGTCATCTGGTCGGGACTGCGCGAGCGCATCTTGAGTTCGACCAGGTCCTTGCCGACCAGTCGGGCGGTCAAGGCGCGGGACAATTGCTGAACGATCGCCTCGCGGTCGGCGTCCGAACCGTTCTCGGGCACCAGCTTCAGGCTGTTGACCACATCCCACAGGATGTGCCGGCTCTGCAGCAGGACGGTCAGCCCGTCCATCCGGTCCTTCAGGTTGGTCTGGACGGCCAAATCCTGCACGACCGGGTTATTGGCGATTTCCTGGACCAGGATGGTCATGCGCGTCTCGTAGATGCGGGGCGCCAGAATGCCGACGATCAATCCGAGCAGGGGCAGTACGACGAACGGGGCGACGACCAGATAGCGTCGCCGCCATCCCGCCAGCAGCACCGTGCTCAGCAGAGCCATGTCGAACTTAACGGACAATCGCTTGGTCTCCAAAATCGAGCCGCGCTGTGTTCGGCGGCTGACCGACGTCATAGCGCGTCTGGGTCACATGCAACGTCGCAGGCAAATGTTGCGCCACAAAGCGCGCGTGACGGTTGGCGGCCAGGGCGGCCGCCATCGGCGACGGATCGTCGGACGGCCCGACGATCAACACGGCATCCCGCTGCGTGCCGGCGATCGCCGTCAGTTGCTGAAGATCGTTGTTCGGGATTGACAGGGAGCCGTCCTGATCGACGACCCTGAGCGTGATCGGGTCGGGCGTCGATTTCTCAGGCTTGCCGCGGGCCTTTGCCAGCATCTCCTCGACCGTCATCGGCTTCTGCGGGTTCGCCTTCGCCGCTTCCTGCTGCAGCAGCAGCCGGTCGCTGGCGGGGATCAGCTGCGCCGGTGCCTGACTGGCGCAGCCGGTCAATACCCCGGCCGACAGCAGGATGCCGAGACAGGACCGGGCGTGTTTCGGCGAACGGCGCTGCATCACTCTCCTGACGATCTGGTCCGGTCCGGCCCGGCTATGGCAAGTTGCGATCATCTTATCGCAAATTGCGCGCGAATTGGATCAAGTCGCCGCGCAATGCGATAAGATCGACTTCCGGTCGAACCGTGCCCTTCCACTCGCCCGGTACCGCGCGGCGGATCTTGGCCAGCAATGAACCGGCGTCCTTGTTCGTGGCGGCAAGTCCCTCGAGCCAGGCCATCCAGCGGGCGTCGTCGACGCCGCGGGCGATGCGCAGCAGCCCATCGTCGATATCCGGTACCGCCAGGCAGGATTGCTCGGTGATCGGCAACAGCATGATATCGGCCTCGCGCCCGTCGGTCGGGTCGAACGGATCGGCGGTCGGAATGCGGCCGTGCCATTGCAGGTAGCCCGACGCGCCCGAGCGCCACAGATAGAAGCCGGCCGCCAGTTCCATGTTCGGCATGTTGTAGAGCCAGGGCACGGTGCCTCTGGCGCGGATCTCCTTCAACTCGTCGGCATCGATGCCGAACCCGGTGTTGAGCAAGGCCACGTCGAACAGGGGCAGCAGTTTCCGATCTTCCTTATGGTTCAAATGACCGGCGACCTTGGCGTCGGGTATAATGCCTCGCAAATTGCGACGGATGCGTTCCAGATCCTCGGGCATCGAACCGGGGTTGCCCGGCTCATCCGCGATCGACCAGAGCGGTCCGGTCTCGCCGCGTTGCCGCAGCAGCCGGTCGAGCAGGCTCAGCGGTCCACCGATGCCGTCGATACCGACGCCGGCGATCAGGCGCTTCAGCGGGGCATAGGCCAGCACCGGGCCGGTGAAGCCGGCGTCCCGAACCAGCGCCATTTGGTTGGCGAAGCGGGTCAGATGATTGGCGTCCGGCGTGACGAGCGCGGGCGAGACGCTGGTCAGGCCCAGGCGGACCATGAAATTGAGGTCGCACGACGCCGCCCGGTCGCGGGCCGCATCGGACAGGTTGAACCAGTCATCGTAGGGCGGATCCTCCAGATAGACGCCGACGCCCTGGGGCGCCGCGGCGAGCGTCACCGGCAGCACCTCGATCTCGAACGATTGGGTGGTGCTATGGCCGTTGGCGGCGACCGTGACCGAGCCCTGGTAGATGCCCGGCGGCGCCTTTTCCGAGGCCTGGATGATCATGTTGATCCGGCGCGGCAGGCCGGCGCGCAGCGCCATGTTCTCCATGTCGCCGCGCAGATGGTCGGCGGTCACTTCCAGAACCGCGATCGACGGATCGTAGCGGGTATAGCGCCACTGC
Source organism: Rhodospirillales bacterium (assembly GCA_028288725.1). GTDB lineage: Bacteria > Pseudomonadota > Alphaproteobacteria > ATCC43930 > CGMCC-115725 > Aliidongia. The sequence goes on from JAQGIC010000037.1 coordinate 12,096, forward strand.
CCCCATCGCATCTCGGTGAACAGCTCGCGATTGCCCAGCGCCGCCGCATGGACCGTGACGGTCGCCTGCTTCGCCTCGTCGTCCGACAGCGCCATGAAATCCAAGCTGACCAGGCCGCCGCGCGCGACCGATCGCCTGGGTAGGACCTGGGCCTGGGCCGCGGGCGGACGCCAGCCCGGAACGGCGACGGCACCCGACTTCAGCAGGCCGATGCTGAGGTTGGCCGGGATCGGCCCGCCCTTGTCGAAGCCGGTGACCGGCCAGCGCTCCAGGAACCGTTCGCGCCGGGCGGCCTGCACCGCCTGCAGCGCCTTGTAGCCGTTGGCAGCCGGCTCGATCAGGACGGCCGACAGGAAGGTCGCCTCCAGCCCGTCGCCCGACTGCTCGATGGTCAGCCGGCCGTCGGTCACCGGCACATTGATCGTGACCAGGCCGCCGCGCCGGCGGCCGAACAGGGTCCAGGGATCGCCGTCGGCCAGCGCCTCGCCGTCGCGGCCGGCATAGTAGACGCTATGGATCCATTGCGCCGGCGTCAGGTGATATTCGAGCGCGGTATGGCCGTTCACCACGATCTTGCGATTGAGCTCGTGCGGCAGGAATTCCCACTCGCCGACATCCTCGCTCCACAGGGTGACGGTCCAGTCGCCGTTCTGCCAAGGCACCACGAACTTGTCGACGCCGCGCAGGCCGGTGCCGATCAGGCCGTCGCCCGACGGCCGGGTGATCGCGATCTGGGTCTTGCCGATCAGACGCGGGTCATTGGCGATGAGCGGCTCGAACCCTGGAAACACGGCGCCCCCGCCCGGGCCCAGCTTCCAGCCATGGGCGCCGTCCGGCAGGCTGAAGCCCACTTCCACGGAAATCTTGCCGAGCGTCACCGCCGGTTGCCCGTCGCCGGCGAAGACGATGATGCGGCGGATGTCGGTGATGTCGATCTTGCGGCCGGACGGTGTGACCCATTGGCCCGGCAGCGAGCGGATGCGGAACGGGCCCGGCGGCACGATACGCTCCTCGCCCAGGCGCTGGGCATAGCCATTCGACTGGCCGTCGTCGACGCGCAGCACGACCAGTTCCGGCGCCCCCGATGTGTTCTCGCCGACGATCGACAGTTCGGTGTTCCGTTCGAGTTTGAGCGGCGGCGAGAAATCATGGGAGGACGGCGTGCGTCCATTGCCCAGCGGCAGCTCTTGGATCGCGCCGGCCGCCCGGGCCTGGGTGAGCGACAGCGCGGCGGCGAGCGCCAGCAACAGGAGTCTCATGATAACCCGTCGATCAGAGTGGCGACCTGGGCGGCGCGCGCCTCCCAGGTCTCGGAACGGACCCGGTCGCGGCGCTCGGCACGCCGCGCATCCGGTTCGTGGAGGGATTGCTCGATCGCGGCGACGAAGCCGGCCGCGTCGGGCGCGATCGAAATCAGATCGGCATAGGCATCGAGCGCCGGAAACGGCGTCGAGACGATCGGTTGGCCCGTCGCGAGATATTCCCGCAGCTTCAAGGGGTTGCTCGCCCGGATCTGCGCATTGTCGATGAACGGCAGCAGCGAGACCTGCCAATGCTGGCAATAGCCCGGCAGGGCCGAATGCGGGCGGGGTCCGATCAGCCGGACGTTCGGGACCGACGTCAGCCGCTCGACCGGCACGCGCACTTCGCCGATCACCAGAAAGGTCCAACCGGGCAGGCGCCGCGCGGCCTCGGCCAACAACGCCTGGTCCAGCCACGCCGACAGGCTGCCGTAGAACCCGGCGACCGGGCCCTCGGGCAGATCCGGCGCGCGCGGGGCCGGCGCCGCGAACAAAGCGATGTCGGCGCCATGGGGTAGCATCAGGGTTTTCGCGGTCGGGAATCTCGCGGCCAGCGCCGGGGATGCCGCCAGGATTCGGTCGGCCTTGGCCGCGAGCCGGGTCTCCGCCCGGGTCACCGGCCCATGATCGACCCCGGCCAGATGGGCGAAATCATCGCCGCAATAATAGAGCGTCGCGCGTTCGCCGAACGCGCCCATCAGATCGACGACCGTCGGCAAGGACGCCCATAGCACCGGCCGGACGATGCCGCGCGCCGCCATCACCCGGCGGACCTGGCGCCCGACCAGCCGGCGGTTGAGCCACGCGGCCAACGGGTTGCCCGGCCAGGGCAGCGCCAGCGGCGCCACGACGGACAGGTTGGGCGGAACCGGTTCGCGCTCGACCGGGCCGCCGGACCGGCCGAACAGGGCGGCCCGCAGCTTCTGGACGATCCGCTTCAGGTCGGCGAAACCCAGGCGCGGCCGGCGCAGGCCGATCGAATTGACCCAGACGACGCGCCGGTCGGCGGCCAGCCGCTTGACCAGATGCTGCGTGCTGCTGGGATGACGCCCCCAATCCTCGCCGAAGACGATCAGATCGGCGGTCATTGACCACCGGACAGGGAACGCACGATTTTCGCCGGCGCCCCGGCGGCGAGCACGAAGGCCGGCAGATCCCTGGTCACGACCGAGCCGGCCGCGACGACCGTACCCCGGCCGATGGTGACGCCGGCCGAAACGGTGACGCCGGTCGCCAGCCAGACATCGTCTTCCAGCACGATATCGCCGATCTGGTCGGCGGTGTCGGACAGGCCCGCGGCGCGGGCGGCGGCGTCGAGCGGGTGGCCCGGGTAGCCAGCCAGAAAGGCGCGGCCGGCGATGCGGACATTGTCGCCGATCGTCACGCGGCCGCCGACCGCGATGGTCGTCTGCCAGCCGATATCGACATTGCGGCCGACCGTCAGGATCGGGTCGTCGCTGGCCGCCCGGCCGCTGAAGGTGCTCTGGGCCGAGACCCGGCAATCCGCGCCGAAGCTGAGGCGCAGCCGGCCCAGCACCAGCGGCATGCCGCCGTAGAGATAGAGGTTGGCGGCGGGCGCTTCGAGCCGCGATTGGAACAGGGGCGTCCAATAGAGCGCGCGGGTCAGATTGGCGAACAGGCCGGATAGCGCCAGATGCAGCGCATAGAGCGGCTTGTGCAGAACGGGGAGGACCGGAACGGCGCCGCCGCGCGCGGCTTTGGCCAGGCGCCACACCCGCTGCGCCAGCGGGCTGTCGCCACGTTTTGCCCAATCCTTCAATCCCACCAGCATCGGCCGCCCTGTCTCAAGCTGTCCCCGCGTCGCTTCCTGCGACTTGGGCCTCCCCGCGCCCTCGTCCTGCAGGAGACGGGCCAACTCGGGTTTTCTCAAGGCTCCGGCGGATCGTCCTCGTCCACGACGTCGCCGGCCGCCATGCGACCCGCGAAACGCGAAACCGACAGGGCCAGGGCCAGCAGAATATAGATCGGCCAGGTGAAGCCCTGGGTCAGGAAGCTGCCCGACACGATGAAGCTCGCCAGACCCGCCAGCACCGCCTGGGCGATGGCATAGGCCTCGAGATTCATCCGGACGCCCTCGGCGCGCAACCGGTCGAGCGTGCGCAGCGCGCCGAACGAGCGTTTGACCGTGGCCCCGACCAGCACCAGAAACAGGATCAGGCCGACGAAACCGGTCTCGGCCAACACGCCGAACCAGGTGCTGTGGACGGCCTTGGCGAAACCTTCCCAGTTCGAGGTGTAGAAGTAGAAATTGCCCGGGAAATTATCGATGCCGACGCCGAACAGCGGATGATCGAGCGCCATGCGAAAGGCGGCCTGCCAGGCATAAAGCCGGCCGGCGGCGGACTCGTCGACCATGCCCGCCTCGGCGGCGCCGCCCGATTGGCGACCGGAAATGCCGGCAAGCGCGAACAGCGCCATGGCGCCGAGACCGCCGACGCCGATGGTGACGACGCGCGATTTGATGGTGCGGAGCGCGAACACGGCGAACACGGCGGCGGCGCCCAGCAGGCCGCCGCGGCTTTTCGTGTCGAGAATGGCGATCAGGATGATGATGGCGCTGATCAGGCCGAATATTCGATTCGACCAGCTCATGCCGGGCGACAGCAGATAGGCGACGGAGAACGAGATCGGGAACAGCAGCACGAGCGAGAGGTCGTTCGGATCGCCCAGCAGCGAGCCCATCTCGCGCCCGATCGTGACGCGCGTGCCCTCGACCAGATTGATCGGATCGCCGGTATTGTGGATCGCGACCAGCGAGACCGCGAGCCCGGCCGCGACCAGCACCTTGCCGGCGAGCGCCAGTTCCCGCGGATTGCGCGCCAGCCAGGCGATGGCCGGCACCATGATGGCGATCTTGCTGTAGGTGTCGATCCAATAGGACATCGAGTTCGCGCGATTGGTTGCGAACAGGATGCCGATCGTCACCTGGGCGAAGAACAGCGAGAAATAGGTCAGCTCCCGAGACCAATAGGGCTTGATCCGCCCGATCGCGAGCTGGGTGCCGAGGACGAGCATGCTGGCGACGGCGAGCAGCAACGGCAGATGCAGATTATATAGTTGCGGAAACGCCTCGTGCAGCCGGAAGAACGACAGGGCGATGAAGGACAGGCACAGAATATACGGCTGCTTGATGACCAGCGCCGTGGCGATCGGCGCGAAGGCCAGCCCGACGATCAACAGGGGCGACGGCAGGTAGAACCACAGCAGGCCGGCCCCGATCGAGACGCCCAGGCCGATGGCGATCTGACGGCGCAGCGCGCGCTTGACGCGTTCCGGATCCGCCAGATCCAGCTCGTCCGGCAGATTGCGCTGGTGAAGGTGCTCGATCGCCATCAGGCGGGCCGCCGGAAACGTGCCGGTACGGGCGCCAGGCCCAGGGCCAAGGCCATGACGCCGGCGGTCAGGCAGCCGGCACAGAGTGCCAGCCCGCCGCTGAACCAGTTCAGCCCCGCCGGCGCAAACCAGGCCGCGACGGCGGCGAAGGCGGCATACAGCATCAGCCGCGCCCAAGGCAGGTTGAGCGGGACCCGTCGCTGGCTGTCGATCATGAACAGCACGAGGCGCGCGACATAGGCGGTCACGGTCGCGATCACCGCGCCCATCACGCCCAGTACCGGGATCAGCAGCAGATAGGCCGCGAGCGCCACGCCGGCCGAGGCGAGATTGATCACGGTCGGCCGCGAAGTGCCGCGGCCGGTGAAGGAGCCGACGTTCAGCAGGTCGCCGGCATGCTGCGCCACCGCCCCGATGATGAGCCACGGTACGTAACGGATGGCGCCATGATAGGCGGGTGGGGTCATGAGGGTGACGAGCACCGGCCCGCCGATCGCGACGCCGAGGCAGATCCAGGTCAGGTAGGTGAGCCCGAACGTCACCGTGCGCGCACTCCTTTCGCGGCCTTGCGGCTCGCTCAGAATACCGATCCGGCGGGGGAACCACCAGAGACCGAACGGCTGAAATAGCAGAGGGGCGATTAACGCAACCTTTGCGGCGATGGCATATTCGGCAAGGGCCGCGACCGGAACGACCGGGGCCAGCAGCAACCGGTCGAACGATCCCAGCACGAAGCCACCCAATCCGGCCAGCACCAGGGGCGAGCCGTAGCGCATCAGCACGCCGGCCATGGGCAGGTCGAACCGCACGCCGGTCGCCCGCGCCTGCTGGACCGCGAGGATCAACGCGGTCAGCGCCGCCGCCGCGAGCCCCGCCGCCATCACGCCCGGTACGCCCAGATCGGCGTTGAGCGCCACCACGATCAACGTGGCCTGCAGCAACGAACGCAGGCCGATCATGGCCAGATAGAAACTCGCCCGATCGGTCAGCCGGAGCCAGGCGAGCGGCACCTGGATAGCCCCATCCAGCGCTACGGAACCCAGCAGCAGCCGCAGCGCCATGGGATCGACCGCGGGCCCCAGCAGTCGCTGGATCAGGCCGCTCGCGCCTTGCAGTGCCAGAGCCGCCACGGCCCCCAGCATCAGGATCAGACCGAAGGCGGCCGCGGCGATCCGCCGGCGGGTCGGCGCGTCCCGGGCGTCGCCGATGAAACGATAGAGCGCATCGACCAGGCCGAAGCCCAGGACCACGGTCGCGACGTCGGCCAGGCTCTGCATCAGTTCGATCGAGCCATATTCGGTCGTCGACAGATGACCGGTGACGAACGGCACCATGACGATGGCGAGCCCGCGGGCCAGCGCCACGGACAGGGCATAGAACAAGGCCTGGCCCAGCGGCTTGCGCAGACCCACTAGATGGCCTCGACCAACCGGGACAGGGTCTCCGCCTGCCGGACGTCCGTGAAGCGATCGAGCACCCGCGCCCGGGCGCCCCGGCCCATCGCCGCGCGCCGGGCCTGGTCGAGCGCCAGGAACCGCTCCAGCATGGCGAGCAGGCTCGGCCGGTCGCCCGGCTCGGCCAGAAAGCCCGAAGCCGCGTCGACCGTTTCCTTCAAGCCCATCTGCCGTGTCGCGATCACCGGCAGGCCCATCGCCATCGCCTCCTTGACGACCAGGGGCCCCGTGTCCTTGAGCCCGTCCGCCGCCGGGCGGAACGGCCCGACGAATGCCATATAGGCCGGACCCTGCTCGGCAATCCACTCGCTCGAACGGGCGCCCAGGAAATCGACGCGATCGCCGAGCCCCAACTCGGCCGCCATGGCCGTCAATTCGGGCTTCAATCCGCCGTCACCGACGATGTCGAGGCCGGGACGGCGCTCGGCCGGCAGTTGGGCCAGCGCCCATAGCAGATCGTCGACGCCCTTGCAGTCGATCAGCCGGCCGACGAACAGCAGACGATGGTTCGGCGTCACCTCGGGCCGGGGTCGGAAGCGTTCGGCATCGACGCCGCACGGCGCATTGAAGATGGGCGCCGCGGGGGCCAGAGCGACAAGATCGGCGCGCATATCCTCGCAGACCGCCAGCGCGGCATCGGCGCCGAGCAGCTTCGGCGCCAGATCGATCGGGTGCTGATAGACGTCATGGCCGTGGCAGACGAAGCTGACGCCGGCGCCCATCAGCCGGGCGGCGACGATGGCGTGGGCAGTGCCGGCCTGGGCGAAATGGGCATGCAGATGGGTGCAGCCGCGGGCGCGGGCCGCCGCGGCGATTCGGGCCGAGCTCCACAGCAGCGACCGGCGCGGCAAGCCCTGCTGCGCGCGGACGAAGCGCAGCGCCGCGCGGAGCCCGCGGCCGGCGCGGGGCAGCAATCCCGCGACCGCGCCGGCGGGGACCTGGTCCAGATAGAGCGCCATCGCCGCGATGTCGCCGCTGTCCGGCTGCCGGGGCGCGTCGAGCCGGGTCATGACGATCGGCACGACCCGATGACCGCGCCGCATCATCGCGCGCATCTCGGTCAACACGAAGGTTTCGGACAGAACCGGAAAATTGGCCAGCACATAGCCGATCGTCTTCATCAAGGCCCCTCACTGGCGCATGAGGGGGTGCGCGCCGTGCCAAATTATTCATACCATGAAAGGCGGTTGCGACGCATAGTCCGGACCGTCCCGGCCCGCCACGAGAGGGTTGAATGCAGCCTCGCCTGAGCGTCGTCGTCCCGACGCGCGATTGCCTCGACTATTTGCCGGCGGCCCTCGCCAGTCTGCGCGCGCAGGCGATCGCGGATCTGCAGATCATCGTGGTCGACGATGGTTCGACCGACGGGACTGCGGCCTATATGGCGGCCGAGGCGGCCAAGGATCCGGCGCTCACGATCGTGACGCGCGGCGGCGGCGGCGTGGCGGCCGCGCGGAATGCCGGCATGGCGGCGGCTGCCGCGCCGATCATCGGCTTTCTGGATGCCGACGATGTCTGGCGTCCCGGCGCCGTCGCCGACCGGCTGGCGGCGCATGAGGCCGATCCGGGGCTGGTGCTGAGCTTTGCCGACTATGAACACGTGACGCCCGCGGGCCTCGGCCTCGGCACCTGCTACGCCTTCTGGCCGCGGTTCCGCCGGTTCATCGATGGCCGGCACGGGCTGCTGCCGCTCGGTCCCCGCGCGCTGGCGCTGCTCTATGCCGAGAATGTCGTGGGCACCTCGACCGTGCTGGCGCGCCGCGACGCGCTCGAGGCCGAGGGCGGGTTCTCGACCGAGTTTGCCTCGGCCGAAGATTGGGACCTCTGGCTGCGCCTCGCCCAGCGCGGCCGCGTCGCCTGTTCGACCGCGATCGCCACGACCTATCTGGTACGGCCAGGATCGCTGTCGCGCGACCGTCCGACCTTGATCCGATGCCTGAAGCAGATCGCCGCCCGCCATGGCGCCGTCGCGGCACTGATGAGTCCGTCGGCGTGGCTCGCCTGCCGTTCGCGCATCGCGGTCGCCGAGGCGGAACATGCGCGGATCGTCGGGCATCGGCCGGTTGCTCTGGCCCAGCACCTGCTGGCGCTGCTGCTGGCCCCCTCGCGCCGGCTCGCCCGGGCCGCCGCGTCGGACGGCGCGCGGCTAATGGGGCTCAGATAGCGGCACCCGCCGCGCGATATTCCCGCAGCACGGCCTCGATGCCGCGCGCGACGGAGAAGCGGGCGGCGATGGTCGCCCGGGCCTGATCCGCCAGGGTGCCGCGGGCTTCCGTCGGCAATTTGGTCCAGGCGCCGATCGCGGCGGCCAGCGCGTCGAGATCGCCGGCCGGTGCCAGGAAGCCGTTTCGCCCAGGCTCGATCAGATCGGGCAGGCCACCGACGGCAAAGGCCGCGACCGGCACGCCGTGGGCCATGGCTTCCAGCGCCGCCAGCGGCAGGCCTTCATGGCGCGACGACATCACCAGGAGGCCGATCTCCGACCAATGGGGCGCCATCGGGACAACCCGCCCCAGAAACGCGACCTCGGGGCCATGACGGCTTTCCAACGCGGCCCGCATCGGCCCCTCGCCGTAGATCGTCAAGCGCTGGCCCGGCAGGCGGGTGCCGAGCGCGCAAAACAGATCGGGCCCCTTCTCGAAACTCAACCGGCCGACGAAGGCCACGCGATCGTGCGGCCCCGCGATCGAGGCTGCGTCCGGCAGGTCGACGAAATTCGCGATCAGCGCGACCGGGGCGGGCAGGGCGCCGGCGATGGCGGCCGAGACGGCGATCCGGCGCCCCAGCCGCGCGGTCATCCGATCCAGCAGCCCATAGAGCCGCAGCCGGCCGGTCCCCGGTTCGCCGGCGTGAAAACTCGAGACTACGGGCCGGCCCGCGATGCGCGCGGCCAGACGGCCCATGATCCCGGCCTTGTAGCCATGGGTGTGCAAGACCGCCGGGCGGCGTCCGCGGAGCGCACGGATCAGGCCGCGAAACCCGCCCGACAGGGTTTCATGTGCGAGGCCCGCCTGATCCAGGGCGGCGCGCAGGGGATGGTTGCCGTAGTCGGCCCAGAACAGCACGCGTGGTGCCTGACCGGCCTGGGCGAGACCCGCGGCCAGTTGCAAGACATGGCTCTCGATCCCGCCCAAATCGCGGCTATCGAGCAGCAGCCAGATCTCGGTTTTGGCCATCGCGACAACCTCAGGCTTTTTCCCCGACCTCGCGAGGATTGATTTGCAAAATGCAAAGAAAAAGACCGCATATTGCGGCAACTCTTTGCGGAAATTGACGATTCGGCGTTGATTTGAACCCTCTCAAGGGCTTCGTTCGATGGTACGTTGTTTGCGGGAGTAGATCGGAGCGGGGATCGTATCCGACATGGAGCAGTCAATATGCAAGCAACCTTCATCGAACCCAACACGGTGGTTCTCACCTTGGAAGGGGAATTCGATGCGCTTGCGGTCGTTGATGCCCGTCCGATGCTCGAAGGCATCGTCGCCAACAGCGATTCCGATGTCGTCATGGATTTTTCGGGGGTCGATTTTCTCGACTCCTCCGGTATCGGCTGTCTCGTGTTCGTATTCAAACGCCTGTACGCGGCCAAGCGGACCCTGACGTTGCAGGGCCTGCGCGATCAGCCTCAGCGCCTGATCCAATCGCTCAGGATCGACAAGGCCATCCCGACGCGACCCGTCGGCGCGGCAGCCTGAGATTGCTCGTGCGGGTGTTTTTTCGCCCGACCCTCGGGGTCGTGGCGCTGCTTTCCCTGGCCGGCTGCACCGAGGATTGGCCGAGCTACGGCCATGGCGGCATCGCGGAGCTCCGGCCGATTCCGCTCAAGCCCGAAGCGGCCGCGCTCAATCTTCAATTGAGCTGCTTCAAAGGGCTGATCGATCGGTATAAGGCTTCGGATGCGGCGGCCTATTCCAACGCGACCTTGCCGCGCGCCGAGACTCTGAGCGCCCGGATCTCCCGCGAGATCGCGGGCGGGCTGCTGCCGGATGCACGCTACGACATGGAAACCCTCAAGGTGATGGTGGTCGATCTGACGGACGCCGCCGAAATGCCCACCGACAAGGTCGATCAATGCGCCGCTTCCTGATCGGCCGTCCGCTGCGGACCCTTTTGGCTCTGCTGCTCGTCGTCCTGGGGCTGGCGGGCGCGTCGCAGGCCTGGGCGCAACAGCCGGCGGACGGCGGCGTGCCGCCGTTGCAGGCTCCGCCCGGCGGCAACGGCAATCAGTACCAAAATCCGAGCGCCAATTCTCAGCAGGCTCAGCGGGCGCCGGTCACGCCCGGCGCGCTGCAGAGTTCGGCGGAAGCTTCGACGCCGGATACGCAGGTCCGGATCGGCGACGTGCTGTTCCTGTCGCTGCCGGGCGAGGACACATTCAACAAGACCTTCCAGGTCGACCGGCGCGGCAACCTGCTGCTGCCCGAGGTCGGTCTGGTCCAGGTCGCGGGCCTGACCATCGCCCAGGCCCAGGTCAAGATCCATGATCTGCTGGTCCGCGCGTTCCGCGATGTCTCGCGCTTCGATCTGGCGCTCAAGGAACGACGGCTGCTGGTGACCGTGCTGGGCTTCGCCCGCAATCCCGGCCCGGTCGAACTGTCCGGCGACGCCACGGTGCAGATGGCGATCAACATGGCCGGCGGCCTGGCCCAGGGCGCCCAGCTAGACCGGATGCAGGTCCGCCGCGGCAAGGAAGTGCAGATCTTCGACTATAAGAAATATCTCGATACCGGCGATCCGTCGGTGCTGCCGAAGCTGGAGCCGCTCGACGAGATCTTCGTGCCCGCCTCGCCGCTGACCGGCAACGTCCAGGTCGACTTCGACCCGCATACGCTCGCCGCGGCCGGCGACGCCGGCGACGACCGGACGTCGATCAAGGTGTTCGGCGAAGTCAACCAAACCGGTTCGTTCGCCTTCAAACCCGAAGCGACGATCGTCGAATACATCATGCGGGCCGGCGGCGTGACCCGCTTCGCCACGACCGACGGCATCCGCGTCGTGACCAAAGGCAAGCCGCAGACCTTCAGCCTGAAGGACTATCTGGATTCGGGCGACAAGAAGCTGCTGCCCGAGATCGGGCCGGGCACGACGATTTTCGTGCCGAAGGAACTTGAAGAGATCAAGGGCGGCGCCAGCACCATCTATGTGATGGGCGAGGTGGCGAAGCCGGGCGCGTTCGAAATCAAGCTCGGCGTCGGCTTCCTCGACGTGCTGGCCAATGCCGGCGGCCCGACCCGCTTCGCCAACACCAACGAGATCCGCATCCTGAAGGCCAATGGCGGGGTCGAGAATTTCGATCTGCTGGCCTATACCGAAACCAAGAGCAAGCGGGTGGCCCCGCCGAAGCTCGGGCCGGGCGATACGATCTTCGTGCCGGAGAAGCAGCAGGAAGAGGGCGGCAGCTGGCTGAAGAATTCGCCCGACAAGGTCGTGCGCATCATCGGCGCCATCAACAGCCCCGGTCGCTACGAATGGAACGATGAGATGACCATCCTGGATCTCATCGCCGAGGCGGGCGGACCGGCAGATCGCGCCAATACCTCGCATATCGAGATCCTGCCCGGATCCAAGGAAGTGGGCGCAAATACCGCGGTGCAGATTTTCGACCTGGCGTCGCTCGTCGAAAAGGGCGGCCGGCTCGATCAGTTGCCGAAGCTGAAGCCGGGCTGGACGATCAGCATTCCGACGCTGCCGCAGAGCAATGGCAACGACAACCGCTCGTCCTGGCTGCAGCAGCCGGCCGAGACCTCGATCTATGTGCTGGGCGCGCTCCGCAATCCGGGCCGCTATGCCTTCAGCAAGAACATGCATTTCCTCGATATCCTGAGCGCCGCCGATGGTCCGGCGCCCTCGGCCGATCTGGAAAACATCCGCATCACCCATCGCCGGAACGGCAATGGCAAGCCCAGCATCACCAAGCTCGACCTGACCGCTTATTTCTCCAGCGGCGACGACCGGCTGCTGCCGGACGTTCAGCCGGGCGACGTCATTTATTTCCCGGACAAAAGTGCCGACTGGCTGGCGCTAGGCAAGGAACAGACGGTCCGGGTCCTGGGCTCGGTCAATAAACCCGGCCGCTACAAGTTCAACGATACGATGACCCTGCTCGATCTGCTGGCCGAAGCGGGCGGCCCGACCGCCGATGCGTATCAGGAAAAGATCGTGGTGGTGAACTTCGCCCGCGGCCAGGATCAGGCCGAGACGTTCAATCTGGTGCATTTCGCTAAGACCGGAAATTTCCAGGAGCTGCCCGTGTTGCGCGCGGGCGACACGGTCTATGTGCCGAACGCGACGCAGAGCGATTGGCAACAATTCATAAGTGGCGTGCGCGATACCGTGTCCGTGTTGTCGATCTTCGCCCTCCTCGGAAAGCTCTGACGTGACGCCGCTGCCGATCCATTACGCCGAAGTGCAGCGCATGTATGCCGCGACCGTCGCGCGCGGCCTGCGGCTGCTGGCGGTCACCGCGGCTGAGGCGGGCGAGGGTGTATCGACCATCGCCTATGCGCTGGCCCGGCGCGCGGCTGCGGCCGGCGAGCGGACGCTGCTGGTCGAATTCAACATGTTCCGCCCGTCGCTGGCAGCCCGGCTCGGCATTCCCGAAAAGGCCGCCTGGCAGTGCGACGCGGAATCCTCCTTCGCCGCGATGACGGAATTTCCCTCGATCCGGCTTTCGCTGCTGCCGGCCCCGCGGGGGCTGTCCGGCCTTGAGCTGATCCGCTTCTCCGACAATCGGGCGATGGGCGATCTGTTCGCGGCCTGGCGCGCGCGGTTCGACGTGATCATCTGCGACTGCTCGGCGGTCAACCGCACGAACAGGGGCAATATCGCGGCCTCGTCGGTCTGCGAGGCCGGGGCGGCGGCGATCCTGACCGTGCTCGCCGGCCAGACGCCGGCCCGGCGGGTGACCGAGGCGGTGACCAGCCTGGCGGAGTCCGGCATCACCGTGACCGGGACCATCCTCAACAAGCGTTTCGATCCGTCGCTCTATCAGGAACTCATGCGCGAAGCGAAGCGGATCGAGCCGTTCTGGCCGAACATCGCCAAACGCATCCGCCGCTTCACCGAGACCAACCGCAAGGTGCTGAGCTAGTCTCGCTGCCGGCGTAGTTTTCGACGAGGCCGGAAATATGATGCAGCTGACGATCCACGATGCGCTCGCGGCGCTGGGCGACAGGGGCGAGACCTATCTGAAGCTGTTCGCCCAGCCCGCCCTGGACATCGCCCTCTACAAGCCAGACCGGACCGATCCGCAAACGCCGCATCGGCGCGACGAGATCTATGTGATCGCGACCGGATCCGGAAGCTTCGTTCAAGCGGACGAAACCCGTCCGTTCGGTCCGGGCGATCTTCTGTTCGTGCCCAAGGGCGTGCCGCACCGGTTCGAAAACTTCACCGCGGATTTTTCGACCTGGGTGATCTTCTTCGGCGAGGTGCCGGCCGAGCCGCTACCATAAGGCCGGCCACCGGGGCTTGGCACTGCAATCCAGCGGGTTGGCCACCGCCAGGAACGGCTGCGGCGAAGCCACCGAAAGACCGACGGCCCGGCCGATCGCCCGAAGGGTCTCGAATGCCAGGAAGCGGGCGAGCGGGGGTGATTTGCTCTCGCCGCCGCCATAGACGAAGCTCGCCTTATAGAGGCCCGGCGGCGTGAACTGGCGCAGCAGATCGTCGCCCTCGGCGCTGCCCGACAGCACGACCACCATCAGCGGCCGGGCACAGGCCGGCGGCTGAAAGCGCAGCGCGCGCACGACGCCGCCGGTGACCAGATCGACCGACGCCAGGGGCGTGAACCCCTGTTCCCCCAACGTCTTGGTGATCTCGGATTCGGCGATATCGCGGCCGTTACCCAGGTGGGTGTTGTAGCGGACGATCTTGGCCGTCAGGCTCACCCCGAGCAACACCAGCAGCACGAGCGCCAGCAGCATGCGCCGCAGAACCATTCGAAAGTCCCCAATGTGTCACGACCAGGGTGGCGATCAGGATCGCAAGCTCGGTCGTGGTCTGTCCGATCGGTCCATGCGCCAGCTCGTAGTCGGCGGGACCGAGCCCCATGATGGTGAGGCGCGTCAGGTTGATGAGGATGACCGCGAGTGCGACCAGCAGGGCCGCCGCCAGATCCCGTCGCTCGAAATGCGGGCGCAGCCAGCGGGTCAGGACCAGCCAGGTCAAGAGCGCCAGCGAGATATTGGCGAAGGATGAGCAACTCATCAGCACGGCCAGCACCATGCCCTGGTCGGTTTCGATCAGGTTGCCGGTGACGACCGAAGAATGGCCCAGCAGGCCCAGCGTCGTGCGGGCCAGCACCGCATCGATATGCAGCAGCCAGGGCGACAGCATCTTCATGGCGGTCGCGACCCACAGTTCGCGTGCGCCGGCGGCGATGAAGATGAGGACGCCGGCGCGATAGTGGATGTCGCGCGGCCGGCGCAGGATTTCCCAGATGCCGAGCGCCACGACCGCCATCGCTGAAAAGCCGCTGCTCGGCACCGTCACGCCGACGGCATAGAGCAACAGCGCCAGCACGTCCCAGCGGTCGATCGGCCGTTCGGCCGTGGCCCGCGAGCCCAGCACCACCGCGCCCAGCAAAGCCAGATAGACCGGCCAGCCGCTGCCCAATCCGCCGCTGAGCGCGCCGACGACGCCCCATTCGTCGATGGCCTCGATTGCCGGCCGCACCAGCGCGTTGGCGATGCCGATCGCCATCAGAGCCACCATCAACCGGGGGCGGCCGAATGCCGGGAAGGATGGGGTGAAGGCGAGGCTGCGAGCCATGGGATTTCCGACCCTGCGGGCGGCGTAATGCCGCCGAGATCCTCTGTCTAGCATAGTCGGTGCCAGGCCGCCCCATCGGATGCCCTTGACGCGGAATGTGTGACAGTTCGAAATGGACGAAGCTTCATCTTCGGGCAAGCAATCCCGGTCAATGCTTCCTATATGAAGACTGGTGGTATCGAGGAGAATCGATCATGGGCTTCTTGGCGATCTTGATCAGCGGTATCGGTCGGGCACTTGGCTGGCTTACGCCGGAACCGGCGGGCGAGCTTAAGCCGATTCCGATCCCGGTGCGCGATCAGCGGCCGCGCCGCCGCCGCTGATCAGTGGTGGGCCGCCGGCGCGTTTTTGCGTGTCGGCACAGCATTTTTGGTGACCGTCGGTTTGCCGCTGACCGGCTTCGTTGGCGTCTTGGCGCCGGCCCCCACGTCCTGAAGCAGCGACTTGCAGTCGCTGTCCTCGCCCAGCCCCAGTTGAATCGTCGGAATCAGCGCGCCCAGCGGCGTCAGCAGCACGCCCAGTACGGCGGCAGCGCCGCCCCGTTCGGCCAGAGCCGTCGGATCCGGCGCGATGCCCGGGCTCTTCAACGTCCCCTTGATATCGATCGGCGCCGGGATCGCGCCGATGCTGAAGTGCTTCGGATCTGTCGTCAGCTGGTAATCGACCTGTTCCTGCGCCAGATCGATATGGCCCTTGCCGATCACGTTCGCCTCGGTCGTATCGACCAGGAACAGCCGGCTCTGCAGATCGCCCTTGGCGAGGCCGGCATCGAAGATCATGCAGCGCACCGGCGCGCGGTTCGGCAAACCCAGCAGCGACAGCAGCGAATTGCCGAAATCGAGCCCGGCCAGATTGACCAGCAGCGCGCTGATGTCGCCGCCGGTCATGAACAGCTTCACGTCGCCATTGCCCTGGCCCAGCATCGCCGCCAGCGAATTGCCGGTCGTGTCGATCTTGATCTGCCCGCCGATCGTGCCGGCGCCCTCGAAAACGCCGGTCGATTTCATCAGCCGGCCGACATCGACCTTGTGGAAATCCGCGTCGCCGACAAGATGGACCAGCGGTCCCTGGGCATCGAGCGTCAGGTTCAGCGCGATCTGGCCGGTACCGACGGCGAAACTCAACGGGTGCAGACGGATTTGGCCGTTCTCGACCGACAGGTCGGCCGACAGATTGTCGATCGGCGTCGACTGGCTTTCGATCCGCTCGCCGCGATATTTCACCTCGATATCGGCCGAGCGCAGCTTCGGCAGATTGATCGGCGTGTCGGGCAGTAGCTTCGGACTGGCCTCGGCCTGCTTGCGTTCGGCCTGGTGCGTATCGTTCTTTGCGTCGGCCTTGCCCGGCGTGGCGCCGATGAAACCGGCGAGATCGGCCATCACCAGCTTGCGCGAGGTCAGATCGCCGGTGACCAGCGGCAGGTCGCCCTGGCGGATCTCGACGCCGATATCGCCATTCAAATCGCTGGCGCCGACGGTGCCGGCGAACTGGCGGAACAGGATCTTGGCGGCGCTGTAATCGAGCTTGCCGGTCAGGTGATAGGCGGGGGTCGGCGCCAAGGGGATGCCGGTCAGCGAATAGAGATCGGCCAGATCGCGGCCCCTCAGATCGAGCGTCACGTTGGCGCCGGCGAATTCCATCGGCCGTTCGACCGTGCCCTTCAGCGCCACATGGGTGCCGCCGTTCGACGCGGTCAGGTCGATCGGATAGGGCTTGGCCGGATCGCGTAGCGACAGGAGCGCGCCGCCGATGAACTTGCCGTCGACGGGCTGGTTGGCATAAGTGCCCTTGGCCTCGATCACGAGCGCCGCTTCGTCGCCCTTCGCCGGCTGGCGGGTCTCGACGTTCAGCGCGAAATCGGCCTGGGGCTTGCCTGCGACCACATGAATTTTACCGGCCGTGATGATCAGCGAGCCGATCTGGGGCGCCGGTTTGTCGGATTTCGGTGCGTTCGGATCGCCGAACTGCCAGTTGGCGGTACCGGACGGTGCCTGTGCCAGTGCGAAATTCGGGCGCTCGATCGCGATCTCCGGGATCAGGATGGGTCCGTGGAACAGGCTGCCGATATCGACCCGGACCGACAGGCGATCGATCGTGCCCATCGTCTTGTCGCCAGGGAAATTCTCGGGATTGGGGATGGTCACGCTGTCGAACACCAGCAGCGGCTGGCGGGCGAGGCGCACATCGAAATGCCCGATGGCGATCGGGCGGCCGAGAGCCGACGAGGCCTGCCGCTGGGCGAGGGGTCGCAGCCAGTTCCAGTCCCAGAAGAGAACCAGGATCACGATGATCAAGAGGGGAGTACCGAGCCCGATGGCCCAAAGCCGGAAGCGTCGCCTCGATGCCATGCCTCGCCTCCCTCGGCTGATAATGGACAAGCCCATATAGCACTTTGCAGGTCACCAACAGCCAAAGGCGGCAACTGGATCCAGTTGCGCACGGACACCGATGTGACACAGTTGGACCTCGCGGCGAGGGAAGATTGATCGTGCAGACCGACCCGGTCGAGATTGAACGGAAATTCCTGGTAAACGGCCAGGCCTGGCGCGAGGGCGCTACGGGGGAGCCGATTTCCCAGGGCTATCTGCCGACCGCGGACAAATGCTCGGTTCGCATCCGGATCGTCGGGGCGCGGGCGTTTCTGACCGTCAAGGGGCCGCCGGTCGAGGGCGCGCGCGCCGAGTTCGAGTATCCGGTGCCGGTCGATCACGCGGCCTCGATGCTGCGTCAATTCTGCCAGGGCCGCATGATCGCGAAGCGACGCTACAGCCTGCGCCATGGCGGACGGATCTGGACCGTGGATGCGTTCGAGGGACCGCTCGCCGGCCTGCTGCTGGCCGAGGTCGAGCTCGACCATGTCGGGCAGGCGGTCGATCTGCCGCCCTGGCTGGGACGTGAGGTTACCGATGATCCGCGCTATCTGAACAGCGCGCTCGCCGCGGCGCCGGCGCCGCCCGATGACGCGTGCGATGCCGATCGGAGCGGCCAACCCGTTTGAGCGTCGGCCGGCCAGGCCGTAGCGCCCGGCCGCTCAATCGCTTCAGGACAATTCGTTCCCGGGAAAATCCTGGGCATCGGTGCCGGCGGCATGGAGCCTTGCCGGCCCCGGGGTGTTGAACAGACGCCCCACCCGCCAGACCAGCTCTGCAGTCTGCCGCAGAACGCCCTCTTTTCCCGCAGGAGCCCCTACGTGACCGAGATCGTCAAACGGACCATTCGCGAAGGCCTGCCGCATCCGCGGGGTGCAACCTGGGACGGTGCCGGTACCAATTTTGCGCTGTTTTCCGCCAA
This sequence comes from Rhodospirillales bacterium, assembly GCA_028288725.1. Lineage (GTDB taxonomy): Bacteria > Pseudomonadota > Alphaproteobacteria > ATCC43930 > CGMCC-115725 > Aliidongia. Next base: position 30,268 of record JAQGIC010000037.1, read on the forward strand.
TGCGACCAAGGTCGAGGTCTGCCTGTTCGACGGTAGCGGCGCCCAGGAGCTGCAGCGCATCGAACTCCCCGAGTTCACCGACGAGATCTGGCACGGCTATCTGCCCGACGTGGCGCCGGGGCAGCTCTACGGCTACCGGGTCCATGGACCCTACGCGCCGGAGGAGGGCCACCGTTTCAACCCGAACAAGCTGCTGCTCGACCCCTATGCCCGGGCCCATGCCGGCAAGCTCGTGTGGAACGACGCCTGCTTCGGCTACACCATCGGCCATGACGAGGGCGACCTGTCGTTCGACGAGCGCGACAGCGCCGAATTCATGCCGAAATGCGTGGTGACCGACACGGCGTTCGACTGGCGCGAGAGCCGCAGCCCGCTGGTGCCGTGGGACCGCACGATCTTCTACGAGACCCACGTGCGCGGCTACACCATGCGCCATCCGGCCGTGCCGGAGGAACTGCGCGGCAGTTTCGCCGGCCTGGCGACGAAGGAGGTCATCCAGCATATCAAGGCGCTGGGCGTGACCTCGGTCGAACTGCTGCCGGTCCATATGTTCGTCAATGACAGCCCCCTGCTCGACAAGGGGCTGACGAATTACTGGGGCTATAATTCGCTGGGCTTCTTCGCGCCCGATCCGCGCTACGCCGCCGACCCGCAGCGCAGCGTCGCCGAATTCAAGGATATGGTCTCGGCGCTGCACGATGCCGGGCTCGAGGTCATTCTGGACGTGGTCTACAACCACACCGCCGAGGGCAACGAGCGCGGGCCGACCCTGTCGTTCAAGGGCATCGACAACGCGTCCTACTATCGCCTGATGCCGAAGGAAAAGCGCTTCTACATCAACGATACCGGCACCGGGAACACGCTCAACATCAGCCAGCCGCGCGTCATCCAGATGGTGACCGACAGCCTGCGCTATTGGGTGAACGAGATGCATGTCGACGGCTTCCGCTTCGACCTTGGCACGATCCTGGCGCGCGAGGTCAACGGCTTCGACAATCAGAGCGGGTTCCTGAAGGCCTGCGGCCAGGACCCGGTGCTGGGCGGGGTAAAGTTGATTGCCGAGCCGTGGGATTGCGGCCCGGGTGGCTATCAGGTCGGCGGATTTCCGCCGGGCTGGGCCGAATGGAACGACAAGTTCCGCGATACGGCGCGCGATTTCTGGCGGGGCGAGGCACCGGCGGCGACACTGACCCCACGGCTGTGCGCGTCGGGCGACATATTCAACCATCAGGGCCGCAAGCCCTGGGCCAGCGTCAATTTCATCACCGCGCACGATGGCTTCACGCTGAACGATATCGTGACCTACAACGACAAGCACAACGAGGCGAACGGCGAGGACAATAACGACGGCAGCGCCGACAATCGCTCGTGGAACTGCGGCGTCGAGGGGCCGACCGACGATCCCGAAGTCGTGGCGTTGCGCGACCGGCAGATCCGCAATCTGCTGGCGACCCTGCTCTTGGCCCATGGCACGCCGATGCTGCTGGCCGGCGACGAATTCGGCCGGACCCAGCAGGGCAACAACAATGCCTATTGCCAGGACAACGAGATCAGCTGGGTCGATTGGGGTTTCGGCGAGCGTGGTCGGGATCTGATCCATTTCGTCGAGCGCTTGACCGCGTTGCGCCGGAACTTTCCGATCCTGCGCCGCCAGCGTTTCCTGACCGGCACGATGAACGAGGAGCTGGGCGTCAAGGACGTCACCTGGATCAACGCCTCGGGCATCGAGATGCCGGACGGGGATTGGGCCGACGAGACCATGCGCTGCTTCGGCATGCTGATGGACGGCCGCGCCCAGCCGACCGGCGTGCGCAAGCGCGGCGACGACCGCACCCTGCTGGTGATCTTCAACAGCCACTATGATCTGGTGAATTTCTCCCTGCCGGAATCGGCCGGCCACGCGACCTGGACCCTGCTGATCGATACCAACGTGCCCGACCATCCGGGCGAGGAGGAGTTCGCGACCGGCGAGGCCTATCAGGTGACCGGACGCTCGGTCCTGGTCTTCGCGCTGGATTCGGACGAGCACACGCCGTAGGCCTACGTCAGCGCCGCCCAGAAATCTTCCGCCGCCGGGCTCTGCCGGGCCTTGGCGCGGAAGAGGCGGATCTCGACCGGCGCGTCCCATTCCGGGTCGCCGGCGCGCACCAGGACGGACCGTTCGAGATCGTCCGCGATCAGGCTCCGCGGCAGCCAGGCGATGCCGCGGCCGTCGAGCGCCATGGCGCGCAGCACCGTCGCCAGATGCGAGGTGAAAACCGTGTCGAGCGGGGTTGCCGCCCCGGCGGCCCCGGCGATCCGGCCCAGTGCCGAGTCCGGGCTATAGGCCAGATGCGGCACGGCTGCATCGCCCAACCGGAAGCGCGCCCGCCCGTCCGCCTCGGGCGCCGCGACCGGCATCAATACGTCGTCGCCGACCCGGAGCGATTTGAACGGTCCGGCATCGAGCTGGCCGGCGAGCGCCGGATGATGGTGGCACAGCAGGAACTGCGCCTGGCCGGCCCGCATGATCTGCTCGCACGCCCGCATGGTGTCCGACACCAGATGGACCGGCCCCAGCCGCGTGCGCGCCTCGAGCGAGCGCAGCCAGACCGGAAAGAAGGTCAGCGACAGCACATGGGTCGCTGCAAAGCGTAGGCTGGCGGCCGCAGTGTCGGCGAACTGGCGGATCTCCTGGCATCCCTGCAGCAGCCGTCGCACCAGATCCTCGGCGATCGGCCGGAACCGCTCGCCGGCGGCGGTCGGCGTCACGCGATGGGTCGCCCGGTCGAACAGCGGGGCGCCGACCCACTCTTCCAGCGCGCGGATGCGCCGGCTGAACGCCGGCTGGGTCAGGTGACGGGTTTCCGCCGCGCGACTGAAATTGCCGGTGTCGACCAGGGCCAGAAAATCTTCGAGCCAGGAAAATTCCATGGGGTCAGAATTCCATCAGGCGATGCCGATCCGACATTGAACGTTCCGAATGTGGCATTGGCCGCGAAGCCGCGTCCATCGCTATCGTCGCATAACGTCCAACGCCCACCGGCCGGAGAGAAGCCATGCGGATCGTCGAGATCCGGGAGACGACCGCCTCGATCGCCTCCCCGATCGCCAATGCTTATATCGATTTTTCCAAGATGACCTGCTCGGTCGTGGCATTGATCACCGACGTGATCCGCGACGGCAGGCCGGTCGTCGGCTACGGCTTCAATTCGAACGGCCGCTATGGTGCCGGCGGGCTGCTGCGCGAGCGGTTCCTGCCCCGACTGACCGAGGCCGCACCCGACAGCCTGCTCGACGAGAGCCGCGACAATCTGGATCCATTCAAGATCTGGGACACGATGATGAAGAACGAGAAGCCGGGCGGGCACGGCGAGCGCTCGGTCGCGGTCGGCACGGTCGACATGGCGGTCTGGGATGCCGTCGCCAAGATCGAGGGCAAGCCGCTCTATCGCGTGCTGGCCGATCGATTCCGCGGCGGCGTCGCCGACGACAAGGTCTGGGTCTATGCCGCCGGCGGCTATTACTATCCGGGCAAGGATCTGACGGCACTCCAGGACGAGATGCGCAGCTATCGCGACCGGGGCTATCGCGTGGTCAAGATGAAGATCGGCGCGGCTCCGCTGGCCGAAGATCTGCGCCGGATCGATGCGGTGCTGGAGATCGTGGGCGAGGGCGCCAACCTGTGCGTCGATGCCAATGGCCGCTTCGATCTGGAGACCTCGATCGCCTATGCCGAGGCGCTGAAGCCCTACGGCTTGTTCTGGTACGAGGAGGCGGGCGATCCGCTCGACTATGCGCTGCAGGCCGAACTCGCCAATCATTACGACCGGCCGATGGCGACGGGCGAGAACCTGTTCTCGCACCAGGACGCGCGCAACCTGATCCGCCACGGCGGGATGCGGGCCGACCGCGATTTCCTGCAGTTCGACTGCGCGCTCAGCTACGGCTTGGTCGAATATCTGCGCACGCTCGATATGCTGGCCCGGAACGGCTGGTCGACCCGCCGGGTCGTGCCCCATGGCGGCCACCAGATGTCGCTCAACATCGCCGCCGGCCTGCATCTGGGCGGCAATGAATCCTATCCGGACGTCTTCAAACCGTTTGGCGGCTTTGCCGATGGCATCCGGGTCGAAGACAGCTACGTCGGGCTGCCCCAGGCACCGGGCATCGGCTTCGAGACCAAGGCGGAGCTATTCAAGGTGATGCGGGAATTGAGCCTGTAGCGGGCCCCAAATTTCTGCCGGACCCAGGGATCTAAAACCGGGATGAGGAGTTGAAGTAGGCGGTCGCGAGATCGCCAACCAGTCAACACGCATTTCGGGGAACGACCATGCCCTATGACCGGACCGATCCCCGCGACGAATTGTCCGACGAACGGACGGAGCTGGCTACCGCCGCCGAGCCCGGGGAGGATGAGTTGGCGACCGCGCTCGCCGCGTTGTTCTCGATGTTCGGCGGCCAAGTGCTGGACAGCACACCGCGCGACTGAGGCACCGCGACACTCCCCGTGAAAAATAAGCCCCGCCCTTGTGGCGGGGTTTTGCTGTCGACGCCTGGCGCGGCGGCCGTTCCGTCGGCACTCGCCCGGCGCGCGACGAGCCAGCGGTTCTCCAGCCGTTCGATGACATCGCCGATGGTCGAGCGGTCGAAGGCGATCAGCGCCGACAGCGGCGTCAGCGGCGAGTGTAGAAGCCGCGCCGGTCTGCCGTCCACACCGGGCCGCCACCCGGTCAGAACAGGCCGGCGCCGCTCAACGCGCCGAACACGCCCAGCACGGTCGTCACCGAAACCAGGACCACGACCACGGCATAGTAGGGGCCTTGCAACCGGGCTTCGGCTGGCAGCGCGAACCGGGCGAGGGCGACCAGGAAGCCCAGGACCAGCGGCAGAAGCAGCGCGTTCAGGATCTGAACGCCGACGTTGAGCGCGACAAGGTTGGGCCAGAGGAGCACGAGCAGCGCGCAACCGACCACGCCTGCGCAATAGATTCCATAGAACCATTTCGCATCCCACGGTCTGAGCTCGAGCGAGCGTTTATAGCCCGCGACCTCGCCAACGCCCCAGGCGAGCGCCAGCGTGACGACGATGGCCGCGACCATGGCCGCGCCGAGAATCCCGAGCGAGAACACCAGCTTGCCGGCGCCCTGGCCGAGGAAGGGGACCAGCGCGTTCGCAAGATCACCGACCGTCTGGAGGCCGGGACCGTCGCCGGTGCCGCGCGCCTGCCCGATCGTGGCGGCTGCGGCGACCAGCACGGCGGCCATGACGAGTTGCGTGATGAAGGCGCCTGCCGCCGTGTCGACGCGGGCTGCGCGCAGATGCTCGGGCCCCAGCCGTTTTTCCGCGATGGCGCTCTGCTGATAGAACACCATCCAGGGCATGATCACGGCGCCGATGTTGGCGGCGGCCAGATAGGCGTAGTCCTTGTCGGCCCAAGGGATGTCGAATGCGTTCGCCACCACGGCGCCGGGGCTCGGGCCCGCCCACCAGGCGACGGCGAAAAAGGCGAGTTCGAATAGGCCGAGCGCGATCGCGATCCGTTCGACCCGGCGATAGGATCCGGTCAGCACCACGCCCAACAGAAGGAGCACGGCCAAGGCCAGGCTCACCGCGCGCGGCAGGCCGTAGAGTTCGCCCACGCCGGCAACGCCCGACAATTCGGTCACCAGGGCGCCCATGACCGCCACGGTCAGGCCCGCGGCCGAGACCCAGGCCCAGAAGCCGCCGAAGCTGTCGCGGATGAGTTCGCCATGGCCGCGCCCGGTGAAGATGCCGAGCCGCACGGTCATCTCCTGAACGACGTAGAGGATCGGCACGAGCAGCAACTGGAGCAGCAGCAGCCGATAGCCCCATTGCGCGCCGCTTTGGCCGGCCGTGATGATGCTGCCGACATCGGTATCGGCCAGCATGACCACCAACCCCGGCCCGAACACGGCGGCATAGCGCTTCACAGACGAGCCCAAGGCAACCGGCGCCGGCTGCCGGGGGCGGACCCGGCGGCCGCTATCGTCGAATTGGATCATCGTGCCCATCTGCTGTGACTGAGAACTGTTTGCAAGTAGCGCAGGTGCAAGGGCGGGTCAAGCGCGCGGTCTCGTCGCACCGGCGCGGGCGGCGGGCCATCGTTCGTGATTCGGGGGGGAATTGGCGCACCCGACAGGATGCCCATCGGCCCACCGCTCAAGCCGCGCGGATACGACAGTGTCGAATTCGCCGGCACGTAATGCGACAGAAAATGAAAGATTTCATCGGATTTGTTATTTTAATTTTTATGAACCTGTCCAATTGAAACTAACATCTTATTGTATGCGTGGAGAGCGGGGGCAAATTCCGTCTATATTCTATTAGTAATTGTCGGAAATACAATGGAACGACGCAATATTTATACTGCAAGAAAACAATGCGGCGCTGATTTCACCGCTTCTCTTCGCGAGAAGGCGTGAGACCTGTGGTCGCATCCCGGGACGAAAGTCAAAATGTCCCATGGGCCGGGCAGGATTGGACCAAACATCATAACGTCACCGCTGTGATTACGCTGGCCGCACTATGGCGGCCGATCGTCTGGGCAGCCGGTTCCGAATAGGCGAACTGGGAAAGAACTGATGACGAAGAGACGGCTCCTTCTGGGATGCGCCATGGTGGTTGCGTTCACCGCCATGGGCGGAACGCAGGCTTTGGCGGCGGGCGACGGCCAATCTTCGGCACCGAAAACCTTCAGCGTTTCGGTCAAAGGCTGGGTACCCGGGTTCGGGCGCGGCGAGCTTGAACCCTTCATCGCAAAGGAGATGGATCAGGCGGCGGTCGCCGGCTGGCATTTCATCCCGGCGCCGGCCGACGCGGCGGCCGCACCCGACCGCGTCGAATGGCGATTCAAGCCGAACCGCTACGCAGGCGGACTGACCTATCGTCGTACGGGAATCGTGCGGCGGATTGACAGGATCTTCGGTAAGCATCGATTGGTCAGCGTCGAGGCCCGGCTTTATCGGAATGGCGAGTATGAGCTGCGCGAATCGGCGCAACCGACCATCCAGGGCGGCCCGCGCGATGCCGATCTCCAGAAGCAGATCATGGACATGACCCGGTCGCTCGAAAGCGCCTCCAACCCCGGTGTCGAGCCGAATTCTGATCCGCTGCCGGCCTCGAACGTCGCAGACCTGGTCATGCCTTCGCACTGACGCGCCCGGGCCAGTCCGATCACCCCGCTGTCTTCGCGACCCGTATCACCAGCTCGCGCAGCCAGCGGTGCGCGTGGACTCCGCTGACCCGGCGGTGCCACAGCATGGCGGTGGTCAGGTTCGGCGACGGAAACGGCAACGACAGGATCGTCAGCGACGCGAGCCGCGAGAACTCCCGCGCCGCCCGCTCGCTGATGACGGCGATCATGTCCGATTGGAGCAGGGCCGCCCATGTGGCCAGCAGCGGTGCACGCAGCGCCACCCGCCGCGACAGGCCTTCGCGGGCGAGCGCTTCGTCGACGAACGCTATCCCTTCGCCCGAGGAGGTGATTACCAGGTGAGGCGCCGCGGCGAAAGTCGCCATGGTCAACGCTCCTTGTGCTTCCGCCGGATGTCCGCGACGCATGAGCACCACGAAGCGATCATGAAGCAGGCGGACGTCGCTGAAGCGGTCCCCCGGCGCCGCGGTCGCGCCGATCGCGAGCGCGAGGTCGCCGCGATCGAGCTGTTCGGCGAGATCCAGTGTCCCGCTCGGCCGGAAGTCCAGGACGACACCAGGTGCCTCGGCGGCAGCCGCGGCGGCGAGGGGGGCTGCCAGCACCAAGGCCGCGTGGTTGTTCACCGCAATCGCAAAACGCCGCTCGGCCGTCGCAGGCATAAAGGATGCTGCGCTATCGAGTGTCGTCCGTAACCGCTGAAGCGCCGCCCGAACGCCGTCCGCCAGGTTTTCCGCCTGAGGCGTCGGCGCCATGCCCTCGGGGGTGCGGATGAAGAGATCGTCCTGCAGCGCATGGCGAAGCCGGGTCAGCGCATGGCTCAGCGCCGGCTGGGCCATGTTGAGGCGGGCCGCCGCCTTGGTGACGCTCCGTTCCTGCATCACGGCGTCGAACACGACCAGAAGGTTGAGGTCAAGCGAGCGCAGGTTCACGTGACGACACTCCGGGCGCGAAAGGCGCCTGCGGCCGGACGATAGCACGGTTCTATGCCGGCCAGGCATATCGCAGTGCCGAGCATACATTGGAAGTCCCGCTGCCGCCGGTCCATCTTCGGGGCCTGCGGATGGAGGCGGGCGATGGAATGCTGGCAGAAGACGACGCTCGGCTGGATCGGTGGGCGATCCGATCAGACGCGTCCGGAATTGCTGGTCGTCGTCCTGGCTGACGAAACGACCCCCGCTGGCGTCATGCGGGATGTGGTCACGGCATGGTCCGCGACGCTGCCGCGGACACTCTTCCTGATTTTCGACCGCGTCGCCGACCGGTTCGGCATCGAATCCTGGCTGACGACAGCGCTTGAAGAGGCAGGCTTGCCGCCCAGCAGGCTGCTGCTCGTCGGCGTGAGAGACGCCGGGAGCTTTGGTCTGACGATCGCGCTCACGGCACGTCATGCCGGCTTCGCGGGCTTGCTGGCCTATGACGCAATCCTGGAGGGGATTGCAGATCAGGCCGGGCCGGCGTGGCGGCCCAAGATCCGCCTCATCGGCCGCAATGGCGAAGGCCGTTCCAACGATGATCTGTTTGCCCGCATGATCCACGAGCTGAGCGCGTTCGGACTGGACGTCCGGGGAACCCTGCTGCTCGATCCGGGGTGGACACCGTCGTCGATCAGGATCGGAGCGTCCTATCTGGCCGAGCTCTCGGCCGCGGCTCTGGGTGTTCCGCGTTCCGGCGGCGACAGCGGTTCCTCGACCCAATCGGGCTCGCGACAGCCGCCGAACATCGCCCCGGCGCGGCCTCGATGATCAAACCGCTCCCGAACTCTGGACTGTCCCGTCTGTGCGCCCTCGCGGCGGCCCGGTCGATGCGGCGGTCGGCAGTCCATGGGCTTGCCGGCATGAAACGACGGCCCTCGGGGCCATTGCCCAGGAGCCTCCCATGATCCGTATCGTCAAGATCGCGCTCCACCGTCCTTACACGTTCGTCGTGATGGCGGTGCTAATCCTCATCTTCGGCACGGTTTCGGCGTTGCGGACGCCGACCGACATCTTCCCGAACATCGACATTCCGGTGATCAGCGTCGTCTTCTCCTATAACGGCCTACCGCCGGACGACATGTCGGGGCGAATCGTCTCGTTCTATGAACGTGCGCTCAGCCAGACGGTCAACGATATCGAGCATGTCGAATCCCAGTCGATCCCGAACTACGGCGTCGTCAAGATTTTCTTTCAGCCGACCGTCAACATCAACGCGGCCTTGGCTCAGGTCACCAGTCTGTCCCAGACCGTGTTGAAACAGATGCCGGCCGGTATCACGCCTCCATTGATCCTCAGCTTCAACGCATCAAGCGTGCCGGTCCTCCAACTCGCTCTCTCCAGCGAGACGCTCTCCGAGACCAAGCTCTACGATTACGGGACGAGCTTCATCCGGCCGCAGCTGACGTCGGTTCCGGGCGCCGCCATCCCTCTGCCCTATGGCGGCAAGGTTCGCCAAGTCCAGGCCGATCTCAACCAGCAGGCGCTGCACAGCTACGGCATTTCGGCGAACGACGTGGTCGGCGCCCTGTCGCTTCAGAACCTGATCACACCGGTCGGCACCCAAAAGATCGGCAAGCGCGAATACACGGTCAATCTGAACGACTCGCCCAAGGAGATCGAGGCCTTCAACAATCTTCCGATCAAGAAGGTCAACGGTACGATCGTCTATATGCGCGACGTCGCCTATGTGCATGACGGCAGTCCGCCGCAAACCAGCGTCGTCCACGTCAACGGCAAGAGCGCCGTACTGCTGGGCGTCGTGAAATCCGGCTCGGCTTCGACGCTCGATATCATCTCGGGCATCAAAAAATTACTGCCCCATGTCGCCGAGGGCCTGCCGGCAAGCCTGCATCTGACCGCCGTCGGCGATCAGTCGGGTTACGTGACCAGCGCCGTGTCCGACGTCATCCGCGAGGGCCTTATTGCCGGCGCGTTGACCGCCATGATGATCCTGCTGTTCCTCGGCAGCTGGCGATCGACCTTGATCATCACCGTCTCGATCCCACTCGCCGTCCTGTCGGCCGTTACAGCTCTTTCCGTGCTGGGCGAGACGATCAACGTCATGACGCTGGGCGGCCTTGCGCTTGCTGTCGGCATTCTGGTCGACGATGCGACGGTGACGATTGAGAACATCAACCGCCATCTGGAACTGGGCGACGAGCTCGAAACCGCGATCGTGAGCGGCGCGCGTCAGATCATCGTGCCGGCCACCGTCTCGCTGTTCTGCATCTGCATCGCGTTCCTGCCGATGTTCGGCCTGGGCGGCGTCGCGGGCTATCTGTTCCGTCCGCTCGCGGAAGCGGTCATCTTCTCCCTGATCGCCTCCTACGCCCTGACTTACACACTGGTGCCGACGATGGCGCATTTTCTCCTGCGCCATCAGGTCCATCAGCCGGCGGGCCGGAGCCGCAATCCCTTGGTTCGGTTCCAGCAGGGATTCGAACGCCGCTTCGAGCGGGTGCGTGCGGGTTATGAAAGCCTTCTGCAACTGGCTTTGCAGAACCGCGGCAAGATGATCGCCGGCGTGCTGGGCGTCAGCCTGCTCTCTCTGGGGCTCACCCCGGTTCTGGGCGAGAATTTCTTCCCTGCCGTCGATGGAGGTCAGATCAAGCTCCATGTCCGTGCGGCGACCGGAACCCGGATCGAAGAAACCACCAAGCTGTCGGACGAGGTAAGCGCACTGATCCAAAAGGTCATTCCGGCCGATGAGATCGACGGCGTGGTGGTCAACGCAGGCATCACCGCCAGCGGCATCAACACCGCCTACAACAACTCGGGCACGATCGGCGTGGAAGATGCCGATGTCCTGGTCAGCCTCAAACCGAACCATGCGCCGACCGACGGTTACATCAAGACCTTGCGCGAGCAGCTGCCCCTCCGGTTTCCCGGCAACACCTTCTCCTTCCTGCCGGCCGATATCGTCGGCCAGGTCCTGAATTTCGGCGCGCCCGCCCCAATCGATCTGCAACTCGTCGGGAACGATATCCAGGCGAATCGGAAATACGCCGACGACCTTCTGGCGAGAGTCCGTCGCGTTCCCGGCATCGCCGATGCGCGGATCCAGCAGGCCTTCGATCAACCGACCTTGAACGTCAATTTCGACCGATCTCTCGGAGACCTGGTCGGTCTCAACGAGCGGGACGCGGCGACGACTCTGCTCGACACGCTTTCAGGTAGCTCGCAGACCGCGCCGACCTATTGGCTCAACCGCAAGACCGGCGTGTCCTATGCGGTCTCGATCCAGACACCGCCGCGCGACCTCACGAGCATGAGCGGTCTTCAGAACGTGCCGCTGACCGCCGGCACCAGTGCGGACAGCAGCTCGCAATTGCTGGGCGGGCTGGCGACGATCGATCGGGAGCCCAGCGACGCCATCGTCTCGCACTACAATGTCAGGACCGCCATCGATATTTACGCAACGACCCAGGGCCGCGATCTGGGCGCCGTCGCTGCTGACATCCGCCAGATCATGCGGGACACGGCCCACGATCTGCCGCGGGGTGCCGATCTCGACCTGCGCGGGCAAATCGCGACGATGGCGAGCGCCTACCAGCAGCTGTTTACCGGCCTCGCCTTCGCGATCGTGCTGATCTACCTGCTGATCGTGGTTAATTTCCAGTCCTGGCTTGACCCGTTCGTCATCATCATGGCCCTGCCGAGCGCTCTTGCGGGCATCGTCTGGATGCTGTTCACGACCGGCACGACGCTGTCCGTTCCGGCCTTGACCGGCGCCATCATGTGTATGGGGGTCGCGACCGCGAACAGCGTGCTGGTGATCAGTTTCGCACGCGAACGGCTTGCCGCCGGCGCCGATGCGGTCACAGCGGCGCTCGAGGCGGGTGCCACCCGTTTCCGCCCCGTGCTGATGACGGCCCTGGCGATGATAATCGGCATGCTGCCGATGGCGATCGAGCCGGGCCAGAACGCGCCGCTCGGCCGCGCCGTGATCGGGGGCCTGCTGTTCGCGAGCTGTGCGACCCTTCTCTTCGTGCCCGTCCTCTTCAGCCTTGTCCATTCCCGCGATCGCAAGCCGCCGCAGACGCTGGCGCCCGCCAATGGAGCCTCGACCCATGGCTGATCTAATTCATCGCCCGCGGGAAGAGCCCATTTCCGCAAAGATCATCGACACGCGCCAGCCCCACCGCCTTCGAGTGGTGGGCGGACTGGTTATCATCCTCGCCGGGGCGGTCGTCGCTATCGGTCTCTACGAGCGCGCAGATTCCAAGTCCGCGCTCGTCCGGTGGACCGACCAGCAAGCCGTCCCGACCGTGATGCTTGCCAAGATCGACACGGGCGCCGCCGTCCGGCCCTTGTCGCTTCCCGGAGCGATCCAGGCCGACAACAGCGCCGCCCTCTATGCTCGTGTCAGCGGCTATCTTCGAAGCTGGAGCTCGGATATCGGCGCTCACGTCGCGGCCGGCCAAGTTCTGGCGACGATCGACACGCCGGATCTCGACCAGCAGCTGGATCAAGGCAAGGCCGATCTCGCCAGTGCCGAGGCCGCCGAACAGCTTGCGGACCTGACCGCCAAGCGGTGGCAAACGCTCGTGGCCTCGCAGTCGGTGGCGCAGCAGGCCGTCGACGAGAAGATTGGGGATGCGGTGGCCAAGAAAGCGGTCGCCGAGGCCGCCCGGGCCAATGTGCGGCGGCTGGAAGCGCTTGCAAGCTTCAAGCAAATCGTGGCGCCGTTTGACGGGGTCATCACCGCCCGCAAAACCGACATCGGCGCCCTGATCAATGCGGGCAGCGGCGGCACCACGCAGCAGCTGTTCGAAATCGCGGACCTGCGTAAGGTCCGGATCTACGTTCAGGTGCCGCAGGCCTTCACCGCCGACCTTCGCCCGGGGCTGAAGGCGACGTTCGACCTGCCGCAATATCCTGGCCAGCAATTCGACGCGACGCTGGTCAGCACCTCCCAGGCGGTCGCGCTCAATTCCCGCAGCATGCAGGTCGAACTCCAGGCCGACAACGCCACCGGCAAGCTATCGGCGGGTGCCTATTGCGACGTGCATTTCCAGGTGCCGAACGATCCGAGCGTCCTGCGTCTGCCGGCGACGGCACTGGTGCCCAACAGCCAAGGGGTCGACGTTGCCGTCGTGGGCGCCGACGACAAGGTGGCCCTGACCCCGGTCAAACTCGGGCGGGATTTCGGTGAAAACGTCGAGGTGGTCAGCGGATTGCGGGCCACAGACCGCGTCATCGACAGCCCGTCCCAAACGATCCGGACCGGCGATCCGGTTCGGATCGTTTCAACGACCGCTTCAAGCGAGACCGAAGGCCCGCCGCAAGGGAAGGGGAGATAGCCCATGTCGCCCCAACGCCTCAGCACCCATCTTCCGAAGAAAGGATCGAACACGATGATACGCCATGCCATTTTGAGCCTTGCGGCTGGGGCGACCACCCTCGCACTCGTCGGATATGCCAGTTCCCGCGCGGCGACGCCCGTGGACAATTCGCCCGTTTATCGGCCGGTCACGAGCGATCTCATGAACGAGGTCATTCAGCCACGGCATATCAAGCTATGGCTCGCCGGCAAGGCTGGAAACTGGACCTTCGCGGAATACGAGCGCCACAATCTGCAGGGCGCCTTCAACCGCATGGCCATCGCAATCCCCACCTATAAGGGAACGCAAGTGACTGACATGCTTGACGCCTTCGTCAAGCAGCCGTTTGCAGACCTGGACTCGGCGATCAAGGCGAAGGACCAAGTCGCGTTCACCAAGGCCTACGGTGCGCTGACCGACGGCTGCAACAGCTGTCATCTGAGCACGGATCACGCCATGGCCGTCATCAAGACGCCGAACGCGGCCGCATTCCCGGACCAGGAGTTCGCTCCGCCGAAGCCATAGGCGCGGGTGGCTCCGAAAACGCGCGGCGAATGGTCGCTCTGAAGAGGGCTTCGCCCTGCTTGGACCGCCTCGATTGCCGATGGGCGTGGCTGTCCGTCAGGCGGCGCCTTCCAGGCCGGCGATTTCACCCAGGTCGGCGCCGGAGCCAAGCCAGTTCGATTCCCCTTGAGATGTCGGTGGTATTGTCTATGTGTTCAGCTGAATATGGCGCAACGCGTGCCTTTGACAGGAATTTCGGGAGGGCGCCATGACGGACCTAAGCCGCCGCGGCTTCATCAAACTCACCGGTGCCGGGTTGGCGGCATCCAGCCTCGGCGCTCTCGGCTTTGGCTTCACCGGCGAAGCGCTGGCGGCCTCGGTGCGGCCGTTCAAGCTGACCCATGCGACCGAGACCCGCAACACTTGCACCTATTGTTCCGTCGCCTGCGGCATCCTGATCTACAGCCTGGGCGACCGGGCCAAGAACGCGAAGTCCAACATCATCCATATCGAGGGTGATCCGGACCATCCGGTGAATCGGGGGACGCTCTGCCCGAAGGGCTCGGCGCTGCTCGACATCGTGCATGCGCCGACCCGGCTGCACTTCCCCAAATACCGCGCCCCCGGCACCAACGAATTCAAGCAGGTCTCGTGGGACTTCGCGCTGACGCGCATCGCGACGCTGATGAAGCAGGATCGCGACGCGAACTTCATCGCCAAGAATGACGCCGGGACCACGGTCAACCGTTGGCTCAGCACCGGCATGCTGGCCGCGTCGGCCGCATCGAACGAAGCCGCCTATCTCACCTGGAAGGTCGCCCGCGCCTTCGGAATGCTGGTCTTCGATAACCAAGCACGTGTCTGACACGGACCGACGGTGGCCAGTCTGGCTCCAACATTCGGTCGCGGTGCAATGACCAACACGTGGCAGGACATCAAGAATGCCAACGTGGTCCTGGTCATGGGCGGCAATGCCGCCGAAGCGCACCCGTGTGGGTTCAAATGGGTCATCGAAGCCAAGATCGAGAACGGCGCCAAGCTGGTCGTCGTCGATCCCCGCTTCACGCGGACCGCTTCGGTTGCCGACGTCTACGCGCCGATCCGTCCGGGAACCGACATCGCGTTCCTGAGCGGTGTCATCCGCTACCTGCTCGAGAAGGATCGCATCCAGCACGAGTACGTGCGGGCCTTTACCAATGCCGGCCTGATCGTGAAGGAGGGCTTCGGCTTCGAGGACGGGCTGTTCACCGGCTACAAGGAAGATACCCACAGCTACGACCGGTCGAGCTGGGACTACGAGCTCGACGAGAACGGCTTCGCGAAGGCCGACAATACCTGGCAGCATCCGCGTTGCGTGATGAACCTGATGCGCAAGCACGTCGACCGGTATACGCCGGAGATGGTGTCGCGCATCTGCGGCACGCCGCAGGATAAGTACCTGCAGATCTGCGAGCTGATCGCGAGCACTTCGGCGCCGGAAAAAGCGCTGACCAGTCTCTTCGCCCTCGGCTGGACGCAGCATTCGGTCGGCGCCCAGAACATCCGCACCATGGCGATGGTCCAGCTGCTGCTGGGCAACATCGGCGTGGCGGGTGGCGGCATGAATGCGCTGCGCGGCCATTCGAACATCCAGGGCCTCACCGACATCGGCCTGCTGTCGAACGCGATGCCGGGCTACATGACGCTGGCAACGGACAACGAGCCGAGCTTCGAGACGTACATGAAGACGCGGCTGTTCAAGCCGCTGCTTCCCGGTCAGACGAGCTACTGGCAGAATTACCGGAAGTTCTTCGTCAGTTTCCAGAAGGCGCTCTATGGCGGTGCCGCGCGCGCCGACAATGATTGGGCCTACGACTGGCTGCCGAAGGTCGACAAGGGCCTGTACGACATCATCCGCGCGTTCGATATGATGGCGAACGGCGAGATAAACGGCTACATCTGCCAGGGCTTCAATCCGATGCAGGCGTTCCCGGACCGCGGCAAGATCCGCAAGGCACTGGGCAAGCTGAAATTCCTCGTCGTGATGGATCCGCTCGATACCGAGACCTCGCGGTTCTGGGAGGATTTCGGTCCGCAGAACCCGTCCGACCCGGCCAGCATCCAGACCGAAGTCTTCCAACTGCCGACGACCTGCTTCGCCGAGGAGAACGGCACGCTGGTCAATTCGGCCCGCTGGCTGCAATGGCACTGGAAGGCGGCCGATGCGCCGGGCGAGGCCCAGACGGACATCTGGATCATGTCCGGGATCTACCATCGGATGCGCGAGATGTACCGCAAGGACGGCGGTGCGTTTCCCGACCCGATCCTGAACCTTTCGTGGAACTACACGAAGCCTGCCGAACCCGACCCGGAAGAGCTGGCGAAAGAAATGAACGGCCGGGCGCTGACCGACCTCAAGGACGCGACGGGAGCCGTCACGGTACATGCCGGGCGGTTGCTGGACGGCTTCGCGCAACTGCGCGACGACGGAACGACCGCGTCGGGTTGCTGGATCTTCACGGGCAGTTTCACAGAAATGGGCAATCAGATGGCCCGTCGCGACGCGACGGACCCGCGCGAGCAGGGGATCGCGCCGAACTGGGCCTGGTCCTGGCCCGCCAATCGGCGAATTCTCTATAATCGCGCGAGCGCCGACGTCGCCGGCAAGGCGTGGAACCCGCAGAAGCCGATCATCGAGTGGAACGGCAGCCTGTGGACCGGCATCGACGTGCCCGACTATGCCCCGACGATCAAGCCGTCCGACTCCATCGGCCCGTTCATCATGAACGCCGAGGGCATGGGACGCCTGTTCGCCCGCGACCAGATGGCGGAAGGCCCGTTCCCGGAGCATTACGAGCCGTTCGAATCGCCGTCGGAGAACGTGCTGCATCCGAAGGTGAAATCGAACCCGGCGGCGCGGGTGTTCGCCAGCGACCGGGCGGCTTTCGGCAATGCGACGGACTTCCCTTACGTGGCGACGACTTACCGGTTGACCGAGCATTTCCACTATTGGACCAAGCACGCGCTGATCAATGCCGTTTTGCAGCCGGAGGAATTCATCGAGATCGGTGAGGTCCTGGCCAAGGAAAAGGGCATCGAACAGGGCGGCTGGGTGCGCCTGTCCTCGAAGCGCGGCGTGATCGTCTGCAAGGCCTATGTGACGAAGCGCATCAAGCCGCTGCTCGTGGACGGCAAGCCGACCCACGTGATCGGTGTGCCGATCCACTGGGGCTTTACCGGACAGGCGCGCAAGGGGTACGGCGCCAATACGCTGACCCCGTCCGTCGGTGACGCCAATACGCAAACGCCCGAGTTCAAGGCGTTCCTGGTCAACATCGAGAAGACCAGCGCCCCTGTGGCCTGAAGGAGCCGTCCATGGCAGATCTACAGTCGCAGGACTACATTCGGCGGTCGGCGTCGACCATGACGCCGCCGTCCATTCGCAATCACGAACAGGAAGTGGCGAAGCTGATCGACGTCAGCCGCTGCATCGGCTGCAAGGCGTGCCAGTCCGCCTGCATGGAGTGGAACAACCTGCGGCCCGAGATCGGGCATTTCGAGGGATCCTACGACAATCCCCACGATCTGGACCCGAGCACCTGGACCCTGATGCGCTTCACCGAATGGGAGGACGAAGAGGGCAATCTGGAGTGGCTGATCCGCAAGGACGGCTGCATGCACTGCGAGGACCCGGGGTGCCTGAAGGCATGCCCGGCGCCCGGCGCGATCGTGCAATATGCCAACGGCATCGTCGACTTCATCAGCGAAAATTGCATCGGCTGCGGCTATTGCGTCAAAGGCTGTCCGTTCAACATCCCCCGAATCAACCCGGTCGATCACAAATCCTACAAATGCACGCTCTGCTCGGACCGCGTCGGGGTCGGTCTGGAGCCGGCCTGCGTCAAGGCTTGTCCGACCGGTGCCATCATGTTCGGCTCGAAGTCGGACATGACGGTCTGGGCCGGCGAGCGGATCGAGGAGCTCAAGTCCCGCGGCTTTTCGAATGCCGGATTGTACGATCCGCCGGGCGTGAGCGGCACCCATGTCATGTATGTCCTGCACCATGCCGACCGGCCCTCGATCTACGCGGGCCTGCCGGACAGGCCGCAGATCAGCGGCTTCGTCGGTGCGTGGAAGGGCATCCTGAAGCCGGTGGCACTCGCCGGCATCGCGTTCACGGCGGTTGCCGGATTCTTCCATTGGGTCGTCGCCGGGCCGAACGAGGTGCAGCCGGAGGACGAGGCGGAAGCGCGACACCTGCTGCATAAGGGGGATGATGCGCCATGACCCACCCCAAGGGAACGCTGACCCGCAATACCACCGCGGCGCGGATCAACCATTGGATCACCGGTGGCTGCTTCGTGTTGCTGGTGCTGTCCGGCCTCTCGATGTTCCACCCGATGCTGTTCTTCCTGTCGGAGCTGTTCGGCGGCGGCCAATGGGCCCGGGCGATCCATCCCTGGATCGGCACCGTACTGCTGGTGAGCTACGCCGGCCTGATCGTGCAGTTCTGGCGCGACAACCTGTGGAGCCGGGACGACATCGCCTGGATGCGCGCCATCCATCGCGTCCTGGTGAACGAAGAGGAAGGCGTTCCGGAGGTCCCGCGCTTCAATGCCGGCCAAAAGTTCGTGTTCTGGTCGATGGCGCTGCTGGTTCCGGTGCTGTTCCTGACCGGCCTTGCGATCTGGGAAATCTATTTCTTCCCCTACACCTCGATCGAGACGCAGCGGATTGCCGTCCTGATCCATTCCCTGGCGGCCATCGCAGCCATTATTGTCTGGATCGTGCATGTCTATGCGGCGCTCTGGGTCAAAGGTTCGATCCGGGCGATGACCCAGGGCTATGTGACGCCGGGCTGGGCCTGGCGGCACCACCGCAAGTGGCTGCGAAGCCTCGCCGCAAGCGGCTCCCCCGGACCGAGGCCGCGTAGCGGCGACAATGCGGCGGCGCGTTCGAGGAAAGGCCGATGAGGCAAGGTGAAGTCGCCTCGAAAGGGTCGTGGACGGGCAATCCGCTCGGGGGCGTCACGGCGCCCGAAGCGCTGATCCTGCCCGATCCCGCCACGCGCTTCTCCCGAACCGCGGAGCGGCTCGAAGCCTTGTCGACGGGACATCCGATGGCGGATTGGCTGCGCTTCATGGCACGACTTGCGCAAGCCCAGCATATCGCCGCGACCACGCTCAGGCCCATTGTCGGACCGGAACCGGCGGCGGTGCAGCAGGCCGTGGACGCGGGCATGCCGCCCCTCGCCGCAGATGGGCATCGCCGGGATCCGGTCTGGCGCGACGGTCTCGCCGTGCTTCTCGATCGTATGGAGGGCGACGCGATACCCGCTCCCGCGCGAACCATCGTGGCGAAGCTGCGCGAGCTGCATGCCGAAGCTCTGGAAGCCCTGGCCGACGACTTCCTCCTGGGCGGCGTCGCCCCGGACGATGCCGGTGCCGCCCTCTACGTGGCCGCGGCACTGCAGGTCTATTTCACGCGGCTCGCCGCGGCTTTGCCGGCCGCCTTCCTGCAGCTGCTTCCGGAGCGCGGCTTGTGTCCGTGCTGCGGTTCGACGCCGGTGTCGGGCGTCGTGACCGCATCGGGTTCGACGCCCGGCACGCGCTATCTCTACTGCTCGCTCTGTGCCACGGCGTGGAACCACGTGCGGGCAGTCTGCATCACCTGCGGCCAGTCGCGCTCGCTGTCGCTCAAGGGCATCGAAAGCGATACCGGGGCGGTCAAGGCCGAAACCTGCGACGATTGCCACACCTATGCCAAGATGCTGTACCAGGCGCAGGATATGAAGGTGGATCCCTTCGCCGACGATCTGGCGTCCCTGGGCCTGGACATGCTGGTCGCCGAAGCGGGTTGGCTGCGTCACGCGCCCAATCCTCTGCTGCTCATCGGATAGACGGGCACAAGAGGATCGGCCCCAGCATTCGATCGATCTTTCGCACAGAGAGTTGTCCCATGTCCTCCTCCCCCGTCCGCCTGACCGATCTCGCCCATGGCGGCGGCTGCGGCTGCAAGCTCGCCCCGTCGGTCCTGCAGCAGCTGCTCGCCGACCAGCCGCAGACAGCCGTCTACACGCAGTTGCTGGTCGGGACGGAAACCGGCGACGACGCCGCGGTCTGGCAGATCGACGACCGGCAGTGCGTCATCGCCACGACCGATTTCTTCATGCCGATGGTCGACGACCCGCGCGATTTCGGACGGATCGCCGCGGCCAACGCGCTGTCGGACATCTATGCCATGGGCGGAAAGCCGATCATGGCGCTGGCCATCCTGGGCATGCCGCTCGGCAAGCTGCCGGTGGAGACGGTGCGCGCCATTCTGCAAGGCGGCGCCTCGATCTGCGCCGAAGCCGGCATTCCGGTCGCGGGCGGCCATTCGATCGACACGCCCGAACCGATCTACGGCCTCGCGGTGATCGGGCTGTGCAGCCCCGGGGATGTCCGGCGGAATTCCGGCGCCCGTCCCGGCGACGCGCTGATCCTGACCAAGGGCATCGGCGTCGGCGTCTATTCCGCGGCCTTCAAGAAGCAGGCCCTGCCGGACGACGCCTATGCCGAAATGATCGGCTCGACCACGCTCCTGAACCGGATCGGCGCGACGCTGGCGCAGGATGGCGCCGTGCATGGCGTGACGGACGTGACCGGCTTCGGCTTGCTCGGCCACGGCCTGGAAATGGCGCGCGGCGGTGGCGTCCGTCTCGATATCGGCTACGAGCGGATCCCGTTCCTGATGCAGGCCGAGGCTTTGGCCGAGGCCGGGTACGCCACCGGCGCGTCCGGGCGCAATTGGGCGAGCTACGGCGATGGGGTTATCCTGCCGCCGGGTCTGCCGGCATGGCAGCGCACGCTCCTCACCGATCCGCAGACCTCGGGCGGCCTGCTCGTCGCCTGTGCCGCGGAGCGGGCTCCGGCCCTCTGCGCCGAGATCGAGGCTGCGGGCTATCCGCGCGCGCGCATCATCGGCTCGGTCGCGTCAGGAGATCCGGCCGTTCGTATCCTGTAAGGCGGCGTTCGAAGGCGATCAGTGCGCGACGATTTCCTCGATCTTGAGACGCAGTCCGCGGGCATCGAAAAATTCACCCTGATTGAGGATCGAGCGATCCGTCTCGAGATGTCGCACCAGGGACGCCAAGCGCTGCCTGGCTGTAGCGTCCCGGACCAATCCGGCACGGTCGGCCTGGAAGAGGGCGGCCCCGTTCCAGGCGGCCCCGGAACTGCCGAACAACCGCACCATGTCGGTCCAGCGCGTCTCGTCGCCGATGACATGGAGGTAGGAGGAGCGCAGCAGTGCCACCGAGGTCTCGCCGATCTCGACCAGGACAATCAGCATGGTGAAAGCGCCGATCCGGCCGAAGGTCCGAACCAGCCAGTCGTCGAAATCGGTGACGCAGGCTGCTGCCATCAGGAAGGGCTCCGGGGGAAGGTTGGCGGAAGAGAGTGGGAGTCGAACCCACCTGGGACAGGCTCGCTGCCCCACTCGGATTTGAAGTCCGAACGCCCCACCAGGAACGAATCTCCTCCATCCGCACCACCCGACGAAAGCACAAAGGGTCCGAACAAGTCCAGTCGGTGCTTGTTGATCCTGCGTAGGTCGCCTTGACGCAGGGTAACACCATGCCGGTCGAAGAAATCGAGCACCTGGATGGCAACCTTGCGGCCATTGGCGACGCGGTCGCGGAACTGTGCCGCCGTAAAGGCGCCGCCGTCGGCCAGCGCCGCCTCCTCGGTAAGGATGGCGATCATTTCCCGGACGGTCGACCGCAGGAAAAAATGGTCGTGGCCAATTTCGTCGGCCCAGCCCATCCGGCTGACGAGCTTGAGAAGCCGGCGGACATCGCGTTCGGGCCGCCCCGTCGCCTCGGCGATATCTCGCACCCGCGGCGGCCGGAATCGCTCGGTACTTCCTAACCGCGGGGCGATGCCAGTCCAGGCGATCTCATCGGCCGGTGCCAGGCGCACCGTATGGCTCGCCAGCCGGACGAAAGACCCGTCGAGCACCAGCTCGCCGGCCCGGACCAAGTGCTGCAGGGCGCTCACGAAGACCGGCGCCGGCAGCCGAGGCTGCAGCAATAGTCGGAGCTGTTCCCGGCCGATGCCTTGGCGATCGGGATTTTCGACATGATAGGCCGAGAGCTGCTCCGCGAGGCTCGAGCTGAACGCCCGCCAGCGCGCGGGCGCTATCGCAATCCTGGCGGCGCCGGACTCCAGAACGACCAGCCCGAATTCCTTGACCAGCCGCTCCGTCAGGGTGGTCGGCAGGGCGTGGTCCCGGGCGAAGACCGCCAAGTCCCAGGCGAAGGGGGGAGCATCCAGCAGGGCGACGAACCCGGCCAAAGCGTCGGTCATTGCAAGGGCCGAGCGCTGTGCCTGCCGTTCCGGCGTGCGCCGGCGCCGGGTCGGCGGGCGCAGATCGATGAAGCGGCCGCCACCGATCGTGCGCTGGGCTGACGTATCGCGGATGACGAAGCGATCCGGCAGTGCTGCGGCGATGGGCCGGTCCAGCACCAGCTGCACGTCGGCCGACCCTCCCGGCTGGATCGGGTCGTCGCCGAGCAGGACAATCCGGGCGCCGACCTCGGCCGCGGCATGATGCAGTCGAACCGGGAACCACTGGCCGAGCGGCTTCGCTTCACCGGGCAGCAGACGCAGCCTGGCGTCGATCCGATCCGTCGGCGCATGCAAAGCGGGATCGAGCACGACATCGCCGCGCCGGATCGTCTCCTTGGAGATGTCCGGGCCCGTCAGATTGAGCGCACACCGGTCGCCGGCACGCCCGGTCTCGGCCGGGCTGTTCTGGGCATGGAGCGAGCGCACCCGTGCCGGCAGGCCGGATGGGCTGAGCAGCACCTGATCGCCGACATGCACCGCCCCCGACAGCACCGTGCCCGTGACCACGACGCCGATGCCGGACAGGGTGAAGACGCGATCGACCGCAAGGCGGAATCGGGCGTCGGCGGATCGGTCCGCGATCTCAGTGGCGGCAGCCGCGAGACGGGCGCGCAGGCGATCGATTCCCAAACCCGTGAGCGCCGATACCGGCAGAATCTCGGCGCCCGCCAGCACCGTCCCGGCGGTCGTCGCCCGGATCGCCTCGGTTACCTCGGCCAGACGCTCGGGCACGCCCAAATCGGCCTTGGTCAGCGCCACCAGGCCGCGCCGAATGCCGAGCAGATCGATGATCGCCAGATGCTCCAGCGTCTGTGGCTTGATGCCATCGTCGGCGGCGACGACCAGCAGGGCGAAATCGATCCCGCCCGCGCCGGCCAGCATAGTGTGCACGAAACGCTCATGGCCCGGCACGTCGACGAATCCCAGCACCGCGCCATGCTCGGTCGGCAGATAGGCGAAGCCGAGATCGATGGTGATGCCCCGCGCCTTCTCTTCCTTCAGCCGGTCGCCATCGATACCGGTCAACGCTTTGACCAAGGCGGTCTTGCCATGGTCGATGTGGCCCGCGGTGCCGATGATCATGATGTCTTGTCCGGCAACCGCGCTTGCGCCCGCCGCTCGGCCTCCGCGATCTCGTCCGGCGACAGCGCTCCCCTGACCGGTCCGAGAAACGGAGCAGCTAGGGTGCTGCCGCCTCTCTGACCGCGCAGCAGCCACGCCAGCGCCGCTACCCGATCCGGGGGCACGCCGCTGCCGAGATGGCAGGCAGCGCCCAGCATCGCCTGTGCATCGGCATCGCCCAGCGCGGCCCCGCGCCGCCACCATTCGGCGGCGGCGGCCGGATCGCGCGCCACCCCGACCGCATCGTGATGGAACATCCCCAGCCGGGTCATGGCGGTGGCGACGCCGTTCTCAGCCGCTGCAAGCGCCCAGCGGCGTGCCTCGCCGAGATCGGCCGGCATCAGCTCGCCCTCCATCAGCATCCAGCTCAGCATGTCCTGCGCCGGGCCGTCTCCCTGTAGGGCCGCAAGGCGATAGAGCTCTGCCGCGCGTGTGCCGTCGCTCTCGACCCCGAAACCCTTGAAATAGGCCGTAGCCAAATTGCGCTGCCCGACCGGATCGCCGCCTTCCGCCGCCAGCGAGAGCCACCGCAGGGCAAGGTCGGCATCGCGCTCGACGCCCAATCCTTCGGAGAAGCAGGCGCCGATATTGTTCTGGGCGCGCGCCACGCCGGCACGGGCGAGCGGCTCCCACAAGGCCAGCGCCCTGGTGTAGTCGCCGGCGTCGGCCGCCGCACGCGCCTCGGCCATCGCGTCGCTCCTGGGCGCTCTCCCGGACGTCAGGCGCTCAAGCCAGCGCATGGCCGTCCAGCCCGGACAAAGCCGACAAGAAGGCCGCCTCGTTGACGAGGCACCTGAAATCCAGCGTCAGGCCGCCATCCTCGATCCGGCCGATCACCGGCCAATCCAAGGCGCGCAGGGCCGCCGCCAGCGCGTCGAGCACCCGACCGCCGGCGAGCGGTCGGATGACGAGCCCGGCGCTGGCGATCGTTTCGAGCGGCAGCGCGCCGGACCCGATCTGGCTGCGGCAGGCGCACGGCTGGACGGTGAAGGCCGGGCCGACCGCCCGCGCCACGGCCGGCAGCAGCCGGCGCGCCTGGGCCTCGATCTCGGCCGGGGGACGGGCCAATAGCCGCAACGTCGGCAGGCGTTCAGCCAGACGATCGGGGTCCCGATAGAGCTTCAGTGTGGCTTCGATCGCCGCCAGGCGGATCTTGTCGATCCGGAGGGCACGTTTCATCGGGTTCCGATTGATGGCGGCGATCAATGCCCGCTTGCCGACGATGAAGCCGGCTTGCGGCCCGCCCAGCAGCTTGTCGCCGGAGAACGTCACGAGCCCGGCCCCCTCGGCGACCGCCTCGCGCACGGTCGGCTCCCTTTGCAGCCCGAAGCGCGAAAGATCCACCAGGGTACCGGAACCCAGGTCGTTCATCAGCGGGACATTCGCCGCGTCGGCAACGACGGCCAGTTCCGCGGCACCGACCTCCGCCGTGAAGCCCTGGATCCGGTAGTTGGAGGTATGGACCTTGAGAATCATCCCGGTCTGCGAACCGAGTGCCGCACGATAGTCCTTGAGATGAGTCCGGTTGGTCGTACCGACTTCGACCAACCGAGCGCCGGCTTGCTGCATGATGTCGGGCATGCGGAAGGCGCCGCCGATCTCGATCAGCTCGCCGCGCGAGACGATGGCGTCGCGGCCATCCGCCAGCGTGTTGACGGCGAGCAGCACGGCCGCGGCATTGTTGTTGACCACCGTCGCGTCCTCGGCTCCCGTGAGCGCACAGAGGAGCGCGCGCACATGATCGTCCCGCTCGCCGCGCTTGCCTGCGGAGAGATCGAACTCGAGCGCCACCGGATCGCGCATGGCCGCCACCGCCGCCTCTATCGCCGCGTCGGCCAGCAACGCGCGGCCGAGATTGGTGTGCAGCACCGTCCCCGTGAGGTTGAACAGCGGCCGCAAATCGGAACGGTCCTCCGTCTCCAGCAGGGCCGTCGCCTGGAGCGCCAGATCGTCGATATGGGGAACTCCGGCGACACCGGCCTGTAGCGCCGTGCGAGCGTCATCGAGCACCGCGCGGATCGCATCCGTGGCTGCGCTGCGGCCGAACCGCTGCATCAGCTCCACCGCGGCGCCGGTGTTCAGAACGACACTGACCGATGGCAGATCGCGCAGGCCCACAGGCTTCTAACCTTTCTAGAGGGGCAGATCGCCAAATCAGCCTGGGTGGGGGTGCCGAAATCCGGTTCGGCACCGTGTTCGGCTTCCAGCCGAGAACGCCAAGCTGCCTCGTGATTTTGGACTGGAACGGCTATCCTGGTCAACGACCGGCGGCGCCTTGTCGGCCTCGCCATGGGCGAGGAAGCCGTGAAGCGGCCGGGGCGTGCGTCCCCGGCCGCTTCGACGACGCTCGAGCTACGCCGGCATCACGCCCGGGGCGTTCTTCGGAATTTGCGCGATGGCTGCAGGGTCGATGTTCAGCGTCGCGGCGATCATGTCCGGCGGCGTATGGGCCAGCCAATCGGACAGCGAGACCTCCTCGTACCGGTCGGTCTTGAAGATCTCCATGAAGACGAGATCGGTCGTGCCCGTGTTCTCGACGTAATGGCCGAGATTCTTCAGCACGTAGCCGATGTCGCCCGGGCGGAAATCGGCGGTGACGGCGGCCGGCCCGGTGTTGAATACCGTCATCCGCCCCTCGCCCTTGATGTAGTACTGCCATTCGTCGGCGTTCGGGTGCCAATGCAGCTCTCGCATGGCGCCGGGTTTCACCGTGACCAAGGCGGCGGCGATGGTCGTGGACACACGGAAGTTCGTGCTATCGGCGATTTGGATCTGACCGCTCTTCGTCGCCTTGTTCGGCTTCATCTCCGACAAGCGGAAGACGAAAGGATAGGGCGCAGCGCCGTTCGCCGACATGACTGCCTTCTGGTCGGCGGCGAGCGGCCCGGGCACCTTGCCCTGGAAGATCCACCTTTGTTGCAGGGGGATGTTTTTGAACACGTCGGCAGGCATGCCGAAATTCTTCGCCAGTACGTCCGGCGGCGTATGAGCGAGCCAATCGCTGAGCATCAACGTATTATATTCGCCCGCGGCACCTCGATCGAAGGCGAGCACGAATTCGCCACCGTCGGGCCCCAGTCCCTGGAGCGAATGAGGTGCGCCGCCGGGAAAGTACCAGAGGTCGCCTTCCTTCACGTCCTCGACATAGGGATGCCCCTGGTTGTCGAGCACGGTGACCCGGATATTCCCATAGGTCATCACGGCCCACTCGGCCTGCTGGTGCCAATGAAGTTCGCGGATGCCGCCGGCATCGAGCCGCATGTTCACGCCGGCGATCGTGGTGGAGATCGGGAACGCCTCCGCATTGACCTGGCGCGCCCAGCCGCCGCCTTGAACGCGCTTCGGCGCGATGTTGAAGGAAGACCAGAACAGCGGCATGCCCCCGACGTCGGTCGGCGGAGGATTCACGAAGGAGGGCAGATTTCCGGCCAGCGCGGGGTTCTGCGGACCCGGGTCCAGCAGAGCCTGGGGGCTCGAATTGATCGCACCTTGCGGAGGCAGATCAGGATTGCCGAATACGCCGGCAGCGTGGGCCGCCACCGACGTGAGACCGCCGACGGCACCGGCAGCCAGAATCGACCGGCGGGAGATATTAGTCATGGCCTGGCCCTTCATTTTATGCGGCGACGTCTCGATTTAGTCGCCGCCAACGAGTTCTGCTTATTATCGAACACACCCAAAGCTTATGTTGTGTCTTCAGTATCCAGGCCAATTAAAATAAATTTCATTGCGACCGGTATTCCGCGTGGTGGGCCGATCAGTCATCATAGGACCGGGCGAAAGACCAGGATCGAGGCGTCCCGCGCAAGCAGCGAAGCTCGGCGGGCCACGTAGAGACGATCCCACTCGGGCACATAGAGTGACGTGCGGGCCCCAGATGCGGTCGACACGGAACCGAGCGGATGGAAGCCGTCGGCTTCCTTGCCGAACACCGCCACTTCGCCGCTCCCGCAGCTGACATAAATCCGCGCGATCCTTTTGTCGAAGAACAGGTCGTCCGCGTCGCCGCAGGTCGGCATCGACGCGACCTGCTTGCCGCTGGCCGTGCCGATCAGGACGAGCTTCGCCGGGCTGCGGAGCACCGTGGCGAACAGGTTCTCGCCGCTCAGTGCCGCCGGAAAGTTCGCCGATCCGCCCGGCTTCCAGGCCGCCGTCTGCCGCCGGGCGTCCAGGTCGATCACCGCAATCTGATTGGCGTCCGGCACATTCACGTAGGCCAGCCCGGAGGGCGCAATCTGGAAGCCCTCGGGATGGTCGGCCAGCTTGATGCCGGCGACCTTGGCGGCGGTCGCCGGGTCGATCACCGCGAGCCCACCGCTGCCATAGCCGACCACGACCGAGCCGTCCCGCGGGTCGATCCGGATGTTGTCCGCGTCGTCGCCCAACGGGATCGTCGCCACGGCTGCGAAGTCCGCACCCGTGAACACGTGGACGGTGCCGTCGGCGGCGCTGGCGACGAACAGGCGATCCTGCTTCTCGGCATAGGCGACGCCCTGCGGTTCCTTGACGCCGGCGATCCGATGGACGACGCGGCCGTTCGCCAGTTCGATGACGTCGACGGTGTCGTTGCCCAGTTCGGCGACGAACAGGCGCTTGCGCTTCAGGTCCACGGCCATGTGGTCGATCCGGCCCCCGACGTCAGCGAGCGGGATGGTCGCCTCCAGGACGAGCGGCGGTTCGGCGGCGGCCGAACGGGCCGTCCAGGGTGGGGCCGCGCCGACCAGCAGGAAGCCGACCAGCGCGACGCCCGGAATCCGGCGTTTCATTTCTCGCCGCTGTAGCGGGTGTAGAGCGATGCGGCGCTGTCCCATCGGATGTTCTGCATGAATGCGTCGACGTAGGCGGCGGCCTTGGCACCGTAGTCCATGTGGTAGGCATGCTCGTACATGTCGAGCACCAGCACGGGGCGGCCGCCCGCGAGCGTCGTCGTGTGGTCGGCCGCCCAGCAGTTCACCAGGCGCTTGTCGCGGGGCAAGTAGGACAGGATCACCCAGCCGGACCCGCCGCCCTCGGCCTTGCCCATCGCCGTGAACTCGGCGCGCCAGCGATCGACGCTGCCGAAGTCCCGCTTGATAGCCTCCTCGATCATGCCGCCGGGCTGGCCGTCGCCGCCGATGCCGTCGAAGAACTGCTCGTGCAGGATCATCGAATTGGCGGCGATCAGTTCCTCGCGCTTCAGGCCGTTGATGACGAAGTTCGGCGCCTTCGCCCAGTCCAGGCTGGCGAGTTCGGCGTCGATCGCGTTCAACCGCTTCACGGCACCGACATAGTTGTTCTCGTAGTGGCTGGTCAGGATCTTCTCCGACATGCCCTTGATACGGCTCGGATCGAAGGGCAGCGGCTTGATTTCGTAGGACATGGCGGGCTTTCCTGGCTCGGGTGCGGTTTGGGCGCTGGCGGTGCCGGCGACGAGGCCTGCGGGGATCGTCAGGCTTGCGGCGGTGAGACTGGCGATCTCGATGAACTGGCGGCGATCGATATCAGCGGGCATGGGCGGCCCCCTCGATCGCAAGCCGGTCGATCAGCTGCATGACCCGGCCGGTGATGACGGACCAGGCGATCTTGAAATCGTCGCTTACCGCCGGGCACTCGTCCCAGCGCTCGATCGGTCGGCCGTCGATCCCGTAGTCATCGAGATCGCGGCTAAACGATACGATCTGGTCGGCACTGGCCCGGCCGATTTCCAGGTCGGCAGCCCAGTCCTCGACTTGGTCGGGATTCCTCCGGACGCTATGGGGGAGCACCAGGTCGGACGCCGTTTGGCGCCGGACATCGATGATGAGCGGTGGGGGACAGTCGCCGGGCGACTGATCGAGACTGATTGCGGAGATCGACACGTCCATAGCTCCTCCCACGCCGAAACGGCGGGATGAAGCAGAGCTTGGACGGAGATCGTCTAATGGGGAGTCTGCGTCCCCGTGCCGCGCAAACTACTAGACCTCGTCAGCGCCTGACAAGTCCCTTCGCGGCATCTTCCGCGCCGTGCGACAAAGCCGCCCGCCACAGTGAAAATTCACAAACGAGCCGATACGAGACGCGCGATCGCCGCCGGCGCCTGGTCCGGGATGGCGAAGACCGAGCTGACGTTGATCTCGCATAGCACATACGTGTCTTCGCCCGACGCGGTGCGCGGTCCATAAAGAAAATCGGCATCCCAGATGATCGGCAACGATGGCGCATCGATGCCGAGGACCGCCATCATCTGCGGCGTCCACTCGGTCTCCATTTTGATCCTGAGCGCCTGGAACCGCTCGGTCGAGGCGGGGTGCATGATCCGCGGTCCCGGTTGCGCCGCATCGGAAGCGGGCCCCTCGGGCGGCGGCGGGATCAGGGCCTTGATGAACTGATGGCCGAAGCCCACGACCTTGTCGGCGCCCATGTAGCAGCGGATCATGCCGTCGGCCAGGCGCGGCTGGAACGGCTGATCCACAATGCAGCCGTCGGCCGTGAAATACGCCTCGCAGCGCGCCATGAAATCCGCCAGCGCGAGGTCTTCCGGCACGCTGCCGCGCTGCGCATGCAGCACCCGGACCGCCGCCCTTCCGCCGGGCAGCGGTTCGATCTGTTCGACCTTCCACACCCCCTGGCCGGCGTTGCCGCGGTTCTGCTTCAGCACCCGCGGGCCGTCCGTTCGCAGCCGCTCCGGAAAAGTCTCGCGGAACTCCGGAGCGGAGCGATAGAGGTGAGTATCGGTTCCCCACCTGAGATGCTTCGTGCGGTGCAGGACCTCTTTCACGCCCATCTTGAGGATCACGTCGGGATGGGCGCTCACCCACGGCCCGCGAGCCGCGATGTCGCGCAGCAGCGGGTCGAGCGCGACGCGGGTCTTCCCGTCGTGCAGCGGATCGACCCAGACCAGCACGCCGTCTACCGTCAGGAGCTGATCGCGGACCTCGCCCGCGAAAGCCTCATCGTAAACCGCAGGCTCGGCGTGAATGCCGATCGCGGCGAGTTCTTCGAACACGCGATAGAAGCGATTGTTCTGGGGCGTCGCCGTGTCCCGCGCCTCGCGGCCACCGCGCCAGACCACCGCTACTTTCGCCCGTCTTGTCATCGTTTCTACCTTCCATTGGGAAGTCGGGGACCGTAGGGGGCCGCCGTCTCGCTAGCTAGACCACCATCATACATCGACGATAGCTTCCGGCGGCACCGGGGTCGAAAGCTTGCCATTGCGCCGTTTGCGTTCGGCAAGAATTTGCCGCCGGCGATGGTCGGTCATCTTCGCCCAACCGCGGATCTCCGCGGCGGTCCGGAGGCAGGCGACGCACCAGCCGGTCTTGCGATCCATCCGGCAGATGTCCACGCAGGGCGACGGTACCGCCATCAAGTTGCTGCCGACTGGATTTCGATCGTGACATGCGACAACGAGCCGAACCGCCGCAGGCGCGCCTGGTAGAACTCCAATCCCCGCGGCTTCGCCGTCGATACCGAGACGATCGCGCCCAGGTGCCCCGGGCCCAGGCGCCAGAGATGCAGGTCGGTCAACCGGTCGCCGTCCGCCTCGATTTCCGATCGGATCTTCGCGGCAAGGGCCCGGTCCGGCGTCTTGTCGAGCAGGATGGCGCCCGTGTCGCGAACGAGGCCGTAGGACCAGTTGGCGATGACCAGCATGCCGACGATGCCCATGACCGGATCCATGAAGCTCCAGCCGAGGAACTTGGCCGCGAGCAGTCCCAGGATCGCCAGCACGGAAACGGCTGCGTCGGCGAGGACATGAATGAAGGCGGCCCGCATGTTGTTGTCGCGATGGGAGGCGCCGTGCCCGCCGTGCTCGTGTTCCTCGAACGCGACCTCATGGGAGTGCGAGTGACCGCTGTGCGATAGACCGAGCCGCACGGTGAAGGCATGGGGCTCCGGAATCTCCTCGACCGACTCCAGGTAGTCGCCCCGGTTGACGAAGCTGAAGCTCTGCCGCGCGCCGTCCGGACGGATCGTGTCGAGCCTCAGGGACTGGCCGCCGGGCACCGGCATCGGGCCCCGGCTGCCCTCGAAGCGAACGCGGAAGCGCGGCGGCACACCGTCCTCGAACACCTCCAGCAGCAGGAAGCCATGGCCGGTGTCGATGCGGCGAACTTCATCTGCATGATGGTCGTCGTGGGCAGCATGGCCATGACCATGGCCGTGTCCGTGCGAATGGCCATGGTCGCCGCCGCTCAACAGCCAGGCGCTGGCGACGTTGACCAGCAGACCGAGGAACGCGATCGGGATCGCCACGTCGAAGTCGATCGCGATGGGGCTGAACAGGCGGGAAATCGCCTCGTAGCCGATCAGCAGCGCGATCATCGCCAGGATGATCGCGCTGGAGAAGCCCGCGAGGTCGCCCAGCTTTCCCGTCCCGAACGCGAAGGACGGGTCGTTCGCATGTTTGCGGGCATAGGTGTAGGCGGCGGCCGCAATCAGCAGGGCGGCTGCGTGGGTCGACATGTGCAGTCCGTCTGCCACCAGGGCCAGCGAGCCGTATAAGCTGCCGCCGACGATCTCCAGCACCATCATCGCGCCGCAGAGCGCGATCACGGCCCAGGTCTTCCGCTCGTTCTTGTCGTGTCCGGCGCCGAGGAACACATGGCTGTGGGCCCCGGTGGGCTCCGCAATCTGGTTTGCCATCATCCGGCACTCCTCACTTGAAATAGCTGTGAACGACTTCGACCAACTGTTCGACGGCATCCTCCTTGAGGGCGCCAGGGTCCTTCTCGCGATCAACCAGATGCGTGCGGACGTGATCCTCGACCACTTCGGCCAGCAGGCCGTTCATGGCGCCGCGGCAACCCGCGATCAGATGCATGACCTTCTCGCATCCGGCTTCGTCATCGAGCGCGCGTTCGATCGCCTCGACCTGGCCCCGGATGCGGCGGACGCGGTTCAGCAGCTTCTGTTTCTCGCGGACGGTATGGCTCATGATGCCTCCTAAGGATAGGGGGGTATCCTATTTTCGCTGCAACAGAGTCAAGTCGTTTGGTTTCCATCTTGGAGAAGCCCGCAATGGCTTGACCTTCCCATCATGGGATGGTGGAGGCTGCGGATCCTTCGAGCAACCGAGGTCATCATGCCCGTCAAAACTCTGTCCCGCGCCGCGTTCGGCGGCATTCTCTCGCTCCTCGTCGCGGCCATCGGCGTTCCGGCTTTAGCGCAGCAATCCGGGCAGCCGATGCCCGGCATGAAGGGCAATATGCCCGGCATGGACATGCCGTCCTCGTCGGACGGCAACGGCTCCACGACGGCATTCAAGGCGGCGAACGATAAGATGATGAAGGGCATGGGCGTGCCCCTGACCGGTCAGACGGACAAGGACTTCGTCGCCGGCATGATCCCGCATCACCAGGGTGCCGTCGACATGGCCCAGGTCGAACTCAAGTACGGCAAGGACCCGCAGATGAAGACGCTGGCGAAGGACATCATCGCCGCCCAGAAGAAGGAGATCGCCTTCATGCAGGAGTGGCAGAAGAAGCAGGGCGTCGAGCCGACGAAGCAATAGACGCCGCGCGCCCGAGCCCATGGCGATGGGCTTGGGCGTCAGCGCATGAAGCCGCGTGCCGCGTGCTCCAGGGTCAGCGAAGCCACCATGGTCACGCTCAGCCAGGTCGCCGGCGACAGGATTCCCGCGGCACGATCCCCAACCGTAACGCCGCGGATCGGACGGTGCGACGCTGATAGAACCAGGCGTTCACGAGTCCGAGCGCGACGAGAAGGAGCTTCGGCACGAACCATGGGTTCATGCCCGCGACCATGGGGCAGTAGAGGAACAGCGCCGATCGGACTTCACAAATTCGGAGGATAGCCGTGCAGGATCTTCTCGGAAAAATCGGCCAAGCCGTCCTGATGACCTTCGGCATGTTCTGGCAGGTCGGCTGGAGCCTGGTGCTCGGCTTCGCGCTGTCGGGCCTGATCCAAGCCGTCGTCTCCAAGGACCGCATGCGTGCCGCCCTTGGCCGCGACGGCTTCCGGGAAATCGCACTGGCGACCGGTCTGGGAGCGGCAAGTTCGAGCTGCTCCTACGCGTCGGCGGCGGTGATGAAGACGCTGTTCAAGAAGGGCGCGGCGCTGGTGCCGTCGCTCGCCTTCCTGTTCGCCTCGACCAACCTCGTGATCGAACTCGGCATCATCCTCTACCTGCTGATGGGCTGGCAATTCATGGCGGCCGAGTGGGTCGGCGGCATCGTGCTCATCGCCATCCTGTCGACGCTGGTCCGGCTGACCTATCCGACCGATCTGGTCGAGCAGGCACGCAACCATCCGGAGCCGACGAGCGGACATGAGCATTCCGGCATGACCGCACAGGGCGGGACCTTGTGGCGGAAGTTGTCCAGCCCGCAAACCCGCATCCTGATCGCGCAGAACTTCGCGATGGACCTTTCGATGTTGTGGAAGGACCTGCTCGGGGGCTTCCTCATCGCCGGGTTTCTGTCCGTCTTCGTCCCGAACGACTGGTGGGCGGCGTTCTTCCTGAAGGGTGCGTCGCCCTGGATCCAGGTGCCCGCCAACGCGGTTCTCGGCCCGATCGTCGCCGTCATTTCCTTCGTCTGCTCGATCGGCAACGTACCGATGGCCGCCATCCTTTGGGCGAGCGGGATCAGCTTCGGCGGCGTGCTGTCGTTTCTCTATGCCGATCTGATCGTGCTGCCGCTGCTCGACATCTACCGCCGCTACTACGGCTGGAAGATGGCGGTCTACATGGCGGTCGTGTTTTTCGTGACGATGGTGCTTGCCGCTCTCGTCATGGATCTCGGATTCTCAGCGGCTGGCCTCGTGCCGCAACCGAACCCGAGCATTCGGGCGGAGGTCACGCAATTCAGTCTCGACTATACCTTCTGGCTCAATCTCGCGTTCGCCGCGCTCGCGATCTATCTGCTCGCGATGAGCCGGAAGCATCCGATGGAGATGCATCATCACCACCATGAGCATTGATCTGCTGATGGCAATCTATCTCGATAGCGCGGTTATGGTCGCTGCATTGCCCGGGGTCAGTCGGCCGAGCCTTGCGGCGCTTCGCGCTGGCTCCGCCGAGCGTCCGCGCCGGTCCTGCGCAGCAGGCGCTGCAGGTGGTCGAACCACAGGTAGACGACGGGCGTCGTGAACAAAGTCAGGATCTGCGAGATGATCAGGCCGCCGACGATCGCGATGCCCATGGGCTGTCGCAGCTCGGCGCCGGCGCCGTGGCCCAGGGCCAGGGGGAGCGCGCCCAGCAGGGCCGCAAACGTCGTCATCATGATCGGGCGGAAGCGCAGCAGGCAGGCCTGCCGGACCGCGTCGTACGGGGAAAGCCCCTGGTCGCGTTCGGCGACCAGCGCGAAATCGATCATCATGATCGCGTTCTTCTTCACGATGCCGATCAGCAGCAGGATGCCGACCATGCCCATGATCGACAGCTCCTGACCGCACAGCATCAGCGCGAGCAGCGCGCCGACCCCCGCGGAGGGAAGCGTGGAAATGATGGTCAGCGGATGGATCGCGCTTTCGTACAGGACACCCAGCACGATGTAGATCGTCACGATCGCCGCCAGGATCAGCCATGGTTCGGTCTTCAACGAGTCCTGGAACGCCTGCGCCGCGCCCTGGAAGGTGCCGGTGACGCTCGCCGGCATGCGGGCTGCGGTTTCGACGGCGCGAATGGCCGCGACCGCGTCGCCCAGTGCCACGCCGGGCGCGACGTTGAACGACAGGGTGACGGCCGGGAACAGGCCCTGATGGTTGATCGTAATCGGCGAGACGCCTTGCTGCACGCTGGCCAGCAGATTGAGCGGCACGAGTTTGCCGGAGGTCGTGGAACGGACGAAGATATGGCGGAGCGCCTCAGTGCTGAGCTGGTAGCGGGGATCGACCTCTTCGATCACGTGGTACTGGTTCAACGGCGAGAACAGGGTCGCCACCTGCCGCTGGCCGAACGCGTCGTACAGCGTGTCGTCGATCGCCTGAACGCTGATGCCTAGCCGGCCGGCGGTGGACCGGTCGATATTCAGCGTCGCGCTGGTCGCCGAGGCCTGCCGGTCCGACGTCACGTCGCGCAATTGCGGCAGCGCCTTCAGCTTGGCTTCCAGCAACGACGACCACTTATAGAGTTCGGCGACGTCGCCATCCTGCAGCGTGTACTGATATTGCGCTGCAGAGAAACGGCCGCCGACCTGGATGTCCTGCCTCACCTGCATGCCCTGGGTGATGCCCTCTACTGCGGCCATCTTCCGCCGCAGCCGCGCAAGCACCTGGTCCGCCGGCGTATCGCGCTGGTCGAGCGGCTTCAGGTTCAGCAGGATCCGGCCTTCGCTGATGGTGGGGTTCGGGCCGATCCAGTAATCGACCGTGCTGACCGCCGGATCTTTTATGGCGACGTCGGCCAGGGCGTTGATGCGGCTGGACATGGCCGCAAAGGATATGTCCGGGGCGCCCCGGGCGACGCCGAGCACGAAGCTGGTATCGACCTGGGGGAAGAAGCCTTTCGGCACCGTCACGAATAGCCAGCCGGTCCCCGCGATCGTCGCGACGAGCGTCAGCAGCGTCAGCTTTTGCCAGCGCAGCGCCTGGTCCAGCAGCCGGCCGTAGCCGAGCGTGATATTTTCGAACACGCGCTCCGACCATCGATAGAGGCGCCCGGGCTCGCGCTTCGTGTCATGGCGGATCAGCCAGGCGCAAAGCATCGGGGTGACCGTCAGGGAAACGATACCGGACATGATCAGCGCCACGCTGATCGTGATCGCGAATTCGCGGAAGAGCCGCCCCACGAGCCCACCCATCAGCAGGATCGGTATGAAGACCGCGATCAGCGAGACGGTCATCGAAACGATCGTGAAGCCGACCTCCCGTGCGCCTTCGAGCGCAGCTTCGAGCGGACGCCGCCCTTCCTCCAGATGCCGCATGATGTTCTCGATGACGACGATGGCGTCGTCCACCACGAAGCCGATCGCGATCGTCAGGCCCATGAGGGATAGATTGTCCAGGCTGTAGCCGAGCGCGTACATCGCCGCGAAGGTCGCGATCAGGGACAGCGGGATCGTCAGGCTGGGGATCAGCGTCGCCCAGAAGTTTCTGAGGAAGATGAAGATGACCATGATCACGAGGGCGATCGTGATCAGCATCGTGAACTGGACGTCGCTTACGGAGGCACGAATGGTTTGGGTGCGGTCGCCCACCACATGCAGCTCCGCGGCGGGAGGCAGCGAGGCGGTGAGCGCCGGCAGCTTGTCCATGATCGCCTGGACGGTTGCGACCACGTTGGAGCCCGGCTGCTGGGCGACGTCGACGATGATGGCCCGCTGCCCTTGGAGCCAGGCGGCCTGGTATACGTCCTCCGGTGCGTCCACGACCTCGGCCACATCCACCAGCCGGATCGGTGCGTTGTTGCGATAGGCCAGAACGAGGTTCCGATAGCCCGCGGCATCGAGCAGCTGATCCGACGCGTTCAGCACCACCGCCTGATGCGCGCCGTTCAGCGTGCCTTTCGGGGCATCGACGGTGGATGCGCCGACGACGGCGCGGACGTCCTCCAGCGTCAGGCCCAACCCGGCGAGTTTCTCCGGGTCGATGCGCACCCGGACGGCGGGCCGCAGCTGGCCGTGGTAGTCGACCACGCCGACGCCGGGCAGCTGCGAGATCGGCTGCGCGATGTAATCCTCGGCATACCGGTCGAGCTCGGTCAGCGGCAGGGTGGGCGAGGTCAGCGCCAGGGAGATGATGGAGGCGTTGGCCGGGTTCACCTTGTTGTAGGTCGGGGGGTTCGGCATGTTTTTCGGCAGCAGCCCGGCGGCCGCGTTGATCTGCGTCTGAACGTCCTGGGCCGCGCCATCGATGTTCCGGTTGAGATCGAACTGGAGCACGATCTGCGCCACGCCCAGGGAGCTGGACGAGGTCATCTGGGTCACGCCGGGAATGCTGGACAGCGAGCGTTCGAGCGGCGTTGCGACGGAGCTGGCCATGGTCTGCGCGCTGGCGCCGGGCAGATTGGCGGAGACCGAGATGGTCGGGTATTCGACCAGCGGCAAGGCCGAAATCGGCAGGCCGCGGTAGGCCACTAGGCCGATCAGGATGACGCCGATCGCCAGCAGGCAGGTGCCGACCCGGCGATAGATGAATGGGCCCGAGATGCTCATGCCCCCGGTCCCTTCGCCTCGGCCGGATTGGGTACGACGGTGACGTGGCTGCCCGGCGCGAGGCGGGACTGCCCCTCGAGAACCACCTCCTGTCCGGCCGCGATGCCGGAGCGGATTTCGGTGAAGCCGTCCACGGTCGGCCCGCCCGTCACGGTCTGCGCGGCCACGGTGCCGTCGGGCTTCAGCAGATAGACGTAGAGCCCGGTCTCGCCGGTCAGGACCGCCTGGGCAGGGACGACGAGGGCGGCGCGGTCGGTGCGCACCAGCACCCGGGCGGAGATGAACTCGCCCGGCCATAGCGCGCGGTCGGCGTTGTCGAACTCGGCCTTCAGCTGGATCTGGCCGCTGCTTTGGTCGACGGAGCTGTTGATGAAGACCAGCCGGCCGTCGGCAATGTGCTTCGAGCCGTCGCGGCTATCGACCGCGACCGGCAGATCGCTGCCATGCTGCACGTCCATCAGTGCCGCCAACTCGTCCTGCGGCAGCGAGAATAGGACCGAAATGGGGGCCATCTGGGTCACGGTGACGAGGCCGGCGCTGTCGCTCGCGTGCACGATGCTGCCCGGATCGATCTGCCGCAGGCCGACGCGTCCGGCGAGCGGTGAGACCACGCGGGTGAATTCCAGGTTCAGTCTCGCCGCATCGATCGCAGCCTGGTCGGCGGCGATCGTCGCCTGCAGCGCCGCCTCCTGGGCCTTCATGGCGTCGAACGTCTGCGAGGTCCCGGCACCGGCGCTCGCCAGTTTTCCGGACCGGGTGACCTCCTGTCGGGCATTGGCGAGTTGCGCCTGGTCCCGCTGGCGGGTCGCTTCCGCCTGGGCCAGGGTCGCCTGGTAGGGCCGCGGGTCGATCTGCGCCAGCATCTGGCCGGCAGCGACCTGCTGTCCCTCGGCGAAAGCAACGTTCTGCAGCTGTCCGTCTACCCTGACCTTCACATCCACGACGTTGAGCGGGGTCACCGTACCGATGCCGGACAACCAGATCGGCAGGTCGCGGACGCTCGCGGTCCCGGCGACGACCGGAATGGCGACATCGCCGGATGGGGCGGCCTGCGACGCAGGCCGCGCGGGAAGTATCCAGTGAAATGCCGCTGCGCCGAGACCCAGGATCAGGCCCGCGACGGCGACCCGCGCAATCGCCTTGCCGGTCGAAGACGAACCGCCGGGTCGTTCCACGACGGCCTGCTTGTCGATGGCTCCGCTCACGATCGGTCTCCGCTCGGCTTTGTCTGGGGGATGGGCAAGTCGGCGCCTGCGTCGAAGCCGCCGCCGAGCGCGCGGAACAGGCCGACGATCGCCTGCAGGCGCTGCAATTGCAGCTGCAGCAGCGTGTCCCTGGTCTGGAACAGGGTCTGCTCCGTGCTCAGCACGGTCAGATAGTCGGCACTGCCGAGACTGTATTGCAGCTGCGCGAGATCGGCGGCCTTGTGGGCGGCCACCTCCGCCGTCGTTTCGATCGCCGCCTGGGTCCGGACATGCTCCAGCGTACTGAGCGCGTCCTCCACATCCTGGAACGCGGCTATCACCGTCTGGCGGTAGGTGGCCAGCATCTCGACCTGCCGTGCGCGGCTGACCTTGAGCTGGCCCTCCAGCTGGCCGCCCTGGAACAGCGGCTGCAGCAGACCGGCTCCCAGATCCGTGATCGTGGCGGGCGGGAAGAAGTGAGACAGGCTCCTGGACCCGACACCGGCCGCTGCGGTCAGCGAGATGCTGGGGAAAAAGGCGGCACGCGCCACGCCGATATCAAAATTGGCGGAGATCAGCCGGGCCTCCGCCGCGCGAATATCGGGCCGCCGCTGCAGAAGGGTCGCGGGAAGATCGGGCCGGACCTCCGGCAAGGGCAAATCGCCCAGGTCGCTGGCGCCGACGCCGAAGCCCTCCGGCGATCGGCCGATCAGTACCGCCAGCGCATGGGTCGCCACGTCCATCTGCTGCTGGAGCGCGGGGACAGTGGCATCGAACGTCGCCACGGCGGTCCGTTGCTGCTGCACCTGCAGGTCCGTCGCAGCGCCGTTTGCCTGCCGCACCTCGATCAAACTCAGCACGTGCCGGGCATCGCCGGCGATCTGCTCGGCGAACTGCACCCGTTCGCGCAGCGACAGGATTTGAAAATAGGTATCCGCGACGCTGGCCGACAGGGTAATGGCGACCGTATCGGCATCGAGCACCGAGGCGCCGGCCAGTGCCGTGCCCGAGGCCGCCGCCGCGCGGTTCTTTCCCCAAAAATCGAGTTCGTAGGTTGCCTGTCCCAGAACCTGATGGGTCCGGCTGCTTTTGACGCCGCTGCTCTGGTCCTGCGTGCCGACAAGATTGAGCGAGGGCCACAGCGGGGCACCGTCCACCTCCGCGACCCCCTCGGCCTGCGCGATGCGCGCGCTGGCGGCCTGCAGGTTGAAGTTGCCGGCAAGACCGAGGTTCATCAGCCGATCCAGTTCTGGACTGCCGAAACGGCGCCACCACTCGAGTTCAGCCGCCACCCGCGGTCCGTCGCCGCTGGAAGAGGTGTTCCAGGCGGGCGCCGTATCGATCGCCGGGCGCTGGTAGTCGGGGACGAGCGAACAGCCGCCGGCGCCGAGGCAGAGCGCCAAGGTGGAGGAGAGAGCGGCGACGCCGAGGCGCCGCCTGATGGGATCGATTTGCTGCACATGCGAAAGCTGCCGCGCGACCGATGGCAGCCGCTTCGCCCCAACATGAAATGGGTTTTAAAGTGATGGCGGAATCAGGGCGCCCGGGTGGCGGGTGCGATGATCATGTATCCGGCGCCCCGGACCGTGCGGATCAGCTTCTCGGCGTGGCCATCGTCGAGCTTCTGGCGCAATCGGTAGACATGCCGGTCGATGATGTTGCCCTGCGGCTCGAAATCATAGTCCCAGGCCGCGGCCAGCAGCATCGACCGGGTAACGATCCGGCCGGCATGGCGCATCAGCAGCTCCAGCAGAAGGCACTCGCGATATTGCAGCTGGATCGGCTGGCCGGCGCGCGACGCGCGCCGGCTGGCGGGATCGAACTGCAGATCCCCGACCGTCAGCACGGCGTGGCGGCGCGCGCGATCGGCCCGGCGCGCCAGTGCCTCCACGCGCGCCAGCAATTCGACGAAGGCATAGGGCTTCGCCAGGTAGTCGTCACAGCCGGCCTGCATGCCTTCGACCCGATCCCGCATGCCGGCGATGGCGCTGAGCATCAGGACCGGCATATCGTGACCATGGGCACGGAGGTCCCTGACGAGGGCGATGCCGTCCAGTCCAGGCAGCCGCCGGTCCACGATCAGGACGTCGTAGATGCCTTCCGAGGCGAGCGCGAAGCCGGTCTCTCCTTCCGCCGCGCGATCGACGATGTGGCCGCTTTCGGCCAGTCCGCGCATCAGATAGGACGCGCTGCGTTCGTCGTCTTCGACTACCAACAGACGCATGGCGTGGGTCCGGGCATTAACTGCATTTCATGTTGGCGCGAAGCCGCGCTTTCGGAGTGAA
This sequence comes from Rhodospirillales bacterium, assembly GCA_028288725.1. Classification (GTDB taxonomy): domain Bacteria; phylum Pseudomonadota; class Alphaproteobacteria; order ATCC43930; family CGMCC-115725; genus Aliidongia. The sequence goes on from JAQGIC010000037.1 coordinate 71,261, forward strand.
TGGCAAATAGGTGGCTGATCTGCCTGGTCCGCAGAGCGAACCTATCGCGCCGCAGGCCGGCGCGATCAAGTCATTACTGGTCACAAAAAAGGGATGATGAGGGATATGGCCAGGATCCTGATTATCGAGGATGACGCCGGAACCGCGAACGAGATCGCGGCGGCGCTGACCGATCACGGGCACGAAGTGGCGGCCGCCGGCACCGGCCGCGACGGATTGCTGCGTGCTGCGACCGAGGAGTTCGGCGCGGTCGTCCTGGATCGCATGTTGCCGGGCGGCATGGACGGACTGGCGGTGCTGGCGACGCTCCGGGCAACCGGGAACGAGGTTCCTGTCCTGGTGCTGAGCGCGCTCTCGGCCGTCGACGAGCGGGTGCGCGGCCTCAAGGCGGGCGGCGACGACTACCTGACCAAGCCGTTCGAGTTCCTTGAGCTGACCGCGCGCCTCGACGTGCTGCTGCGCCGGCGCACGAGCCCGCAGCGCGAGACCGTCTTGCGGGTGGCCGATCTCGAAATCGACCTGCTGACGCAGACCGTCACGCGCGCCGGCCAATCGATCGAGTTGCTGCCGCGCGAATATCGGTTGCTGGAATACCTGATGCGTCATCCGGGCCAGGTGGTCACCCGCACCATGATGTTCGAGGAGGTCTGGCACTATCGTTACGACGAACCGACGAACGTCATCGACGTCCATGTCAGCAAGCTTCGCCGGAAGATCGAGATCGCCGGCGCGCCGCCGCTGATCCAGACGGTGCGCGGCGCGGGGTATATCCTTCATGCGCCTGATTGATCTGCTGCGCACCGGCAGCTTCCGGTTGGCGCTGCTGTTTCTGGCCCTGTTCGGCATCGCGTCCATGGTGCTTTTCGGCTTCCTGTATCTTCAGACCCACGAATTCGTCATCGCCAACATCGACGCCTGGCTTGGTCGGGAGGCACCGAAGCCGTTCCGCTCGTCGGTTGCCGAGATCGAGCGGAGCTTTGCGGCTCATGCCGCGAACAACCAGGGCATGGAGCATGTCTTCGTCCTCTACGGCCCTGACGGACAGATCCTCGCGGGTAACCCGCTGCCGATGCCGACCGACATCGCGACGTTCGACCGGCCCTTCAACTTTCAGACGCAGGCGGAAGAGAGGCGTATGCGGCACCGGGGCATCGCCCACCGCATGGAAGGCGGCGATATTGTCCTGATCGCGCAGGACATGTACGAAACGCGCGAATTCGACGAGGCGTTCATCAGCACCATGTTATGGGGTGGTGCGCTGACGGTCGGCCTTGGCCTGTTGGGCGCGACATTGGTCGGCGCAGGGACGGCCCGCCGGCTCGACGACGTGGCTCTTGCCATCCAGCGGATCGTCAGCGGGGATTTGTCGCGACGCCTGCCGTCGCGCGGAACCGCCGGCGATCTCGACCGTCTCGCCCATGTCGTGAACGGCATGCTCGACGATATCGAGCGGTTGATGCATGAGGTTAAGGGCGTGGCCGACGGCATCGCCCATGATCTGCGCACGCCCTTGACCCGCATCCTGGCCGGGCTCGAACGGGCGCAGCGGCGGGCGGCCTCGCCGGAGGCTTATGCCGCGGCGATCGACGATGCGATTTTCGAGATCCGCGGGGTCCTGAAGACGTTCTCCGCCCTATTGCGCATCGCCGAACTGGAAGATGGCGCCCGGCGCATGGGTTTCTCGGCGGTCGATCTCCGGCAGGTGGCGCGCGACGTCATCGAGTTCTACGAGCCGGTCGCCGAGGAGAAGGAAATCCTGCTGCAGCTGTCCTGCACAGATTCCGGTCCGATCATGCTCAACGGCGACGCCAGCCTGCTGTTCGATGCAATGGCCAATCTGATCGACAACGCGATCAAGTTCACGCCGGCCCGAGGGCGCGTCACCGTGGAGCTCGATCATGCAGCAGAAGGCATCGTCATCGGCATCAAGGACACCGGACACGGCATCGCCGCGCCGGAGCGCGAAGCGGTCCTCCGCCGGTTCTATCGTTCGGAGCAGAGCCGACATACACCCGGCAACGGACTCGGTCTCGCCCTGGTTTCCGCCATCGCGCGGCTGCATGACCTGACCTTGGCCATCGAGGATGCCTCGCCCGGCTGCTGCATCACCTTGCGGCAGACGCGCCCGGCTTTGCCGTCGATGATTTGAATTCAGGGACAAATGCCGAGGCCGGCAAGAAGCTTTTGACCGGGGGCTCGCCGCCAATAGCGCCCGGCCTTTCGGCCGGAGAGCGCCCGTCTCGGTCTCTAAATATTCGATTAGAATGCCGAAGCTGGAAACCGCTCGGTTATCCCAACAAATCAGTGCTTTGTGGTCGGCTGGTGGGGTGCCGATCGACAGCGTGGGTCCCCTGAACGGCTTACGTCACTCAGCATCGAGCGAAACCCAGGCGGCATCGTTCTGGCTCGACCGGACGGCGGCATGGAGGAAGCGCACGCCGCGGACGCCGTCCTCGACCGTCGGCACCAACGGAGGCGCGGCGGCCGGCGCGCAGCCCTCGATCGCCGCAAGAATCAGGTCGGCGGCATCGCGATAGATCTGCGCAAAGGCTTCCAGATAGCCTTCCGGATGCCCGGCCGGCAGACGCGTCGCCCGATCGGCCGCGGCATCGCTGCCGCTCCCACCGCGTCGAATGATCTCGGGCGCCTGTGCTGTGCGAGTGAATCTCAGGCGCTCGGGCTCCTCCTGGCACCATTCGAGGCCGCCGGCCGAGCCGTAGACGCGCAGTCGCAAGGCGTTGGCGTTGCCCGGAGCGACTTGGCTCGCCGACAACAGGCCCCGCGCGCCGCTCGCGTAGCGCATGAGCACATGAGCGTTGTCATCGAGCTGCCGTCCCGGCACGAGCGTCGACAGGTCGGCCGCGACGGTCGTGCAGCGCAGCCCGGAGACATACTCCGCCAGATGAAAGGCATGGCTGCCGATGTCGCCGAGCGCGCCGGCGATGCCGCTGCGCGCGGGGTCGGTGCGCCATACGGCCTGCTTGCGGCCGGTGCGCTCCACGGGCTCCGTCAGCCAGTCCTGCAGATATTCGACCTGGATGAGCCGCACGGTGCCGAGGGCGCCGGCCGCCACCATGGCCCGGGCCTGCCGGACCATCGGATAGCCGCTGTAATTATAGGTGACGACGAAGACCAGACCCTTCTGCCGCGCCAGGGCGGCAAGCGTGTCGGCCTCGGCGATCTGATGGACCAGCGGCTTGTCGCAGATCACGTGGATGCCCGCCTCGAGAAACGCTTTCGCCGCCGCAAAATGGAGATGGTTGGGCGTGACGATCGACACGACGTCGATGCCGTCCGCCCGCGCCGCCTCCTCGGCCGCCATGATCTCGAAATCGACATAGCAGCGCTCCGGTGCCAGCCGGAGATCCGCTCCGCTGGCGCGGGCTCGATCCGGATCCGACGACAGCGCGCCGGCCACCAGGATGAACCGGTCGTCAAGCCGCGCCGCCATGCGATGGACCGGACCGATGAAGGACTCCTGTCCGCCCCCGACCATGCCGAGCCTGAGGCGGCGGGGCGGGGACCGCCCCGCGATCGCGCGCTCGGTCACGATCGGGCTCCCGGGCCGCGATCAGCCGCCTCCAGGCCCAGCAAAGTGCGATTGGCCTGCCGATCGACGTCCGAGGCGGCAAAATCGTCGAACGCATGCGCACTCACCGGGATGATATGGTCGCGGATGAACTTGGCCCCTTCGGCAGCACCCTGCTCAGGATGCTTGAGCGCACATTCCCATTCGAGGACGGCCCAGCCGGGAAAGTCGTATTGAGCCAGCTTCGCGAAGATGCGTTTGAAATCGACCTGGCCATCGCCGACCGAGCGGAAACGACCGGCCCGGTCCGCCCAGGGCGCGTAGCCGGAATAGACGCCCTGGTACGGGCTTGGATGAAACTCCGCGTCCTTGACGTGGAACATCCGGATGCGCTCGTGGAACACGTCCAGATAGCCGAGGTAGTCGAGCTGCTGCAGCACGAAGTGGCTGGGGTCGAACAGGATGTTGCAGCGGGGATGCGCGCCGACCCGCTCGAGGAACATCTCGAAGGTGGTGCCGTCGAAGAGGTCTTCGCCGGGATGGATCTCGAAGCAGAGGTCGCAGCCCGCCGCATCGAAGGCGTCGAGGATCGGCCGCCAACGGCGCGCGAGCTCATCGAAGGCATCCTCGATCAAGCCGGGCGGTCGCTGCGGCCAGGGATAAAGATAGGGCCAGGCGAGCGCGCCCGAGAAGGTCGCGTGCGCCGTGAGGCCGAGCCGCGCCGAGGCCTTGGCGGCGAGCTTAAGCTGCTCGACCGCCCACTGCTGGCGGGCTGCCGGCTTGCCACGCAGGGCGGCAGGGGCAAAGCCGTCGAACAGGGTATCGTAGGCGGGATGCACCGCGACGAGCTGTCCTTGCAGGTGCGTCGAGAGCTCGGTCAGGACAATCCCGACCTCGGCCAGCGTGCCCTGGAGTTCGTCGCAATAGTCCTTGCTCTCGGCCGCCCGGGCCAATTCGATGAGACGGGTATCCCAGGACGGAATCTGCACGCCCTCGAACCCGTGCCCGGCCGCCCAGCGCGCGATTTCCGGCAGCGTGTTGAAGGGTGCCGCATCGCCGGCGAACTGCGCGAGAAAGATGGCTGGTCCTTTGATCGTCTGCATGGCTGTTCCCTTGCGCGAGAGCGGCCGGGCGGCGCTGGAGCAGGATTCGATCACGGATCGGATCCTGCTCGCAACTTATTGGTCTGGCGCGAGTTCTTGTCGTTCGGATGAATCCGTCCGAACGGAAAGCGCGCGAGGTGCCCGGCCGGCCGAGGCTCAATAAGGCGAGTCCGGAAAATAGTATTCCGCCGCATTCTCCCTGGTGATCAGGACCGAGGGAATGATGTAGGTGGGCGGCAGCTTGTCACCCTTGAGGCGCGCCTCCGCCGTCATCTTGATGGCGTCGTAGATGAACTTCGGCGAGTAGGAGACATCGGCCTGCAGCAGCGGATTGCTGCCGTCCTTGATCGCTTTCACGATGTCCTTCGCACCTGCGCCGCCGAACACTTCCTTGATGTCGGTGCGCTTGGCTTGCTGGATCGCCTTCAGCACGCCGACAGCCATGTCGTCGTCCGCGGCCCAGACCACGTCGATCTTCTTGAACCGGGTGAGATAGTCCTGCATCACCTTGAACGCGTCGTCGCGGTTCCAGTTGGCGTACTTGCCGTCGAGGATCTTGACGTTCGGCGAGGCTTTCAGCGCGCCGGTAAAGGCGTTCCAGCGCTCGGTATCGAGCGTCGTCGGGATGCCGCGCAGCGAGACGACATCGGCCGAGCCGCCGTACTTCTTGGCGATATACTCGGCGGGAATCCGGCCGAACGCCGTGTTGTCGCCGGCGATATAGGCATCCTGCGCCGATGTATCGCTCAGCCCTCGATCGACGACGGTGACATAGACGCCGCGCTTCTTGACCTGGGCGACCGGCTGGGTCAACGCAGCAGATTCGAAGGGAAACACGACCAGCGCATTGATCTTCGTCACTATGGTGAGATCCTGCAGTTGATCCGCCTGCTGGGGGGCGCCCGCCGCGGTGCGGACCGTGATCTTCAGACCGGGGTGCGCCTGTTCGAGGTCCTTCTTCGCCTTGTTGGCCCACCAGACGATGCCGGCGGTGAAGCCGTGGGTGGCGGCCGGGATGCTGACGCCGAGATTGACGGCGTCATCGGCCCGCGCCGGCGGTGCCGCCAGCGCCGACATTGCGGCCAAGGCCACGCCGGCAGCCAGCAGGTGACGACGCGTGAGATGATCCGATTCTGTCTTGCGCATTCCCATTCCTCCCTCTTCGTTTTTGTCGACCGACGGTCGGTCAGGTCCGGCGCCGCTGCAGCAGGGCGACGACGATGATGACCACGCCTTGAACGGCGGCGTTGAGATAGACGCTGATGATGCTGGTCAGATCGAGCACGTTGCCGATGACCGACAGCAGGATCGCGCCGGTCACCGTGCCGGCAATGCTGCCCGAGCCGCCACGGAACGAGGTGCCGCCGATGATGACCGCCGCAATCGCTTCCAGCTCCCACAGCAGGCCGGTGGTCGGCGAGGCGGAGCCGAGCCGGGGCACGTAGAGCAGCGTCGCGATGCCGACGCAGGCGCCGAGCAGTCCGTAGGCGAGCAGCTTGACCTGGCCGACGTCGACCGCCGCATAGCGCGCGACCTGCTCGTTGGAGCCGATGGCCTTGACGTATCGGCCGAAGGTGGTGCGGTTCAGCAGCACGGCGCCGGCGAAAGCCGTGGCGGCGAACACCCAAACCGGGACCTGCAGGCCGAGCGGCGTCGCGTAATAGACCGGGCCGTAGCTGTCGGACAGCATGCCGTCAAGCGTGATGACGCCGCCGTCGGCAAGCCAGGTGAGCAGCGCACGAAAGATTCCGAGCGTGCCGAGCGTGACGATGAACGGCTCGATCCGTCCCCGTGTGATCAGCAACCCGTGGGCGATGCCGAACAGGCCGCCAAGCACGATCGCGAAGACCATGCCGAGCGCGATGACGGCAACTGGCGAACCGAGGCTGGTCGCCAGGCTGTTCATCAACAGGATTTCGCCGCCCGCGATGAGCGCCGCCATCGATCCGACCGAAAGATCGATGCCGCCGGTCACGATCACGAAGCACATGCCGATCGCGATGATGCCGATGAACGAGGTGCGGGCCAGCACGTTGACCCAATTGTCCCAGGTGGCGAAGTCCGGATTGAGAGCCGTGCCGACGACGCAGAGCAGGACGAGGCCGAGCAGCGGGCCGTAACCGCGCCAGCGCATGCGCCGGAACCACGGCCGCGCCGCAGCGGCGCCGTGCCCGGCGCTGCCGTCCGCCTCAGTGATGCGTGTCGAGGGCATGGGCAAGCAACTCCGCTTCGGTCAGGCGGGTGCCCGCCACCGTCGCCATCACGCGCCCGCGGCGCATGACCACGACGCGGTGGCAGAGGCCGATGAGTTCGATCAGTTCCGACGAAACGACGATGAGCCCACGACCCTCCGCGGCGAGGCGGGCGATCAGGAAATAGATCTCCCGCTTGGCGCCGACGTCGACGCCGCGCGTCGGTTCGTCGAGCACAAGGATTCGGGGCGCTGGCTCGAGGTACTTGGCGATCGCCAGCTTCTGCTGGTTGCCGCCGGAGAGGGTGGCTGCCGGCGCGCCGGCGTCGCCGCCTCGGATGGCGAACAGCTCCCGGGCCCGTTGCCACGCCCGGTCTTCGGAGGCGGCAGACAGCCAGGGCCGGGCATGGCGGTCGAGCGATGCGAGGGTGAGATTGTCGCGCATCGGCATGTGCAGATGCAGCGCCTTGCCTTTGCGATCCTCGCTGAGGTAGGCGATGCCGCGGCCGAGCGCTGCGCGCGGATTGCGCAGGCGCGCCGGGCGCCCGTCGATCATGACCGTGCCGGACGAGCACGGCCGCAGCCCGATCAAGCCCTCGAACAGTTCGGTACGGCCGGCGCCGACGAGACCGGCAAATCCCAGGATCTCCCCGGCGTGTAGCGTGAAGCTCACCTGTTCGGCCCAGCCCGGCACCGTCAGGCCGCGGACCTCGAGCATCGGCGGGCCGGACGTGGGCTCCGGCTCTTTCGGCGGGAACATGTCGGCCAGCTCCCGCCCGATCATCATCTCGACCATGCGGCCGCGCGCCAGGCCCGCGGTTGGCGCCCGGCCGACGAAGCGCCCGTCGCGCATGACGATCACCTCGTCCGTGATCCGTTCGACCTCATCGAGCTTGTGCGAGATATAGATGATGGTGACGCCGTCCGCGCGCAGCCGCGCCACCAGGCCGAACAGGCGCTCGCACTCGGTCGGCGTGAGGCTTGCGGTCGGTTCGTCCAGGATGAGCAAGCGTACGCGCCGCACCAGCGCCTTGGCGATTTCAACGAGCTGCCGTTCCGCGATGATGAGGTCGCGGAGTTTGGTGTCGGGATCGACGGCCAAGCCGACCTCGTCCAGCGCCATGCGCGCCTTCGCGCGCATGGCTCGTTCGTCGAGCCACCAGCCGCGACGGAGTTCGTGGCCGAGAAAGATGTTCTCGGTCACCGTCAACGCGTCGGCCAAGTTCGTTTCCTGATGGACAAGGACGATGCCCTGCGCTTCGGCCTCCCGCGCGGTCGGAAAGGCCTGCGCCCCGCCATCGATGCGCACCGTACCGGCGCTGGCGCGCTCGTAGCCCGCCAGGATTTTCACCAGCGTCGATTTGCCGGCGCCGTTTTCGCCGAGCAGCGCATGCACGCGCCCCGGCGCAAGCTCGAAGCTGACGTCGTTCAGGACGGGCACGGCGCCGAAGCGCTTGGTGATCCCGTCGAAGGCGACGCGGAGGCTCATGGCGGCGCCTTCCGGCTTAGCCGAAGGCGACAGACAAGGGACGGGGACATCCGCTTGGCACGTCAGCGCCTCCCTTTTGCACGCGGTCGACGGCGTGCGTCCCGCGGCGATTGTTTGCACGAATTGTATGCTCGCCAGTTCTGCCTGACAATCAGCGACTTCCGCTATAATGTGGCGGAAGTAGGAGAGCCATGGTGAGCGGGCGAGGCATCGTTCTGTCCGGCGAAGAGCTGGCCCTGTTGGCGGCCGTGTTCTGGCGCGGTGGGCTGTCGCGCGCGGAGGTCGCGGCGCGCCTCGACGTCTCGCGCAGCAAGGCGAATGCGCTGCTGTTGGGCCTGTCCGCCCGTGATCTGCTCTCGGAAAGCGGCACGCGGTCGTCGACTGGCGGTCGCCGGCCGGAGGTCTTGGGCCTCAGCGACGCGATCGGTGTGTTCGCCGCCATCGATCTCGGTGCCACCAGCCTCGATGTCGCGGTGTTGGCGCCGGATATGACCGTCCTGGCACATCGCGCCGAACCGGCCGATGTGCGCAACCCGCCGACGCAGGTGTTCGCCCGCGCGCGCGATTTGCTGCGGGCGTTGTTGCGCGAGCGCGACTTGTCGCCGACCGCGGTGCGCGCCATCGGCGTCGGGGTGCCCGGTCCCGTCGCATTCGAGACCGGGCAGTTGGTCGAGCCCCCGCTCATGCCGGGCTGGCAGCGCTTCTCGATCCGCGACTGCTTGGCGGAGGATTATGATGCGCCGGTGTTCGTCGACAACGACGTCAACCTGCTCGCGCTCGGAACCCTGTGGCAGGTGCGCGCGCAATTGCAGAACTTTATCGTCATCAAGATCGGCACCGGCATCGGCTGCGGCATCATCTGCCACGGGGCGCTCTACCGCGGCGCCGACGGCTCGGCCGGCGACGTCGGGCACATCTGCGTCGATCCGAACGGCCCGCGATGCTCTTGTGGCAATGTCGGCTGCGTCGAGGCCATGGCGGCCGGCCCCGCGCTGGGCCGTCTTGCCATGGAGGCGGCCCGGTCCGGACGAAGCGCACCGCTACAGGCGGTCTGGCTCGAGCGCGGCGCGCTCAGCGCAATCGATTTGGGCGATGCGAGCCGCGCCGGCGATCCCGTGGCGAACCGGATCATTCAAGAGGCCGGCGCCCAGATCGGCGAGATGCTGGCGAGCGTGATCAATTTCTTCAATCCGTCGCACGTGTTCGTCGGCGGCGGCGTTGCACAGATCGGTCCGTCGTTGCTGGCCGCTATCCGGCACAGCATCTACCGGCGCTCGCTCGCGCTCTCGACCCGGCATCTCGACATCCGTTACATGCCGAACCCCCACACCAACGGCATTCTCGGAGCGGGCGTGCTGGCCATCCAAGAAGCGCTGCTTCGGCCGGCCCAGCCGCGATCGGGATCCGATCGCGCGCGGACATCGCCCGAATGACGCGACCCGAATGACGCGGCTATGGCCGACCATGTGGTCCACCGGCCGTTCGATGCCAAGCCGGAGACGGTGGACCCGGCGAGGACCACTGGCAGCGTCGCGGACACGATCGAGCGGGATCGCTTCGAAGGGCCGGTCGGCGTCGGCTCGTGGCCGCCGGGCGCCTATTTTTCCAGGTGCCGATCGAAGAACTCGGCGATCTCCCCGAAGGCCTCGCGGGTTTCCGGTGTCCGGTCGTCGCGGATGTAATAGGCGTGCGACTGGCCTTCGTAGACCTGCAACGAGGCTTCGACCCCCGCTTCGCGCAGTTTGCGATGCACGCGCACGGTGTTGCTGAGCAGCAAGTCACGCGTGCCTGTCGTCAGAATGGTGGGTGGAAAGCCATGGAAGTCGCCATAGACCGGTGACAGCATCGGGTCCTTGAGGTCATGGCCGTTGGCATAGAACTTCGTTGCCGCGTCGCAGAAGCCGTCCGGCGACACCAGCACATTGTCCACCAGCGCATTGGTCTGGAAGGAGTCGCCAGCCTTGGTGACATCCGACATCGGCGTGCCCGGCGCTATGGCCCCCGGCAGGGGAAGGCCGTCCTGCTTGGCCCGCAGAATCATCTCGAGCGCCAACGCACCGCCCGCGGAGCTCCCGAAGACCGCCATGGCCTTCGGGTTCGCCATCTTGGTCGCCGCCTTCCAAACCGTCATCGCATCGTCGAGCGCGGCCGGGTAATAGGCTTCGGGCGGCATGCGGTAATCCACCGAGATCACTTTGAAATGCCCGAACCCCGCCATGAAGATCGCTTCGGGAAGGGCAGCCTGGCCGGGATTCAGGGCATAGCAGCCGCCATGCACATGGATGAGCAGCCGCTTGCGGTTTTCCGGCGGGATGTCCCTGGGCGTCAGGATAAACGCCCGCACGCCGTCGATGGTCGTCGTCTCGACTTTGACGTGCAGGCGCTCGAGCATACCCGGCACGTTTTGCGCCAGGGCGGCCGCCCCGGTGTCGGCAAGGCTCCTCCAACCTTCCGGCGTGGTCGGCGGCGCGTTCCAATTCTGCCGGAGCGGCTGGGCGATCATTTTCTGAACTTCCGGGCTGACCGTGGTCGGAATCGGCAGGCTACGTGCGGGCACGTTCCGCGCCGTCGGATCGTCGGTCCGCGCCGCGGCGCAGGAGGCCAGAAGGACCAGCGCGCCCGCCAGCATGGTCATGTTCGCGCAATGCTT
>JAQGIC010000075.1 GCA_028288725.1 Rhodospirillales bacterium
GCTATCGCCGCGCCCGCGAATTCCACCAGGTCGTGACCGGCCTGTGGGACAGCTGGGCCGACGATGCCTGGCTGGAAGATCAGGCGAGCGGCATCTTCTTCGATCCGGCCAAGATGCATGTGCTGGACCACAAGGGCGAGCATCTGTCGGTCAGGGGCCCGCTCAACATCGCCCGGCCGATCCAGGGCTGGCCGGTCATCGTCCAGGCCGGCGCGTCCGACGCCGGCCGCCAGCTCGCCGCCGAAACCGCCGAGGTCGTGTTCGGCAGCAGCCGCACGATCGAGGACGGCCGGGCCTTCTACAAGGACGTGAAGGCGCGCATGGCGGCGCTGGGCCGCGCGCCCGGGCAGCTGAAGATCCTGCCGGGCGCGCTGGTCATCGCCGGACAGACCAGCGCCGAGGCGCGCGAGAAGAAGGCGCTGCTCGACAGTCTGGTCCATGCCGAAAGCGGCATTCCGAACCTGTCGATCCGCCTGGGCGTCGATGCCTCCGGCTTCGAGCTGGATGCGCCGCTGCCCGACATTCCGGAAACCAACCAGAGCCAGAGCGGCCGGGCGACGCTGGTGGCGCTGGCCCGGCGCGACAATCTGACCGTCCGGCAATTGGCCACCCTGGTCGGCGGCTACGGCGGGCTGCAGATGGTCGGCACGCCCGCCGAGATCGCCGACACAATGCAGCAATGGCTGGAGACCGAGGCGTCCGACGGTTTCAACATCATGTTCCCGACCGTGCCGGCCGGCCTCGACGATTTCGTCGAGCTGGTCGTGCCGGAATTGCAGCGCCGCGGCATCTATCGCCGCGACTATGCGGGCACGACGCTGCGCGATCACCTGGGCCTGGCGCGACCGGAGAACCAGTTCTTTCCGACAGAGAAGTAGCAGAAGCCCGTCAACTCGTTCTCGACCGTCGTGGCCGGGCTTGACTCACGGCTGTCCATGCCTGGGGCAGGAATCGGTTCAACGCCTTCGGCTCGGATTTCCAAGGGTTCGCCGCCCGAGGATCGGAATGGCAGGATCGAGCGTTCAAGCAGCGGTGCGGGCAGCGTCCGGCCATCAGCAAAATAATGCGATGGCATAGGAAATCTGATATCGCATGATGGCTTCTGGGCGGCAGTCGGACCGGCACAGGCGTGAATTTTTCGGATGTTTGGTCCCAATATGATGAACGAAAACGAAAACGATCTGGCGCTTTTGATTATCGATACGCTGAATCTGGATTTCGATATTGAGTCGGCGGAGCCGACCACTCCGCTTTACGGCGAAGGCTTCGGTCTCGATTCGATCGATATCTTGGAGGTAGCACTCGCGGTCTCGCAGCGCTACGGCGTCAAACTGAAGTCGGACGACAAGAACAATGTCGAGATATTCAAGTCGCTCCGGGCGCTCAGCGATTATATCCAAGCCAACAAAACGAAATAGATGCCTGCCCGGATCAGGCGCGTTCTGCGGGTCTTTCTGACGCTCTTCATCGTCGCGTCGCCGCTGATCACGCATTTCGCGCTGACGGCGGGCCGATGGGGCGTGATCGCCTATGCGCTTGTTCTGGGCCAGACGGCGCTCGGCCTATGGCTGGCACTGACGCGCATCCGCCACCCCTATAATTACGCGGCCGCGGCGGGTTTGCTGTGCTGCTCGGTGATGCTCTTGATCCTGCATCTGCAGAGCGGCCTCGTGCTGTCGACCGGCCTGCCCCATGCCCTGGTCAATCTGGGCCTGTTCATCCTGTTCGCCCTGTCGCTCAGACCCGGCCACGTTGCCGTGATCACGGCGCTGTCGCGCCAAATGCATGGCGACCTGCCGCCGGCAGTCGACCGATATACCAGGCGGGTCACCTGGGTCTGGTGCCTGTTCTTTCTGCTGGAACTGGCGGGCTCGGCACTGCTGCTGGGCTTTGCCCCGATCGCCTGGTGGTCGGTCTTCGTAAACGTGCTGAATGCCCCGTTGATCGTCGTCCTGTTCGTGGGCGAAAAACTGACGAGATCTTTCTGGGTAACTAATCCGCCGCGCGAGCGTTTGGCGGATATAGTGCAGATGATCGCGTGGGTTAGCGGCAAGCTGACGAAGCGCGGCCATCGCGGCCTGAGCGTACGGGAATCCTGATGCAGCACGTTTCTTATCCGTTTCTATGCCACGACAGCCAGGGGGCCATCCTCGTCCACGGCACGGCAGGATCGGTCACTGTCGAGCATTTCCTGGGCGATGTGGCGGCCCTCGCGGCGCGGTTGCCCGAAGCTCCCTACGTCATCAATCTGTGCGCCGATCGCTATCGCTTCACCGTCGGTTTCGCGGCCGCGCTCAGCCGGCGCCAGGTGACCCTGCTACCGTCGAGCGAGGCCGCGGCGTCGCTCGACGCCCTGGCCCGGCAGTATGACGGCGCCTATTTCCTGCATGATACCGGCTTCGTCGCGGCGCCCGACCTGACCGCCACCGCCTTTCCGAACGATCTGGCCGGCGACACCGGCCCGGTGCCGAGTTTTCCCGCCGATCAGGTCGCCGCCATCCTGTTCACGTCCGGCTCGACCGGCGCCCCGGTGCCGCATCCGCGCAGTTGGGGCGCCCTGGTGTCGAGCACGCGCGCCGCCGCCCGCGCGCTGGGTGTCGCGGACCTGACCAACGCTACCTTGCTGGGCACGGTGCCGCATCAGCATAGTTACGGTATCGAATCGATCGTCATGCTGGCACTGCAGCACGGCTTCGCCTTTCATGGCACGCGTTCGCTGCTGCCGGCGGACATCCTGGGCGAACTGGCGGCGATAACCGGCCCGCGTATCTTGATCACCACGCCGGTGCATCTGCGCAGCCTGGTCGCCCACGAGGGCGCCCTGCCGCTGGTCCATTGCATCGTCAGCGCGACGGCGCCGCTGGCGACGGAACTGGCCCGCCAGGCGGAGCAGCGGTTCGACGCCCCACTCTACGAGATCTACGGCTGCTCCGAGGTCGGCCAGATCGCGGCGCGGCGCACGGTCAAGACCGAGGAATGGTCCTGCATCGACGGTATCGCGCTGGTCGCGCGCGATGGCGACGTCTGGGCCTCCGGGCCCGCCGCCGCGATCGCGGCCCCGCTCAACGACATCATCGAGCTGAACGGGCCGAAGCGCTTCCTGCTGCGCGGCCGCAAGCAGGACATGATCAACATCGCCGGCAAGCGCAGCTCGCTCGCGTACCTGAACCATCGCCTAAACGCGATCGACGGGGTCGCGGACGGCGTCTTCGTCCTGCCGGACGGCGACGGGACGACCCGGCTCACCGCCTATGTCGTGGCGCCGGGCATGACCTCGCGCCAGATCCTGGCGGCGCTCAGGCGCGAGATCGATCCGGCGTTCCTGCCGCGACCGCTTTATTTCGTCGATGCCCTGCCCCGCAATTCGCTGGGCAAGATCTCGCGCCATGCCATGGAGCAACTCAACCTTGAAACCATCGAGCGCTGAGGCGGCCTGGTCGTCGGCCGCGCATCGTTTCGATGCCGGCCACCCGACGGCGACAGGTCATTTCCCGGGCAACCCAATCATCCCCGGCGCGCTGCTGCTCGACCACGCGCTCCGCGCGATCGGCGCCGGCACGCCGCTCGAGATCCAGGTCGCGAAGTTCCTGCGCCCGGTCCGTCCCGGCGAGACTGTCGAGATCCGCTGGCACGACCAGGACGGCACGGTGAAATTCGAATGCCGGGTACTGGACGAGATCGCGCTCAGCGGTGCTGCGAAGCCCGTTCGATGAGCGTCATCGAGGTCCAGCGACCGGAGTGGCTGCGTCGCAAGGAACGGGGCTCGACCTCGGTCATCCGCCTGATGGTCGGCATCGCGCTCGGCCTCGGCCGGCCGGCGGCGCGCTTGTTCCTGCCGGTGATCTGCGCCTATTTCCTGCTGTTCTCGCTGGATTCGCGCCGGGCGTCCGCCCGATATCTCGCCCGCGCGCTGGGGCGGGCCTCGACCCTGCTCGACGTGTTCCGCCATTACCATGCCTTCGCGTCCTGTGTGCTCGATCGCGTGTTCTTCCTGAAGAACCGGACCGGCGAGTTCGACCTGCGCATTCATGGCGAAGAGATCATGACCGACATCCTGGCGTCGGGCAGCGGCTGCATTCTGCTGGGCGCGCATATGGGCAGTTTCGAAGTGCTGCGCGCGTCCGGACGCAAGCATCCGAACCTGCGCGTCAACATGGTGATGTACGAAGAGAACGCGCAAAAGGTCAGCGCCGTGCTGAACGCCGTGGCACCGGAGCTGGCCAAGGACGTGATCAGCCTGGGCCGGCCGGATTCCCTCATCACGATCCAGCGCTGTCTGGAGGACGGGCATTTCGTCGGCATGCTGGTCGATCGCAGCCTGACGAACGAGCGCCAGACCGTCCATTCCTTCCTCGGCGCCCCCGCCAGCTTTTCGGTCAATCCGTTCAGGATGCTCTCGATCCTGCAGAAGCCGGTCGTGCTTGCGATCGGCCTCTATCGGGGCGGTCGGCGCTACGACATTCATTTCGAACGCTTCGCCGACCTGGGCGACATTCCGCGCCGGCTGGAGCCGGAAGTGCTGCATGGGCTGATCGGCCGTTATGTGGCACGCCTGGAGCATTATTGCCGGATCGCGCCCTATAACTGGTTCAATTTCTACGATATCTGGCGTTGAGATGAGAGGGTTCGGCCTTGTCCTGCTGCTCGCCATCAGCGGTGCTGCCTCGGCCGCCGACGCGCCCTGGGGCCTGGCACCGCTGATGGCGCAACTGCACGCGGTCAAGCACGCCTCGGCCCATTTCACCGAGCGCAAATACGCCGCCATGCTGACCCAGCCGATCGAAAGCACCGGCACGCTCAGCTATACCGCACCCGGCTCGCTGGAAAAGCGCACGCTGACGCCGAAGCCGGAGAGCATCGCGCTCAACGACGACCAGTTGACCGGAACCCAGGCGAACGGCGATCCTTTCCAGGTCCGCCTGAGCGACCATCCGGAGATCGGCGCGCTGGTCGAGGGCGTGCGTTCGACCATGGCCGGGGACCTCGCCACGCTCGGCCGCTACTACGCGATCGCGCTCGAGGGCGAGCCGGGCGACTGGCACCTGTCCCTGACCCCGCTCGACAGGGCGGTGCGGGACAAGGTCGACCTGATCCGGATCGACGGCGCCGGAACCCAGTTGCGCCGGATCCAGGTTCACGAGCACGACGGCGACCGGTCCGAAATGATCGTGACGCCGGACACGCCATGAGCCGGGGCGGCCGCGTGGCGCTGCCGATCTGGCTCGTGGGACTGGCGCTCTCGATCGGCATCATCCTGCGCGTGCCGTTCACCACCGACATGTCGGCGTTCCTGCCGCGCTCGCCCGAACCGACCCAGCAGGTGCTGGTCGACCAGTTGCGCGACGGCGTCGCCTCGCGCCTGATCCTGGTCGGCTTCGAGGGCGCGCCGACCGCCACGCTCGCCGCCGTCAGCCGCCTCGTCGCCGATGCGCTCAAGCCCTTGCCGGACTTCAGCCTGATCGACAATGGCACGGGCGTCAGCCAGGCCGATCAGGACTATATCTGGAACCATCGCTATCTCCTGAGCGAGGACGTCACGCCCGAGCGCTTCACCGCTGCCGGCCTGCGCCAGGCACTCGACCAGGATCTGCAATTGCTGTCGTCCGGCATGGCGCCGTTGCTGAAGGGCAGCATCGGCCCCGATCCGACCGGCGAGACGCTGGCGTTCGTACGCCGGATGGCGGGCGAGGCCCAGCGCCAGATCCGCGACGGGGTCTGGACCGCCAGGGATGGCACCCGCGCCGTCCTCTTGGCCCAGACCAGGGCGCCCGGCTTCGACATCGACGCCCAGGAACAGGCGCTGGGCGCCATCCGCGCGGCTTTCGCGGCGGCGCAAGCGAGCGTCGACGGCGCCACCGCCGTCCGCCTGATCGCGACCGGCCCGGGCGTGTTCGGCGTCGAGACCCGGGGCCAGATGAAGCATGACGTGACGCTCTATTCGACCATCGCGTCGCTGACCATCGTCCTGCTGCTGTTGGCGGTCTATCGCTCGCCGCGCATGCTGGTGCTGACCCTGGTGCCGGTCGTGACCGGCGCGCTGGCCGGCATCGCGGCGGTCGGGCTCTGGTTCGGCTTCGTCCATGGCATCACCATCGGCTTCGGCGTGACGCTGATCGGCGAGGCGGTCGATTACGCGATCTATCTGTTCGCCCAGAGCGATGCCGCGAGCGGTCCGGCAGGAACCCTGCGGCGGATCTGGCCGACCCTGCGATTGGGCGTCCTGGTCTCGATCTGCGGCTTCGCGGCCATGCTGTTTTCCAGCTTCGTGGGCTTCGTCCAGCTGGGCGTCTTCACCATCGTCGGACTGGCCGTGGCGCTGGCCGTCACGCGCTTCGTGCTGCCGACGCTGGTGCCGCGCAATTTCGGCGGCTTGCGCGACGCGGGTTTCGCGCCGGCCCTGCTGCGGCTGGTCCGAACGGCCCCCCGGCTGCGGCCCGCGCTGTTCGCCCTGGCGGCGGCGGCCCTCGTGCTCATCGGCCTGCACAGCGGCTCGCTCTGGCAGGACGAATTATCGAGCATGAGCCCGGTCTCGGCCGCCGACCAGCAGATCGACCGCGACCTGCGCCACGATGTCGGCGCGCCGGACGTCCGTGCCATCGTCGTCGCCGAGGCGGCGGACCGCGAGGCGGTGCTGCGCCTCGGCGAACTGGCCTCGGCGGCCCTGCATCCCTTGATCGCCGCCGGCGCTCTCTCCGGCTTCGATGCCCCCGACCGCTACCTGCCCAGCGACCAGACGCAACTGCGGCGCCAGGCGGCCCTGCCCGATCGCGCGACCCTTGCCGCCAATCTGGCAAGCGCGCTCGACGGCCTGCCGTTCCGTCCGGAGGTGTTCCAACCGTTCCTGGACGCCGCCGCCGCCGCCAAGGCCTCCGAGACGCTGACCCGCAGATCGCTCGACGGCACGGCCCTGTCGTTGAAGCTCGATTCGCTGCTGATCGAACGCCAGGGCAAATGGGTGGCGCTGCTGCCGCTCCGCGACGTGAGCGACGCCGGGCGCATCGGCACGGCGCTGGCCGGCCTGTCCGGCGTACGGCTGCTCGATCTCAAGGCCGAGTCGGACCGGCTGTTGCATCGCTACCGACAGGAGGCGCTGACCCTGGCGCTGGCCGGCAGCGGCGTCATCGCGCTCCTGCTGCTGGCGAGTTTCCGGGCAGTCGGCCCGACGTTGACGGTGCTGGCGCCGCTGGCATTGGCGGTCATCGTGACCCTGGGGCTGCTGACCATCGGCGGCCGGCAATTGTCGATCTTCAATCTGTTCGGCCTGCTGCTGGTCGTGGCGGTCGGATCGAACTATTGCCTGTTCTTCCAGCGCGGCGGGCTCCGCGGGCCGGAGGGCGAGCGCACCGTGACCTCGCTGTTGCTGGCGAATCTCTGCACGGTCGTCGGCTTCGGCGCCCTGTCGCTGTCGCGCATTCCGGTGCTGACCGGCATCGGCGGCACGGTCGCGGTCGGCACCGCGCTGAGCCTGATCGCCGCGGCAATCCTGACTCCGTCGGCGACGCGATGAGCATGCGCATCATCGGCGATCTGACCGGCGCGCCCACCCTGCTGGTCATGCTGCCGGGGGCGGAGATGAGCGCCGAGGAATTCCGCGCCAACGGCTTCCTCGACGGCGACGGTTCGATCGACGGCATCGATCGGATCGCGGTCGAGACCGGCGTGGAATGCTATCTGGACGAGGTCTCGGTCGCCCGGCTGCACGAGCAGGTGATCGCGCCCGCCCATACTCGGGGGCCCGTCCGCATCTGGCTGGTGGGCATCTCGCTGGGCGGCATGGGCGCGCTGCTCTATGCCCAAGCCCATCCCGATCGGATCGCCGGCGTCATCCTGCTGGCGCCCTTCATCGGCAGCCGTGGGCTGATCGCCGAGGTCGAACGCGCCGGCGGCCTGCGGCATTGGCGGGCGCTGGATGTCTCGACAGCCGAGCGTAGATTGCTCGCCTGGCTTGGCGCGGCTGAGGGATTGCCCGATATGCATCTGGGTTTCGGCATCGAGGATCGCTTCGCGGCCGCCCATCGGCTGCTGGCCGCGCTGCTGCCGGCCGAACGCGTCGTGACCGCGCCCGGCGGCCATGACTGGCCGACCTGGCGTGTCCTGTGGCAGGAGTTGCAGCGCCGATGGGTCACGCCATGACTACCCTGCTGCGCTGGCTGCGCGGCCTGGTCGAACCGGCGATCGTCGCTTGCCTGTTGCTGGCGACGGGCGGCTGCGTCACCGGCCCGCAGACCGAGCCGCCGCCGACCACGGCCGGCGAGGAACAGGTCTATCGCGAATTCTACCCGACCTATGCCGAGATCTGCGCCGTGTCGCAACTGGGCAAGAAATCCGGTTTCGGCGCCGAGCTCAGCAGCGGCGTCGGCGGTCATGCCGTGCTGTATCTGAACGGCGTCTGCCGCAAGCAGGATGTCGATTATCCCGTCCTGGCGATGTGCGATGAAACCGGCAACCCCGCGGATGGCGTGGGCCTGAGCGTCAACGAGCATTACCGGAACGCGGAATGGGTCGCGACCGAGGGCCGCGATTTCTTCTTCGACGGCGGCCTGAAACCCGGCCAGCCCGTGACCAAGGACGCCTATCGCGCGACCCAGGCCCAGGCCCAGGCCAAGGGCATCTTCACCGGCGTGACGTTCCATCAACGCTTCTACGACGACATGGCGCCGGGCTTCACGCCCGCGACCTATCAATATGAAATCTCGGTCGCGACCGACTATGCCATCAGCTTCGGCCGCAACCGCTATTGCGCGCGGGTGCCGGTCGACCGGCCCCAGATGCGGTCCATCGTCGCCTATCTGAACGATCAGAACGCGCCGTACAAAAACGGTGAGATTTTCGACTGGAACCTGTTCACCCATAATTGCGCGCATCTGAACCACAACGCGCTGGCAGCGGCCGACATCTGGGACGAATGGCCGACCGACCGGTTCATCCTGATCGCGCTGTTCGATTTCCCGGTGCCGAAGAACGAATTCGTCAATCTGATGCGACGCACCAACGATGTTCCGATCGATGACCTCGAGGCGCTCTACCGGGACACAGCCGCGCGCCGGCTGCTGCTGGAGCACGGCCGCCTGCCGACCCAGCCGGGCGCGCTGATGGATCTGGGCACCATCCCGCGCCGGAACGAGGTCTATGATCCGGACTCGCGGATCATCTTCTACGACGAGCCCGTCACCGGTTCCTATGAAGAG
Source organism: Rhodospirillales bacterium (assembly GCA_028288725.1). GTDB lineage: Bacteria > Pseudomonadota > Alphaproteobacteria > ATCC43930 > CGMCC-115725 > Aliidongia. The sequence goes on from JAQGIC010000075.1 coordinate 9,189, forward strand.
CATTTCCGTGCGATCCTCACGGAACCGCGCTACTTCAGGCTACGGGACAATCTGGCTTATTTCGCCGACCTCTACGACAAGATCAGGGCGACGCGCCGTCCGGTCGAGGCGTATCTGGCGGAACACCCCGACCAGGCACCCGACGAACAGGCCGCTTTCCGAAAGTTCTATTCGGCCTATTTCAGCTATATCGATCGGGAATCCCGGGAAGTCGGCCGGCAACTCGCGGTCCTGAAATCGTAAACCCTTTGAAGCCGTTGGATATAGCTGCCGTGACGCCTCTCCTGCTCAGCCATTTCAGCCTCGCCTCGGCCTTGGGCACCGGCCGCGCCCAGACGGTGGCCGCGTTGCGCGCGGGGCGCAGCGGTCTCCGCCCTTGCGTGTTCGAGACCGCCCGGATCCCGACCCAGATCGGCATGGTCGACGGCCTGGACACGCCGATCACCGGCAAGTTTGCGAATTATGACTGCCGCAACAATCGCCTGGCCCTCTTGGCGCTGGAGCAGGACGGCTTCCGCCAAGCCGTGGGCGATGCCCGGCAACGCTACGGTGCCCATCGCATCGGCGTGTTCGCCGGCACCAGCACGGCGGGCATTCTGGAGACCGAGCAGCTGTTCCGCCGGCGCGACCCGGCGACCGGCCTGCTGCCGCCCGGCTTCCACTATCGCGAAACCCACAGCACCTATTCCGTCGCCGATTTCGTCCAGCATGTGCTGGGCCTGGACGGCCCGGCGCTGGTCGTGTCGGCCGCCTGCGCCTCGACCGCGAAGGCGTTCGGCAATGCCGCACGCATGATCCAGCTGGGCTTGTGCGATGCCGCGGTCGTGGGCGGCGCCGACAGCCTGTGCCTGACCACGCTTTACGGCTTTCATTCGCTGCAATTGAGCGACGAAGGTCCCTGCCGGCCGTTCGATGCGGCGCGCGCCGGCATTTCGGTCGGCGAGGCCGCCGGCTTCGCCCTGGTCGAGCGCGCCGACCGGGCATCGGGCGGGATCGCGCTGTTGGGCGTCGGCGAAAGCAGCGATGCCCATCATATGTCGAGCCCGCATCCCGAAGGGCTGGGGGCGCGCGCCGCGATGGACAAGGCGCTGGCCGCGGCCGGTTTGTCGGCGGATGACATCGATTATATCAACCTGCACGGCACCGCGACCCAGGTCGGCGACGCGGCGGAGGATCAGGCGATCTGGGGCCTGTTCGGCGATCGCACGGACTGCAGTTCGACCAAGGGCCTGACCGGCCATACGCTGGGTGCCGCGGGCATCGTCGAGGCGATCATCGCGGCGCTGTGCCTGGAGCATGGGTTCATCCCGCCCAGCCCGACGACCCGGCAGCTCGATCCGGCGCTGAAGAGCCGCTATCTGATTCAAGGCGGGAACCGACCGCTGCAGCGGGTCATGAGCAATTCCTTCGGCTTCGGCGGCAGCAATTGCAGCCTGATCCTGGGGCGGGCGTCATGAGGCTCTATATCGACGGCATCGGCCTCAGCGGACCAGGCCTGCCCGACTGGGCGACCGGCGCGCCGATCCTGGCCGGCCGGAGCGTCTATGAGGCGGCGCCCGTCGTCCTAGTGCCGAGTCCCCTGCTGCCGCCGGCCGAGCGGCGGCGCATGACCGACACGGTGAAGCTGGCGCTGGCCATCGGCAGCGAGGCCGTCGCCTACGCCGGATGCCGGGCCGAGCACGTGCCGTCGGTCTTCGCCTCGTCCGGCGGCGACGGCGTGACGATCGTCTCGATCCTGGAGATCCTGGCATCGGAGCAGCGCGAGGTCTCGCCGACCCGGTTCCACAATTCGGTCCATAACGCGCCCTCGGGCTATTGGAGCATCGCGACCCATTCGCGCGAGAGCTCGACCAGCGTCTGCGCCTATGACTACAGCTTCAGCACCGGGTTGCTGGAGGCGGCATCGCTCGCAGTATCCGAAGGCCGTCCTGTCCTGCTGGTCTCCTACGACATGCCCTATCCGCCCGCGCTGGACGCGGCGCGGCCGATCTTCTCGATCTTCGGCACGGCACTGATCCTGTCGCCCGAACGGAGCGGCCGCAGCCTCGCCGCCATCACCCTGGCGCTCGGGCCCGGCGACGCGGCCGAAACGGCGATGCCGACTGCGGCGCTCGAGCGGCTGCGCAGCGGCAATCCGGCGGCCCGCGCGCTGCCCCTGCTGGCGGCGGTCGCCGAGGGCGCCGCGCGCACGATGGCGATCCGGATGATGGCGGGCAATCTGCTGACGCTCGCGGTCGCGCCACCATGATCGCTCGCGACCGGATCGCGGCGCTGATCCCCCATGCGGGCGCCATGTGCCTGCTGGAGCAGGTCGTTGCATGGGACGAACGCACGATCCGCTGCCGCGCGATCAGCCATCGCGATCCCGGCAATCCGCTGGCGGTCGATGGGCGGCTGGGTGCCGCCTGCGGCGTCGAATATGCCGCCCAGGCCATGGCGCTGCACGGCGGCCTGACCGGCGCGGTCGGCGGACGTCCCGCCGCGGGCTATCTCGCCAGCCTGCGCGCGCTGGTCCTGCGGGTCGACCGCCTGGACGATCTCGCGGGCGATCTGGTCATCGAGGCCGAACGGCTGGCCGGCGAAGCGGCCAGCGTGTCCTATCGGTTCAGCGTCAGCCACGCGGGCTTGCCGCTGCTCAGCGGCCGGGCGGCGGTCATTCTGGATGCGGGGGAAGCATGAAGCGCGCGCTGGTCACCGGCGGCAGCGGCGATATCGGCGCCGCCATCTGCCGCAAGCTCGCCGCCGACGGCGCCTATGTCCATGTCCATGCCAACCGCAATCTGGCCCAGGCCGAGGCGGTGGCGGCCGAGATCCGCGCCGTCGGCGGCGCGGCGCAGGCGGTGCAGTTCGACGTGACCGATGGCGATGCCACGGCGGCGGCGCTGGAAGCGCTCGCCGGCCCGATCCAGATCCTGGTCAACAATGCCGGCATCCACGAGGACGCGGTGATGCCGGGCATGCGGCGCGACCAATGGTCGAGCGTGATCGACGTCACGCTGAACGGCTTCTTCAACGTGACCCAGCCGCTGCTGCTGCCGATGATGGCGACGCGCTGGGGCCGGATCGTCAATCTGTCGTCGGTCGCGGCCCTGGTCGGCAATCGCGGCCAGGCCAATTATGCCGCCGCCAAGAGCGGGCTGCACGGCGCCACCAAATCGCTCTCGCTGGAACTGGCCAGCCGCGGCATCACGGTGAATGCGGTCGCCCCGGGCATCATCGCCTCCAGGATGATCGAAGGCAGTTTCGACAAGGAGGCGATCGGCCGGCTGGTGCCGATGAAGCGCGCCGGCACAACCGACGAGGTCGCCGAGCTGGTCGCCTTCCTCGCGTCCGACCGGGCCAGCTATATCAGCGGCCAGATCATCTCGATCAATGGCGGGATGATCTGAACCGGCGCCACAGCAGGACCGGCAGGCGGACCAGGAACGCCAGCACCAGCCGGCCGTGCATCCAGCTGAGCAGGACATTGTCGCGCCCATAGCGGAAATGGGAGACGCCGCCCTGCTGCGGCGTGAAATAGCGCACGGGCGCCGGCAGATTGATCGGCGTGCAGCCGCTCCAGCACAGGCGCACCGCGGCCTCCGCATCGAAATCGAAGCGGCGCATCCAGCGGCTCTGCTCCATGACCCGGCGCAACCCGCCGATCGGATAGACCCGGAAGCCGAACAGGCTGTCGAAGCTGCCGGCCCACAGCGTCTCGACGTCGGTCCACCAGTTGGACAGCTTGCGGCCGAGCACCCGGATACGGGGCGCGCTGTCGTCGAAGATCGGCCGTCCCAGGATCAGCCCGTCGGGTCTGGCGCGCGAGGTCGCGATGAACTGCGGGATCAGCGCCGCCGGATGCTGGCCGTCGGCATCCATGGTCAAGGCATGGGTGAAACCTTCCGCCTCGGCCACTCGGATGCCGTGCAGGATGGCCGCCCCCTTGCCCTGGTTGCCGGGCAGGCTCAGCACGCGGATTTCCGCGTCGACGGCGGCGAGATGCCTCAGTTCCACGTCGCTGCCGTCGGTGCTGCCGTCGATCACCACCCAGACCGGCGCCCAGAACCGCCGCGCCTCGCGCACGGTCTCGACCAGCTTCGGGCCGGAATTATAGCTGGGGATCAGCACCAGATGGGTGCGCGGCGCCGGGGCGACGCGCGTCATGGTCGAGCGCGACGCCGCATGGAACTCCGGCGCCATCGCCACCTGTCAGGTCCTGGGGGCCAAGATGGGCGATCGGGCAAACAGCCGCCCGAGTTTGACCATGGCCGTCTTGGCGTAATAGATCGCCTTGAACATCAAGATGCGAGAGCGGATCGGCGAGTCCGAGGCGACGTCGCCGGCCAGCAGCGACAACACCGCCTCGCCGATCCGGAACGGGTTGCCCGGCGCCATGAACAGGTTGCGGATGGCGGGGCTGGTGATGCGGTAGATGAACCAGGTGAACCGGTCGCGCCCGCTCGCCACCTCGCGCTCGAACTTCTTCAAGGCTGCCTTGGCCTCAGCCGGCTGATCGAGGCAGGTCACGACCGCGTCGGCACCGATGAACGCGCTGCGCATGGCCAGATAGACGCCGGTCGAAAACACCGGATCGATGAAGGTCGAGGCGTCGCCGATCAGGATGTAGCCATCGCCGCTCATCCGATCGGTGCCGTAGGAATAATTGCCGGTCGCGGTCGCGGGCCCGGTCAGGGTCGCGTCCTTGAGGCGCGCCTGCAGCGCGGGGCATGTCTCGATCAGGTGGCGGAAGAAGTCGGTGACATCGCCCTGGCGTTCCTTGATCACCGCCGGCGGACAGACCACACCGACGCTGGTCGTGCCGTCCGACAGCGGGATGAACCAGATCCAGCCCTTGGCGAACCAGAAGATGCTGATATTGCCCTCGGTCTTGCCGGGCAGCCGTTCGGCATTGGTGAAATGGCCGTAGATGGCGGCGCTCTCGTGCCGCCGGTTGCGCTGTTTCAGCTTGAGCCGGTTCGCCAGGAACGTATCCCGCCCCGTGGCATCGACCACGAAGCGCGCGCGCCATTGCCGCGTGCCGCCGTCCTCCATCGTGCCGCCGGCCCTGGCGCCGCCGCCTTCGAGGAAGTCGAGTTCGCCGACCCGGCAGCCCTCGATCACCCGGGCCCCCTTGGCCGTCGCGTTCTTCAGCAGGATGTGATCGAAATCCGAGCGGCGGACCTGGAAGGAATAATCCATAGCCTTGTTCCAGCCGTCGCCGAATTCCAGCAGGCTCGGCTGCGGATGGTGGGGCGAGACGAATTCGATGCCGTATTTCGGCATGCCGACCCGCTCGACCGCCTCGCGCACGCCCAGTTGATCGAACAAGGGCATGTTGAAGGGCAACAGCGATTCGCCGATATGGAAACGCGGATGATGATCCTTGTCGACCAGCACGACGCTTTTGCCCCGCTCGGCCAGCAAGGCGGCGATCGTCGATCCCGCAGGCCCGCCGCCGATGACCAGAACGTCGCAGATCTCTTCCGTCGTGCCGACGCTCGCCTGTGCCATTGCTGCTCCGGCCTTTGCTTTCCCATGGATTAACATAGGGATTTGTCCCCAACCAGAAGCATCTGGTAAGGAGTTAACGCGAAAGCCCGAACAGGGATCCTGACAGCCTATGGACAATGGCAGCGGCCATACCAAGAAACGCACCGGGCCACAATTTGTGCGGGAGCGGTTTTAACGAAACCGCGCCGTGTTACCATACTGTCAATCGGGCCCGGTTCCGGCACCTGGTATCGTCGGCGGTCATCCAGGCGACCTTGGGACGAGCGGGCTTCGCCGGCGTTCTCTGCCGAAGGGTGGTTCGATCCGATTTGCTGCTATTCCCGGCGTAAGGAGTGATTTAATGACGGCTTCGGTGCATCAGGCCGAGCATCTGCTGTTTTTCGTGCTGCTGCAGCTGATCATCATGATCGGCGCCGCGCGTCTGCTGAACAGCTTGTTCCGCCGCCTGGGCCAACCGGGCGTGATCGGCGAGATCGTCGCCGGCCTGATGCTGGGGCCCTCGCTGTTCGGCCATTTCTTTCCCGATGTCTCGGCCCAGATCTTCGGCACCGGCGCGTCGCCGCCGATCGCGATCCTGAGCCAGATCGGGCTGATCCTGCTGATGTTCCAGATCGGCACGGATTTCGAGTTCGGCCATCTGAAGGCCGCGCGCAACCGCCGCGCCACGCTGACCGTCGCCGTCGCCTCGATCTGCGTGCCCCTCGCGCTGGGCCTGATCATCGGCGAGGCGTCGGCGCCGATCCTGGCGCCCAGCATCGATCCGCTGACCTACAGCCTGTTCCTGGGGGTGGCGCTCGCCATCACCGCGGTGCCGATCCTGGGGCGCATCCTGCGCGAATACGGCCTGAACCAGACCGAAATCGGCGTCGTCGCGATCTCGGCCGCCGCGATCAACGATGTGGTCGGCTGGATCCTGCTGGCCGGCGTCTCGGCCTATGCCACCGCGCGCTTCTCGAGCCTGCAGATGGGCCTGCAGTTGGGCGGGCTGGTCGTGCTGATGGTGGCGCTCTGGGTCGTGCTGCGACCGCTCGCCGGCTACCTGCTCAGAAAATTGCCGATCCGGGACGCGGAATTGCCGCCGAACCTGATGGCGATCGTGCTCTGCCTGATCTTCGCGCTGGCGATCTGGACATTCCAGCTCGGCATCTTCGCGATCTTCGGCGGCTTCGCGGGCGGCCTGCTGTTCCATCGTCATCCGGCCTTCGTCGAGGCCTGGCGCCGTCAGGTCGGGCAGTTCGTGCTGGTGTTCTTTCTGCCGATCTTCTTCACCTTCACCGGCCTGCGCACCAACATCCTGGGATTGGCCAGCGCGACGGATCTGGAATGGCTGGCGATCGTGCTGGCCGCCGCCATTCTGGGTAAGATCATCCCGGTCTATCTCGGCGGTCGGATGGCCGGCTTCAGCCACCATGAATCGACCATCCTGGGCTCGCTGATGAACACGCGGGCGCTGATGGAACTGATCGTGCTCAACATCGGCTTCGATCTGGGCTTCATCCCGCAGAACGTCTTCACCATAATGGTGATCATGGCCGTGGTGACGACGGTGATGACCGGCCCGCTGCTGAAGGTGCTGCTGCCTCGGGCCGGCCACCGCATCCCGGTCGGGATCGAGGCGTAAGCCGCCACATCCGTCATCGCCGGGCTTGGCGGAATTAAATCAATTCCCGTCGATGAACTGTTCGTTTCCGACGAGGGATAGTTTGGTGAGGCCGAGGCGCTGGGCGTCGGCCATGACGGCGGCGACGTATTTGTAGGTGACGAGTTTGTTGGGGCGGAGGTGGAGCTC
>JAQGIC010000079.1 GCA_028288725.1 Rhodospirillales bacterium
AGCCGATCGCCCGCCCCGTCCCGATCGGCGCCAGGCCCAGATGCGTCAGCACCGTCTCGCCGATGTCGGCGAAGCTGGCGCGCAACCCCGCGTCGCCCCCGGAGACGCCCGGCCCGAAGCCCACGACCGGCACGCATTCGCGCGTATGGTCCGTGCCGGCCCAGGTCGGGTCGCAGCCATGGTCGGCAGTCAGGATGACCAGGTCGCCTGGCCGGAGGGCGGCTTCGAGCGACGGCAGCCAGCCGTCGAATTCGACCAGGGCGGCGGCATAACCGGCCGGGTCGCGGCGGTGGCCGTAGAGCGTGTCGAAATCGACCAGGTTGACGAAGCCGAACGCGCCGTCCGGGGCTGATGCCACCAGCTCCAGGCTCTTCGCCATCAGCACCGCGTTGCTCTCGCCCTTCACGATCGTACCGGTCGCGCGATGGGCGAAGATATCGCCGATCTTGCCCAGGGACGTGACCGGGCGCCCGGCCGCCTGGAGCCGGTCCAGTATCGTGTCGGCCGGCGGCGGCACGGCATAGTCGTGGCGATTGGCCGTGCGCTTGAAGCTGCCGGGCGCGCCCAGGAACGGCCGCGCGATGACCCGGCCGATGTTGTATGGGTCGCACAGCACCCGCGCCCGCTCGCACAGGTCCAGCAGCCGGTCGAGCCCGAAATGAGCCTCATGCGCCGCGATCTGCAGCACGCTGTCGGCCGAGGTGTAGCAAATCGGTTTGCCGGTCGCGATATGCTCCGCGCCCAGTTCGTCGATGATCGTGGTGCCTGAGGCCGCGCAATTGCCGAGGATGCCGGGCAGATCGCTCTCGCGCACCAGGGCTGCGACCAGTTCGGCCGGAAAGCTGGGGAAATCCGGCGGGAAATAGCCCCAGTCGAAATGCACCGGGCAGCCGGCGATTTCCCAATGGCCGGTCGGCGTGTCCTTGCCTCGGCTGGCCTCGGCGGCGGCGGCCCAGAAGCCGGCGCCCGCGCCCGGTGGTCCAAAGCCGCGCGGAACTTTGCCGGTCGCGATCGCCGCCGCGGCCCCCAGGCCGAGCCGCGCCAGGTTCGGCAAGGCCGGCACCGCCCGTTCGGCGACATGACCCAGCGTATCGGCGCCCGCATCGCCGAAGCGCGCCGCATCCGGCGCCCCGCCGATGCCGAGGGAATCGAGCACGATGACGAAGGCGCGGCTCATGTCAGCTCTCCAGCCGGTCGAGGATCAGCGGACGGTCGGCCGGCGCGGCCGCGCCGACGACGGCCGCCGCCTGCAGCAGGCGGATCGCCCGATCGGCCGCGGCCTCGGTCCGGGCGTGGACGAACGCCAGCGGGCGATCCGGCCCGACCGCATCGCCGATATGCGCGCAGCGGTCGAGACCCACGGCATAGTCGATCGGATCGGCCGGCGCGTTGCGGCCGCCCCCCAAAGCCAGCACCGCGAATCCTAGCTGGCGCGCATCGAGGCCCGCGAGGAACCCGGCCGCCGCCGGCACCGCGCGCACGATCGGGGCTACCGGCAGATAGCGCGCCGCCTGCTCGATGAAGTCGCCCGGACCGCCGAGCGAGGCCACCATCCGGCCGAATTTCTCGGCCGCCGCCCCGGAGGCGAGCAGTTGCCCGACCCGGGCGTCCGCCTCGCCCACATCCTTGGCCAGGCCGGCCAGCAGCAGCATTTCGGCCGCCAGCGCGCGCGTGACCCGGTCGAGCCGCGCCTCGCGATGTTTGCCGGTCAGATAATCCACCGCTTCCGCGACTTCGAGCGCATTGCCGGCGGTACGGCCCAGCACCTCGTTCATGTCGGTCAGCAGGGCGGTCACTTTCAGCCCGGCGCCGGTGCCGACATCGACCAGGCTGCGCGCCAGCACCCGTCCAGCCTCGGCATCGCGCATGAAGGCGCCGGAGCCGTATTTGACGTCGAGCACCAGGCCGTCGAGCCCGGCCGCGAGCTTCTTCGACAGGATCGAGGCGGTGATGAGCGGCACCGATTCGACCGTGCCGGTCGTGTCGCGGATGGCGTAGAGCCGCTTGTCCGCCGGCGCCAGATCGTCGGTCTGGCCGACCATGGCGGCGCCGGTCGCGACCATGGCGGCCCGGATGCGGTCGAGCGAGGGCCTCGTCTCATAGCCCGGAATCGCATCCAGCTTGTCGAGCGTGCCGCCGGTATGGCCGAGGCCCCGCCCGCTGATCATCGGCACGGCAGCACCCGCCGCGGCCAGGATCGGCGCCAGCATCAGGCTGGTCTTGTCGCCGACGCCGCCGGTCGAATGCTTGTCGACCACCGGCTTGCCGAGCGCGCGCCAATCGAGCACGCGGCCGGATCGGGTCATGGCATCGGTCAGCGCCACGCTTTCAGCACGGTCCATCCCGCGCCAGCACACCGCCATGGCAAAGGCGGCGACCTGCCCCTCGGTCAGGCCACCGTCGGCGATGCCCTTGACCAGATAGGCGATCTCGTCGGCGCCGAGTGCCGCACCGTCGCGCTTGCGCGCCAGGATCTCCTTGGTGATCACGATCCCAAGCCCAGGCAGATCAGCACGTCGTCGAGCAAGGCCGACGCGCCGATCCGGAAGTTCGCCGCACTCGCATAGCCCTCGCCCAGGATCTTGTCGGCGAGCGCCAGATAGGCCTGGGCCTCGGACACGGTGCGCACGCCGCCCGAGGCCTTGAACCCGACCCAGCGACGCTGGCCGCGGGCGGCCGCGATGGCGTCGAGCATGATCTGTGCAGCCTCGAGGCTGGCGCCCGGCTGGGTCTTGCCGGTCGAGGTCTTGATGAAATCCGCCCCGCCGGCGATGGCGATCTCCGAAGCCGCGCGGATCAATTGCGGCGTTTTCAGCTGGCCGGTCTCCAGGATGACCTTGAGCAGCACCTTCGGCCCGCAGGCGGCCTTGGCCGCCTTGACCAGATCGAGCCCGATCGCACGGTCGCCGGCGATCAGCGCGCCATAGGGAAACACGACATCGACCTCGTCGGCGCCCAGCGCCACGGCCGCGCGGGTCTCGGCCGCCGCAGCCTGGACGTCGGGCGTACCGGCCGGAAAGTTCGTCACGGTCGCGATCGGAACATCACTTCCAGCCAACGCTCGTTTCGCAACCGGAATATGTGCGGCATGGATGCAGACCGCGGCGACATTGCCGGCAGGCGTGCGTGCCCGGACGCACAGACGCTCGATCACCTCGCTCGTGTCATTGTCGTTCAGGCTGGTGAAATCGATCAGCGGCAACAGCCGCTGCGCGACCCGGCGCAGGTTGGCGGGGGTATGCGGGTCAGACGCCATGCTTTAGGCTTTCGAGAAAGGCCAGGATCAGTTTTTCGAGCGATATGGCAATCGCCGCGCCCTGCGCCAGGGTCTCGTCATGGCTCGGCGTGTCGTCGCTCATGCCCTCGGCCAGATTGGTGACGGCGGACAGTGCCGCGACGGACAGGCCGCAATGGCGCGCGACCAGCACTTCCGGCACGGTCGACATGCCGACCAGATCGGCGCCCATCGTGCGGAAGGCGCGGATTTCCGCCGGCGTTTCGAAATTGGGGCCCGGATAGGCGAGATAGACCCCCTCGGGCAAGGCGATGCCGGCACTCGCCGCGGCCTGCCGGAAGCGCTGGGCCAGCGCCGGGTCATAGGCATCGCGCATGGAGAAGAACCGTGGGCCCCAGGCCTCGTCGTTCGGGCCCTGCAGCGGGTTGAAGCCCAGCATGTTGATATGGTCGCGGATCAGCACCAGGCTGCCAGGGCCGACCTCGCGGCGCATCGAGCCCGCGGCATTGGTCAGCACCAGCGCGTCCACGCCCAGTTGCTTGGCCGTGCGCACCAGCACCCTCAGCCGCGCGGCGCCGTCTCCGCCTTCATACGCATGGACCCGGCCGTTGAGGCAGACGACATCGACGCCGCCGAGGGTACCCAGCACCATCGAGCCCGAATGGCCGGCCACGGTCGGCACCGGAAAACCCGGCAGATCGGCATAGGAGATCCGGGTCGGCTGTTCGATCCGTTCGGCGACCGCGCCCAGGCCCGAGCCCAGCACCAGCGCAACGCGCGGCCGGAAGCCGGGCCGGCGCGCGGCGATGATGCGGACGGCGTCGTCGATGCTCATGATGTTCCCTTGGATATGTGGCGCCAGCCGAAGGCGCGCGGCAGCAGGTCGCCCAGGCTGACCGTGGCGCGCACGCCCTCCGGCCCGGCCAGATGGACCGGCGTCGCCGGATCGGCGAATTCGACCAGGCGCTGACGGCAGCCGCCGCACGGGCTGACCATCTCCGGCCCATCGGCGACGACCAGGATCTCGGTGATCCGCGTGACGCCGGCCGCGATCATGACGCCGATCGCCGTCGCCTCGGCACATTGGCCTTGCGGAAAGGCGGCGTTCTCGACATTGCAGCCGGCATGGATGCTGCCGTCGGTCGCGCGCAGCGCCGCGCCGACCTTGAAGCCGGAATAGGGCGCATGGGCATGGGCCCGGGCCGCCAGGGCCGCCTGCAGCAGATCGTCGGTCGCCATTCTCGTATCCCTACCGCGTCTTGACGAACGGCACGCCGATCGCGTGCGGCGCCCGCGCGGAACCCACGAACCCCGCCAGCAAAAACACCGTCAGCAGATAGGGCAAGGCCTCGACCATCTGCACCGGCACCACGCCCATAATAGGCAGCGCCACGCCTTGCAACCGCACCTGCAGCGCATCGCAGAAGGCGAACAGCAGGCAGGCGGCGAAGGCCGGCGCCGGGCGCCATTTGCCGAAGATCAGTGCCGCGAGCGCCACGTAGCCGCGGCCCGCGGTCATGTCCCGGCCGAAGCCGGCGCCTTCGGCGATCGACAGATCCGCCCCGGCCAACCCGACCAGCATGCCACTCACGGCGAGCGCGCCATAGCGCAATCCCGCGACCGACAGGCCGGCGGCATCGACCGCATGGGGATTCTCGCCGACCGCGCGGACGCGCAGGCCGAACGCGGTCCGATACAGCAGCCAGGCCGACAGCGGCAGCAGCAGGATCGCCAGATAGACGATCAGGTTGTGGCCGCCGATCAGGATGTTCCAGACCGGCCCCAGCAGCGGCACGTCGGCCAGGCTGTCCGCGAGCGGCAGAACGATCGGCATGAAGCGCTGGCCATGCTCCAGCGCCGGCGTCTGACCGCCCAGATGGAACCAGGCGAGCCCGAGCGTCGGGCATAGGCCGGCCACGAGAATATTCAGCGCCATGCCCGAGACGACCTGATCGCCGCGTTGGGTGACGGATGCGAAGCCGTGGATCAGCGAGATGGTCATCGAGACGCCCATGCCGGCCGCGAGGCCCAGCCAGGGCGAGCCGGTGATCGTGGCGATGCTGGCCGCGGCGAACGACGCCGCCAGCATCATGCCTTCCAAGCCCAGCGCGATCACCCCGGCGCGCTCCGAAAACAGCCCGCCGAGCGTGGCCAGGATCAGCGGCGTCGCCAGCCGGATCGTCGCCGCCAGCACCGACAGGATATCGATCAGGCTCACTGGCGCGCCCTCATGCCGGCACCGTCCGCCAGCGCGCCCAGGCCCGCGTCACCGGCACGCGCAGCATGTTTTCCAAGGCCCCGCAGAACAGAATGACCAGGCCGTCCATCACCACGATGATGTCGCGCGTGACCTGCGGATAATCGAACGCCAACTCGGCCCCGCCCTGATACAGCGCGCCGAACAGGATCGCCGACAGCACGATGCCGAACGGATGGTTGCGGCCCATCAGCGCGACCGCGATGCCGACGATGCCGGCGCCGGCGGTGAAGCCCAGCACCAGGCGATGCAGCACGCCCATGACCTCGTTGATGCCGACCAGCCCGGCGCAGGCCCCGCCCAGGCATACGGCCAGCACGGTCACGCGATCGACCGGAATCGCCGCATAGGCGGCGGCCGACGGATTGTGCCCAGTCGCGCGGATCTCATAGCCCCACAGCGAGCGGCGGATGAACAGCCAGACCAGGAACGCCAGGATCAGCGCCACGACGAAGCTGAGATTGAGCGGCGATTCCTCCATGGCCAGACCCAGATGCGCCGCCCATTCATGGGCATAGGGCAGCGCGGTCGAGGCCGGGAACGCCGCCGTCTCCGGCGAAGGATCGCCGGGTGCCCGCAGCATGTCGATCAGCAGATAGGTCATCAGCGCGGAGGCCAGGAAATTGAACATGATCGTCGTGATGACGATATGGCTGCCGCGCTTGACCTGCAGCACGGCCGGCAGCGCCGCCCAGGCGGCACCGCCGATCATGGCCGCCCCGATGGCGAGCGGCAGCACCAGCCACAGAGGATAGCCGCCCATCGCCTGGCAGACGATGGTGACGCCCAGCCCGCCCAGCATCGCCTGGCCCTCGCCGCCGATATTGAACAGCCCGGCCTGATAGGGGATGGCGACGGCGAGGCCGGTGAAGATGAAGGTGGTGGCGTAATAGAGCGTATAGCCGGCACCGTCCAACGAGCCGAAGGCGCCATCCAGCAGGGTGCCGAGGGCCGCTCCCGGCGAGACGCCGATCAGGCCCAGGACCACGGCCCCGGCGAGAAAGGCAAGCGCCAGGTTGAGCGCCGGGATCAGCACGTAATCGATGGGCCAGGGCAGATCGCGCGACATCAGGCGGCTGCCCCGTGCACGCCGGCCATCAGCAGGCCCAGCGCCCGCTCGCTGGCCTCCGAGCGGTCGAGTTCGCCGGTGAAGCGGCCGTCGACCATCACCAGGATCCGGTCGGCGAGCGCCAGGATCTCGTCGAGTTCGACCGAGACCAGCAGGATCGCCGTGCCCTCGTGCTTCAAGGCCCGCAGGCGGGCATGGATCTGCTCGATCGCGCCCACATCGACGCCGCGCGTCGGCTGGCCGACCAGCAGGACCTTGGGCCCCCGCGCCATCTCGCGCGCGCAGATCAGCTTCTGCTGATTGCCGCCGGAGAAGGCGGAGGTCCTGAGCCGCGCGTCGCGCGGCCGGACGTCGTACTCGACCATGCGCCGGGCGGTCAGCGCCCGGATGAAGCCCGGCCGCAGCCAGGCGCCGTGGGCGTGCCCGGCGTCGCGATGATAGCCCAGCACCGAGGTTTCCCAGGCCTCGAACGGGCCGACCATGCCGCTCTTGTGCCGGTCTTCCGGAATATGGCCGAGGCCCAGCCGGCGCAGCGCCCTGGCCCGTCCCAGGGCCGGCACCGGCGCGCCGTCCCAGGTGAGCGTGCCGCCGGCGAGCGGCGCGAGGCCGGCCAAGGCCGCCATCAGTTCCGACTGGCCATTGCCCGAGACGCCGGCGATGCCGACGATCTCGCCGGGCCTGAGATCCAGATCGACGCTCTTGACCCGCTCGACCCCACCGGCATCGACGATGCGCAAGGCCCGGGCGCTGAGGATCGGCGTCGTGGGCATCACCGGCACCCGGTCGGGCAGGGCTGCGAGCTTGCGGCCGACCATGCGCTCGGCCAGATCAGTCTCGTCCGTATCGGCCGTGGCGACGTCGCCCACGACCGCGCCGGCGCGCATGACCGTGACCCGGTCGGTCACCGCCATGATTTCCTTGAGCTTATGGGTGATCAGCAGGACCGTCTTGCCCTCGGATTTGAGCCGGCGGAGGATCTGGAACAGCTGCTGCGCCTCGTCGGGCGTCAGAACGCCGGTCGGCTCGTCCAGAATCAGGATTTCGGCGCCGCGATAGAGCGCCTTCAGGATCTCGACGCGCTGGCGGGATCCCACCGGCAGGTCTTCGACCCTCGCATCCAGGTCGACTGCCAGGCCATAGGCCGCCTCGATCGCTCGGGCCGCGGCGCGCGCCCGAGCGATCCCCGGCTGCAGCATCAGCCCGCCCTCGCGGCCGAGCGCCAGGTTTTCCAGCACGGTAAAGGTCTCGACCAGCACGAAATGCTGATGGACCATGCCGATGCCCAGCCGGATCGCGTCGGCCGTGTTGGCGATGCGCGCCGGCCGGCCATCCAGGCGGATCTCCCCCGTATCGGCCTGATAGAAGCCGTAGAGAATGCTCATCAGGGTCGATTTGCCGGCCCCATTCTCGCCGATGATGCCGTGGATCGTGCCGGCGCCGATCTCGAAGCTCACACCGCGATTGGCGACGACCGCGCCGAACCGCTTCGTGATCCGGTCGAACGCGATCGCCGGCGCCGGTCGGTCCGTCGCCACTCTTATTGCGCCGCGACGTCGATCGGAACGATCCTGCCGGCGATGATATCGGCCTTGGCCTGATCGACGCGCGCCTTGATTTCCGGTGTGATCAGCGAGCGGTTGTTGTCGTCGATCGCGTAATCGAGCCCGTCGTCCTTGAGCCCGAGCGACAGGGTCCCGGCCTGCCACTTGTCGTCCTTGGCCGCCATCATGGCGTTATAGGTCGCGACATCGACGCGTTTGACCATCGAGGTCAGGACCGAGCCCGGATGCAGCGCATTCTGGTTGCTGTCGCAGCCGATCGAGAATTTCTTGGCGTCGGCCGCCGCCTGAAGCACGCCCAACCCGGTCGCGCCGGCCGCCGCGAACACCACGTCGGCGCCCCGGTCGAACTGGCTGCGCGCCAGCTCGCTGCCGCGCGCCGGGTCGTTCCAGGCCGAAACTGTCGTACCGGTCATGGTCTGCAGCACCTCGACATCCGGCCGGGCGAACTTGGCGCCCTGGGCATAGCCGGCGGCGAAGCGGCGGATCAGCGGCACGTCCATGCCGCCGACGAAGCCCACCTTGCCGGTCTTGGAGGTCAGCGCCGCGATCATGCCGACCAGAAAGCAGCATTCCTGCTCGCGGAACACGATCGACTGCACGTTCGGCAGATCGACCACCGCATCGATAATGGTGAAGCGAACCTTGGGATATTGCGTCGCGACCTTGGTCATGGCCGCCTGATGGCCGAAGCCGACACCGACGATCAGCGCCGCGCCGCGCTTCGCCAGCTGCAGCATCGACTGTTCGCGCTGGCTTTCGTTGGTGATCTCGAATTCGCGATAGGTGAGCCCGGTTTCCTTCTTGAACCGCTCGGCGCCATCATAGGCGGCCTGGTTGAAGGAGCGGTCGAACTTGCCGCCATAGTCATAGATCAGCGCCGGCTCGAACGTCGCGGCGAGGGCCACCCGCCAGGGGCCGAGCCCCGCGAAACCCGCCGCCGCCGTGCCGGCCACCGCCCGGCCGAACGACCGGCGCGACATGCCGTCGAAACCAATGCCCATACGCTGACCGCCCCCGCGTGAAATCGAGGCTCATCTCTAAGCCCTAGCCGCCGGGTTTGTCTACGCGTCCACCGCGTCGCAACGGCCCGTCGACATCCAGGCAACAAGGCCCGAAGACCGGGGCACGGTCCTCGGGCCCGCCTCGGCGCCGACTACTTCTTCGCCGCGTCTTTCTTCGGCATCTTCATCTTCATGCCGTCGGCCTTGACCACCTGGCCGCGGATCTCGCCGGCCGGATTTGCCGCGGTATGGACGTTGAAATACATCATGCCGCCGGTCAGCGCGGTCGCCTGGTCATCGCTCAGGGTTGCGGAGCCGATGACCGGGCTGATGACGGTGCCGCCCTTCGGGCCGATCGGCACCAGCACGCCGGCCGCGACGCCGGGCTTGGCCGGCCCGTGGAAATGGGCGGCGGTCGCATCGCCGGTCAGGCCGGCGTACGTGATGTTCCAGCTCATTTCCTTGGTCGCGTCGTCATACTTCACGGTGCCATGACCCTTGCCCTTGGACATGGTGGCCGGGGTTTCGCTCTTGCCATTCAGAACCACGCTGTAGGTCCAGGTCTTGGCCTCGGCCGACGGTGCGGCGGCGAAAGCCGCGAGTGCCAGCGCCAAGGCGGCCATGCCGGCCTGCATTCGGATCTTCATTGCTCAATTCCCCCATAAGTGGTTGGTCCAGCATGCTGCTGCACGTATATATCTATACAGGAGGCGTTACATCAACGCGACGGCCGCATCCTGTCGCAGGGGCCCCCTGCTTCCAATGATGATGGCGCGCCGGGCCGCCTGTGGTAGAAGCGCCAATCTTTTTTCCGGCCGAGCCCCTAACCGATCGTTGGCCCCATGAGTGCGCTTCCCGCCCCCGTCGCCAATCGACGGACCTTCGCCATCATCTCGCATCCCGACGCGGGCAAGACCACGCTGACCGAAAAGCTGCTGCTGTTCGGCGGCGCCATCAACATGGCGGGCGAGGTCAAGGCGCGCGGCGACAGCCGGCGCGTGCGGTCGGACTGGATGGCGGTCGAGCGCGAGCGCGGCATCTCGGTCTCCTCCGCCGTGATGACCTTCGTGTTCGACCAGCTGACCTATAACCTGCTCGATACGCCGGGCCATCAGGACTTCAGCGAGGACACCTATCGCACGCTGACCGCCGTCGACAGCGCGGTCATGGTCATCGACGCCGCCAAGGGCATCGAGACCCAGACCCGCAAGCTGTTCGAGGTCTGTCGCCTGCGCGACGTGCCGATCATCACCTTCGTCAACAAGATGGACCGCGAGGCCCGCGATCCGTTCGACCTGATGGGCGAGATCGAGGAGCAGCTGGCGCTCGACGTGACGCCGGCGACCTGGCCGATCGGCATGGGACGCGATTTCCTCGGCACTTACGACATTCTGAATGACACGCTGCTGCTGTTCGGCCGCAGCGACGGCGACCGCGTGACCGAGCCGGTGCGCTGCACCGGGCTCGACGATCCGCAATTGGCCCGGCATC
This sequence comes from Rhodospirillales bacterium, assembly GCA_028288725.1. Lineage (GTDB taxonomy): Bacteria > Pseudomonadota > Alphaproteobacteria > ATCC43930 > CGMCC-115725 > Aliidongia. The sequence continues at coordinate 10,616 of JAQGIC010000079.1, forward strand.
TGCCGGAGAAGGCGCTCGCCAAGCTGATCGAGGAAGTCGAGATGGTCCGCGGCCTGTGCCCGCCGTTCGACCTCGAATCCTATCGCGCTGGCGCGCTGACGCCCGTGTTCTTCGGCAGCGCCATCAATAATTTCGGCGTGCGTGAGCTGCTGAAGGGCGTGGCCGAACTGGCGCCCCCGCCGCGTTCGCAGCCGGCAGAGCCCCGCCCGATCGCGCCGAGCGAGCCCAAGGTCACCGGCTTCGTGTTCAAGGTGCAGGCCAACATGGACCCGCAGCATCGCGACCGCGTCGCCTTCGTGCGGCTCTGCTCCGGCCGGTTCCAGCGCGGCATGAAGCTGAAGCATGTCCGCACCGGCCGCATGATGGCGGTGCAGAACCCGATGTTCTTCCTGGCCCAGGACCGCAACCTGGCGGAGGAAGCCTGGCCTGGAGATATTCTAGGCATTCCCAATCACGGCACGCTGCGCATCGGCGACACGCTGACCGAGGGCGAGGAGCTGAAGGTCACCGGCATTCCGAACTTCGCGCCGGAAATCCTGCGCCGCGTGCGGCTCGACGACCCGATGAAGTCGAAGCATCTGAAGCGCGCGCTGGAACAGATGGCCGAGGAAGGCGTCACCCGCGTGTTCAAGCCGATGATCGGCACTGACCTGATCGTCGGCGTGGTCGGCCAGCTGCAGATCGACGTGTTGGCCGAGCGCATCCGGGCCGAATATGACCTGAAGATGCATTTCGAGCCGGCGCCCTACGAGACCGCCCGCTGGGTCGCCTGCGACGACAAGGTGATGATGAAGCGCTTCCTGGAGGAAGTCCGCGGCAGCCTGGCCGAGGACCATGACGGCGCACCCGTGTTCCTGGCCCGCAACAGCTGGGAATTGAATCGCACGCTGCAGGATTGGCCGGGCGTGAAGTTCACGGCGACGCGGGAGCAGGCGTAGCAGACGTCAAACCGTTCTGCGATCCTGCCCAGGCCCGAAAACGCGAAGCACGACAACATTGCCCGCGGTCCGGCTATCCCCGGTATCCGGTCTAATCTCGTAGAGCACGCGATAGCCCTCGACCGGGATTTCGCGAATCTGCGGATGATCTCCATACGCCCAGAGACACGGCAGTTGTCTCAGCATGCGGATTGCGGCGCGGATATTTTGAAGCTTACGCCGCGCGACAATTCCGGCGCCGGGTTGACGCAGCCAGTCCCGCACATTGACCAAGTCGCGCAACGCCGCCGGCGCGATCGTCAGGCTTCTGGACAAAGGAATTCAGCGCGCGGCAGGGATAGGCAGATCTTCCTCGCCGTCGAGCTTGTCGAGCCAAGCATCGAGGGCGTCGCCAGACACTCCCTGCCCGGCATCCAGCTCTGCCCGCGCTTCTGCGATCAGCGTGCGCTCATGGGCAAGTCGCCGCGCCCGCTCTGCGGCGCTTTCAGCGCGTGGTGGTTTCTGCTGATTGTTCAGGTCGCGACGAGATAGAGCCATGCTTTGCAATATAAGAGGCTTTCAGGCCTCTCGCCAGAGCTGCTGACATCAGCGAGCTCCCGGAATCACCCACCCGTCCGTGATCTGCAGCCGCACCGCTGCCCCCGGCTCCGGCACCGCGCCCGGCTTCGCCAGCATCTGCAGTTCGCACTCGTCCTGACCGTCGATCGTCAGCTCGACCAGCCACTCGCCACCCTGGTAACGGGCGCGGCGGCAACGTGCCGGCAGGCCTTCGGCGGCCAGGATCAGGTCTTCCGGGCGCAGGCAGAGCCGGGCCCGGCCTTCCGTTTGGCCGGATGCCGCCCGCACGACGGCGCGATGGTCGCCGATCGCCACCGTCGCCATCCCCGCTGCCGCCTTCAGCACATTTGCCTCGACCACGCCGCCCATGCCGATGAATTGCGCCACGAATTCCGTCGCGGGCGAGCGATAGAGCGTCTGCGGCGCCGCCAGTTGTTCGATCCGGCCGTGGGCCATGACCGCGATCCGGTCGGCCAGCGCCATCGCCTCGCTCTGGTCATGGGTGATGTAGAGCATGGTCGCCCCGGTGCGGGCGCGGAAATGCTGGAATTCGTCGAGCAGGCTCGCCTTCAGATGCACGTCGAGGTTGGCCAGCGGTTCGTCGAGCAGCACCAGGTCGGGCGACATGGCGAGGCAGCGCGCCAGCGCCACCCGCTGGCGCTGGCCGCCGGACAGCGAGGCCGGGCGCCGGTCGTCGATGCCCTGGAGACCGACCGCCTCCAGGGCGGCTGCGACCTGGGCGCGGTATTCGGCGCCCTTGATCCCGCGCGTGCGCAGCGGATATCCCACGTTCTCGCCCACGCTCATATGCGGCCAGAGCGCGTAGCTCTGGAACACGATACCGACGTGACGATCCTCGGGCGGCACGTGCAGGGTCTTGTCTGCGACCAGCCGGTCGCCCAACCGGACCGACCCGTCGCTCGGCCGCTCGAACCCGGCGACGAGGCGCAGGAGCGTGGTCTTGCCGCAACCGGATGGCCCGAGGATGGCCAGGAATTCGCCATCGGCAACGTCGAGCGAGACGCCATCGACCACCGGCGCCGCATCGCCGAAGCGCTTGGTTATCCGGTCGAGGATCAGGCCTGCCATGGCAACACCGGATGGTTGAGATTGCGCGCCAGCAACGAGGCGACGGCCATCAGGCCGACGGTCGCCGCCACGGTCAGGCTGGCGATCGCGGCGGCGAGCGTGTTGTCGCCGGCCTGCTCCAGGCTGAACACGACGACGCCCAAGGTCTCGTGTCCGGCGGACCAGAGCAGCGCCGAGACGGTCAGTTCGTTGAACGCGGTCAGAAAGACCAGCAGCGCGCCGGCCGCCGCCGCCGGCGCCACCAGGGGCAGCGCCACGGTCAGCACCCGCCGTGCGAAGCCGGCGCCGGACATCTGCGCCGCCTCTTCCAGCCTGATGTCGAGCTGCCGGAACGCGGCGGCGACGGGACGCTGCGCCAGCGTGAAGAAGCGGGCGAGATAGGCGATCAGGATGATCCCGAGGGTGTTGTAGAGCGACAATCCCAGAACCGGGCGGATGAAGATCAGGATCGCCGCGATGGCGAGCACGACGCCGGGCAAGGCATAGGAGAGCTCGGTCGCCAACACCAGCGCGCGCATCAGCCGGCGGCCGCGCCAGACCGCGAAATAGGCGACCGGCACCGCCGCCAGAAACAGCAGTATGGCGGCCGCGGTCGCCAGGACGAAGCTGTTCGCGACCGCGCGCCGCGCCGCCGGATGCTCGAACAGAATGAAGCGGAAATTATCGAGGGTCGCGGTGGCGAGGCCGAACGGCTGGCCATAGGCCTTGACCAGGGCCGTCGCGAGCAGAGCCGAAAGCGGCACCAGCAGCGTCGCCGCCAGAAAGCCCCAGACCAGCAGGATGACCGGCCCGCGCCAGGCCCCGAGCGACAGGCGCACCGGCGTGGCGGCGGCGCCGTCGACGCGTACGTCGCGCCGGCCGGCGAGCCAGCTTTCGACCAGCACGCCGACGATCGCGATCATGCCCAGCACCAGGGACAGCACGGCCACCTCGGACAGCACCCGCGGACCGAAGCCGGACAGGCGCTGATAGATCAGCGTTGTCAGCATGGAAAAGCGCGCGGGAATGCCCAGCAGCGCCGGCGTGCCGAAATTGCCGATGTTGGAAACGAAGGCGAGCGCCATGCCGGCGATCAGGCTGGGCCCCATCAGCGGCACGATGATGGTGCGCACGACCCGCGCCGGCCGGGCGCCGGACGCGCGCGCCGCCTCGATCAGATCGCCCGGCAGCGACCTCAGCGCCGTGCGCAGCCCCAGAAACACGAGCGGCGCATGTTCCAGGCCCAAGAGCACCGTGATGCCGGTCGCCGAATAGAGCGGATGCCGCGTGCCCGGTGCCGGAGCCAGTCCCACCAGATGCAGCAGCGCGCTGGACGGTCCGAGCAGCTCGATCCAGGCGATCGTGGTGATCTGCGACGGCACCATCAGCAGCATGACGAAGCCGAACACGGCCAAACGCTTGGCCGGCAGGTCGGTCAGCGCCACGACCAGGGCCATGGCGCCGCCGACCAGTCCTGAAATCATCATCGCGGCCAGGCTGACCCAGAGCGTATGGCCGAGCGCCACCCAGGTCGCCGGATCGGCCAAAACGCGACGGAACGGTCCCGGCCCCGGGGTCCCGCCCGGTAGGACGCCTTCGACCAGCAGGCGTCCGATCGGAACGATCGCGATCAGCGTGAGCAGCGCCGCCAGGCCCCAGAACAGGGAGCGCTCGGCGACGATCGATTGCCCGCGACGCCCGGACGACGCAGTACTCACCCGCCGAACAGGTCCGTGAATTGCCGCTTCAGCAGATCGGCATCTGCGGCGGTCTTGGCGAGATCGAGCGGCAGGATGTGCAGATCGGCGGTCTTCGGAAAGCCCGGCGGCGGCGCCACGTCGGTGCGGGCGGGCAGGAAGCCTTGGGCGACCGCCAGTTCCTGGCCCGGCTTCGACAACAGGAAAGCGACGAACGCCTTGGCCGCTTCCGGGTTATGCGCCGTCTTCAGGATCGCGACCGGCTCGGTCACCGCCGAGACGCCTTCCTTCGGGAACACGAAATCGACCGGCGAGCCCTTGTCCCGTGCGTTCAAGGCCATGAATTCGACGATGATGCCGTACATCTTCTGGCCGCCGGCGACGGCGGTCACCACCGCGCCATTGCCCTTGGCCGCGTCGGCGCCGTTGGCGGCCAATCGCTGGTAATAATCGCTACCGAGCGAAGAGCCGTCCAGCGCCGCCATATGAATGGCGGCCGCCCCCGAATAGAGCGGGCTCGGCAAGACGACCTGGCCCTTCGCTTCCGGCTTCAACAGATCGAGCCAGGACGCGGGCTTCGACGGCGCCGCCTTGTTGTAGATGATGCCGGTCGTGATCAGCTTCGTGCCGAAATAGCTCTTGTCCGGGTCATAGGTCCCGGCCGGAAAAGCCTGCACATCGGCCTGCGCGTAGGCCGCCAGACGGCCGTCGGCCTTGAGCTGTTCCATCGAAACCGCATCGGCGATGAACAGCAGGTCGGCTTTGGGCGCGCCGCCGACCAGCTCGGCCGCGAGCTTGTTCATGATTTCGGTCGTGCCCGAGCGGAACACCTCGACCTCGACCTGCGGCTCCTGCTTGTTGAAGGCCGCCACCGTCTCCGCCGCGATCTTGTCCGGCTGCGAGGTATAGAGCACGAGCTTGCCCGAAGCCGCCCAGGCCGAGCCGGACAGCAGCAGGCCCGCAGCCAGAACGGCGCCGCATGTTTCAACGAACCGCATCATGTTCTCCCGCCCGTCCACTTTCTTGTCGAAGCTTCGCGAGACTGCCGTTTCTGTGTGACGGATTTTTGACAAGCCGCCGCGTATCAGCCTTGCGGCTCGTTTGCGTCGACCGCGCGCAGAACCGGCGCACCCTCGCCGCGGCCCGCCCGGATTTCCTCCGCCGCACGCTTCAGGCGGCGATAGGACCGGATCGAGAGCGGGATCAGGCCCAGATAGAGCAGGCCCACGACCAGCAGCGTTTCCCAAGGTTCGGCCGCCAGGAAAGCGGCGAAGGCGCCGATCGCCAGCATCATCGGCACGACCCAATTATGCGGCACGCGGAAGCGCTTGAACGAGAAGGTCGGCACGCGGCTGACCATCAGCCCGGCCGTCAGCGCCGTGGTCAAGGCGACGAAATAGGGCGAATGGAAGAAGGCGTTGCCGAACTCGAAGCTGGCGACGATCGGCAGCATGGCGATGCCTGCTGCCGCCGGGGCCGGCACACCGGTGAAGAAATTATAGGCATAGGGCGGCGGATCAGGCAGTCCGAGCTGCGTATTGAAGCGCGCGAGCCGGAGCGACATGCAGACGGCGAACAGGCACGACACCGCCCAGCCGAGGCTGCCGATCGTGTCCATGGTCCAGATATAGAGCAGCATCGCGGGCGCCACGCCGAACGAGATGAAGTCGGCCAGGCTGTCGAGCTGGGCGCCGAAGCTGGACGTGCTTTTCAGCAAACGCGCGATCCTGCCGTCGAGCCCGTCGAGCACGCCGGCGATCAGGATCGCGCTGACGCCCTGCTCGAACTTGCCGACGATGGCGAAGCGAATCGCGGTCATGCCGGCGCATAAGGCCAGCAGGGTCAGCATATTCGGGATCATGCGGTTGATCGACAGGCCGCCGATCGGCCGTATGCGGACCCGGCGCCGACGCGGGCGCGCCGGCTGGTCGCGGGGACGGATCATCGCACCAGACCCAGACGCTTCGGCTCGACCGCGAGCGAGTCGGCCAGAACCGTCTCGCCGCCGATCACCGTCTGCCCCTCGATCGCATAGACCGCCCAGCTGAGCGGCACATAGAGATCGGTCCGGCTGCCGAAGCGGATCAGGCCGAACCGCTCCCCGACCTGCACCTTGTCGCCGACATTGGTCCAGGTGACGATGCGGCGGGCGATCAGGCCGGCGATCTGCACGACGGCGATATCGACGCCCGCGTCGGTCGTGATCTTGAGCGCGTTGCGCTCGTTGAGGTCCGACGCCTTGTCGAAGCTCGCGTTGACGAACTGGCCCTTATGATAATGCGTCTTCGCCACCGTACCCGGCATGGGTGCCCGGTTGATGTGCACATCGAACACATTGAGGAAGATGCCGATTCGCAGCATCGGCTCGGTACCCATGTCAAGCTCGGCCGGCGGTGCCACCGGGGCGACCGAGACGACGAGCCCGTCGGCCGGGCTGACGACCAGCCCATCGCGCACCGGCGTCACGCGCGGCGGGTCGCGGAAGAAATAGATGCACCAGAGGGTCAAGATCAGACCGATCCAGCCGAGCGGCGCCCAGACAAAGGCCAAAACCAAGGACACGGCGGCGAAAATCGCGATGAATTTCCAGCCATCGCGATGGATCGGCACCAGAACATGTTCGAGCAATTGGTCGCTTCCTTCGATGGGCCGGGGCGCGGTCCCGACATTGATTGGGCCCTAACCTAGCGCCAAAAGCAGCATTCCGCATCCGTCTGCGAATGCACACCCGCTTTCTGGCCCGCTTTATGCTTCAATGGAACCGCAGGATGTCGCGCGTCGAACCACCAGATCGGCTGTTCCGAGCGACGCCTGTGGCTGATAGCTTTGGGGACGGCTCCCGTCGAGCCGCCCGGGAATGAACGGACGACCGATGACCATCCATGTCGCCCTCAATCATAAGACCACCTATCAGTATGATCGGCCCGTGGCGCTCGGGCCCCAGATCGTCCGCCTGCGTCCGGCCCCGCATTGCCGCACGCCGATCCTGTCCTATTCCCTGAAGGTCACGCCGGCCGAGCATTTCATCAATTGGCAGCAGGACCCGCAATCCAATCATCTGGCGCGCCTCGTGTTCCCGGAAAAGACCCGGATGTTCGAGATCGAGGTCGATCTGGTCGCCGAGATGGCGGTCTACAATCCCTTCGATTTCTTTCTGGAGGAAAGCGCGCAGAGCTTTCCCTTCGCCTACGAGCCGGATCTGGCCCGCGAACTGCGCCCCTATCTGGAGACCGGGGTCGCCGGCCCGCTGCTCTTGAACCTGCTGGACGAGATCCCGCGCGACAAGACGCCGACCATGGATTTCCTGGTCGAGATCAACCGCATCATCCAGAACCGGATCGGCTATGTCATCCGCATGGAGCCGGGCATCCAGACCTGCGACGAGACGCTGGACAAGGCGTTGGGCTCGTGTCGCGATTCGGCCTGGCTGCTGGTCCAGGTGTTCCGCCACCTGGGCATCGCCGCCCGCTTCGCATCGGGTTATCTGATCCAGCTCGCCCCCGACCAGAAATCCTTGGACGGCCCGTCCGGCACCGAGGTCGATTTCACCGATCTCCATGCCTGGACCGAGGTCTATCTGCCCGGTGCCGGCTGGATCGGGCTCGACCCGACGTCGGGCCTGCTCGCCGGCGAAGGCCATATTCCGCTCGCCTGCTCGCCCGATCCCAGTTCCGCCGCCCCGATCACGGGTGCCGTCGAGAAGGCCGAGGTCACGTTCGGCTTCGAGATGTCGGTGAAGCGCATCCTGGAGACGCCGCGCGTCACCAAGCCCTATACCGACGAGCAATGGCGCGCCATCGACGCGCTGGGCGAGGCGATCGACCTCGATCTTCAGACCAGCGACGTGCGGCTGACCATGGGCGGCGAGCCGACCTTCGTGTCGATCGACGACATGGACGGCGCCGAATGGACGGTGGCGGCCCTCGGCCCCAACAAGCGCAAGCTGGCCGGCAACCTCGCCCGCCGCCTGAAGCAGCGTTTCGCACCCGGCGCCGTGCTGCATTTCGGCCAAGGCAAATGGTACCCGGGCGAGCCGCTGCCGCGCTGGGCGCTCAACATCATCTGGCGCAAGGACGGCGTGCCGATCTGGCGCGACGACAAGCTGATCGGCGACGATTCGGTCCCGGGCAAGGTCGATCCCGACATGGCCCGGCGTTTCATCGAGGCGCTCGCCGACCGGCTCGACGTCGCACCCGAGTTTGCGATCCCGGCCCATGAAGACGCCTGGGCCTATCTGTCCCAGGAGCGCCGCCTGCCGATCAATGTCGATCCGATCGACAACAAGGTGCCCGAGAAGCAGCAGCGCGAGCGGATCGCCAAGGTGTTCGAGCAGGGATTGGACAAGGTCGCGGGCTATGTCCTGCCGCTGGAACGGCGCAAGCGCCCGGGCGGCGCGCTGCAATGGGCGTCGGGCCCCTGGTTCCTGCGCCACAACCATCTGTTCCTGCTGCCCGGCGACAGTCCGGTCGGCCTGCGCCTGCCGCTGGACAGCCTGCCCTGGGTCAAGCCCGAGGATGCCGAGCCGATCATCGAGCCGGATCCGTTCGAGGGTCGCCCGCCCCTGCCGCCGCAAGTCCGTCGCGCGGCCCCGGCCGTGCGCAACGCGCCGTCCGAGCAGGCGGTCATGGCACCCAAGCCGGGCCAGTCGGCACCCGGCATCGTGCGCACCGCGCTGGTGGTCGAGGTCCGCGACGGCAAGCTCCATGTCTTCATGCCGCCGGTCGAGCGGGTCGAGGATTCGCTGGTTTTGATCGCCGCTATCGAAGAGACCGCGGCCGAGCTGGACGTGCCGATTTTCCTCGAAGGCTACGGCCCGCCGCGCGACCCGCGCCTCGGCCACCTGAGCGTCACCCCGGACCCGGGCGTGATCGAGGTCAATATCCATCCGGCGTCGAGCTGGCGCGAACTGGTCGACAACACGACGATCCTCTACGAGGAGGCGCGCCAATCGCGGCTCACCACCGAGAAATTCATGATCGACGGCCGCCATGTCGGCACGGGCGGCGGCAATCACATCGTGCTGGGCGGCGCCACCCCGGCCGATTCGCCGCTGCTGCGCCGGCCCGACGTGCTGAAAAGCCTGATCGCCTATTGGAACAACCACCCGTCGCTCTCGCGCCTGTTCTCCGGCCTGTTCATCGGGCCGACCAGCCAGTCGCCCCGCGTCGACGAGGCGCGCGACGATGCGCTCTACGAACTCAGCCTCGCGTTCGAGCAGATCCCGACCGGCGGCGATTGTCCGCCCTGGCTGATCGACCGGGTGCTGCGCCATCTGCTGGTCGATCTGACCGGCAATACGCACCGCGCCGAATTCTGCATCGACAAGCTCTACAGCCCCGACAGCGCCACCGGCCGGCTGGGCCTGCTGGAGCTGCGCGCGTTCGAGATGCCGCCGCATGCCCAGATGAGCCTGGTGCAGCAACTGCTGCTGCGCGCCTTTATCGCGCGATTCTGGCATCAGCCCTACGAGGCGCCGCTGATCCGCTGGGGCGGCGCCATCATGGACAGATGGCTGCTGCCGCATTTCGTGGCGGCCGACATCAGGGAAGTGGTCGAGGACCTGGCCCGCACCGGCTATCCGCTGGCGCCGGAATGGTTCGCGCCGCATGTGGAATTCCGCTTTCCCCATTATGGCCAGATCCAAGCCAACGGCATGACGCTCGACGTGCGCCAGGCGCTGGAACCCTGGCACGTGCTGGGCGAGGAAAGCGGGCCCGGCGGCACCGTGCGCTATGTCGATGCGACGGTCGAGCGGCTGGAGATCAAGGTCAAGGGCATGAGCGGCGAGCGCTATGCGGTCGCCTGCAACGGCCGGCGCCTGCCGCTGACGCCCACGGGCGCCACCGGCGAATATGTCGCCGCCGTACGCTTCCGCGCCTGGGCCGCCCCCAGCTCGCTGCACCCGACCATCGCCCCCCATGCGCCGCTGACCATCGATATCGTCGATACCTGGCACAATCAGTCGATCGGCGCCTGCACCTATCACGTCGCCCATCCGGGCGGCCGCAATTATACCACCCTGCCGGTCAATGCGTATGAAGCCGAGAGCCGTCGGCTCAATCGGTTCTTCGCGATGGGCCATACGCCGGGTACCATCATCCTGCCGCCGCTGGCGGTGAATCCGTCCTTCCCCCTGACGCTCGATCTGCGCCTGCGCGGGTGACGGCGAACGTGTCCCAACCGGAGTGGCGATCCCAGCCGTGAGCCAGAGTTTCCTGGCCGGATACCAGGTTCCGGCCGGTACCTACGACGAGATGTGCGGCCCCGACGGGGCGGTGCGGCCGGCCTGGGCGGCGTTGCTGAAAGCGCCCGACTTCGCCTCGGCGGCGACGGTCGAGTCGCGCTGGCAGCTCGCGGAACGCATGATCCGCGAGAACGGCGTCACCTATAACGTCTATGGCGATCCGAAGGGCCTGGCGCGGCCCTGGCCGCTCGACCCCCTGCCAGCGATCGTCCCCGCGTCCGAATGGCGGCAGATCGAAACGGGCCTGGCCCAGCGCACGCGTCTGCTCGACCGGCTGCTGGCCGATCTCTATGGGCCGCAGACCGTGCTGAAGGACGGCACGCTGCCGCCGGCCCTGCTGTTCGCGAATCCCGGCTTCCTCAGGCCCTGCCACGGCATCCAGCCGCCGGATGGGGTCCAGCTGCATCTGGCCGCCTTCGATCTGGGTCGCATGCCCGACGGCGGCTGGGTCGTGCTCGACGACCGGACCCAGGCGCCGTCCGGCGCCGGCTATGCGCTGGAAAATCGCATGGTGCTGTCGCGCAGCCTGCCGGATGCGTTCCGCGCCCAGCCCGTCGAGCGGGTGTCGGGCTTCTTCCGGGCGCTCCGCGAAACGCTATCGCGTGCCGCCTCGGCCGCCGCCGCCCGGTCGCGCGGGTCCGGCGCCGAACCCCGGATCGTGCTGCTGACGCCCGGGCCCTACAACGAAACCTATTTCGAGCATGCCTATCTCGCGCGCTATCTGGGCTATCAGCTGGTCGCCGGCGAAGACCTGACCGTGCGCTACGACCGGGTCTATCTGAAGACGCTGGGCGGGCTGCAGCCGGTCGACGGCATCTTGCGTCGGCTGGACGAGGATTTCTGCGATCCCCTGTGGCTGAAGAGCAATTCGAGCCTGGGCGTCGCCGGACTGGTCGCCGCCGCCCGGCGCGGCCATGTCGCCATTCTGAACCCGCTGGGCAGCGGCGCCGTCGAGGGCGCCGGGCTCATCCCCTATCTGCCGGCGCTGGCGCGCAAGCTGCTGGGCGAGACCCTGCTGCTGCCCCAGGCCGAGACGCGCTGGCTGGGCACGCCCGGTGCGCTGGACACGCTCGACGCCGACCTCGCCGACCGGGTGGTGAAACCGGCCTTCTCCGGAATGGACGCCTCGCCGGTCTATCCGGAACATCTGGACGTGGGCCGCCGGGCCGAATTGATCGCCCGGATCAAGGCGGCGCCTCAGCGCTGGGCGCTGCAGGACCATCTGCCGCTGTCGAGCGTGCCGGCCTGGGTCGACGGCAGGGCGGTGCCGCGCGGGCTGTTGCTGCGGGCCTATGTCACCGCCGACCAGGACGGCGGTCACAAGGTCATGCCCGGCGGTCTCGCCCGGGTGGCGCCCGAGGTCGGGCGGCTGATGGTCTCGCTGCAATCGGGCGGCGGCAGCAAGGATGTCTGGATCGTCGGCGACCGGCCGAGCGAGCATGTCAGCCTGTGGCAGTCGCAGCCCGACGCGGTCGAGCTGAAGCGCCATGCCGCCGATCTGCCGAGCCGGGTCGCCGACAATCTGTTCTGGCTCGGCCGCTATGCCGAGCGGACCGAGATCACCATCCGTCTGGTCCGGGCCGCGCGTCAGCGCGGGCTGCCCGACCTCAACAACCCCGGCGGCCCCGCCGTGGCGCCCTTGCGCGAATGCCTTGCCGGCCTGGGCTTCGTCCTGGCCGAGGGGCCGCCACAGCCGGCCGCGATCATGGCGGGCCTGAGCCAGCCGATCGAGGCGCTGCACCGCGCGGCGACGACCGTGCGCGACCGCCTGTCGATGGACACCTGGCGGGTGCTGAATGCGCTGCCGGCACTGGCCGATCTCGATCAACTGCTGCAGCGCCTGGCCGCCTTCAACGGTCTGGTCATGGAGAACATGACGCGGGGGCTAGGCTGGCGTTTCCTGGAGATCGGGCGGCGGCTGGAGCGGGCCTACCAGACGCTTGCCTTCGCCCGCGTGCTGGGCCAGGCGGTCGGCCCGACCGAACCGGCGCTGCTCGATGCGCTGCTCGAGGTCGCCGACAGTTCGATGACCTATCGCGCGCGCTATTTCATGGGGCTGAAGCCGGCCGCCGTGCTGGATCTGGTCCTGGCCGACGAGGCCAACCCCCGCGCGGTCGCATTCCAGCTTTTGGCGATCGGCCAGCATCTGGCCGCCTTGCCGCGCGAGCGCCACGGCACGTCGACGACGCCCGAGGCCCAGGCGACGGCGGCGGTCATGGCGGCGCTGCGCCGCGCCGACATGGTCAAGATCGCCCGCGGCGGACCGGAGGAAAAGGACGGCCGGCCGAAGCTCGACCGGCTGTGCATCGCCCTGACCAGCGATCTGGCCGAAATCTCGGACCTGCTGAGCGAGGCCTATTTCAAGCATGCCGCGGCCGAGCCTTTGGCCACGGCCGCCTCGCATCCGGCGCGGGCCTGACCGCCATGCTCTATTCCGTCCGCCACCGCACGACCTACCGCTATGACGAGCCGGTCTCGCTGTCGCATCACGCCGCCCATCTGCGGCCGCTCGACCGGCATCAGCAGAGCTGCCGGTCGCATCAATTGGTGATCGAGCCGCTGCCGACCAGCATCGAGCAGACCACGGATTATTTCGGCAATGGCGTCATGGTGTTCACCATCGCCGGGCTGCATCAATCGCTGATCGTTATATCGACCAGCGAGGTCGAGATGCGGCCGATGACGCTCGATCCGTCCGTGGGGCAGGCACCGTGGGAGCGGATCGCCGCGGTTGCCGCCACCCCCCGCGATCCCGCGGATCTGGTCGCCGCCGAATTCGCCGTCGCCTCGCCCGCGGCCGACGTCACGCCGGTGATCCAGCGCTATGCCGCCCCGTCGTTTCCGGCGGGCCGCCCGCTGATCGAAGCGGCGCTCGACCTGGCCCATCGCATCCATGGCGAATTCAAGTTCGATCCGACCGCGACGACGATCTCGACCCCGACCGAAGAGGTGCTGCGGCTGAAGCGCGGCGTGTGCCAGGACTTCGCCCATCTGATGATCGCCGGCTGCAGGGCGCATGGCGTGCCCGCGCGTTATGTGAGCGGCTATCTGGAGACCGACCCGCCCGCCGGCGGCAAGCGCCTGGTCGGCGCCGACGCATCCCATGCCTGGGTCGCGGTCTATGCCGGCGACGGGATCTGGCTGGAGATCGACCCGACCAACGACCGGCTGGCCGGCACCAGCCACGTTGCCGTGGCCCAGGGCCGCGACTACGGCGATGTCAGCCCCCTACGCGGCGTCATCCTGGGCGGCGGCGACCATGTGGTCGAGGTCGCCGTCGATGTCGAACGGATGCTGATCTAAGCCCTTGCGCGCGGGGCCTCAATGGCCCTGCAGTTCAAGAAGATTACCTCGCGCCGGATCTCACTTCGGCGCCGGATAGAGCGCCTTGGCGTCCCGGGTCAGCGCCTTGCGCGAGTCCGCTCCCAGATACAGCATATGCCCGCCGGGATAGAGCTTGAGCTGGACGCGGGATGTGTCCGGCAGATGATCCAGCAGGTATTTGTCGATACCGTAGGCGGTCAGCAGATCGGTATAGCCATGGGCGACCATCAGCCTCAGGGACGGATCGAGCGCCAGCAATTGGCGCAGGTCCTGGATGCCGCCCGCCTGAGCCGGCCCTTCGCTGTGCCAATCCCATTTCTCGTTCACGTCATTGGCCAGCAGCCGATAGTCGAGATCGGTCTTGAAGCCCAACTGGTCATGCGCATAGCCGGCGAAGGCATTGGCGAAGCTGCGGGTGAAGCCGTCCAGCACCGGGTCATCCTGCCGCGCCCGCTCGCTGTCGGGAAACGGATCGGGCATCGCCAGCGTCGCGTCGTACAGGCTGACGATATCGCCGTCGCTTTGCCGGAAGTGCTTGGCCATGGCCTCGATCGGGACGATGCCGCGATATTGCGCCACGAGCGGTTCCGGCAGGCCGATCAGATCGGCGACCTTGCCATAGAAGGCATCGCCTGCCGCACCGCTCGGCGGCTTGGCCGCGAGCGTCGTCAGATAGTCGCCCAGCGCGAATTGCTCGATCGCCGGCAGCTTGTCCGGCGAGAAGCTGCCCTTGCGCGCCAGTTCGGCCGCCGCGAAGGACGGCAGCCGCAGGGCCGCCACCAGCGGATTGCGCTCGGTGCCGAACAGCATGTTCGCCTCGATCAGCGGCGAGATCATGGTAATGCCCTGCAGCACGACGCCCTGGTCGCGCTGCAGGGCGCGGGCGACCTTGGCCGCGCGCAACCCGCCATAGCTCTCGCCCAGCAGATATTTCGGCGAAGCGGTTCGTCCGTTGCGGATCAGATAGAGCCCGACCAGTTTCGCCAGATAGTCGGCGTCCTGGCGCACGCCCCAGAATTGCTTGGGCGCCTGATCCGGCTTGGCGGCGACACTATAGCCGGTGCCGATCGGATCGATGAACACCAGGTCGGTGAAATCGAGCCAGGTCTCGGCATTCTCGACCAGGCTCGCGCGGGCGCCATCGAAACCGCCGCCGAAATCCAGCCGATAGGGTCCGGCCAATCCGAGTTGCAGGTAGGCGGAGCCGGCGCCCGGCCCGCCGTTGAAGACGAAGGTGATCGGCCGGTCCGCCGGCTTGGCGCCGTTCAGCGTATAGGCGGTGTAATAGACCGATGCCGTCTGCTCGCCCTTGTCGTCGCGCAGCGGCAGGGTCCCGGCCGTAGCCGCGTAGGCGAGCTTGCGGCCGGCGACGTCGATCGTGTGCTGCGTCACCGAGTCGGCCGGCAGCATGGCCAGCAGGCTCGGGAGATGGTCGGGTCTGGCGGGCGGATCCTCGGCCCGGGCGACCGGCCCCGCCAACAGCAGGAACCCCAAGGCACAACAGGACGTTAGGCGGAAAATGGCGATCATCGAGACATCATCCGAAGCCGGGGACGGCCCGCACTGTAGGGCGCCGGGCACAGGCTCGTCCACGCCGCCGGCCCGACACTCTTCGCCGCAGACAAAATCCACGGTATTCTCGGCATCATGCTGCCCCGCGCTCTGATCCCTCCCGACCGGCCGAAGATCACGGTCCGGTCGGAGCAATTCCCGCTGGAACGTGCCGCCGACGGCACCCGCGGCCGTGCCGAGATCGTCCTGGTCGAGATCCACGAGGGCAGCAAGCGCGGGCGCGGCGAATGCGTCCCCGATCCGGCTCGGGGCGAAACGGCCGACGCGATCGTGGCGCTGATCGAGGCGGTGGCCAACGATATCTCGACCGGCATCATCACCCGGCGCAGCCTGCAGCGCATGATGCCGGCGGGCGCCGCGCGCAACGCGATCGATCTGGCGCTGTGGGACTTCGATGCCAAGCGGACCGGCTCGTCCGCCTGGCAGATCGCGGGGCTGGACGTGCCCCATCGGGTGACGACATCCTTCGCCATTCCGCCCGGCAGCGCCGAAGCCATGGGAGCGGCCGCGGCCGAGCAGGCCCATCGCCCCCTGCTGAAGCTGACCCTGGAATCGGTTCACGCGTTCGATCGGCTGCTCGCGGTCAAGGCCGCGGCACCCCGGGCCCGGCTGATCGTCGATGCGTGCGAAGGCTGGACGCTGGAAAGCCTGACCAAGGCGTTGCCGACCCTGGCCGAAGCCGGGGTCGAACTGATCGAGGATCCGCTGCCGGTCGGCGAGGACAGGGCGCTGCGCGGCTTCAGGCACGTGATCCCGATCTGCGCCAACCGCACGTGCACCGACCGGTCGAGCCTGCCCGAGTTGGCCGGCCTCTACGACGCGATCAATGTCGAACTGGATCGAACCGGCGGCCTGACCGAGGCGCTGGCGCTGATCGAGCAGGCGCGCGACGAGGGCTTCCGCATCAAGCTCGGCTGCCGGCTCGGCACCTCGCTCGCGGTCGCCCCCGCCGTCATCGCGGGCCAAGATGCCGACTGGATCGACCTGGACGCCCCGCTGCTGCTCGGCCGCGACCGCCAGCCCGGCCTGCGTTTCGACGGCAGCCTGCTCTATCCGCCGAGCGTGTCACTCTGGGGCTAGTCTTGCTCCGTCGTTCCCGCGCGGCTCCCGCTGGATTCCCGCCTCTCGCGGGAATGACGAAAAACCGACAGCCGGAACATCTCCCGTTACGGCGGCGTTCTCTCAGCGCAACCCGAGAGGACCTAAAGTGCGCCCATCCAAATTCGTCCTGATGTCTCTCGTCGTCGGCTTTATCCTGCCGGCCGCCGGTTGCGTGGTCGAGACGCGCCCCGTGCACCCGGCGGCGACCGTCGTCGTGGCCCAGCCGCCTCCGCCGCCGCCGCGTGCCGCCGAATATGTTCCCCCGCCGCCGGCCGGTCAGCCGAACGTGGTCTATGTCTGGCAGCCGGGCCATTGGCGCTGGAACGGCCATGAATATGTCTGGTTCCCGGGCCAATATGCCGAGCGTCCGGCCCATGTCGAACGCTGGATACCGCCCCATTGGGACGAGCGCGGCGGACAGTGGTTCTTCGTCGAAGGCCATTGGGCTTGACAGCTACGCACTTGACCCTGGGGCCGGATGGGACCATTTCCAGGGCTCCATCCCGTTCCGGAGTCGCGTTGTCCGCTATGGTCCCCACGACCACCAAATTCTCGATCGGCCAGATTCTGCGCCACCGCCACTTCGCGTTTCGCGGGGTCGTGGTCGATATCGACCCGATCTACAGCAATGGCGAGGCATGGTACGAGCAGATCGCGACGAGCAAGCCGCGCAAGGATCAGCCCTGGTACCATCTGCTGGCCGAGGACGCGGCCGACGGCCACTACCTGGCCTATGTCTCGGAACAGAACCTGCTGATCGACGAGGCGGCCGAGCCGATCGGGCATCCGGAACTCGCGGCGCGCTTCGGTCCGCTGGTGGATGGCGTCTATCAGACGAAGCAGCCCCTGAATTAAGCGGCTTACTAGCCGCTAGGGCTCTTTCGCCGGCTCCAGGATTTTGTGGAGCGTGAACAGCGACTGGCCGCCGACGTAATCGTCGAGCACGCCGATCTCGACATAATCGAGCTTGCGATAGAATCCCGCGGCGGGCTCGCCCAGCGCCGTCAGCCAGATGCTGCGGCAGCCGCGATGGCGGGCTTCCTCCTCGACCATCCGCATCAATTCCCGGCCGAGGCCGGCGCCGCGCCGCGCCTCGACGATCCACAGCGTCTTGATGAACAGGCGGCGCCACATGATATGGCCGTCGGCACCGCCCTCGATATGGCCGGCAACGTCGCGGGCGAATACGGCGAAATGCGCATGCTCGGGCGCGCCCAGGCGGGCCTCTTCGAAGGCGAACAGCCCGCGCTCCAGGACCGCGACGTCGGCCGGGTTCGGATTGGGCTCGACTCCGATCAGCACGGTGTTCTGGTCGGGTCGGATCATGGCCATAGGCTGCGCCGGTCGATCAATTTTCGTCGATGGCCGAAATGCGCCGTTCCAGTTCGGCGATCTTGCCCTTGATCCGGCCGATTTCCTTGTGGCGGTCGATGCGCGGCGGCTTCGGCTCGATATAGCTTTCGCCCGGATGGGCCGGCGGCTCGGTCGACTCGCCCGCTTCGAGCGCGATCAGCCGGCGCGACGCGCGCAGCGCGTTATACAGCTTGTCGTCGGCGATCAGTTCGCGCAGATGCGCCACGATCGGCGCGGAGACCGGCCAGGCGATCACGAACCGGTCCATCAGCGCGTCGCCGATCGTCTCCCATTCGCCGCGATTGGCGTCGAACAGGTAGGCGTTCTGGATCGCGTGATAGATCTCCTTGGCCGGCGTATTGGCCTCGGGCTGGGTCAGCACATCCTTGTCGCGCAGGATGTTCGCCTTGTTATGGACGGTGAGCGAGATATTCGCCGAGCCGCTGTTCTCGATCACGGCGCCGTTGATGATGATCTTGGCGCCCGCCGGCAGCGGGATGGAGAGGGGCATTGCAATCCTCGAAAACGCAGGTCGTGGTGAAGGCGGCGGCAATTTTAGACGATTGTACCTGATCTCCGGCCAGATGCGAGCCGGCAAGAACCGCCGCCCAAACTAAGCCTTACCCGGCAGGATTTGCCGGGCAGATTCGGCCATGGTCCGAAAAATCCAAGACCAAGCCATTGGATTACAACAAACATGCCGTCTGGAACGGCGCTTGCGACGAGGCTTAGGACGAATTTCGCCAGCCTCGGAGGCACCCATGAGTTTGTTCGCCAGCTTGACGACCGCCGTCGGCGGTCTGAATGCCCAGTCCGCCGCGATCGGCAATATCTCCGACAACGTCGCCAACGCGCAGACCGTCGGCTTCAAGCGCATCGACACCGGCTTCGAAAGTCTGGTGACGAGTTCGAATGCGAATTTCAACCAGCCGGGCGGCGTCCTGGCCCAGCCGGTCTATGAGAACGCGCTGTCGGGCTCGCTCGTCACGGCGGCATCTTCGTCCGATCTCGCCATCTCCGGCCAGGGTTTTTTCCAGGTCAAGGCGCCGCCATCGACGACCGCCGGCACGACCACGGGCTCGCAATTCTCAGGCTCGAACTTCTACACGAGGCGCGGCGATTTCACGATCAACAACCAGGGCTATCTGGTCAATGGCGCCGGCTATTACCTGGAAGGCTACAACGTCAACCCGCAGACCAACGTGGTCAATAACGCGAACGGCTCGGCCGTGCCGATCCAGGTGACGCAATTGCTGGACAACCCGGTCTCGACCACGACGGTCAACCTGGCAGCGAACCTGCCATCGTCCTCCGTAAGCGATTTGACGGCGGGCTACACAACGCCCGCCCCCGTATCGGTCCAAGTCTATGATTCATTCGGCAATACGCACCAAGCGTCGATCCAGTTCAACAAGCTGGACCCGACCCAGACCAGCCCGGTTGGAAATACCAACTCTTGGAGCGCCGCGATCACACTGGCCGGCTCGACCAGCCCGGTCACCACGCTCCAATTGACGTTCGGCGACGGTTCCGCCGCTTCCACTGCCGCAGGAACGCTCGCTTCGATCGCAGATATCACCAGCCCCGCCAACACTGCCGCGAATGCAGCGACGATCGGCCCGACGACAGCCGGATCCGCCTCGACCGTCAGTATTCCCTATACGATCGGCGCCGCCACACAGAAAATATCGTTCAACTTCGGTACTTACGGCACCGACACCGGTGTCACCCAGTTCGCCGACACGCAGGTCAATGTCTCGTCGATCACCCAGAACGGTATTGCCCGCGGTTCGTTCCAGAACCTGTCGATCGACAACAACGGCAATGTCGCGCTCAATTATTCGAACGGGCAGTCGCTGACCTATTTCCAGATCCCGATCGCGCAGTTCAACGCGCCGGACCAGCTGCAGCGGCTCAACGGCAGCGCGTTCAGTTCGACCCAGACCAGCGGTGCGGCCCAGCTGTCCTCGCCCAATGCCGATGGCGCTGGCTCGATCTCATCCTCGACGCTCGAGCAATCGAACGTCGATATCGCCAGCGAATTCACCAAGCTGATCACCGCCCAGAACGTCTATTCGGCGAATTCCAAAGTGATCACGGCCGACAATCAGCTGCTGCAGACCGTCATCAACCTGGTCCAGTAGTCCTAAGCCTTAGTCACCGGGCGCGCAAAGCGCGTCCGGAACCCTGGGAATCCGCGCCATGTCGCTTTTTTCGATCCTAAGCAACGCGACGACTGCCCTGCTGAATACGCAGGCGCAGATCAATGTCGTGTCGTCGAATATCGGCAATGCGCAGAACCCGAACTATTCGCAGCGCAGCGCCACGGTCATCGACAGGTCGCCGCAGAACGGCGGCAGCACCCAGATCGTCGACGTGACCCGGGCAGTCGACGGCACGCTGCAGACCAACTATCTGAACCAGACCAGCAATTCGGCGGCGAGCACGACTGTCAGCCAGCTTTATACCCAGCTGGAACAGCTGACCGGCTCTTCGACCGTATCGCCCGTCCTCAGTTCCGCCCTGCAGACGTTTCAGAATTCCTGGCAGGCGCTGCAGGCGACGCCGGAGGACACGAATATCCAGGCGCAGGTGCTGACCAGCGCCCAGAGTCTGGTCAACACGATCCAGACCGTGTCCCACGGCGTCGAGCAGGCGGCGTCCCAGGTCACGACCCAGCTGGGCACCGACGTCTCGACGCTCAACAGCTCCTTGACCAAGATCGCGACGCTGAACCAGCAGATCGCGAGCGGGTCGCACAATAACCAGGACACCACGGCGCTTCAGGACGCGCGCGACCAGATCATCACCACGGTCGCCGGCCTGGTGCCGGTCCAGCAGCAGACGAATGCCGATGGCACGGTCTATCTGTCGACGCCGTCGGGCGTGGCCCTCGTGCAGCAGGGCGCCAATTCCTTCGCCTATGATGCGACGAAAGACAGCTTCTATGCCGCGGGCGACCCGGCCAAGACCTCGCTCAATGGCGCGCTGACCAACGGGAAGATCGGTGCCGAGATCGGCATTCTGGCGAACACCGGCGCGCAGACCCCGTTGGACGTCAAATCGCTCAATGGCTATCTGTCGCAAGTCGCGACTATCAATACAGCGATCGCTGCCTCAGGCCCTCCGGCGGCGGCGACAGGCGCGCAGACAACTCAGTTAAACGCGCTCACGACCGCGATCCAGGCGCAGGTATCAGCTACGCCGTCGGTCGCAGCGGACGGAGAGCTGACGCTCAAGATCGGCCCGGCGGCTACCGCGACTACGCTGGTTACCGGAAGCACGACAAGCCCGCTCGCCTATAATAGCAGCACGAACACCCTGTATCTCGCCAGCGACCCTACCCAGGCCTCGCTCAACAGCGCCGTCACCTCGGGTGCGATCCACACCGACCTCACCAGCATCACCGGCGGCGTCAACCAGACGGCAAACGGCACCGGCGTGCTCGGCAATCTTCGGGCTCAGCTGAACAGCTTGGCCGACCTGCTCTACAATCCCGCCAACCCGACCGCGTTTCAGACAGCTTTTAACCCCACCGCGACCGCCGGCAGTGATTTCTTTACCGGCACGACGGGCGGTGCGAACGATCGCTTCACGCTCTCCGTCAATGTCAACTCCACGACGCTCGCATCGCTGATCGCGGCCACGCCCAGCATCGCGGTCAATGTCGCCAAGACCTTCACCGCGACCACGAACAGTTTCAACGCCGGCGGCGTTTCGATCGGCTCGACCAACGTGCTCGGCATCGCCAACGCGATCGCATCGAGCCAGAGCAGCCAGGCCGCCGCCGCCACCAGCAATCAGACCACGGCGACCGCGAACACCAGTGCCGCGCAGCAAGCCTATCGCAACGTCACCGGCGTGTCGTCGGATCAGCAACTGGCGCAATTGGTCTCGCTGCAGAACGCCTATTCGGCCGCGGCCAAGATCATTTCGACCGTCCAACAGCTCGAGCAGACCCTGCTCACCGCCGTCGGCTAAGAACCTGAGGAGATGAACAGATGAGTGCCATCAGCTCGCTCAGCAGCTTTCTGCAGAACCTGTCCCTGGTGCAGAATTCGCAGAGCCAGATCGCGAAACTGACCTATCAGGTCGACACCGGCCTGAAGTCGCAGGATCTGCAGGGCTACGGGACACAGGCGAACCAGCTGCTGAACCTGAAAAGCGCGCAGACGACGGAGCAGAACTACGTCTCCAACAATACCCAGACCCAGACCATCCTGTCGGCCTATGACGCGACGCTGGGACAGGTCAAGACCGACGCCACGTCACTGAGCGCGTCGCTCAATGCCTTTTCCGCGACCGACACGATCTCGTCGACCAATCTGAAGACGCTGGTCAACAGCCTGAGCGTCGACATCGCCGCCACGCTCAACAGCCAGGTCGGCGGCCGCTATCTCTATGGCGGGACACGGTACACGACGGCGCCGGTCGGCGATCTGACCGGCTATCTCAATAATGTGAACAACGTGCCGAGCTTCGTGTCGCCGGCGACGACTCCGCCGACCGTGACCCCGCTCACCGTCACAGACGGGAAGACGGTTCCCGGCACGCTGCCCTCGCCGCAGACGTCGCCGCCGACCATTCTGGTCCCCGGCTATGACAGCCAAGCCAGCACGCTGAACGCGTCGGCAATCCCCAGCGCCACGACAGTCGCGGCAGCCACGCAAACCGTCACTTCGCAAACGACGGCGATCGCCAACAATCAGACGACCAGCTACGGCGTCAGCTCGAACGACCCGACGTTCCAGCATCTCGTTTACGCGCTGCAGAACGCGCTCGCCGCCGCCAACATCTCTCCGATGACGCCGGCCTTGCAGAGCCAGCAGCAGGCCTATCTCGATCAGGCCAAGAGCGAGATCGGGATCGTGCTGAACGGCGTCACGGCGGTTACGGCCAGCGCTGGCCCCCCCGCGGTCACTGCCGTCGCGGGGGTCACCGGCATCCAGAGTCTTCAGGACCAGAACGGCCTGACCCAATCCGCCGTCGCCAACGCCAATACCGTGCACAACCAGACGCTGGCCACGCTGGATTCGCAGATCACCAGCATCGACCAAGTCGATCCGGCGACGGTCGCAGCCGAGCTTACGGCCGCGCAGAACCAGCTTGCGGGCAGTTACAAGGTCGTCTCGTCGGTGCTGAATGACACCCTGCTCAACTATTTAAAGTAGGGCCGCACTTAAGCAGTGAAGTTTTAACCCTACCCGGCAACACTCGGAGCTGAGGCGTCAGAGTCCATGTTGGGAATCCAATTAATGTCGGCACTGTCCGATCCGTATCGCGAATTCGACAACAAGTCGGTCCTGGTCACCGGAGGCACCGGCAGTTTCGGCCGGCGCTTCATCAGAAGTCTGCTGAACCGTTCGAACGTGCGGCGCGTCGTCGTCTATTCGCGCGACGAGTTCAAGCAATACGAGATGCAGGAGCAGTTCCGCGAGCACGCCGCCGTCATGCGTTTCTTCATCGGCGACGTGCGCGACGGGCAGCGCCTGCAACTGGCGGCGCGCGAGACCGACATCATCGTGCATTCGGCGGCCCTGAAGCAGGTTCCTGCCGCCGAATATAATCCATTCGAGGCGATCCGCACCAATATCATCGGCGCCGAGAATGTCGTCCATGCCGCGCTGAACAACGGCATCGAGAAGGTGCTGGCGCTGTCGACCGACAAGGCCGCCAACCCGATCAATCTCTATGGTGCCACCAAGCTCGCCTCCGACAAGATCTTCGTCGCGGCCAACAATCTGTCGGGATCGATCGGCACCCGCTTTTCGGTCGTGCGCTACGGCAATGTCGTGGGCTCGCGCGGCAGCGTCATTCCGCTGTTTCGCCGCATGATCGCCGAGGGCGCCGACCATCTGCCGATCACCGACGCGCGCATGACCCGGTTCTGGATCACTCTGCAGCAGGGCGTCGATTTCGTCGCCTCGTCGATCGCCATGATGCGCGGCGGCGAGATTTTCGTGCCCAAGATCCCCAGCATGCGCATGACCGATCTGGCGGCCTGCATGGCGCCGGAGCTGCCGATCCGCGAGATCGGCATCCGGCCCGGCGAGAAGCTGCACGAGGTCATGGTGACCGATGATGATTCGCGCCTGACGCTGGAACTGCCCGACCGCTATGTCGTCGAGCCCGCCTTCAATTTCTGGGAGCGCGAGACCTATCTGAAATCCGGCGCCAAGTCGGTCGCCGAGGGTTTCCGTTATGCCTCGGACACTAACCAGGACTGGCTCGACGGCGATCGTCTGAAGCGGTTGATGGCCGAGACGATCGAATGACCGGAACCGACCCGCGCGGCGCTTTCCTGCCCTACGGCAGACAGGCGATCGATGAGGCCGATATCGCGGCGGTCGTGGATGTGCTGAAGAGCGACTATCTGACGACAGGCCCCAAGGTCGCCGCGTTCGAAGCGGCGCTGGCGGCCAAATTGGGGGTCCGCTTCGCCGTCAGCAATTCCAGCGGCACCGCGGCCCTGCACCTGGCTTGCCTGGCGCTGGGCCTGGGGCCCGGCGATGCGGCGATCGTGCCGTCGGTGACATTTCTCGCCACCGCCAATGCGGTGCGCATGGTCGGTGCCGAGGTGGTGTTCGCCGATGTCGATCCGGACAACGGCCTGATGCGGCCGGAGGATCTGGACCAGGCTTTCGCCCGGGCCGCCGCGGCGGGCTTGCGCGTCCGCGCGGTGTTTCCGGTCCATCTGGCCGGCCAATGTGCCGACATGGCCGGTCTGTCCGAGCTGGCGCAGCGGCATGATTGCGCCGTGGTCGAGGATGCCTGTCACGCCATCGGCGCCTATCACGCCTGCGGCGACGGCTCGGCCGCCGCGGTCGGCAGTTGCCGCCTGTCCGACATGGCCGTTCTGTCGTTCCATCCGGTCAAGACCGTCGCGGCCGGCGAAGGCGGCGCGGTCACGACCAACGACCCGGCGCTCGCCCGCCGCCTGGAGCGGTTGCGCTCGCACGGCATGGTGCGCGACGCCCAGGAGTTCGAGATCGCGGAGCTGGCCTTCGACCAGGCCGGCAACGCGAACCCGTGGTACTACGAGATGCCGCAGATCGGCTGGAACTATCGCCTGTCCGACATTCACGCCGCCCTGGCGCTGAGCCAGCTCGACCGTCTGGATCACTTCGTCGAGGAGCGCCGTGCGCTGGCTAGCCGCTACGACGATCTGATCGGCGCCTTGGGCGATGAAATTCAACCGATCCGGCGCAGTCGCTTTTCGATGCCGGCGTGGCATCTCTACAGCGTTCTGATCGATTTCGACGGCACCGGGATCGAACGCGCCCAGGTGATGAACCGGTTGCGGGAGCAGGGGATCGGGACCCAGGTCCATTACATCCCGGTTCATCGGCAGCCCTATTATGCCCGGATCGATCCCGGCCTCGTGCTGGCCGGCGCCGACGGCTATTATCGGCGCACCTTGTCGCTCCCGCTGTTCGTCGGCATGACCCAGGCCGACGTGAAGCGTATCGTCGGCAGCCTCAGCGGTATGATCGGCCGCCGCAAAGCACGGGCAGCCTCATGAGACCCTGTGTCGACGATCCGGGTTTAGGCGATCTGGATGCCGCCCCGGCGGACATCCGACGAGACGAGGATTTGGTAGAGGATCGGCGATGAAGACCGGATACGCGAAGCAGCAGACGATGGCGATGGAACACGCCAGTCCGGAACAGACCCTGGCCTGGGGCTTGACCACCACCGCGCGGAAAATGGCGGCCGTCATGCCGCCCGGGACGCCGCGCGAGGAGGTGCTGGATGCCGTCCGCCTGAACTGGCGGCTCTGGACCATCATCCAGGCGGAACAGGCCGATCCGGATTGCCAGACGCCGCGCAACATTCGCGAGGGCCTGCTCAACCTGTCCAATTTCGTCGACAAGCGCTCGGTCGATCTGCTGGCGTCGCCGACGTCGGAAAAGCTGGAAGTCCTGATCAACATCAACCGCAACATCGCGGCCGGCCTGCTCGGCACCGACCTCACGCCGGAACAGAAGGCCGAGCGCGACCGCCAGGCCGCGGCGGATCGCGGCGTCAGCGCCTAATCTCCCAACCTCGGTGCCGTCGGCGCTTCCGGCGGCACTTCATAGTGAAACTCCCGGCCATGCAGCAGGACGCTCATGCGCCCCCCCGGCTGCTCGGCGAAGGCCCGCCGCCGGCGTTCGAACTCCGCCGCATCGATATCGGGCGTCACCCGGCACATGGCTTCGAGGTCGGCCCGCCGCGTCTTGGTCCCGCTCCAACGATCGGTCGAGCGCGGCAACGGCCGGTCGTCGTTGATCAGCCACGGCGCCCAGCGGATCATCAGCTGGATCGCCGCCTGATAGGCCCGCATGCCGTAGGCGGCCTGGCCGCCGCCCGTTTCCATCTCGAACCATTGCACATCGACGATCGGGCCCTCGTCGACGCGCGGCGCCATCTCATGCAGGGTCGAGCCGAAGCGGACGGCGCCGTGGTAGGCGCCCCAGCATTCCGGATGACGCCCGGGGAAGGTCGGCGGACCCGGATGGATGTTGTAGGAGGGGCCGGGCAACAAGCCCAGCAAGGCGGTCGGCACGATGACGCTGGTGCAGAAAGCGAGCAGCCGCGTGTCCTCGGTCCCCGCCAGGATGGCGGCCTCGAGCTGAGTGCCCAGATGGACCGCCTCGATCCGCGCCTCGGGCGCGTGCCGCGTGAAGAACGGCAACAGAATGCCGGCTTCGAACTCGCCGGTCAGCAGCAGCAGACGCCCGGGCATGACTTGAACGTACCTTCCAGCAGAAGCCGACGGGGATGGCTCCCGTCCTCGCTGGCCATTAGAGCAAACCGATGGGGTCGCCGGGAAGTCCCGCGCGCGTCCGATCGTCGAAACGGGAGGATTCGGTCGCCGGAGGCCGTCGGACCGGCATCGCGGTCGAGCGGCGCCCGGTGCGGGCGCGAGCCGGAGACCATCGCGGAGCCCGGGGCCGCGCGATCGAAGTCTGCCTCTTAAGCGATCAGGACAGGCGTCCCGATCGATCGCCTGGACCGTGCTTACGCTTTCGAACTGGCGGCAACTTCCGGCGCCGGGCTCGTCGGCGTCTGTCCGGGCACTTCGACCCGTGATTGGCTGACCTGATAAAGCCGCAGCTGCGCCTTGGACGGGGTTTGATACTCCGCGTCACCGGTCGTGCTGTTGCGATATTCGATTACGAGCTGACTGGTTGCCGGATCGATCGCTTCGATCGGACTGGGATACAAGGCGGACGCTTTGCCTTGCGCCGTCGACAGGCTTTTAGCCGTCTCACTGGTCGAGGCTGTTTCGGCTGTGCTGGGACCGGGCTTTACCGGCGACGCAACCGTCAGCCCCGAGCTTGGCTGGACGGAAATGCTTGACATTTTGCAAACACTCCTTCGGGGGTAGCTCATAATACGCGCCGCGCCGAAGATGTCAAGTGGAGGCTGTTGGTTAACACCACGAGCCTTAACGACCGAGAGTCGCACTGCCCAGATCAACAATAAAAATCGACGATTATTCCGAGCCGTTTGGGATCAAATCATGGTTTGAGCTTGTATTAGCCATTTTAAATTCACTGCCGTTACCGATTTCAATTCGTTAAAATCCCATATCAACCAGAACTGAAGCAGCCGTGGGTAGCGGGCGGTCGCACCTTACGGATTCGTTAACCCTATCAGAGACATAGTGTGGAAATCCGCGGTTCGGCCGCGCCGATCCCCGACCGGAGCATCGATGGCCGACGACCAGGACTCCAGGACAGAAGACCCAACCGGCAGACGGGTCAGCCAAGCCCGCGACCGCGGTCAGGTCGCCATGTCCAAGGACGCGTCGACGGTCGTCCTGCTGACCATGATGACCTTCGCCCTCTATGCGGTGCTGCCCTGGTCGATGCGCCCCTTGCTGGGCCTGATGCGCCGCTTCATCGAGCAGCCCGAACGCATCATGGTCGGAACCCAGCCGAGCTTCGAGGCGCTGCTGAGCGAGATCGCCCATAAGTTCGCTTTTGCGCTGACACTGCCGCTGCTGCTGATGATCGCCGCCGCCGCCGTCGTCGTCTGGGCCCAGGCCGGCTTTCTCTGGTCGACCGGCAAGTTCGATTTCAGCCTCAAATTCCTCAATCCGCTGAACGGCATCGGCAAGCTGTTCTCGGTCAAGCAGTTCATCGAATTCGGCAAGGGCCTGATCAAGGCCGTGATCGTCGGCGCCGTCGCCTACAGCTATGTCTCGCCCGAACTGATGAAGATCGAGCTGCTGACCGGCCTCGAACCGATCGCGTTGACGCGGGAGCTGTTGCACATCCTGCTGCAGCTGATGATCGGCGTGCTGCTGGCGATCGGCTCGATCGCGCTGCTCGACTATTTCTATCAGAAATGGTCGACCCTGCAGGGTCTGAAGATGACCAAGCAGGAAGTGAAGGACGAACACAAGAACGCCGACGGCGACCCGCATATCAAGGGTCGCATGCGGCAGATCCGGATGACCCGGGCCCGCAAGCGCATGATGGCGTCGGTGCCCAAGGCGTCGGTGATCATCACCAACCCGACCCATTTCGCGGTCGCGTTGCAATACGAGATGGGCACGAGCGGCGCGCCGCGCGTCGTGGCCAAGGGCGTCGATTTCGTGGCCAAGAAAATCCGCGAGCTGGCGGCCCAGCATGACGTGCCGATCATCGAGAATCCGCCGGTCGCCCGCGCGCTCTACGCCACGGTCGAGATCGACGAGGAAATCCCGCCGGAGCATTACAAGGCGGTCGCCGAAATCATCGGCTATGTCATGAAGCTGAAGAAGTTCAAGAAGGCTTCTTGACCGCGGGGGCCCGTTGCGCCGATGACGCTCCGGTCATGAACGATCCCGCCGGCCTGCTGCCCCCCGACCTGCCGATCCGCGAAGCCCTGCCCGCCTTGCTGGCGGCGCTGGCGCGCGGCTCCAACGCAGTGCTGCAGGCGCCGCCCGGCGCCGGCAAGACCACCGGCGTGCCGTTGGCGCTGTTGAGCCAGGCCTGGCTCGGCCAGGCCAAGATCGTGATGCTGGAGCCGCGCCGGCTCGCGGCGCGCGCCGCCGCCCGACGGATGGCCGACCTGCTGGGCGAGACGGTCGGCGAGACCGTGGGATATCGCGTGCGGCTGGAAACACGCGTGTCGCGCCGAACCCGGATCGAGGTCGTAACCGACGGCGTCTTCACCCGCATGATCCAGGATGCGCCGGATCTGGACGGCATCGGCGCGGTGCTGTTCGACGAGTTTCACGAGCGCCGCCTGGAGACCGACCTGGGACTGGCGCTGACGCTGGACGCCCAGAGCGGCCTACGGCCCGAACTGCGCCTGATCGCCATGTCGGCGACCCTCGACGCCGGGCCGGTCGCGGCCCTGATGGGCGATGCCCCGGTGATCACCTCCGAGGGCCGGGCCTATCCGGTCGAGATCCGCCATCTGGCAGCACCCGCACCCAACCGCCTGGCCGAGGCAGTGGCCGACGCCGTCGATCTGGCGCTGCGGGAGCCCGGCGGCCTGCTGGTGTTTCTGCCGGGCGGCGGCGAGATCCGGCGGGTTCAGCGCCTGCTGGAGGCGCGGCGCCTTGGGCCCCAGATCGATCTTCTGCCGCTCTATGGCGATCTGGATCCGGGCGCCCAGGACAAGGCGCTGTCGCCGGCACCGCCCGGGCGCCGCAAGATCGTGCTGGCCACTTCGATCGCCGAGACCAGCCTGACCATCGATGGCGTCCGCCAGGTGATCGACGCCGGCCTCGCCCGCGGTTCCCGCTATGATCCGCGCACCGGAATGGTGCGGCTCGAGACCGGCAAGGTTTCGCAAGCGGCCTCCGCCCAGCGCGCCGGTCGTGCCGGCCGCACCGAGCCGGGCATCGCCTGGCGGCTGTGGCCCGAGACGCAGCACAAGGCGCTGGCACCCCGGGCCGAGCCGGAGATCGCCATCGCCGATCTGGCACCGCTGGCGCTCGAACTGGCGCAATGGGGCTTGGCCGACGCGGGCGCGCTTCGCCTGCTCGATCCACCCAACCCGGCCGCCTTCGCGAACGCGCGGCGCCTGCTGGCGGATCTGGGCACCTTCGATAGCGACGGACGACTGACCGGCCACGGCCGGCGGATGGCTGCGCTGGGCCTGGCGCCGCGACTGGCCCATATGGTCCTGGCGGCGGCCGACCAGGGCGACGGCGTGCTCGCCACGGCCATTGCGGCGGCGCTGAGCGAACGCGACATCGCCGGACGCGACGCCGACCTGCGCTCCCGGCTGGAACTGATCGAACGCCCCGCCGGCAACGACGCCGCCCGTCGAGCCCGGGAGATCGCCCGGCGGCTGGCGCGGCAGATCGATCTGCCCTGGGGGCCGGTCGATCCGGCCGGCGCCGGTGCCGTCCTGGCGCTGGCGTACCCTGACCGCATCGCCAAGCGGCGGGCCGAGACCGGCCGCTTCCGCCTGTCGGGCGGCCAGGGCGCCTATCTGCCGGAGCAGGACCCGCTCGCCGGCGCCGAATTCCTGGCCGTCGCCGATTTGGACGGTCAGGCGCCCGACGCCCGCATCTGGTTGGCCGCCCCCTTGAGCGAGAGCGAGCTCGAACTGGCGCTGGGCAGCCGCATCCGCACCGACGACGAGGTCGTGTTCGAGCCGACGACCCGCTCGGTCCAGGCCCGTCGCCGCCGTCGGCTGGGGGCCCTCGTCCTGGGCGACGCCCCGCTGGCCAAACCCAAGCCGGAGGCGGTCACCGCCGCGCTGATCGACGGCATCCGCCAGACCGGGCTCCAGGTCCTGCCCTGGACCGCGGCGGCCGAGAGTTTTCGCCATCGCGTCGGTTTCGCGGCACGCCTCGACGGGCCGGCGGGCGACTGGCCGGCGCTCGACGATGCCAGCCTGGCCGGCGCGCTCGACGATTGGCTGGCCGGCGCACTCGACGGCAAGCGCAGCCTGGGCGACCTCGCCACCATCGATCTGCTGGCCCTGCTGCGCAATCGGCTCGACTGGCACCAGCAGCAGGCGCTGGACCGCCTGGCGCCGACCCATGTCACCGTGCCGTCGGGCTCGCGCATCGCCATCGACTACGGCGCCGACGACACGCCGATCCTGGCGGTCAAGCTGCAGGAGATGTTCGGGCTCGCCGAGACTCCGGCCATCGCCGGCGGCCGGGTGCGCCTGAAGCTGCATCTGCTGTCACCGGCCCGCCGCCCGATCCAGGTGACGAGCGATCTCGGCGGCTTCTGGGCCGGGTCCTACAAGGCGGTACGCGCGGACCTGCGCGGCCGCTACCCGCGCCATCCCTGGCCGGAAAATCCGCTGGAAGCACCGCCGACCGCGCGCGCGAAGCCGCGCGGGACGTGATTTGCCGCGCGACGGACGCGAAGCTCCTCGCAACCGGCAGCGGTGGCGGCTAGTCTCTCGGCATCGTTTCGTACCGCCTGCCGGGAGCCTGCGCTTTGCGTTACCTCATGCCGTTTCTGTTCGCGCCCGCCCTGCTGCTCGCCGGCTGCCAGCCGCCGCCGAGCCGGCCGAGTGCCGCGGCACTGTCGTCCCAGAACACTGCCGCCGCGGCCGAGCCGCTGGTCGCCAAATGCCGGGCGGAATTCATGAAGTCGCTGGGCGGGCTGCCGGTCGCCCCGCTTGGCGGCCCGTCGGTGACGAATTTCGGCGACGCGATCGTGATCCGGCTCGAGGCGCAACCGGTCGATCCCAACATCATCGATGCCAAGCTCTACAGCTGCGATTTCGAACAAGGCCAGATGACCCGCCACGGCCCCGCCTGAATTTAAGGCCCGCCCGAGCTACTCCGCCGGCACCGCCATGCTCGGCTGCCGGCGGGTCTTGCGCCGGCGCAGGCGGTCGATGAACAGATAGACCACGGGCGTGGTGTAGATCGTCAGCGCCTGGGACACCAGCAGGCCGCCGATGATGGTGATGCCCAGCGGCTGGCGGATCTCGGACCCCGCCCCATGGCCCATGGCGATCGGCAGCGCGCCGAACACGGCGGCCAGCGTCGTCATGGTGATCGGGCGGAAGCGCTGCCGCGCCGCCTGCAGGATCGATTGTTCCGGCGTCAGGCCCTGGCGCCGTTCCGCGTCCAGCGCGAAATCCACCATCATGATCGCGTTCTTCTTGACCAGGCCGATCAGCAGAATGATGCCGATCATCGCGATGATCGACAGGCTGGTGTGGGTGACGATCAGCGCCAGCAATGCGCCCAGGCTGGCCGAGGGGATGGTCGACAGGATCGTCAGCGGATGAGCATAGCTTTCATACAGCATGCCCAGCACGACATAGACCGCGATCACCGCGCCAACCAGCAGCAGCGGCATGGAATTGTTGGAATCCTGCGCGTCGCGCGCGTCGCCCTCGAACGTGGCGCCGACGCCTTCAGGGAAGATCGCCGCGGCCTCCGCCTTCTTGATCGCGGCCATCGCGTCGCCGATCGTCACGTCCAGCTTGGTATTGAACGAGATGGTGATGGCGGGACCGGCGCCCTGGTGATTGAGCTGGACCGGCGCCGTCCCCGGCTCGGTCTGCACCAGGAAGCTCAAGGGCACCTGGGCCGCGTTCGTCCCGGGCACGAAGATGCGGCTGAGCGACGACAGGTCGCCCTGGAACTTCGGATCGACTTCGAGCACGACCTTGAACTGGTCCAGCGGACCATACATCGTCGCGACCTGGCGCTGGCCGAAGGCGTTGTAGAGCGCGTTGTCGATGGCGCTCATGGTCACGCCGAGCCGACCGGCGCGGGCGCGATCGATCTTCAGATTGACCTGCAGGCCCGCCTTGTCCTGGTCGGTACTGACATCGGCGATCTCGGGCAGGGCCTTCAGCCGCTCGCGCATCGCGTCGGCCCAATGCTGCAGCAGGGGCAGGTCGTTGGCATGCAGCGTGTATTGATACCGCGCGTTGCCCTGCCGGCCGCCGCCGCCGAAATCCTGCACCGGCGACAGGAAGGTCTGGATGCCGTCGACCTTTTCCAGCTGCGGCCGGAGCCGCTCGATGATCTCCTCGACGCGCGGGCGCCGGCTCGGTTCGACCAGATTGACGGTGATGCTGCCGTTGTTCAGCCCCTGGAAGCCGTTCGAGCCGATGTTGGAGGTGATGCTTTCGACCGCCGGATCCCGCTCGATCACGGCCACGGCGGCGCGCTGCCGGTCGCTCATCGCGGCGAAGGAAATGTCGGGCGGCGCTTGCGTCGCCCCCCGGATGACGCCGGTATCCTGGGTCGGCAGCGCCCCCTTGGGCACCGCGCCGAACAGCAGGATCGTGCCGACGGCGGCCCCGACGGTAACGGCGAGCATCAGCCAGCGATGGCGCAGCGCCCAAACCAACGATTCCATATAGCCGTCGATCGTCCGTTCGAGCACCCGCTCGCATGCCCGGCCGAAGGGCCCGTTGGCGGCATTCACATTGCCGATCGACAGGAACTTCGCGCACATCATCGGCGTCAGCGTCAGCGACACGACCGCCGACATCAGGATCGCCGCACACAGGGTGACGCCGAATTCGCGGAAGAACAGGCCGAAGATGCCCGGCATGAACAGGATCGGGATCAGGGCCGCGATCAGCGAGATGGTGATCGAGACGATGGTGAAGCCCATCTGCCGCGACCCACGGATCGCCGCCTCGACCGGCGTGTGGCCTTCCTCGATCAGGCGGGTGATGTTCTCGATCATCACGATCGCGTCGTCGACCACGAAACCGACCGCGACGATCAGCGCCATCAGCGACAGATTATCCAGGCTGTAGCGAAATGCGTACATGACCGCGAATGTCGCCAACAGCGAGACCGGAATGGTGACGCTGGGGATCATGGTCGCCCAGAAGCGCCGGAGGAACAGCGCGATCACCAGCACGACCAGGCCGATCGTCAGCAGCATGGTGAATTGCACGTCCGCGATCGCCGCCCGGATCATGCGCGTCCGATCGGCGGTAACATGGACCTGCACCGACGGCGGCATCCAGCGCTTCAACAGCGGCAGGGTCGCCATGATGCGGTCGACCGTCTCCACCGTATTGGCATC
This sequence comes from Rhodospirillales bacterium, assembly GCA_028288725.1. GTDB lineage: Bacteria > Pseudomonadota > Alphaproteobacteria > ATCC43930 > CGMCC-115725 > Aliidongia. The sequence goes on from JAQGIC010000079.1 coordinate 44,436, forward strand.
AGGCTTCTTGCGGATCGAGATGACGATGCCGCGCTCGTCGCCGAACCAGCCGGCAAGCTTGGTGTTGGCGACGCCGTCATTGACCTTGGCGACATCCTTCAGGCGGACCGGCGCGCCGTTGCGCCACGCGATGACGATGTTGCCCCAATCCTCGGCGGTGAACAGCTGATCGGTCGCCGTGATCATCAGCGCCCGGTCGTCGCCCTGGATGCTGCCCTTGGGCCCGTCGACATTGGCCGACTGGATCGCCGTGCTGACGTCCGACAAGGCCAGCTTCATGTTGGCGAGCGCGGCCGGGTCGACCTCGACGCGCACGGCGCTCTTCTCGGCACCGTTGATGTCGACCTCGGACACGCCTTCGAGCTGCGACAGCTTCTGGGCCACGACCGTATCGGCATAGTCGTAGATCTTGCCCGGCGGCAGCGTGTCCGAGGTCAGCGCCAGGGTCAGGATCGGAAAGGCCGAGGGGTTCGCCTTGAAGAACGTCGGCAGGCGCGGCAGGTCCTGCGGCAGGTTCTGGACCGAGGCGTTGATCGCCGCCTGCACGTCTCGGGCGGCGGTGTCGACATTCCGGCTGAGCTCGAACTGCAGCATGATCATGGTGCTGCCGAGCGTATTGACCGAGGTGATCTGGGTCAGGCCCGAGATCGTGCCGAGCTGTCGCTCCAGCGGGGTCGCGAGCGAGGCGGCCACGGTCTCGGGATCGGCGCCGGGCAGGTTGGCCGACACGCGGATGATCGGCAGATCGACGTTCGGCAACGACGCCACGGCCAATTGCCGATAGGCCACGATACCCAGCAGCATGACGCCGACGGCGAGCAGTACCGTCGCGACCGGCCGGCGAATGAAGGGCTCGGAAATACCCATCGGCCTTACTCGGCCGCATCCGGATCGCGGATGGCGTTGAACGGCAGCGGCAGCTGCTGGCGCCGCTCGACCTTGGTCCGGAGCCGGCGTCCGACGGCGAGCCGCACGCGCTCGAAGAACAGATAGATCACCGGCGTGGTATAGAGCGTCAGGAACTGCGAGACGATCAACCCGCCGACGATGGCGATGCCGAGCGGCCGGCGCAGTTCCGATCCCGTCCCGCTGCCGATGGCCAAGGGCAGCGCCCCCAGCAGCGCCGCCATGGTCGTCATCATGATCGGTCGGAAGCGCAGCAGGCAGGCCTGGTAGATCGATTGCTCGGCGCTCATGCCCTGCCGTTCGGCATCGAGCGCGAAGTCGATCATCATGATCGCGTTCTTCTTGACGATGCCGATCAGCAGGATGATGCCGATCAGCGAGATCACGCTCAAGTCCTGATGGAACAGCATCAGCGACAACAGCGCGCCGACGCCGGCCGAGGGCAGGGTCGACAGGATGGTGATCGGGTGGATGTAGCTCTCATAGAGCACGCCCAGCACGATATAGACCGTCACGATCGCCGCCAGGATCAGCCCCAGCTCGCTGTCGAGCGACGCGCGGAATTCGGCGGCGCTGCCGGCAAAGCCGGTCGCGATCGTCTCGGGCAGGCCGATCGCCTGTTCCGAGCGCTGGATCGCGGTCAGCGCCGCGCCGAGCGAGGTGCCCGCCGGCACGTTGAACGACAGCGTCGTGGCCGGGAACAGTCCCTGATGGGTCACGACCAGCGGCGCCAGCTGGGTCACGATGGTCGCGACCGCGGAGAGCGGCACCTCGGTACCCTTGCCGCTGTTGAGCGAGGTCGTGGTCGCGACATTGCTGGTGGTCTGGCTGCCGTTCGAGGTCGGCGTCGTGCTGGCGACCACGCCGCTCGACAGCTGGGTGCCGGTCGATAACGTGCCGTTGGTCGCCTGGACATAGATCTTGTCGAGCCCGTTCATGTCCTTCTGGAACGCCGGATCGATGCCCAGGATGACGTGATACTGATTGAGCTGGGTGTAGATCGTCGCGATCTGGCGTTGACCAAAGGCATCGTAGAGCGTGTCGTCGATCGATTGCATACTGACGCCGAGCCGCGCCGCCGCGTCGCGATCGATCTTCACCAATGCCTGCAAGCCGGCATTCTGCTGATCGCTCGCGACATCGGCCAGCTCGGGCTGCTTGCGCATTTCGGCGACCAGCTTCGGCACCCACTGGCCCAGCTCGGCGACATTCGCGTCCTGCAGCGTGTACTGGTATTGGGTGCGCGACAGGCGGTTGTCGATCTGGATATCCTGGACCGACTGCATATAGAGCGTGATGCCGTGCACGCCGCCGACCAGGCGCTTCAGCCGCTCGATGATCTGGTCGGCCGACGCCGTGCGCTGGTCGCGCGGCTTCAGATTGATGTAGAGCCGGCCGCTGTTCGGCGTGGTGTTGACCGTGCCGGTGCCGACGAAGCTGTCGACCGCGGTCACGTCCGGGTCCTTCGCGACCTCGGCCGCGATCGCCTGCTGGCGCTGGGCCATGCCGTTGAACGAGATATCCTGCGCCGCATCGCTCACGCCGACGATCAGGCCGGTATCCTGCTGCGGCAGGAAGCCCTTGGGCACTTCGATATAGAGCAGCACGGTCACGGCGAGGGTCAGCACGCTGAAGAGAAGCGTCAGCGTCTGATGGCGCAGCACCCAGCGCAACCCGCTGTCATAGCCGTCGCGCATCCAGTCGAAGAACCGCTCGCTCCAGCCGAACAGCGCGCCCGGCCGATGGTTCGGGTCCTCGGGCTTCAGCAATTGCGCGCACATCATCGGCGTCAGCGTCAGCGACACCACGGCGGAGATGACGACGGCGGCACTCAGCGTGATGGCGAATTCGCGGAACAGCCGGCCGATCACGCCGCCCATCAGCAACAGCGGAATGAACACGGCGATGAGCGAGACCGTCAGCGAGATGATGGTGAAGCCGATCTGCTTCGCCCCTTTGAGCGCCGCATCGAGCGGCGTCTCGCCCGCCTCGATATAACGCACGATGTTCTCGATCATGACGATCGCGTCGTCGACCACGAAGCCGGCGGCGATGGTCAGCGCCATGAGCGAGAGATTGTCGAGGCTGAATCCTGCGAGCGACATGATGCCGAAGGTCGCGATCAGCGAGACCGGCAGGGTGACGCTCGGGATGATCGTCGCCCAGAATTTGCGCAGGAACAGGAAGATGACCATCACGACCAGCGCGATGGTCAAGAGCAGCGTGAACTGCACGTCGGCGACCGAGGCGCGGATGGTGAGCGTCCGGTCGGTCAGCACGTCGATCTTGATCGACGGCGGCAGGGCCGCCTGCAGCTTGGGCATCAGCTTGCGGATCGACGCGACCGTCTCGATGATGTTGGCGCCGGGTTGGCGCTGGATGTCGAGGATCACCGCCGGCTTGCCGTTGTACCAGCCGGCCAGCTTGTCGTTCTCGACCCCGTCGATCACGGACGCCACATCCCTGAGCCGGATCGGCGCGCCATTGCGATAGGCCAGGATCTGGTTGCGGTAGCCCTCGGCATCGAACAGCTGATCGTCGGCGCCGATCTGGAAGGATTGGCGCAGCCCGTCGATCGAGCCCTTGGCCAGATCGACGGTCGAGGACGAGACGGCGGTGCGGATGTCGTCGAGCGCCAGCCCCAGATTGGCGACCTGGGTCGGGTTGATCTGGATACGGACGGCTTCCTTCTGGCCGCCCTCGATCGTGACCACGCCGACGCCGTCGACCTGGCTCAGCTTCTGGGCCACGACCGTGTCGGTATAGTCGTTGACCGTGCGGAGCGGCAGGGTATCCGAGGTCAGCGCCAGGATCAGGATCGGCGTATCGGCCGGGTTGACCTTGCTGTAAGTCGGCGGATTGGGCAGCTTCGAGGAGGGTATGATGCCGGCGGCCGCGTTGATCTGCGACTGCACGTCCTGGGCGGCGCTGTCGATGTCGCGGCCCAGATCGAACTGCAGCGTGATCTGGCTGGTGCCGAACGAGCTGGTCGAACTCATCGAGGTCAGGCCCGAGATCGTGCCCAGCTGATGTTCGAGCGGCGTGGTGATCGACGAGGCCATGATCTCGGGTGCGGCGCCCGGATAGCTGGTCACCACCTGGATCGTCGGAAAATCGACCGAGGGCAATGCCGCCACCGGCAGCAGCCGATAACCCAACCCGCCCAGCAGCACCACCCCGATGATCAGGAGCGTCGTGGCGATCGGCCGGAGGATGAAGGGGTGGGAAACGTTCACGCCGGGTCCGCCCCGCTCTTTTCGGCCTTGCCGCTTTTACGTTCGCTCTTCTGGCGCTCGCCCTTGGCGCCGTCGGCGGTCGGCGGCGCATCCTGCGTGCCCGTCTCGATCTTGCTGCCGTTCTGCAGGCGATATTGCCCGTCGACCACGACCTGTTCGTTCGCGGCCAGGCCCTTGTCGATCAGCGCCACGTTGTTCTGGGTCTGGGCGACCGTGACGTCGCGCATCTCGACCGTCTTGTCCGGCTTCACGACCCAGACGAAATCGCCCTTGGGCCCGTGCTGCACCACGGTCGACGCCACCGTCAGGCCGTTGTGGCGGGTCGAGACCAGCACGCTCGCGTTGACGAACTGGCCCGGCCAGAGCGCGCCATCCTCGTTCGGAAAGGTCGCCTTCAGCTTGACCATGCCAGTCGTCTGATCGATCTGATTGTCGACCAGCTCGAGCGTGCCCCGGCCCAGCGCCGTGGTGTTGTCGCGGCCATAGGCGATCACCGCGAGATTGCCGGCGCCCAGCCCCTTGGCGACCGACGGCAGATTGTCGGCCGGCAGCGTGAAGATGACCGTGATCGGGTGGATCTGGGTGATGGTGACCAGGGCCGTGCTGTCGGACGCATGGACGATGTTGCCGATATCGACGTTGCGGATGCCGGTGCGCCCGTCGATCGGCGAGGTGATGCTGGTGTAGTCGAGCTGGGTCTTGCTGTAGTCCGCCGTCGCCTGATCGGACGCGACCTGCGCCACGTACTGGTTGACCAGCGCCTGCTGGGTATCCAGCGTCTGCGGGCTGACGAACTGCTTGCCGACCAGCCCCTGGTCGCGGACCAGATCCTTGCGCGCGTTCGCCAGCTGCGCCTCGTCCTTGGCCTTGGTCGCGAGCGCCTGCCTGTACTGGGCATCGTAGGGGCGCGGATCGATGATCGCCAGCACGTCGCCGGTCTTCACATCCTGGCCTTCCTTGAACAGGAGCTTGATCAGCTGGCCGTCGACCCGGCTCTTGATCGAGACGGTATTGTAGGCCTGGACCGTGCCGAGTCCCGACAGGTAGAGCGGAACGTCGCCCTGGTCGACCGCACCGACCACGACCGGGATCGGGTCGTTGCTGAGCGCGCTCATCATTCGCCGGCCACCGGGGCCGCCTGGCGGACCCTCCGAAGGACCGCCGGAGCCTCCGCGAGCGCGCCCCGCGGCGATCGTCTTTTCGCCCTCACGGTAATGGTAATACGCGCCGCCGACGACGGCGATCACGGCGAGGATGAGGATCCACTTAAAGCGCATGATGTCCCTTATACGGTCGGCGCGCTAACCTTTGGGCCGCGCTCCTCTAGATACGAGGACGGCCGGCCACGCATCCCGGCCAGCCCGTCTCGCATGTTGCTCCTATAGCACCCGTTTTCAGCGGCGCGATGACTAACTCCCAGCTTTCTGTAACAACAGATTGCAGACGCAAGCCGGCACCATCGCTTTTTTTCCCATTCCGTCCCGGGTCTGCCATCATCATATCCGAGGATGCCGGGCTTGCGGATACTGCCTTGCGTTCTTTTCGCCTGCCCGGAGATCCCGTCCTGTACCCGACAGACGTTGCCACCATCGTTCTTGCGGTCGCCAGCCTGCTTCTGGTCGTCAGTGTCGTACAGCCGCTCGCGGGGCGCTTCGGCCTGCCGACGACCGTGCTGCTGGCGCTCGTCGGCACGGCGATCGGCGGCGGTGCGTCCTTGGTGCTGAACCTGCCCGGCATCTCCGCGTTCGACGCCATGGCCCGGCCGTTCGCCGAGCCGCCGGTGACCTCGTCCGTGTTCCTCGATTGCTTCCTGCCGATCCTGCTGTTCCAGGCCTCGATCAGCATCGATATCCGGCGGCTGCTCGAAGACGCGGCGCCGATCCTGATGCTGGCGGTGCTGGCCGTACTGGTGACGACCGGCCTCATCGGCTGGACCCTGTCGGAATTGTCGGGCCAGCCGCTCATTCCAGCCTTGCTGCTGGGCTCGATCGTCGCCACGACCGATCCGGCCGCGGTCGTGGCGATCTTTCGCGATCTGGGCGCGCCGGCGCGGCTCACGCGCCTGGTCGAGGGCGAGAGCCTGCTGAACGACGCGGCGGCGATCGCGATCTTCACCATTCTGATCGGCCTCTTGAAATCCGGCGGCCATGTCGAATGGGGCTCCGCCGTTGCACAATTCGTGGTGAATTTCGGCGGCGGCATCCTGCTGGGCGCCGCGGCGGCACGGTTCGTGACCGCGTGCCTGCCGCTGCTGCATGGCGACCGGGCGGCCGAAATGACCCTGACGCTGGCGCTGCCCTATCTGGTCTTCATCCTGGGGGAAGAGGAACTGCACGTCTCGGGCGTCGTGGCCGTGGTCGCCGCCGGCATCACGTTCGGGTCGACCGCGCTCTCGCGCATGTCGCCGTTCAACTGGACCTTCCTGAACGAGCTGTGGGAACAGCTCGCGTTCTGGGCCGGGTCCTTCATCTTCATCCTGGCCGCCATTCTGGTGCCGACCCTGCTGATCGACGTCGGCCGGAAAGACCTGCTGCTGTTGGCCGTCGCCCTGGGGGCGGCGCTGGTCGCCCGTGTCGTCGTGCTGTTCGGCGTGCTGCCGCCCTTGACCTGGCTGAAGCTGAGCGCCCCGGTTTCGACCGCCTACAAGCTGGTCATCACCTGGGGCGGCTTGCGCGGGGCGGTCACCGTGGCTCTGGCGCTGGCGGTGACGGAGGATGCCGGGCTCGACCCCGAAGTCAAACGCTTCGTCGCCGTGCTGGCGACCGGCTTCGTGCTGTTCACGCTGTTCGTCAACGGCACGACGCTCCGCGGCATCATCCGCCTGCTGAAGCTCGACCGGTTGAGCCCGCGCGACGAGGCGCTACGCGACAATGTCGTGGCCCTGTCGCTCGCCGATCTGCGCGATTCGCTGGCGACGACCGCAGTCGACTACCGGATGAGCGAGGCGGTCGCCGCAGAGACGCTCGCGCGTTATTCGACGCGGATCGAGAGTGCCAGCCAACGGCGGCAGAAGCGGGTCGCCGGTCTCGACGGCGAGCGGGCCGAGGTCCTGGAGCGCGATCGGCTGGCCATCGCGCTGGTGGCGCTCGCCAGTCACGAGCGGCGCCTGGTGCTCAACCACCATGCGGAGGGCACGGCATCGCGCCGGACGGTCGAGGCGCTGCTGCGCGGCGCCGACGGCATGGTCGATGCCGCGCGAATCGACGGCCGCAGCGGCTATATCCAGGCGGTGAAGCGGATCGGCCGGCCGACCTTCGGATTCCGCTGCGCACACCTCCTGCATCGGTACCTGCGGGTCGAAACGCCGCTGGCCGGACGCCTCGCCGAACGGTTCGAGCGCCTGCTGGTCACCCGCATGCTGCTCGACGAATTGGCCCGCTTCATCGGACAGAAACTGTCGCGGTTCCTGGACGACCGCCTGCTGCAGATCATCAACGACATCCTGGCGATCCGGCGCGACCGGACCCGGCGCATGCTGGACGCGTTGCAGGCGCAATATCCGGAATATCTGGCGGCGCTGGAACGCCGGATCCTGGAACAGACGGCGCTCAGGCAGGAATTCCAGGCCTATCGCGGCCTGTATGACGAGGGCCTGATCGGCCAGGAACTCTATGAGGATCTAAGCCGGCGCCTGCGCAAGCGCCGGGGGGCGACGGAGGCGCGGCCACGGCTCGACCTGGGCCTGAAGCCGGGCGAGCTGATGCGCCGCATCGATCTGTTCCGCGATCTGGCCCCGGACCAGGCCGAGCGTCTGGGCCGCCTCGCGCGGCCGGTGATCGCCGTGCCGGGCGACAAGCTGGTGCGCAAGGGCGAGCGGGGCGACGCGGTGTTTTTCATCTCGTCGGGCGCCGTCGAGGTCATCCTGCCGGGCGAACCGGTCACCCTCGGTCGCGGCGACATCTTCGGCGAAATGGCGCTGATGACGGGCGAACCGCGCCGGGCCGACGTCATCGCCGTCACCTACAGCCAGTTGCTGGTGCTGCACGCCTCGGATTTCCGCCGCTTCCTCGGCTCCAATCCGGATGTCCAGACAAGCATCCAGAAGATCTTCGACGACCGGATGATGGAAGTCGTCGCCCGGAAGGCGCCGGCCCTGTCGGAGCCGTAAGCTTTCGATTAGGCTCGACGTCTGGATCCGCAACGACCGGATGAAGCAGCATGACGTTAAGCCAAAGCGCCTTCGTCGACCGGTTCGCGCTCGATCGGCTGCCGCCGCGGGCGGTCTGGCCGGACCTGATATTCGACCTGCCCGAACTGGCCTACCCCGCCCGCCTCAACGCCGCCAAGGTGCTGCTGGACGATCGGGTCGCGGCCGGCGACGGGGCCCGCCGCTGCCTGCTAGACGATCGCACCGCCTGGTCCTATGCCGAGCTGCAGGATCGCACCGACCGCATCGCCCAGGTCTTGCGGAGCGAAGGCGTCGTGCCCGGCAACCGCGTGCTGCTGCGCGCGCCGAACAATCCGATGCTGGTCGCGCAATGGTCCGCGGTGCTGAAACTGGGCGCGATCGTGGTCACGACCATGCCGCTGCTGCGCCCGCGCGAACTGGTCCAGGTCATCACCAAGGGCCAGATCAGCCACGCGATCTGCGATGCGCGGCTGGAGGCCGACCTGCGCGCGGCCCAGACCCAGGCGCCGGTGCTGCGCCATATCCTGATCGCGAACGGCGACGCGGCCGACGGGCTCGAGGCCCGCATGGCCGCGGCCCCGGGGCGGTTCGAGGCGGTCGATACGGCCGCCGACGATCTGGCGCTGATCGCCTTCACCTCGGGCACCACCGGCGAGCCCAAGGGCTGCATGCATTTCCACCGCGATATCCTGGCGATCACCGACACATTCTCGCGCCATGTGCTGCAGCCGTCGCCGGATGATCTGTTCTGTGGCAGCCCGCCCCTGGCCTTCACGTTCGGCCTGGGCGGGCTGGTCATCTTTCCGCTGCGCATCGGCGCCGCGAGCCTGCTTCTGGAGAATGCCGGGCCGGAGGCGCTGATGCAGGCGATCGGGCGCCACCGGGCGACCGTCTGTTTCACGGCACCCACGGCCTATCGCGCGATGGCGGCGATGAAGGACCGCCACGACATTGGCAGCCTGAAAAAGGGCGTGTCGGCCGGCGAGGCGCTGCCGCTGGCGACACGCACCCTGGTCAAAGATTGTTTCGGAATCGATCTGATCGATGGAATCGGGTCGACCGAAATGCTGCATATCTTCATCTCCGCCGCCGGCGACCAGATCCGGCCAGGGGCGACCGGCAAGCCGGTGCCGGGTATCCGCGCCACCATTCTGGGCGAGGACGGCGCCGAACTGCCGCCGGGCCAGGTCGGACGGCTGGCGGTCAAGGGCCCGATCGGCTGCCGCTATCTGGAGGATCCGCGCCAGTCCCTCTATGTCGAGGGCGGCTGGAACGTGACCGGCGATAGCTATCTGATGGATGCCGACGGGTATTTCTGGTTCCAGGCCCGCAGCGACGACATGATCATTTCGGCCGGCTACAACATCTCCGGCCCCGAGGTCGAGCAGGCGGTGCTGTCGCATCCGGCCGTGGCCGAATGCGCCGTCGTGGCCTCCCCCGACCAGGAGCGGACCTTCGTGGTCAAGGCCTTCGTCGTGCTGAAGCCGGGCCAGAGCGGCGACGAGGGGCTGGCGAAGGCGATCCAGAACCATGTGAAGGCCGAGATCGCACCCTATAAATATCCGCGCGCCGTCGAATTCGTGACATCCCTGCCGCGGACGGAAACCGGCAAGCTGCAACGGTTCCGCCTGCGCCAACAGGAGCTGGAGCGTGCCGCCAAGGCCTGACGGCGGGCGACCGGCTCAAACGTTATCGCTCTAGAAAATCAGCCCCTCGACCTCGCGGTCGCGGCCCAGTTCCTTCATCAACCGGACGAAACGGGGCTCGCGCCGGGCGTATTCGGCGTGGCGCGCGCGGACGGCGGCGACCAGCGAGCCGTTGCGGCCCAGGATCTCGTCGCCCAGTTCGATGATGCGCAGGTTCGGCCAGCTGCGGGCGCGGATGCGGACGATCTCGGCCACGACCTCGGTCGACGGCACATCCGGCAGGGCCTGGGCCAGCAGCAGGATGGTGAAGGCAGTCGAGCGCGAGATGCCGGCATGGCAATGCACCAGCAGATGGCCGTCGGCCATGGGCAGGTCGCGCCCGAATGCCAGGACTTGCCTGATCTGCTCGATCTCGACCAGAATCTGCCCCGGCCGGATATCGATCACGTCATGGAACCGCAGTTGCAGCCGGTGGGTCGGGCTCAGCAGGCCCAGGCTTTCCGGCTCCGGAGTTTCGGGATCCAGCACCGACAGCAGATGGGTGACGCCGCGCGTCTCGAACGGCTCCAGCTCCTCGATACCGCAGATGGAGATTTCAAAGGGCATAAGGGGCATCGTCAACCATCCGGATCGGGCTGTGGAGCCCCCATTCTAACCCAAGCGGGCGCAATCAGTCGTGCCGATCGATGACGCCTGCTTTGCGCCGGGTTATTTCTTGGGGACCGCCACACTGATGCCGGCGACCGCCTCGTAGACCTTGACCACGGCCGCATCGTCCTCGCCGCCATGGCCGGAGCCGGCGGCGGCCAGGAACTGCTGATGCGCCGCGGCCGCGATCGGCAGCGGAAAGCGCAAGCTGCGGCCGGTATCGAGCACCAGTCCCAGATCCTTGACGAAGATCTCGACCGAGGAGAGCGGCGTGAAATCCCCATCGAGCATGTGCGGCACCCGGTTCTGGAACATCCAGGAGCCGCCGGCGCTGTTCGAGATTACTTCGTAGAGCTGACGCGGATCGGCGCCGGCGCGGGTCCCGAGCGCCATCGCCTCGGCCGCGGCCGCGATATGCACGCCGGCCAGCAGCTGGTTGACCGTCTTGACGGTCGAGCCGATGCCCGGCCGGTCGCCCAGGCGGTAGACCGTCGTGGCGACCGCGGCCAACGCCGGATCGGCCACCGCATAGGCGGCGGGCGCGCCCGACGACATGATGGTCAGCTGACCATCCCGCGCCTTGGCCGCCCCGCCCGACACCGGCGCGTCGAGCAACAGATGACCGGTCTGGGCCAGACGCGCGTCGAGCGCCTCGGTAAAGGCGGCGGGCACGGTCGAGGACAGCATGACGACGGCGCCCGTCGGCAGTCGCGGCACCGCGCCATCGGCCCCGAACAGCACGGTCTCGACCTGGGCCTGGTTCACCACCATCAGGATGAGCAGCTGGGCGCCCTCGGCCGCGGCCCCGGGCCCCGCCGCCGCACGCCCGCCGGCCGCGACCAGGCTGTCGACCGCGGCCGCCCTGACGTCGCTGCCCCAGACCTCGTGACCGGCCTTCACCAAGCTCACTGCCATGCCCATGCCCATCGAGCCCAGCCCGATCACGCCCACCCGCATTTCACCGCCTCCCGGTTATTCCTTCGTCCCGATCCTAGACGCGTTCAAAGGATCTCGGCCAGCCTCTCGACCGGCCGGCAGATGCGGGCGCCCTTGGACGTGACCACGATCGGTCGTTCGATCAGGATCGGATGGGCCAGGATGGCGTCGATCAATCGATCGTCGGACAGGGCGGGATCGTCCAGACCCAGCGCGCCGTAAACCGCCTCCTTGCGCCGCATCAGGGCGCGGGGACCGATATCGAGCTGCCGCAGCAAATCGACCAGGGCGGGGCGGTCGAGCGGCTGCTTCAGATACTCGACGATCCGGGTGTCGAGGCCCGCGGCCTGAAGCCGACCCAGGACGGTGCGGGAGGTATTGCAGCGGGGATTATGCAAGATCGTGACGGTCATTGAGCCCTCATGCGGGTAGGTGAGTACCAAAAATGCCATGGGCCCAACGTCGATGGCGGGGGAATGGAACGGGCCTCCCAACCGTACTCCATCTGTACGAACGCGACTGTTCGGATAAGGAGTTTTGAAAAATGCTTCGTCACACGCTGGCTATCGCCGCCGCCGGCCTCGGCCTCGCCGCGACCCTGGGCGCGGCTGCGCCGGCCGAGGCTCGGACCTTCGTTTCCGTGGGCATCGGCCTGCCGGGTGTCTACTACGCCCCGCCGCCGCCAGTCTACTATGCGCCGCCGCCGCCGCCCCCGCCGGTCTATTATGCACCGGCGCCGGTCTACTATGGCCCGGGCTACTATCAGCCGCAGTACCGCTACTATCATCGTCACCACGACGACGATTAAAGCACGGGTTCGATACCCGAGGCCGCGCCGTGCAAACGGCGCGGCCTTTTCTCTGCGCGATCGCCGGCGCGACCTACTTTTCCGCGCAATAAACGGTCGGCCCTGCGCCCCTGGGCTTTGCGAACTCGCAATTCGGCGCGGCGCGATTCAACTACCCCTTGCGTATGGTAATTTTTTCGTAAAATCTGCTGCGCCCACCGGATCCCCGGTCGGAACCGAGGATCCCGATGCCTTCTCTCACCCCGAGAAGCCTGTTCGCTACCGTGCTGGCGCTCGCCGCGGCGCTCGTGCTGCTGGGCGGGGTCGTGGTATGGAATTCCTATCGGACGGCGGTCGGCAAGGCGGAAGCGGCGTCGCGCACCCTCGCGAGCGTGCTCGACGAGCATGCGGCCCACGATCTGGATAGCATCGACCAGCGGCTGCGCATGGTCTTCGATCTGACGACCGGCGACTTCATCACCCGCCGCGGGGCCGAGGCCTTCACCCGCACCATGACACGGATGGCCGACGAGTCGCGTCTGGTCCGCGGCTTCGCCGTGGCCGACGGCCAGGGCAAGCTGATCGACGGCCGCGACGGCGACCCATCGGTCGCGGATCTGGATGCGTTCACGACGCAGCGCGACAAGGCATCGCCCGGCCTGTTCATCGGCGAGCCGACCCGGATCGCCGATGGCGCCGGCTGGCAATTGCCGGTCAGCCGCGGCTTCCGTGACCCCGATGGGCGCCTGCTGGGCGTCGCCATCGCCTATCTCGATCTGGCGGCGTTCGACCGGTTCTATGCCCGGCTCGACCTGAGTGCCGGCAGCACCGTTGCCGTCGCCCGCGCGGATGGCCGGCTGCTGTGGCGCCATCCGATGATCGATCTGACGAATCCGCCGCCCTACAAGGCGCCCGACGCTCCAGCCGGGCCCGTCGATGCCGGCGGGAGCGGCAATTACAACGCCGTCTCTCCGATCGATGGCCAGCACCGGATCGTGGGATATGTCGTCAATCCCCGGCTGCCCGTTTCGGTGTTCGTCGCCATCGACGAGAACGCGGCCCTGAGCGAATGGCGGCACGAGACGCTGATGACCGGGCTCGCCGCCGCCGGGCTGGTCCTATGCCTGATGCTGCTCGGCTGGCGTCTGCAGCGCGAAATGACCGAGCGGGCCCGTGGCTTCGCCGACCTGGAGCGACAGGCCGCCGCCCTCGCCGTCAATACCATGCAGCTCGATCTGGCCCGCAACCTGGCCGAAGAGGCAGAGGAGCGGCTGCGCAACGCGCTCGATGCCCTGACCGAAGGCTTCCTCCTGTGGGATTCCGAGGATCGCCTGGTGCTGTGCAACGACGCGGCCCATGTGCTGGATCCCGACCCCGGCAATCAGGTCGAGTTCGGCCAATCCTTCACCGAGCTGCTGGACGACCGGCTGGCGCGCGGCCTGATCCCGGCCGCGGCGGGCCGGGAGGACGAATATCGCGCGGCCCGCATCGCCGCCCATCTCAATCCGACCCTGCCGATCGAGTTCGAGACCACCCACGGCCACATCCTGCGCATCGTCGAGCGGCGAACGACCGAGGGCGGCATCGTCACGTTGCGCAGCGACGTGACCGCCCAGCGGCAGCTGGAGCGCGCGCTGATCCAGGCCCGCCAGGAGGCCGAGGCCGGCAGTCGTGCCAAATCCGAATTCCTGGCCAGCATGAGCCACGAGCTGCGCACGCCGTTGAACGCGGTGATCGGCTTCGCCGAGCTGATCCATGGCGAGATGCTGGGCAGCGATGCCGCCGCCCATCGCCGCTACCGTGAATATGCCGGCGACATCCGCGACAGCGGCAGCCATCTGCTGGGCCTGATCAACGACATCCTGGATTTCTCCAAGACCGAGGCCGGCGAGATGCAGCTGGTCCAGGACCCGGTCGATCTGGGCGAACTGATCGAGAGCGCGGTCCGCATGTTGAAGCCGCGCGCCGAGCGAGCCGGCATCATGCTCGTCGGCCGGGTGCCGTCCAACCTGCCGTCGGTCCTGGGCGACGGCATGCGCCTGCGCCAGGTGCTGCTGAACCTGCTGTCGAATGCGATCAAATACACGCCGGAGTCCGGCCAGGTGTCCGTCACGGTCGAAGCGAGCGGGAGCAGCGTGCTGCTGAAGGTCGCCGACACCGGCATCGGCATCGCGCCCGAAGACATGTCGATCGTGCTGGAGCCGTTCCGGCAGATCGACAACGACCTCAATCGCCGCAATCCCGGCACCGGCCTGGGCCTGCCGCTGACCAAGCGCCTGGTCGAGCTGCATCAGGGCGTGCTGGAGCTGGAAAGCATCGTGGGCCGCGGCACCACGGCGGTGGTCCGCCTGCCGGCCAACGAGGTCCGCCTGGCCGAGGCGGGCTGACCGCCGGCTCTAAATATTTGATTTAGGGTGAGATTGGTCGCGACAAGGTGTCGTCGACACAGATATGAGGCCGATCGGGCCTCAATCTGAGTCGCACTCTGGGCCGCCGCCCGACGGCTAATCCGCCCTCGCCATGACCCGCGCCTTGGCCTTGCGCCGCGCCGCCAGACCACGGATCACCACGTAGAAGATCGGCGTGAAGATCAGGCCGAAGCCGGTCACGCCCAGCATGCCGGAGAACACGGCGGTGCCGAGCGCCTGGCGCATCTCGGAGCCGGCGCCGGTCGCGATCACCAGCGGCACGACGCCCAGGATGAAGGCGAAGGAGGTCATCAGGATCGGCCGCAACCGTGTCCTGGCCGCCGTCGCCGCCGCGTGGAACCGGTCCTGGCCCTCGTCCTCGGCCTGGCGGGCGAATTCCACGATCAGGATCGCGTTCTTGGCGGCGAGACCGACCAGCACGACGAAGCCGACCTGGGCCAGGATATTGACCGAGATGCCGCGCAGCAGCAGGCCGGTCACCGCCGCCAGCAGGCACATCGGCACGATCAGCACGACCGACAGCGGCAAGGCCCAGCTTTCATATTGCGCGGCCAGCACCAGGAACACGAACAGCACCGAGGCCGCGAACACCAGCAGGCCCGAATTGCCGGCGAGCTTTTCCTGATAACTGAGCTCGGTCCACTCATAGCCGAACCCGTCCGGCAGCTTCTCGGCGACGAGTTTTTCCATGGCCGCCAGCGCATAGCCGGTCGAGTAGCCGGGCAGCACGCCGCCCTGCACCTCGGCCGCCGGATAAAGATTGTAGCGCGGCACGCGATAGGCGCCGGTGATGTCGCGGAAATCGGTGACGGCGCCGATCTGCACCATCTTGCCCTCCCCGTTCCTGGTCTTGAGGCGGGCGATATCATCGACGTCTGCGCGGAACGGCGCATCGGCCTGCGCCGTCACCTGATAGGTCCGCCCCAGATAGTTGAAGTCGTTGATATAGGCGGAGCCCAGATAGACCTGCAGCGCCTGGAACACGTTGCCGACGGGCACGTCCAGCATCTCGGCCTTGACCCGGTCGACGTCGGCATAGAGCTTGGGCGTGCGCGTGTTGAACAGCGAGAACACGCCCACCAGGCCCGGGGTCTTGTTGGCCGCCGCCAGAATCTCGCTGGTCGCCGCTTCCAGCGCCGGCAGGCCGCGATTGCGCTTGTCCTGGATCATCATCTTGAAGCCGCCGGAATTGCCGATGCCGCGCACCGGCGGCGGCTGAATGACCAGCGTGAAGGCTTCCTGCATGACGCCCAGACGTTTGCGCAGTTCGGCCTGGATCACGGGTGCGCTCAATCCGGCGGCGACACGCTCCGGGAACGGTTTCAGGCCGGCGAAGATGGCGCCGGCATTGGGGGCGTTGGTGAAGGTGGCGCCGTCGAAGCCGGCGAGTTCCACCCCGTAATCGACGCCCGGCGTCTCCAGTGCGATCGTCGCCGCGCGCTGGACCGCAACATCGGTCCGGGCCAAGGACGATCCCGGCGGCAGTTGCAGCACGATGATCAGATAGGCCTGGTCCTGCTCCGGAATGAAGCCGGTCGGCGCCCGCTCGAACTGAAAGCCGGTCAGCCCGATCAGCGCCGCATAGACCACCAGCATCAGCACGGCCATGCGTGTGAGGCGCGCGGTCAGCCGGCCATAACTGTCCGACAACCAGTCGAAAAAACGATTGAACGCGCCGAAGAAGGCGAAGATCGGCCGGGTCAGCAGCGAATGCTTCTGCTCGTGGTGCTCGACATGCGGCTTGAACAAGAGCGCGCACAGCGCCGGGCTCAAGGTCAGCGACACGGTCAGCGAGATCACGGTCGAGGCGGCGATCGTCACCGCGAACTGCCGGAAGAACTGGCCGGAGATGCCGGGGATGAACGCCGCCGGGATGAAGACCGCGCACAGCACCAGCGCGATGGCGATCAGCGCGCCGCCGACCTCGTCCATCGACTTGTGCGCCGCTTCGCGCGGGCTCATGCCCAGCCTGAGGTTGCGCTCGACATTCTCGACCACGACGATCGCGTCATCGACCACGATGCCGACCGCCAGCACCAGGCCGAATAGCGACAGGTTGTTCAGCGAATAGCCGAAGGCGGCCAGGACGGCGAACGTGCCGATCAGCGAGACCGGGATGGCGATGACCGGGACGAGCGAGGCCTGCCAAGTCTGCAGGAACAGGATGACGACGATCACGACCAGAACCACGGCCTCCAGGATCGTCTTCTCCACCTCGGCGACCGACTGGGCGATGATCTTGGTCGGATTGTAGACGATGTCGTAGCGCACGCCGGTCGGGAAAGACTTCGACAGCGTCTCCACGGTCGAAAGCACGTTGTTGGCCGTCGCGAGCGCATTCGATCCGGGCTGCTGGAAGATCAGCAAATGGACCGCCTGACGATTGCTGAGGTAAGCGGCGGTGCCGTAATCCTGGGCGCCCAGTTCGACCCGGGCGACGTCGCGGACACGGGTGACCCGGCCGCCGGTATCGGCCTTGACGATGATATTCTCGAACTGGCGCGGATCGACGAGCCGGCCGAGCGTCTCGACATTGATCTGGAACGCGCCGGGATTGGGCGTCGGCGGCGCGTTCAGCACGCCGGCCGAAACCTGGACGTTCTGCGCCTGCAACGCCGCCACGACATCGCCCGCGGTCAGATCGCGCGCCGCGACCTTTTCCGGGTCGAGCCAGATGCGCATGGAATAGTCGCGCGCGCCGAAGATGCGCACGTCGCCCACGCCGTTGATGCGCG
The DNA here is from genome assembly GCA_028288725.1 of Rhodospirillales bacterium. GTDB lineage: Bacteria > Pseudomonadota > Alphaproteobacteria > ATCC43930 > CGMCC-115725 > Aliidongia. The sequence continues at coordinate 61,888 of JAQGIC010000079.1, forward strand.
ACAGCACGTCGCGAACCTGGAGCGTGGCGTAGTTCGAGATATAGAGCTGATCGCGCGACCCGTCGGGCGAGGACAGATGCACGACCATCATCAGATCGGGCGAATTCTTCTTCACGGTCACGCCGAGGCGCTGCACCGTATCGGGCAGGCGCGGCTGGGCGATCGCCACGCGGTTCTGCACCAGCACCTGGGCGATATCCAGATCCGTGCCCAGGCTGAAGGTGACGGTGATCGCGACATTGCCGTCGCCCGTTGCCTGGCTGACCATGTACAGCATGTTTTCCACGCCGTTGATCTGCTGTTCGATCGGCGTCGAAACCGTGTTGGCGACGACCTCCGCCGAGGCGCCGGGATAAGACGCATTCACCACGATGGTCGGGGGCGCGATCTCGGGATATTGCGCGACCGGCAGCGCGAAATAGGCGACGGCGCCGACGATGGTGATGAAGATCGATACGACGGCCGCGAAGATCGGCCGGTCGATGAAGAAATGGGAGATATTCATGGCGGCCGCGCTCAGCCGGCCGTCGCGGCGGGCTTGATCTCGCCCGGTTGCGGCGTGACCTTGGTACCGGGCCGGGCGCGCACCAGCCCGTCGATCACCACTCGGTCCTTCGCGTCGAGGCCGGAGCGGATAACCCTGAGCCCGTCGATCATGGGGCCGAGCCGAACCGGCTTCGGCACGACGGTGCCGTCCTCGGCCACGGTCAGGATCAGCTTCGCGGACTGATCGGTCACCACCGATGCATCCGGCACCAGGATCGCCTGATAGGGCTCCGAGCCCGGGATGCGCATCCGGCCGAACTGACCCGGCGTCAGGAAGAAATTCGGGTTCGGGAAGATGCCGCGGGCGCGGATCGACCCGGCACTGCGATCGATCTGGTTATCGATGAAGTTCAGGGTACCCTCGCGGGTCCATTTCTGCTCGTCGGTCAGGCGCGCGAACACCGGCACGCCGGTGCCGCGGTTGGATTTCAGCCGCCCCTCGGCGACCGCGCGCTCATAGGACAGGAACTGCGCCTCGCTCATGTCGAAATTCAGATAGATCGGATCGAGCGAGACGATCGTCGTCAGCAGCGTCGGCGTGCCGTTCGAGCCGCCGGCAACCAGATTGCCGATCGAAACCTGATGCAGGCTGATCCGGCCGGTGACCGGCGCGGTGATGTGGCTGAATTCCAGATCGAGCTGCGCCTGGCGGATGGCGGCCTTGCCGGCCTCGACCGATGCCGCGGCCGATTTCATGGTTTGCAGCCGCTGATCGTAAGTCGATTGCGCGACGAAATCCTTCTCGCGCAGCGTGGCCGCGCGCTGCAGTTCGCGATTGGCCAGGTCGAGCGTCGCCTCGGCCGTCGCGTGCTGCGCCTGCGCCTGCTGCAGCTCGATCTCGTAGGGCCTGGGATCGATGATGAACAGCAGGTCGCCTTTGTTGACGAGCTGGCCGTCGGTGAAATGAATCTCGGTCAGATAACCGGAAACGCGGGCGCGGATTTCGACGTAGTCCACCGCGGCGAACTGCCCGGTATATTCGTCCCACTCCGTCACGGCTTTTTGTACCGGCGCGCTGACCGTCACCGGCGGCGGGGCCGGGGAGGCCGCCTGTGCCGCCGCGGGGCTGGTCGGGTGCCCGAGCAGGAAAGCCGCTCCGCCCGCGACCACGGCGCCCCCGGCGACAGCGAGCAGAAAACGGGACCAGCGACGAGGATGAGGCTTCTGGTTCGACACGGGCGGCCACCTTTCGCGCAAGATCGGCGCGCCATCGAAAGGCTGCCGGGTACCTCAAATCCTGCCAGATCCAGCCTTTCGAGTCTTGTACGGAACCACTTTCCCGGCCCCGGTCAGGGGACCAGCACAACCCGTCCCGGCGCGCCGGCAAGGACGCAGCGATAGGCCTCCTTCGCCCGCGTCAAAGGGTATGCATCCTCCGGTGCCACCGGGAACGCCGCCAGCGCGCCGCTCTCGAATCCCGGCGTCAGAAGCGCCAGAATCTGGGCGCATTCGACATCGGTCAGCGCCAGGCTGTCGATGCCGACGTAGGTATGCGCGCCGCGGTAGAACGCGAAGATGTCGAACGGCACGGCGCGGTCGATCGTCGAAATCAGGATCTGCCGACCCTTGACCGCCAGCGCTTGGTTGGCCGTCTCGAAATAGGGGCTGCCGACCGTATTGTAGACCAGATCGGCCCCGCGCCCGCCGGTCTCCGCCCGCACCACGGCGGCGACATCCTCCGCCGACGCATCGATCATGCGGACCGGCACATGGGCCGGTCCGCGAAACGGTTCGGCCCGGCGGCTGACGCCGAAGACCTGGGCACCGCGCATCGCCGCGATCTGGAGCGCCGCCTGACCGACCCGGCCGTTGGCGCCCATGACCAGAACGCTTTCGCCCGGCCGCGGCAAGCCGGCCCGGCGCAAGCCTTCATAGGCGGTCACGAACGGCACGCCGACCGCCCCCGCCTCGATCAGCGACAGGGCCTTGGGCTTCAGGCGCACCTGGTCGCGCGGCACGACGATGTGGCTGGCGTGGCTGCCGTCGCGCTCGATGCCCATCCGGCCGCCGGAGCCCCAGACCTCGCGGCCGATCAGATCGGCCGGGCCTTGCGTCACCACGCCGGCCCAGTCGCGCCCCGGCGTGCGCGGCCAGACCGCGTGGGGCATCAGACCGAAGCAGGCTTTGACATCACTCGGGTTGACCCCGGCGGCCCGGATTTCGATCACGATCTGGTCCGGGCCGACCGGCGTCGGGACCCACGGCTCCAGCGTCAATTCCAGATGATCGATGTCGGCGGCCTTGGCGGCGATGCGCAGGCGATGCATGCGACGGACCCTCAAGAGGAACAATGGCGGCGAGGCTAGCCGATCCCGCGGCGGGATCAATTGGGAAATTGCCGCGCATTCCCCCTTCCACGCGGTTCCGGCCGCGCGCCTCAAACGTTGCTATCCGGAGCGATTTCTTTTCGTCTGGATGATTCCATCGAGACGGAAAGCGCTCTAGGATCATCCCAGTACCTTGATTTCCCAAGACAAGGGGCCGCCCTAAGGCCCTCGGAGTGTGCTCGATGATTTCACGCCGATCCCTCGCGCTTCTCGCCGGCAGCGCCGCCCTCGTCTCGGGGCTTGGCATCATCCCCGCGGCCATGGCCGCGGATGCGCCGGAATCGACCTTCGACCGGATCAAGCGCAGCAAGAAGCTCCGGATCGGGGCCATCGCCGGCGGCGAGCCCTACTATCACAAAGATCTGGTCAGCGGGAAATGGTCGGGCTTCTGTATCGATATGGCGAGCGACCTCGCCAGCCAGTTCGAGGCCGAGCTGGAAATCGTCGAGAGCACCTGGGGCAATGCGGTGCTCGATCTGCAGGCGAACAAGATCGACATCATGTTCGGCGTCAACCCAACGCCCAAGCGCGCCTTCGTCATCGATTTCTGCAAGCCGCTGTTCACCAACGCCTTCACCATCCTGGCCAAGAAGGGCTTCGAGCCCAAGAGCTGGGCCGAACTCAACGACCCGAAGGTCAAGCTCGCGGTCGATATCGGCTCGTCCCACGACCAGATCGCGCGCCGCCTGTGCCCGAAGGCCGAGATCGTGGGATTCAAGACCGCCGACGAGGCGACGCTGGCGCTGCAGACCGGCCGGGTCGATGCCCAGATCCTGGTCGTGATCCTGTCTCTGACGGTGCTGAAGAAGAACCCGAACGTCGGCCAGTTGATCGTGCCGCAGCCGCTGATGGGCACCACGACCAATCCGGGCGTGCGCAAGGAGGCCGACAAGCAGTTCCGCGACTATGTCGACGTCTGGGTCGATTACAACCGGGGCATCGGCCAGGTGCGCGAATGGGTGACGAAGAACCTGGAACTGGTCGGCGTGCAGACGGGCGACATCCCGCCGGCGGTCAATTTCTAGGGCCGATCCCATGTATCAATGGGACTTCGGTTCGCTATGGGCCTACCGGAGCCTGGTCGGGGTCGGGCTCGGCTATACGGTCGGCTACACCATCCTGTGCGTGACGCTCGGGCTGATCGTCGGCACCGCCGCGGGGTTGGGGCGGCTCGCCAAATCCCGCTTCGCCACCTGGCCGCTGATCTTCTACATCGAGGTGTTCCGCTGCACCCCGCTCCTGGTGCAACTGGTCTGGTTCTATTATGCGCTGCCGGTGCTGCTCGATATCTCGATGTCGCCGGCGCTGGCGGCGACCCTCACCTTGAGCCTCTATGGCGGCGCCTTCTATGCCGAGATCGTCCGCGCCGGCGTGCTGTCGATCGATGCCGGGCAATGGGACGCCGGCAAGGCGCTGGGCCTCAGCCGGCTCAAGCTGATGCGCAAGATCATCCTGCCCCAGGCGCTGAAGCGCATGCTGCCGCCGCTGATGAACCAGTCGATCATCCAGCTGAAGAACACCTCGCTCGTCTCGGTGCTGGCCGTGCCGGACCTGCTGTACCAGGGTCAGGTCGTGACGGCGGCGATCTATCGGCCGCTCGAGGTCTATACGATGGTGGCGCTGATCTATTTCGCGGTGCTGTTCCCGCTGACGCTCGCCGTCCAGGGCCTGGAGCGCCGGTTGGCCGCCCATGCCTGAGGCCGCCCATGGCTGAGATCATCGTCATCGGCGCCGGCATCGTCGGCCTGAGCGCAGCCCTCGCCCTGCAGCGCGACGGCCATCGGATAACGGTGCTGGATCCGGCCGGCCCGGCCGGCGGCGCATCGTCGGGCAATGCCGGCTGGCTGAGCGGTGCCTCCGTCGTGCCGATGTCCTATCCCGGCATGCTGAAATCGGTGCCGGGCTGGCTGATGGATCCGCTGGGCCCGTTGTCGGTGCGCTGGGCCTATCTGCCGAAGGCCACCCCCTGGCTCTGGCGCTTCATCAAGGCCGGGACCCGGCCGCAGATCGAACGTCAGGCGACCGCTCTCAGGCAATTGCTCGGCACCTCGGTCGAGGCCCATCGGGAATTGGCCCGCCGGGTCGGCGCCCAGCATCTGATTCAGCAGCAGGGTTCGCTCTGGGTCTATCGGACCCAGGCGGCGTTCCAGGCCGACGCCGGCGGGGCGGCCCTGCGCCGGGCGCGCGGCGTCGTCGTCGAGGATCTGGATGCCGATGCGATCCGGCAGCTGGAGCCGAGCCTCAGCCGCGAGATCAAATTCGCCCGCTTCGTCGCCGAGAACGGCCATTGCACCGATCCGGCGGCGCTTTGCCATCTCATCGCCGAAGCCATCGTGCGCGAGGGTGGCCAGATCCTGCCCGAGCGCGCCGTGGCGCTCGACCAGCGCGACGGCAAGGTCGTGTCCGTCCGGACCGATCGGGCGAACCATCCGTCCGACTGGGTGGTACTGGCGGCGGGCGCCTGGTCGGCGCCACTGGCCGTCCAATTGGGCGATCGGATCCCGCTCGAAACCGAGCGCGGCTATCATCTGGAAATCACCGACGCCCAGGCGATGCCGCGCGTGCCGATCATGTCGGGCGAGGGCAAGTTCGCGGCCACGCCGATGGCGGGACGGCTGCGCTTGGCCGGCACGGTCGAGTTCGCCGGCCTGGCCGCAGCACCGGACTGGCGCCGCGCCGAGCTGTTGCTGCGCCACGCGCAGGCGCTGTTCCCCGCCCTGCCCGCGACCATCGCCGAGGCACGATTGTCGCGCTGGCTGGGGCACCGGCCGAGCACGCCCGACAGTCTGCCGGTCATCGGCCGGTCGCGGCAGGCGGCGAACGCGATCCACGCCTTCGGCCATGGCCATGTCGGCCTGGCCGGCGGCCCGCACTCCGGACGGATCGTCGCCGACCTCGTCGCCGGGCGGCCGCCATCGATCGATCTCACCCCTTTTTCGCCCGGACGGTTCTAACGCATGCGTCGACTGCGCCCCTTGCCTGCGCGCCATCCCACCGTCTACTGATCGCCTCCCATGGATCGTTACGACGTCGTCATCATCGGTGCCGGGGCCGCCGGCCTCATGTGTGCGCTCAGCGCCGGCGGTCGCGGCCGTCGCGTGCTGCTGATCGATCATGCCGATCAGGCCGGCAAGAAGATCCTGATTTCCGGCGGCGGTCGCTGCAATTTCACCAATCGCGAGCCGCTGCCCGACTGCTTCCTGTCGGCCAACCCGCATTTCGTGAAATCGGCACTGAAGCGCTACAGCCAGCACGATTTCATCGCGCTGATCGAGAAGCACCGCATTCCCTATCACGAGCGCAATCTCGGGCAATTGTTCTGCGACGGCTCGGCACGCGAGATCCTGGCCATGCTGCTGGCCGAATGCGCGGCCGTGCATGTCGATATCTGGCTCGACACCAAGGTGACCCAGGTCGAGAAGCCCGACCGGTTCCGCCTCGCGACCGATCGCCGTCCGGTCGAGGCGGAAGCCCTGGTGCTGGCCAGCGGCGGCCTGTCGATCCCGAAGATGGGGGCGACCGGCTTCGCCCATGATATCGCCCGCCGGTTCGGCCTGAAGATGACCCAGACCAGGCCGGCCCTGGTGCCGCTCACCGTCGGCGCCGAGGATCTGGCCTTCATGCAGCCGCTGTCCGGTGTCTCGCTGGACACGGTCGCCGCCCGCGACAAGCGCCGGTTCCGCGAGGCGATGCTGTTCACCCATCGCGGTCTCTCGGGCCCGGTCATCCTGCAGATCTCGTCCTATTGGCAGCCGGGCGAGACGGTCACGCTGGACTTGGCTCCCGACCTGGATCTGGCGGCCTATCTGATCGAACGCAAGAAGACCCGGCCCAAGGCCGAGCTGAAGACGATCCTGACCGAAATCCTGCCCGGCCGACTGGCCCAGAAGCTGGTCGAGGACCGCATGGCGAACCAGCCGATGGCGACCTACCCGGACAAGGCGCTGCTGCGGGTTGCCGAGCAATTGAAGCGCTGGCCGCTGAAGCCGGCCGGCACCGAGGGCTATGCCAAGGCCGAGATCACGGCCGGCGGCATCGACACGGACGGGCTATCGTCGCAGACCATGGGCGCCAAAGCCGTCCCCGGTCTCTACGCCATCGGCGAGGCGGTCGACGTGACCGGCTGGCTCGGCGGCTATAATTTCCAATGGGCCTGGTCGAGCGGCTGGTGCGCCGGCCAGGCGGTTTGAGTGAGGAAACAGACATGACCTATCGCGTTGCCGTTCTGGGCCTGGGCGTCATGGGCCAGCGCATGCTGGGCCATCTGGCGCTGCACGAGCAGTTCGAGATCCTGGGCGGCTGGGACGCCTCGGCCGACGCCCGCGCCCATGCCGGGACCCTGCACCCGACCGTCGATTTCGAGATGCCGGCTGACGCGCTTATCCGCTCGGACCGGACCGATCTGGTCTATATCGGCGTGCCGCCCAAGGCCCATGCCGGCTACGCGCTGGCCGCGATCGAGGCCAGGAAGGCCGTGCTGTGCGAGAAGCCGCTGGGCGTCGATGTCGCCAGCAGCCGGGCGCTCACGGAGCGGATGGAAGCCTCGGGCCTGCCCCAGGCCGTCAACTTCGCCTATGGCTCGTCGCGCGCCGGCGACGTCATCCGGGACGCCTATCGCTCCGGCGAGTTCGGCACCCTGGTCGGCGTCGATATCCGCCAGCATTTCGCGGTCTGGCCGCGTCCCTGGCAGGCCAGTGCCAAATGGCTGGCGCTCAGGGAGGAAGGCGGCTTCGTGCGCGAGGTGCTGTCGCATTTCCTCTATCTGTGCGACCGGGTGCTGGGTCCGGCCAGGCTGGAGAGCTTCGACGTGCGCCACCCGGCCGACCCGAGCCTGTGCGAGACCCACGCGAGCGCGCGCCTGAGCGCCGCGGGCGTGCCGGTCACCGTTGCCAGCTCCTCGGGCGGCGTCGGTCCCGACCTGGTCGAAATCACCTTTTGGGGAACGAAGAAATCTCACCGGATCACGGATTGGTATCGGACCGAGGAGACCACGGGCGGTCCCTGGATCGAGACGACGCCGGTGGTCGATGATTATCGTCGCGACGGCGCGTTCCGGCAGTTGAACCAGATCATCGCCATGATCGAGGGCAAGCCGCATAGCCTGCCCGATTTCCGCGCGGCGCTGCGCGTTCAGGAACTGATCGAGGCGATGCTCGCGTGACCCGGCAGGTCAGAGCTTTCCTGACCGTCGTGGCGCTGATCCTGGTCGCGGCGGTCTCAAGCTATCTGACCACGATCAGCGCCGATCTCGGTGCTGATCCGCGGCCTTTGCCGACGCTCGTCGACGGCCTGTCGCCGACCGCCACGACCGCCCGCCAGGAGTTCGCCGCGCGCATTCGCGAACGGTTTCCCCTCGGCTCGGCGGACCGCGTCTTGATGCTGGATCTTTGGGCGCAAGGGTTCGAACATCCGGGGGGTAGCGATGGACGGCACTGGGCCTCGCTGGAACGGCGCGGCGCGCCCTGCAACCGCGCCTGGACCGTGACCTGGACGGCGGACGACACCGGTCACCTGACCGCTGTCGACGGAACCTACATACCGTCATGCTCGTAAGCGACGGCGATAAAGGGGTGGAAAAGATGGGCGATCTGGATCTGGAGAGATTGGCGGACCACATCGATCGGCTGATCCAGCCCTGGGCCAGGCCCGGCACGCCGGGCTGCACGGTCGGCATCGTGCGCGACGGCCAGGTGCTGCTGCAACGCTCCGCCGGCCTTGCCCATATCGAGCTGGACGTCCCGATCGGGCCGGGCACCAGCTTTCGCATCGCGTCGGTCACCAAGCAGTTCACCTGTGCCGCGATCCTGCTGCTCGAAGCGGAGGGCAAGCTGTCGCTGGATCAATCGCTGCACGAGCATCTGCCGGATCTGCCGGATTTCGGCCGGACGATCACGCTCGACCATCTGATGCACAATACCAGCGGCCTGCGCGATTTCCTCGAACTGATGCGCATGGCCGGGATGGATCTGCAGATCCCCTGCACGCCCGACGATCTGATGGCGGCGATCCGGCTGCAGCGCAGCCTGAATTTCACCCCCGGCAGCCGGTTCTCCTATAGCAACACGAATTTCCTGCTGCTGGGCCGCATCGTCGAACAGCTGACCGGGCAGTCGCTCGGCGACGCGGTCGATGAGCGCATCCTGCGGCCGCTCGGCATGACGCGCTCGCGTCTGGTCCAGAGCACGATCGAGCTGGTCCCGGGTCTGGCCACCGGCTATTTTCCGCAAGGTGACGGCTTCGTTCGCGCCGGCCATGCCTTTCCCCAAGGCGGCGAAGGCGGCATGGTCTCCGGCATCGCGGATCTGGCGCGCTGGGATCATAATTTCACGACCGGCACGGTCGGCGGCAAGGCGCTGGGCGAGGCGCTGGCCCAGCAGACGCCGTTCCTGAACGGATACCCGAATTCCTATGCGCGCGGCCTGCAGGTGAAGCCCTATCGCGGCTTGCGCACGGTCGATCACGGCGGGCTCTGGCCGGGCTTCAAGACCGAATTCCTCCGCGTGCCCGAACTGAACCTGACCGTCATCGCGATCGCCAACAACGCGGCGGTCGACTGCTACCGCCTGGCCCACCGCGTTCTGGACGGCGTGATCGAGGGCAACCCGCTGCCGGCCCTGCCGCCGCGACCGGCGCTCGACCGGCTGGCCGGCCGCTATCTGGATCGCGAGAGCGCCACGTCGGTCGAATTTTCGGTGGCGTCCGACGGCACGCCGATGGGGTCGATGAACGGCGTGCCCTTCGTGCTGGAAGCGACCGTCGACGGTCGCCTATCGGCGGCGCGCGGCGCGTTCGATTTCATCGCCACACTGCCCGACGCCCATGACGGCGTCCGGATCGAGTTCGATGCCGGGATCGAGGCCAGCTATGACCGGGTCACGGCCGAGCCGACAGCCCTGCCGACCGGCCTGGCCGGGCGCTATGTCTGCCCGGAACTGGGCGCGGTCTGGACCGTGTCGATGGACGACGACGCCCGCGCGAAGGTGGCCGTCGCCGGGCCGCTGCATCACGGCGGGCCGTGGGCCCTGCTGGCGATCGACGGCGACCAGCTGCGGGCCGAGATGCCGAGCGTGCTGTTCAAGGCTTGGCTCGATATCCAGGTGCTGCGCGGCAACGGCAGGATCGTCGGGCTGGAGGTCAGCGGCGGCCGGTCGAAGCGGTTGAAGTTCGACCGGATCGCATGAGATCGGCGTAGAGCGGGACCCGGCGCCAGGCCTCGGCGCCGGCGAGACGCGGCACATGCAGGATCGGCAGATCCGGCGCGAACCGGGCGATCGCGGCGGCCGTCTCGGCCGGCGGCACCGGGCTGTCGGGTGACGCGCTGAGAATAAGCGCCGCGACCGGCACACCCCGGCCGGCAAGCGTGGTGAGCGCGGTCAGCGTATGGCTGATCGTGCCCAGATAGGTTCCGGCGACCAGCAGCGCCGGAATCTCGAGCGCCGCCGCCCAATCCAGCACCGTATGGCGTTCGTCGATCGGCGCCATGATGCCGCCGACGCCCTCGACCAGCGCGAACTCGGCCGGCCCCTCGAGCGTCTGCCGGCAAAAGCGGAGCAGTTCATCGAACGGCACCGCACGGCCTTCGCGCGCCGCCGCCATGTCCGGCGACAGGGCGGCGCGGAAATGCCAGGGGCAGATCCGCTCGACCGCAGCCCAATCGCACGCGATGTCCTGGGCGGCGAGCAGCACGGCCGGATCGCTGTCGGCCAGATTGCCGTCGTCGATGCCGCTCGCGACCGGCTTCAGCGCCGCGACCGACCGGCCGGCCTGGCGCGCGCCGTGCAGCAGGGCGGCGCTGGTGAAGGTCTTGCCCAGCTCCGTCCCGGTCGCGGTCACGAAATAGCGGCTCACGGCAGAACCCGGCGCACCGCCTCGGCCAGCGCCGCGACGTCCGCCTCGCTATGGCCGGCCGAAAAGGTGATGCGCAGGCGAGCGGTGCCGGCCGGCACGGTCGGCGGCCGGATCGCGGTGACCAGGAAACCCTCGGCCAGCAATTGTTCCGACGCCGCCAGCGCCGCCGCGGCCTCGCCGATCACGACCGGCACGATCGGGCTTTCGGCATTCGGCAGATTGAGCAGCTGGGTGAACTGGCGGGCGCGCACGACCGGCGTCACCGCCCAGTCCGGATCGCCCTCGATCACATCGAGCGCCGCGATCGCGGCCGCGACCGAGGCCGGCGGCAGGCCCGTGGTATAGACGAAGGAGCGCGCGCGGCTCCGCAGCAGCGCCACGATCGGCGCCGAGGCGCAGAGATAGCCGCCGTAGGATCCGAGCGCCTTCGACAGCGTGCCCATCTGCAGCGGCACCAGCGCCGGGTCTTCCTTGGGCAGCACGCCGATGCCATGGGCATCGTCGCTCATCAGCCAGGCATCGTGCCGGGCGGCCAGCGCCGAGATCGCCGCGACCGGCGCCAGATCGCCGTCCATGCTGTAGACCCGGTCGATCAGCACCAGGCAATGGCGGAACTGCCCGCGCTCGGTCGCCAGCAGATCGGCCAGATGCGCGAGGTCGTTGTGCCGGAACGGCACGGTCCTGGCGCCCGACAGGCGCGCGCCGGCATTGAGGCAGGCATGGGCCAGTTCGTCGGCCAGAATCAGATCGCCCTTGCCCACCAGCGCCGGCACGATGCCGATATTGGCCAGATAGCCGCTGCCGAACACGATCGCATCCTCGGTGCCCTTCAGGGCGGCGAGCCGCGCTTCGAGCACCGCATAGAGCGGATGATTGCCGGTCACCAGGCGCGAGGCGCCGGAGCCGGTGCCATGCTGCTCGATCGCCCGGATCGCGGCCTGCTTCACGCGGGCATCCTGGCTGAGATTCAGATAGTCGTTGTCGCAGAACGACAGCACGCGCCGCCCGTCGCGCCAGGCATGGACGGCACCGTCGCGGCGCGTCTCCTTCAGGCTGCGGCGCAGCGACTTGGCATCGAGGTCGGCGAGTTTCGCCGCGGCGAATTGATCGAGCGAGGACATGACGGCAGAAAAGACCGCCGACGGGCGGCGGTGTCAATGGCCGGGCGGCAGCGCCCGCGCGCAACGGTGCGTCGCCGCTACCGTCGATCGCACTGGTGGGCTCAACAAACTGGTGGGCTCAACAACAGGCCGCCCGGAAGCCGGACCCGACCACGCCAGGAAGGACCTGGCGTGGCGATGATCGGACCGGTCAGGCCGCCCGGGACGGGCGCGGCTGCACCTTGTGCACTTCAGGCGGCGGTGCCGGCAGATCGGGCGGCAGCCCGATCCTCAGGACATCGAACAGTTCGATGGTTCCCTTGCGCGTGATGTCGTTGATCTCCCGCAGATCGGCGAGCGTCTCGTCAAAGGCGCTGCGTACGGTGGTGAGCTGTTTTGGCACCACGTCCGCCGGGTTCCGCACCTCGAAAAACATCTCCATTTCGGTCGCGAATTGCGCCACTTCCTTTTGCAGCAGATCAAACTGCTTGGAGATGACGGCCGAAACCGTTGAGGAAATGATCGCGGACGCGCGGCCGATGGCCTCGATCTGACGTTGCTGAGTCTCGATCAGTTTCGATTGGTCAAACCCGAACGGCGGACGATCCGTCGGCGGGGCGGTATCCTCGGTCGAAACTGAGGTGCTTTCCGTCATGGCTCTCATCCTTCTGTGAATGAACATCCAACGCCGGCCCCAGACGGCGTTGTGCCTTGGGCCGCGGCAGCATGCTGTCGACAGTAAAAATGGGCTTGGAGCGCGGATCGCCGCGGCATCATCGTCGAACCGGACGAGGTCCGCGCGCGATTCCCCGATCCTAGGTTCACGGAAATCCGCGCGTCAATACCGTCATAAACCAATATTCAATATGACACGCGCCGAGGCCGCCCCCGTCGTTTCGTTCGCCAAAAAAAGCGCATCGAGACCTGGCGATCGCCGCGTCAGTACCCGCCGCGGGCGTGTTCGTCCGTATCGGGCTTGCTGGGTTCAAGCTGCATGGTGCAGGCGGCAAGGCCGCCCGACAGCGTCAACAGCAACGCCGTCAATAGGATGAAACTTTTCATGATCCGCTCTTCCCCCGGGGGCGGCCGGGTCGATCGGCCGCCTGTGCCAGACTCGGCGGCGCGCCGTTTATTCCGAAAGATTTTCCGGCTCGCGTTCGACATCGACCGACAGGGTCGGGTTGGTGGTGAGGGCATCCTTGAACCCGTCGAACGCGGCCACACTGTCCAGCAGCACGGTCACGCTCTGGAGCAGGTTGCGCCGGTAGGCCGACATGACGGTTTCGGCGTCCCTCCAGTCCCTTGAACTGGCCTGCGCCGATTTGCCGACGATCAGCTCGCGCACGGCCGGCTGGGCGAAACAGCCCCAAGCGCGCATGATGGCGCAAGGGCCTCAAGCCTATCGGAGATAAGCCATCGACGCCCGAGAGATCGTCCCTGAGGTCGAGACCGAGGCGCTGCTGCCGGGCGCGCAATTCGCCGATGCCTTTCGCATGGCCCTGCCCGACGGGTCGCTCGACGCGCCGGCGGCCGCGCGGCGCATGGTCGGACGCATGCCCCGCTGGACCGCGACGCTGATGGCCCTGCGCAATCGCATCGTCGCCCCGCTGGGTCTGAAGCACCCGGCGCCGGCGCCGGGCGGCAGCGCCGACCGCATCGGCATCTTTCCGATCCTGACCCAGACGCCGGGCCGCATCGTGCTGGGCCTTGACGACAAGCATCTGGATTTCCGCCTGGTCGTCGATGTCGGCCAGGCCGAGGGCCGGCGCAGCGTCACGGCGACGACCATCGTCAAAACCCATAATTGGCTCGGCCGCACCTATCTCGCCGCGATCATGCCGTTCCACCGGATCATCGCCCGTACCATGGTGCGCCAGGCGGCAAAACCCTGACGCAACGCGGCCCGATCGACGCCCGCGTTGCATCCGCGCCGCCCTCTGCCTATGCTCCGGCCGTTTTTCATCGCTTGTGTCACATGAGAGAGGGCCAAATTGCCCGATACATCCGTTCTCGCCGAAGTTCGCCATGATTGGACCCGCGCCGAGATCGCGGCCCTGTTCGATCTGCCCTTCGCCGATCTGATCCATCGCGCGCAGAGCGTGCATCGGCAGAATTTCGATCCGAACCGGGTCCAGCTCTCGACGCTGCTCTCGATCAAGACCGGCGGCTGTCCCGAGGATTGCGGCTATTGCTCCCAGAGCGCCCATTTCGAGACGGGCGTGAAGGCGGAGAAGCTGATGGCGGTCGACGCCGTGCTGGCCGACGCGCGCCGCGCGCGGGACGCCGGTGCCACCCGCTATTGCATGGGTGCGGCCTGGCGCAGCCCGAAGGACAAGGATCTGGACCAGGTCTGCGACATGATCGAGGGCGTGCGCGCCATGGGCATGGAGACCTGCGTCACGCTCGGCATGTTGAACGCGGCCCAGGCGGCCCGGCTCAAGACCGCCGGCCTCGACTATTACAACCACAACATCGACACCTCGCCCGAGTATTACGAGAAGATCGTGTCGACCCGCTCGCTCGACGACCGGCTGGGCACGCTCGGCCATGTGCGCGACGCCGGCATCCATGTCTGCTCCGGCGGCATCATCGGCATGGGCGAGCAGCGCTCCGACCGCGTCGGCATGCTGTGGACCTTGGCGACGCTGGACGATCATCCCGACAGCGTGCCGGTCAACATGCTGGCCGAGACCGAGGGTACGCCGTTGGGTCGCTCCGAGGCGCTCGAGCCGCTCGAGCTGGTCCGCACCGTCGCGGTCGCGCGCATCCTGATGCCGCGCTCGATGGTCCGCCTGTCGGCCGGCCGCGAGGGTTTGAGCGACGAGGCCCAGGCGCTGTGCTACCTCGCCGGCGCCAACTCGATCTTCTTCGGTCCGCGCTTGCTTACCACCAACAACCCGGCGAACGAGCGCGACGTGGTGCTGTTCGATCGCCTGGGCATCAAGCCGATGGAAGTCGGCGCCGCCGCGGAATGAGCGAGCGCCAGCTTCGCCTGTCGATGGAGCCGCCCCCCTCCCTCTGGCGGCCTTATACGCAGATGAAGCTGGCCGGTCCGACGCCCAAGGTCCGCGCGACCGAGGGCGTGCGGCTGGAGCTGGAAGACGGCAGCCACCTGATCGACGGCATCTCGTCCTGGTGGACCGCATGCCACGGCTATAATCATCCGCATATCCAGGGCGCGGTAGCCGACCAGTTGGCCCGCATGCCGCACGTCATGTTCGGGGGCTTGAGCCACGAACCGGCCGAGCGCCTGGCACGCCGGCTGGCCAAGCTGCTGCCGGGCGATCTCGACCATGTGTTCTTCAGCGATTCCGGCTCGGTCGCAGTCGAAGTCGCCATGAAGATGGCGGTGCAATATTGGCTGAACCGCGGTGTAAAGGGCCGGCACCGCTTCGTCTCGTTCCGCGACGGCTATCACGGCGATACGCTCGGCGCGATGTCGGTGACCGACCCGGACGGCGGCATGCACCGGCACTTCGCCGGCTATCTGCCGCAGCAGTTCGTTGCCGACCTGCCGACCGATCTCGACCGGATCGCCAGGCTGGAAACCCTGCTGGCGCGCCATCGCGACGCGATCGCCGGCGTCATCGTCGAACCGCTGGTCCAGGGCGCCGGCGGCATGAAATTCCACGACGGCGACACGCTGCGCCGGATCGCCAACGCCGCCGCCCGCCACGGCCACCTGCTGATCGCCGACGAGATCATGACCGGCTTCGGCCGCACGGGCCGAATGTTCGCCTGCGACGAGGCCGATATCGTGCCCGACATCATGTGCCTGTCCAAGGCGTTGACCGGCGGCACCATCGCGCTGGCCGCGACCGTGGCGCGCCGCCATGTGTTCGATGCCTTCTGGTCCGACGATCCGGCGGCGGCCCTGATGCATGGGCCGACCTTCATGGCCAATCCGCTCGCCTGCGCCGCCGCCAACGCCTCGCTCGATCTGTTCGAGACCGAGCCGCGCCTGGCCCAGGTCCGCACGATCGAGACAGCGTTGCGCCAGGAGCTGGAGCCGGCCCGCGGCCTGCCCGGCATCGTCGATGTCCGGGTCCAGGGCGCCATCGGCGTGATCCAGCTGACGGCGCTGAACGACGCCGGCTGGCTCCGGCGCCGCTTCATCGAGTTCGGCGTCTGGGCGCGCCCGTTCGGCGATATCCTGTACCTGGCACCACCCTTCGTCATCGGCGCGGAGGATCTGACGCATCTGACGCGGACGATGGTCACCGTGGCACGCGAATGGTCCGAGCGCCACGGCACCTAGACCGTCGCTGCATGCAATTTATGCCGAACTATTCGATACCCCGACGAATATCCGCCGTTTCCAGACTCTCATTGCATGCAATTTCGAAATGCGGCATCCTACCCAAAATTTCGGGAGGAGGCCGTCATGCAGCAGAATACCTTGCCGCCGATCGCCGAAGGTTTCGCCAAGCCGGACTTTCCGCTGAACGCCTGGTACGCCGCCGCCTGGGACGTCGAGCTGAAGCACGCCCTGCTGCCGCGCATGATCTGCAACAAGCGCCTGGTGTTCTATCGCACGACCGACGGCACGCCGGTCGCGTTGGAAGATGCCTGCTGGCACCGCATGCTGCCGCTGAGTCGGGGCCGGCTCGACGGCGACACGCTGGTCTGCGGCTATCACGGCCTGCGTTATGAGGCCGGCGGCCGCTGCGTGCATATGCCGTCGCAGGAGACGATCAACCCCGCCGCCTGCGTCCGCAGCTTTCCGATCGTCGAGCGGCACCGCTATCTCTGGGTCTGGATGGGCGATCCGGCACTGGCCGATCCGGGTTTGGTGCCGGACATGCACTGGAACCACGATCCGGCCTGGGCCGGCGACGGCAAGACGATCCACGCCAGATGCAATTACAAGCTGGTCGTCGACAATCTGATGGACCTGACGCACGAGACCTTCGTGCATGGCGGCAGCATCGGCCAGGCCGCCGTCGCCGAGGCGCCGTTCGAGGCCCATCACGGGCCCAACTTCGCCGAGATCTCGCGCTGGATGATCGATATCGAGCCGCCGCCGTTCTGGGCGAAGCAACTGGGCAAGCCCGGCCGGGTCGATCGCTGGCAGATCATCCGGTTCGAGGCACCCGGCACCGTCGTGATCGATGTCGGCGTGGCGCCGACCGGGACCGGCGCGCCGGAGGGCGACCGCAGCCAGGGCGTCAACGGCTATGTGCTGAACACCATGACGCCGGAGACCGACGGCACCTGCCATTATTTCTGGGCCTTCGTGCGCAACTACCGGATCCATGAACAGCGTATCACCACGGAACTGCGCGAGGGCGTGACCGGCATCTTCCATGAGGACGAGCTGATCCTGGAAGCGCAGCAGCGCGCGATCGACGAGCATCCGGATCGCACCTTCTACAATCTCAACATCGACGCCGGCGCCGTCTGGGCCAGGCGCCTGATCGACCGGATGATCCGGGCCGAGCAGCCGTCCTTGCAGGCCGCGGCCGAATGAGCGGCGACGCCAGCGCCCGGCCGGGCCAGCAGATGAAGGCGGTGCTGCGCCTGCGCGAACTGCTGCTGTCGGGCGAGGTCGGCCCCGGCGAGCGGGTGGCCGAGATCCCGCTGGCGGCCCGGCTCGGCGTGTCGCGCACGCCGCTGCGCCTGGCGCTGTCGACGCTCGCGCACGAGGGGCTGCTGGAGATGTTGCCCGGCGGCGGCTTCGTCGTGCGCGATTTCGACCCGGCCGATATCGCCGACGCGATCGAACTGCGCGGCGTGCTCGAAGGCACGGCGGCGCGCCTGGCGGCGGAACGTCTCGGGGATCCGGCAGACCTGGCGCCGCTGCGCGCAGCGGTCGCGGCGATGGAGCCGCTGGTCAGAACCGCGACGCCGGGGCTGGCCGATTTCGAGCGCTATGTCGTGGCCAACGAGATTTTCCATGCCCGCCTGCTGGATCTGGCCGACAGCCCGATGCTGCGCCGGGCCATGGCCCAGGCGATGGCGCTGCCGTTCGCATCGCCCAGTTCCTTCGTGCTGGCCCAGGCCGACCTGCCCGAAAGCCGCGAGATCCTGGTCCTGGCCCAGGCGCAGCACCGGGCGATTTTGGAAGCGATCGAAGCCCGGGAAGGCACCCGCGCCGAGGCGCTCGCGCGTGAGCATGCCAGGCTCGCCAAGCAGAATTTGAAGCTGGCGCTGGGCGATGCCGCCCTGCTGGCGACCGTGCCCGGCAACGCGCTCATCCGGCGCGGCCAGTCCCAGGGAGCCCGCAAAATTGCAAGCTGACGGCAGACAGATCCCGGTGCGGGTCCGCGCCATCGAGGCGCCGGCCGAGGATGTCAGACTGTTCGAACTGGTGCCGGAAACGGGTATGGCGACGCCCTATCCGGCCGGCAGCCATCTGACCGTGAGCCTGCCCGTCGGCGATCGCGTCCTCGCGCGCAGCTATTCGCTGATCGGCGAGTTTCCGGTCGACGGCGCCTGGCGCATCGCCGTGAAGCGTGTCGCCCCCAGCCGCGGCGGATCCGCCGCCATGTGGGCGCTCGCCCCCGGCGCCGCTTTGAGCGTAACGGAGCCGCAGAGTCACTTCGATCTGGCGCTCGGCCGGCCGGACTATCTGCTGATCGCCGGCGGCATCGGCATCACCCCGATCCTGGGCATGATCGAACGGCTGGTCCGGCTCGGCCATCACCCGCGCCTCGTCTATGCCGCCCGCGCGCGCAGCCAGATGGCGTTCGTCGACCGGCTGCAGGCGCTGCTCGGCGACCGCCTGACCCTGGTCGTCGACGACGCGGGCGGCTGGTTAGATCCCGCCGCCGAGATCGCCCGCCTGCATGCCGACGGCGAGATCTACATGTGCGGCCCGGCCGGCATGATGGAGGCGGTCCGGACGGCCTGGCAGGCGGCCGGCCGCCTGCCGACCCGGCTGCGGTTCGAGACGTTCGGATCGGGCGGCGCGCGGCCCGCGGCGGCGTTCAAGGTCCATGTCCGCGATCACGGCCGCGACGTCCTGGTGCCGGCCGATCGCAGCCTGCTCGACGCGCTCGCCGACGAGGGCATCGAGCTTGCCTATGATTGCCTGCGCGGCGAATGTGGCCTGTGCGTGGTCGAGGTGACCGGCGCTGCCGGCGCGCTCGACCATCGCGACGTGTTCCTGAGCGCGCATCAGAAGCAGGCGGGGACCAGCCTCTGCGCCTGCGTCTCGCGCGCGGATGCCGACATCACCATCGACACAGGCTATCGCCCGGCGCTCGCGCGGGTGGGCTGACGACAAGGCCGGGACGAAGATCCCGGTTGCAGGGGGAGGAAATCCATGACGCACGTTCTATCCTGGCGAACCGGTCTCGCCGCTTTTCTGCTGCCGATCCTGGCAGCACCGCTCGTTGCCAGGGCCGAGATACCGAACCACACGGTCAAGATCGGCATCCTGAACGACCAGTCCGGCCCGTTCGCCGACCAGTCCGGCAAGGGCTCGGTCGCCGCCGCCGAACTGGCGGTGCTGGATTTCGCCAAGGAGGCCGGCCCGCTCAAGGTCGAGATCCTGTATGGCGACCATCAGAACAAGCCCGACATCGGGTCGAACATCGTGCGCCAATGGGTCGATCAGGACGGCGTCGCCGCCGTGGCCGACGCGGTCAATTCCGGCGTCGGCCTGGCGGTCAACCAGATCATGCACGACAAGAACCGGACCTTCGTCGCGACCAATGTCGGCACCTCGGACCTGACCGGAAAATTCTGTCAGCCGACGACCGTGCAGTGGAACATGGACACCTGGGCCATGGGCAACGCCACGGCGAGCGCACTGATGAAGCAGGGCGGCGACAGCTGGTACTTCATCTCGTTCGACTATGCGCTGGGCCAGGCGCTGCAGCGCGATGCGACGGACGCGCTGGGCAAGCTCGGCGGCAAGGTGGTGGGCGCGGTCAAGCATCCGCTGGGCACGACCGATTTCGGGTCCTACCTGCTCCAGGCGCAAAGCTCCGGCGCCAAGGTCATCGCCTTCGCCGATACCGGCGGCGATCTCATTACAGGCGTCAAGCAGGCCGCCGAATTCGGCATCACGCCCAAGCAGACGCTGGCCGGCCTGTTCACCCAGATCACCGATGTCGACGCGCTGGGGCTGAAGGCGGCCCAGGGCCTGATCGTCACGGAATCCTTCTATTGGGACCTGAGCGACGCGACCCGCGCCTTCGCCAGGCGCTTCGCCGACAAGATGGGCGGGCGCATGCCGACCGCCAACCAGGCCGGCGTCTATTCCTCGGTGCTGGCCTATCTGCGCGCGGTCAAGGCCGCCGACACGATCGACGGCGACAAGGTCGTGGCCCAGCTGCGTTCCAAGCCGATCGACGATCCGCTGATCGGGCCGGTCAGCGTGCGCATCGACGGCCGCGCGGTCCATGCCATGTACGTCTTCCGCGTGAAGAAGCCGGAACAATCCAAGGCCCGCTGGGACGATTACGAACTGATCGCGACCATTCCCGCCGCCGACGCGTTCCGGCCGCTGGCCGACGGCGGTTGCCCATTGGTGCATTGATCCCCGTGACGGGACCGGCCGCACCCTCCTGGGATGCGGCCGGTCACATCGCCAGGGCGGGCGACATGGCATCGACCGCGGCGCGCCCGAGATAGCTGCCGTAGATCATCAGCGCATGGTCGAGCGGATCGATCGGCGGCAAGCCGGCGAGCGATCGGTCCTCCGGCGCCAGCAGGCCCGCATCGACCGGCCGGCCCCGTTCGATCGCGGCGGCGATGGCTGCGAATTGGCGCTGATGCCCGGGCGACAGGAAATGCCCCGGCTGCAGCAGGTGGCACACCGCCCGATAGCCCCGATTGTCCGCCAGGATGGCCGCGATCAGTTCGCGTTCAGCATCCAGGATGCCATAATCCCGTTCGCCCATGATCCTCCCCGATCTTGGTTGCCGTCATGATTCTTGGTTTCCGTCACGACGGGCGCCGGGCGAGCCGGTTCTGCAGCAGCACGACGAGCAGCAGAAACGCGCCGCGAATGACGGATTGCCAATATGCGCTGAGCGTGAAATCGCCCTTGCCGTTCTCGAAATTGAGGATGTTGAAGATCAGTCCCAGCAGCATGGCCCCGGCGAGAGTGAATCCGACCGAGCCCATGCCGCCGGTCAAGAGCGTGCCGCCGACCACCACGGCCGCGATCGCGAACAGCTCCCAGCCCTGGCCTTCGGTCGGCTGCCCCGCGCCGAACTGGGCCGCCAGAATGACGCCGGCGAGGCCGGCCAGGGCGCCGGTCAGCCCATAGACCAGCACCTTGGTCCGCGCGACCGGCAGGCCCATCAGCCTCGCCGCCTCTTCATTGCCGCCGATCGCCAGCACCGCCCGGCCGAAGCCGGTGAAGTTCAGCAGAACGGCGCCCAGGACGAACGCGATGCCCGCGATCCAGGCCGGGATCGGAAAGCCCAGAAAATCGCCGCCGCCCAGATCGGTGAACGACGTCTCCCACGAGACGGAGACCGATTGGTTGCCCGAGATCAGCAGTGCCAATCCGCGCGCGGCCAGCATGGTCGCGAGCGTGGTGACGAAGGCCGGCAGCCTGGCCCAGGCGATCGCCAATCCATTGATCAACCCGATCGCGAGACCGGCCGCGATGCCCGCGGCAAGGCCCGCACCCAGCCCCACGTCGCTGACGCCGGCCGAGACGACGCTCGCCAGCGCCGCCGTGGCACCGACCGACAGATCGATGCCGCCGGTCATAATGACGAAGCCCATGCCCAGCGCGACAAGCGCAAACATGGAGTTGTAGCGCAGCACGCTCATGACGTTGTAGAGGCCCAGGAAATCGTCGTACCGCCAGGCGCCGAACAGGATCAGCAGGACGAGCGCCACGACCACGCCCTGACGCTGCAGCAGGGCCGCGTGGCGGCTGGGGCCGACGGCGATCGTATCGGCGAGGCTGGTCCCAGAAATACTCATCAGGGTGCCCGCCGGACCTGCTGGATATAGACCGCGACCAGGATGACCGCGGCCTTGACCACGAGCGCCGCCGCGTCGGGGATGCCGTGGGACAGAAGCGTGTAGCGCAGCAACTGGATGATGAGCGCGCCCAGCAGCGTGCCGATGATCGAGGCCCGGCCGCCGGTCAGCGCCGTGCCGCCGACCGCAACCGCCGCGATCGCGTCGAGCTCCATGCCGAGGCCGACCAGATTGGCATCCGACGAAGAATTGATCGCGATGACGATCAGCCCGGCGATGCCCGACAGCAGGCCGGAGACGGCATAGACCAGGATCTTGATGCGCCCGACCGGCAGACCGGCGAGCCGCGCCGCCGCCTCGTTGCCGCCGACCGCGAGCAGCTGGCGCCCGTAGAGCGTGCGGGCGATGACCCAGGTGGCAATACCCACCACCGTCGCCATCAGCCAGACCTGGATCGGCACGCCCAGCACCCGCCCCAGGCCCAGCGTATGGAAGGCGGCGTTATGGAACGCCTGTAGATTGCCGTTGGTCATGACCTGGGCGATGCCGCGTCCGGCGATGAACAGCACCAGGGTGGCGACGATCGGCTGAATGCGGAAGCGGGCGACCAGCCAGCCATTGAAGCAGCCGAACCCCATGGCGACCAGCACCGGCAGCACGAAGGCCAAGCCATCGGCGAGCGGTCCCGGCCCGATGCCCAGCAGCTTGCCGGCGAAGATCAGCGGCGCCAGCGCGCCCGAGATCGCCATCAGCGAGCCGACCGACAGATCGATGCCGCCGGTGGCGATGACCATGGTCATGCCGACCGCGACGATGACGATGGTCGTCACCTGGGTCAGATTGACGTAGAGCGTCTGCAGGCTGGTGAAATGCGGCGTCGCGACGAGGTTGAACAGGACCAGCAGCACCAACGACAACAGGGTGCCGCCGAGCGCGCCGCCGTGCGGCAGGACCAGGCGCCGCCGGCGCGGTGCCACGATCTCAAGCTCCTGCATGAGACACCTCGGCCGGGCCGTGGGCCATCGCATTCATGATGGCATGCTCGGTCGCCTGTTCGTGATCGAACGCCGCGACCGACCGTCCGTCGCGCAACACCCGGACGCGATGGCAGCCCTCGGTCAGCTCTTCCAGCTCCGACGAGATCATCAGCACGCCCAGCCCGTCGCGCGCCAGTTCGCGGATCAGGCCTTGGATCTCGGCCTTGGCCGCAACATCGATGCCGCGGGTCGGCTCATCCAGAATCAGCAGCCTGGGCTGCATGCACAGCCAGCGCGCCAGCAGCACCTTCTGCTGATTGCCGCCCGACAGCTCGCGGATCTTCTGGTCGGCGCTCGCCAGCCGGATGCCGAGCCGCTTGACCAGCCGGTCGACGATCTCGCGCTGGCGGATCTGGTCGATCACGCCATGGCGGGTCAGTTGCGGCAGCAGGGCGAGCGTCAGGTTATCCCGGACCGACATGTCCGGCACGATGCCCTCGGTCTTGCGGTCCTCCGAACAGAAGCCGATGCCCGCGCGGATCGCGTCCTGCGCGCTGCGAAAGCCGGTCTGCAGACCGCCGAACCGGATCGTGCCGGCCTGGGCGCGGTCGATGCCGAAGATCGCGCGCGCCGTCTCGGTCCGGCCGGAGCCCAGCAGGCCGGCCAAGCCGACGATTTCGCCCTCGCGCACATCGAGATCGACGGCAGCGACGCGCGGGGCCGATTTTAGCCCGGCGACTTCGAGCACCTTGGCGGCCCGCGGCGCGAAATCCTCGTGGAACGCGGTGGCACCGAACTGTTTCACCTCTTCCAGGCTGCGGCCGAGCATGGATGCCACCAGTTCCAGCTTGCCGATGCTCGCCATCGGCTGGTCGGCGACGGTCATGCCGTCGCGCATGACCGTGACCCGATCGCACACGGCATAAAGCTCATCCAGCCGATGGCTGACGAAGATCACGCCGATGCCGCGCGCCTTCAGCTGCCGGATCACATCGAACAGCACCGCCACCTCGCGGTCGTCGAGCGACGAGGTCGGCTCGTCCATCACCACCAGGCGGGACCGCTGGCCGATCGCGCGGGCGATCGCGACCATCTGCTGGGTCGCGGTATTGAACTGGTTGAGCGGTTGGCGCACATCGACCCGGATATCGAACTGGCCCAGCAATTGGGCCGCTTGGCTGTTCATCCGGCGCCAGTCGATCAGGCCCCAGCGCCGGGGCTCGCGGCCCAGAAAGATATTCTCGGCGACCGACCGGAGCGGCACCAGATTGATTTCCTGATAGATCGCCGCGATGCCGCCGGCCTGGGCATCCTGCGGCGTGCGGAAATCGACGACGGCGCCCTCGAACCGCACGGTGCCGCGATCGCGCGCCAGCGCGCCGGTCAGCACCTTGAGCAAGGTCGATTTGCCGGCGCCGTTCTGGCCGATCAGACCCAGCACCTCGCCGCGCGCGACCGTCAGGCCCGCGTCCTTGAGCGCCATCACGCCCGAGAAGCTTTTCGTGATGCCGGTCATCGACAGCAGAATCTCGTCGCCCATAGGCACTCCCATCATCGGCGTGCGGGGCGACCAGGCCGGCGCCCCGCACCCACTGGCGTCAGTAGGAACCCGCGAGGCTCTGGGCCGCGTTGCTGGAATCGTAGAAATGATCCTGGTTGACGACGATCGGCTCGATCTTCTTGCCGGCGGCATAGTCGGCCGCGGCCTGGTAGGCACCGGGGCCGAAGCGCGGGTTGCATTCCACCGTCGCCCCCATCTTGCCGTCGATGATCGCCTGCAGCCCGTCCTTCTCGCCGTCGATCGAGACCAACGTGATGTCCTTGCCCGGATGTCGGCCGGCAGCCTCCAGCGCGGTGATGGCGCCCAAGGCCATTTCATCATTATGGGCGAAAACCGCGGTCGCCTCCGGATGGGCCTGCAGCAGCGTCTCCATCACCTGGCGACCCTTATCGCGGGTGAAGTCGCCATCCTGGCTGGCCACGACCTGCATGCCCGGCGACTTGGAAATCACCTCCATGAAGCCCTTCCGGCGATCGTTCGCCGGCGAGGACCCGCTGGTGCCCTGCAGCTCGATGATCTTGGCGGTGCCGCCGGTCGTCTTGACCAGCCACTCGCCGGCGCGCCGCCCCTCCTCGACGAAATCCGAGCCGATGAACGAGACATAGTCCCGGCCCGCCTTCGCCAAGGTCGGATCGACGCTGCGGTCGATCAGGAACAGGGGAATGCCGGCCTTCTTGGCCTTCATCACCGCCGGGATCAGCGGCTTTTCCTCGCGCGGGCTGAGGAAGATCACATCGACATGCTGGGCGATCATGGAATCGACGTCGGCGACCTGCTTGGCGGCCGAACTGTTGGCATCGGTATAGACCAGCTGCCAGCCGCGCTTGGCGGCCTCGTCCTTCATGCTCTGGGTCTGGGCCAGGCGCCAGGGATTGTTGCTCTCCGTCTGCGCGAAACCGACCTTGTAGGTCGGCTTTTCCTTGAGCTTGGGCAGGTCGTCGGCCTGTGCCGCGGGTGCTGCGAGCGAGACCAGACAGGCGGCGGCAATGAGCCAGCCCGAACGTTTGCCGTTCATGTTTCGAATCCTCCCTTTAGCCCATGGACGAACTCTGATGGCGTCCTAGGCGGGAAGAGTGATCGCGGTAAAAACCAGTGTCAATATGTATGAGTAATTATTGGTTAACCTTATTTTTGCCAACCAGTATGCGGATATATTAAGAATTTTCGCCTGCAAGCTTATAGAGCATCCGAAATAGAAACACGTTTAGAGGGTAGGCATCGACGTTCTCGTCGCTTGCCCGATGCGAAATCATTCGTATACTAATGAGACGCGAGCAGGTTCCCGGGAGGCGACGATGGCGCATGATGAGCAGGCGAAACCGGACGGGGCGGCCAAGCTCGTCATCCGCAACATCGGCCTGCTGCTGAGCGGCGACCTGGGCCGGCCGATCCTGGATGCCGACACCATCGTCTGCGTCGGCGGCCGGATCGCCGCGATCGGCCGCGAGAAGGATGTCGATACCGCGAATGCCACTACGCTGATCGATGCCAACGGCGCCGCCGTGGCGCCCGGCCTGATCGACAGCCATGTCCATCCGGTCGTCGGCGACTGGACCCCGCGCCAGAACCAGATCGGCTGGATCGACAGCAGCCTGCACGGCGGCGTCACCACCATGATCTCGGCCGGTGAGGTCCATACGCCGGGACGCCCCAAGGACATCGTCGGCCTGAAGGCCATGGCGATCTTCCATCAGCGCGCCTTCTCGGCGGCACGGCCATCCGGCGTCAAGCTGCTGGCCGGCGCGCCGGTCATCGAACAGGGCATGGTCGAGAGCGACTTCAAGGAACTGGCCGAGGCCGGGGTGAAGCTGTTGGGCGAGGTCGGCCTGGGCAGCGTCAAGGCCGGCTACGAGGCGAAGCAGATGGTCGCCTGGGCGCGCAAATACGGCATCCAATCGACCATCCACACCGGCGGCCCATCGATCCCCGGCTCCGGCCTGATCGACAAGGACGTGGTGCTGGAGGCCGACGCCGACATCATCGGCCATATCAATGGTGGCCATACGGCACTGCCGGACGACCAGATCACCTGCCTGTGCGAGAATTGCGGCCGCGGGTTGGAGCTGGTCCATAACGGCAACGAGCGCGCGGCGCTCCATACGCTGCGGGTCGCCAAGGGCTTGGGCCAGCTGGAACGCGTCATCCTGGGCACCGACGGCCCGGCCGGTTCGGGCGTCCAGCCGTTGGGCATCCTGCGCATGGTGGCGATGCTGTCGTCCCTGGGCGACGTGCCGGCCGAGATCGCCTTCTGCTTCGCCACCGGCAACACGGCGCGGATGCGCGATCTGGACAGCGGCCTGATCGAGGTCGGCCGCGCGGCCGATTTCGTGCTGATGGACAAGGCCCAGCACTCGGCCGGCAAGCATCTCTTGGACAGCGTCCAGCTGGGCGACCTGCCCGGCGTCGGCATGACCATCATCGACGGCATCGTGCGCAGCCACCGCAGCCGCAACACGCCGCCGGCAACCCGCGTGCCCGTCGTCGTGAAGGGCTAAGTCCGAATTTAGACCCAGCCGCCGTCATCAAGCTGTCGAAAGCTCTGCCATAAGCTCGCTCCTCCGAAATCGAGGAGGTCGATATGGCGAAGCAATTGGGACGATCCGTCACCGCGGCGACGGCGCTTGGCGCCCCGGTCTTCGCCCAACCGGCGCCGAGCCCGGACCCAACCAACTTCACGGTCACCCATCCGTCGGATGGTCCGGCCTATGCCGAGATCGACAAGCTCAACCGCGAGCACAAGCTGTTCCCCATGCCGTTTCCGGCGCCGCGCGGATTGCCCGAGCCGCAATTGACGCTGGCACAGGTGCTCGATCGCCCCAACGCCGACGCGCCGATCACGGCGGCCGGCCAGATCGTGTTCCACGCGGTCGGCGATACCGGCAACACCAAGGGCCCGGCCTCGCAGAGCCTGGTCGCCGACAAGCTGATCAGCGATTTCCACGAGAGCGATGCCGCCCAGATCCCGCTGTTCTGCCTGCATCTGGGCGACGTGATCTACAGCTTCGGCGAAGCCCAGTATTATTACGACCAGTTCTACGAGCCCTATCGCGAGTATCCGGCGCCGATCCTGGCGCTCGCCGGCAACCATGACGGCATGGTCGCCCCCGGCAGCGGCGCCAAGACGCTCGACGCGTTCCTCAATAATTTCTGCCAGCAGAATTTCGTCGTGACGCCGGAGGCCGGCGGCCTGTCGCGCACCGCGCAGATCCAGCCCGGCGTGTTCTTCACCTTGGAGGCGCCGTTCGTGCGCATCCTGGCGCTCTACAGCAACACGCTGGAAGATCCGGGCGTCATCGCCAACGACCAGATCGGCAATTCGCAGCTCGATTATCTCCGCGCGGCGCTCAACCGGGTCAAGACCGAGAAGTATCAGGGCGCGCTGATCCTGGCGCATCATCACCCGTCCTATACCGCCGGCAGCGTCCATGGCTGGAGCGTGGATCTGACCGCCCAGATCGACCAGATCTGCACCGAGACGGGCATCTGGCCCCACGCCGTGCTGTCCGGCCATGCCCATAACTACCAGCGTTTCACGCGCGCCCAGGGTGCCGCGCAGATCCCCTATCTGATCGCCGGCGACGGCGGCCACGGGCTCGCCCGCCTGGGCACGCGCGGCGGCCAGCCGCTGCGCGTGCCGACCGTCATCCAGGCGGGCGGCGCCAAGACCGATCAGGTCACGCTGGAGAGCTACGACGACCAGGATTACGGCTATCTGCGCGTGATCGCGAGCGCGACCCAGCTCCGTATCGAATATCACCCGGCGACCGACGGCGCCGCGGCCAAGACGCCCGATGATGCGGTGACGGTGGACCTCGCGACCCGCAGGCTGACTACCTGAGCTTCCCCAGCAGCGCCAGCAACTGCGCCTGCTCGTCCGGATTGAGCGGCGCCAGCGTCTCTTCGGTAATCCGCGCCCCGGCCGGAATCGCGCGGGCAGCGAGCGTGCGGCCGGCCTCGGTCAGCGCCACCATCAGCAGGCGGCCATCGTCCGGGTCCGGGCTGGTCTCGGTCAATCCGCGCTTGGTCAGGCGGTCGATCACGCCTTTGATCGTAGCGCCGTCCATCGCGGTCAGGCGGCCGAGCTTGTTCTGGGAACAGGGCCCCACTTCGGTGAGCTTGGCGAGTGCCGCGAACTGGGTCGGGGTCAGTTCCTCGACCATGGTCGCAGCGAAGATCGTGGTATGGCGCTGCGCCGCCTGGCGCAGGATGAAACCCACCTGCTCGTCGAGCCGATAGGGGCTGGTCGAGCGACGACGGTGCCGCGTCTCGGTCGGGTCGACGGACATGTTTCCTCCGGACTTTTCGTTGTTCTTCCCTATCACACCGCGAGATAGGCGTCGCGGATCGCCTCGTTGGCATCGATCTCGGCGATGGTCCCGGAAAAGCGCACGCGACCCTTTTCGATGATGTAGGCCCGGTCCGAGATGAGCCGGGCGAAATGCAGGTTCTGCTCGGAGATGACCATGCTCAGGCCCTCCGCTTTCATGGCGATGATCGCGGCGGCCATCTGCTCGACGATCTTGGGTGCCAGCCCCTCCGACGGCTCGTCGAGCAGGACCAGCGACGGGTTGCCCATCAGCGTGCGGGCGATGGTCAGCATCTGCTGCTCGCCGCCGCTCATCCGCCCGCCCGGCCGGCGCCGCATCTCGGCCAGGTTGGGAAACAGCGCATAGAGCCGTTCCGGGTCCCAGGTCGGAGCACCCGCGCGCGGGCGCTGCCGGCCGACCGACAGGTTTTCCTCGACCGTCAGTTCGGTGAAGATGCGCCGGTCTTCCGGCACATAGCCCAGGCCCAGTCGCGCGATCTCGTAAGGCGCCAGGCGCGAGATATCCACTTCACCGAACCGGACGTGCCCCCGCCGCGTCGGCACCAGGCCGGCGATCGAGCGGAAGGTGGTGGATTTGCCGGCACCGTTGCGACCCAGGAGCGCCACGACCTCCCCGGCGCCGACCTCGAGCGCCACATCGAACAGGATATGGGCCGGACCATAGAAGCTGTTCAGACCCTCGACCGACAACATCACGAGGCCGCCGCCTGGTAGAGCCGGCCTTCGCCCAGATAGATCGCGCGCACCTGCTGGTTCGCCCGCACCTCGGTGGGCGTGCCCTGGGCGATCAAGATACCGCGGTTCAGCACCATGATCCGGTCGGCATGCTCGAACACCACGTCCATGTCATGCTCCGTGAACAGCACCCCCATCCGGTTGTCCCGCGCGATCCGGGCGGTCAGCCGCATCAGCTGGATCCGCTCCTTGGGGGCCATGCCGGCGGTCGGCTCGTCCATCAGCAGCAGTTTCGGCCGGTTCGCCAGCGCCACCGCCAGTTCGACCCGTTTCAGATCGCCATAGGCGAGTTCCCCACAGGGCCGTTCCGCCGCGTCCGCCATGCCGACCAGGCCCAGCAGCCGATCGGCCTCCGCGACCTCGAGCCGCCCGGCGAAGCGCCACAGGTCGCCGATCGCCCGGCCGTGCGACAGCAGCGCCATCTGCACGTTCTCGCGCACATTCATCGAACCGAAGGTCTGGGTGATCTGGAACGTGCGGCCGACGCCCAGGCGCCAGATCGCACGCGGCGCCAGGCCGACCAACTCGCGCCCCTCCAGCTTCACGCTGCCGCCGTCGGGTTTGATCTGGCCGTTCAGCATGTTGAAGCAGGTGCTTTTGCCGGCGCCGTTAGGGCCGATCAGCGCCAGGATCTCGCCGGCCCCGAGCGCGAATTCGACACCGCGCACGGCCTCGACGCCGCCGAAGGATTTGCGCAAGCCGGAGACCTCAAGCAGCATCGCGCAGCTCCTGTTCGGCGGGTTCGGCGCGCTTCGGCCGCCGATGGATGAGGTCGCCGGCGAATCCCAGCAGGCCCTTGGGACAGGCGACCACCAGCAGGACGATGACGCCCCCCAGGATCAGCTTCGACCAGTCGGTCTGGCTCATCAGCCAGATCGACAGGGTCTTGTAGACCAGCGCGCCGACCACGCCGCCGGTCAGCGTGCCGACGCCGCCCAGCAGCACCATGACCAGCCCGTCGATCGATTGCGGAATGCCGAGCGCGTCGGGAAACACGCTGCCCTTCAGAAAGGCGTAAAGGCCGCCCGCCAGCGCCGCCACGGCGCCCGACAGCATGAAGGCGGCCCATTGGATGCGGACGCGATCCAGGCCGAGGGAATCCGAGCGCAGCGGCGAATCCCGAAGCGCCCGCAACGCATAGCCGAACGGCGACAGCAGGACGCGACGCAGCAGGGCCACCAGCAGCACGGTCATCGCCAAGCTCAGTTCGTAGAACCGCGCGGGCGTCGCGGCCCAGGCATCGGGCCAGACGCCCAGGATGCCATTGTCGCCGCCGGTGACGCTGACCCATTGGAACGCCAGCGACCAGACGATCTGGGCGAAGGCGAGCGTCAGCATGGCGAGATAGACCCCGGCCAGCCGGACCGAGAACCAGCCGAACAGCGCCGCGCCGACCACTCCCGCCAGCGGCGAGAGCGCCAATGCCGGCAGGGTCGCAAAGCCGGCATGCTTGACCAGGAACGCCGCCGCATAGGCGCCCAAACCGAAATAGGCGGCATGGCCGAACGAGGCCAGGCCGCCGCCGCTCATCAGGAACTGCAGGCTCATGGCGAAGATCGCGAAGATCAGGATCTCCGCCCCGATGGTCATGAGGTAGGGCCCGGCGACGATCGGCAGCAGCGCCGCCGCGACGACGACCAGACCCAGCAATCCGCGCTCGCGCGGTCCCAAGGGCCGCCATGGCCGGATTGCGGTCGCGGCCGGCGCGCGCAATGTCGCGTCGGGCTTGCCGAACAGACCCCAGGGCCGGATGACCAGCACCACGGCCATGACCAGGAACACCAGCACCAGCGAGATGCGCGGCAGGATCAGGATGCCGAAGGCGTTCAGTTCCGACACCAGCACGGCCGCGACGAAGGCGCCGGGCAGGCTGCCCAGGCCGCCGATCACGACGATGACGAAGGCCTCGACGATGATCGACAGGTCCATGCCGTGATTGACCGCGTCGCGCGGCAATTGCAGCGCGCCGCCGAACGCGGCCAGGCCGACGCCGAGCGCAAACACGCCGGTGAACAGCCATTTCTGATTGACGCCCAGGGAGGCGACCATCTCGCGATCCTGGGTCGCGGCCCGCACCAGCACGCCGAACCGGGTGCGGTGGAACAGCAGCCACAGCAGCCCCAGCACCAGGGGGCCCAGCACCATCAGCAGCAGGTCATATTGCGGCACCTGCTGGCCCAGGATCTCGACCGCGCCCTTCAGCCCCGGCGCGCGCCGGCCGACCAGATCGTCCGGCCCCCAGATCAGCACGACCAGATCCTCGACCATCAGCGTCAGGCCGAAGGTGGCGAGCAATTGGAACAGTTCGGGCGCCTGATAGAGCCGGCGCAGCAGCAGCATCTCGACCAGCGCGCCCAGCACCGCGACCGCGACCGACGCCAGGATCAGCCCGCCCCAGAAGCCGACGCCGCCCGACAGGCGCTCGGTCAGGGTATAGGCGACGTAGGCGCCGGCCATATAGAAGGCGCCATGGGCGAAATTCACGATGCGCGTGACGCCGAAGATGATCGACAGGCCGGCCGCCACCAGGAACAGCGACGCGGCATTGGCCAGGCCCGTCAGAAACTGTGCGACCAGAAAACCCATCGAGCCCTGCTTGTTGGTGCGAGTTTCAATTCGTCATTCCCGCGCAGGCGGGAATCCAGCACTTACGCGCGGCAGCGCGGAAATAGAGTCTCGTCGCCGCAGACGCGGCTCTTGCTAGACTATGTATACATATCTGTTTTCGTCTTTTGAAATCAGCAGGTTACCCTAACACTCCGTCATGCCCGGGCTTGACCCGGGCATCCACGCCCCTCCGCCGGAGCCCTGTTTGGCCGTGAAATCGGCTTGCCCAACCACGTGGATGGCCGGGTCAAGCC
>JAQGIC010000087.1 GCA_028288725.1 Rhodospirillales bacterium
GCCGAAACACGCGAGGAGACCGATGCACCGCGGGCGCCTTCGAGCACGCTCTTGAGCTGCTTCAGCAGGCCGTCAACCGCCGAGGTCGCGGTCAGCGCGGCCTGGACCGACTGAATCGACTGATCGATATTGGCCTTGCGGGTGATGATCTGGCTGGACCGGTCATAGAGCGACTTGGACCGGAAATAGGCGACGGCATCGTCAGCGGCCGAATTCACCTTCTTGCCGGTGTTCAGCACGGTCTGCGTGGTGCTGAAGGCCTTGGACGCCTCGGTCAGGGACGCCAGGGTATTGGTTTGGGTCGAAGTAAGCGTAACGTTAGACATGTGCTTCATCCTTTAAGGAAGAATAACCACCGGATTTCCGGTAGCTGCCCCTTTTGGGGCGGTCGCCTGCCGCTAATCGGAACACTCCCTTAGGAAGCGTTTTGATCCTAGACGACGCCGGAACATAGCCCGAAGCGCGGTATCTAGCCACGCCAATCGCTTAAAATGCCATGCATCGCGAAATGCGATATCCCCAGCATTCGCCTCGTATTTATATAAAATGCGACCATTAACCATAGCACCGAAGAAAGCCTCTGGCGTCTGTCATATGTTATGTTATATCATTTTTCATAACCGCCCCCAACGCCGAGAAATCCATGCGCCTGCGCCTCCTGTTTCTACCGCTGATTCCACTCGCCTTTTCCGTGCTCTCTCCTGCCGTGGCCGACCCTCTGCCGGTCGTTGCCACCACCAGCGTGCTGCAGGACCTCGTTCGCAATGTGGGCGGCGACAAGGTCGACGTTAAGACTCTGGTCGGCCTCGACGGCGACGCCCACACCTACGAACCGACGCCATCCGACGCGAAGGCGATCAGCACGGCGCGGCTGGTGGTCATCAACGGGCTTGGTCTGGAAGGCTGGCTGACCCGTCTGATGGGCTCGGCGAAATTCTCCGGCACGCGGGTCACCGCGACCGAAGGCATCGCGCCGCTGACCATGCAGGAGGCCGAGGGCGGCAAGTCGAAGACGGTCATCGATCCCCATGCCTGGCAGAGCCTCGCCAACGGGCGGATCTATGTCGCCAACATCGCCAAGGGCCTCATCGCCGCCGATCCTGCGAACGCGGCCTTCTATCGGGACAACGCCGCCAACTACGCGAACCAGCTCTCCGCGCTCGAGACCAAGATCCGCGCCGAACTGGCCGACGTGCCGGCCGCCAAGCGCCGGGTCATCACAACGCACGACGCGTTCCAATATTACGGCAAGGCCTACGGCATCGCGTTCATCGCGCCGATCGGCCTGTCGACCGAAGACGGCGAACCGTCGGCCGGCGACGTGGCGAAGCTGGAACGGCAGATCAAGCGGGAAAAGCTGCATGCCCTGTTCCTGGAGAACATCAGCAACAGCCGACTGATCGAGCAACTGGCCCACGATACCGGCGCCGTCGTCGGCCCGCCCCTGTTCTCCGACGCGCTGTCCAGGCCGGACGAGCCGGCACCGAGCTATCTCCAGATGTTCGAATACAACACCGCCACGCTGAAGGCCGGCATGCTGAAGAACTGAGCGGGACGCTTCCCTCGTCATTCCCGCCCGCACGGGGGAATGACGAGGCGGATGCGGCGCATTCCTCGCTCAAAATGCAACGTTATAACATTAGGATTTCATCCATGACCTTCCGCTCGCTCTCGGGCTCGGCGCTGCTGGCGGCTGCCCTGGCATCGCCCGCCGTGGCGGATACGGCTCCCACGACCGAAGACGTTACCGTCATCGGCAAGAAGCTCGACGATGCCCGCAACGGCATCCAGACCCAGCTAGGGGCCTCGACCTATACGATCGATGCCCAGGCGCTCGACAATCAACCGGGCGGCACCAACAACCCGCTCAATCAGGTGCTGTTGCAGGCGCCCGGCGTCGTCCAGGATTCCTTCGGCCAGATCCATATCCGCGGCGAGCACAATAATCTGCAATATCGCCTGAACGGCATCATCCTGCCCGAGGGCATCAGCGTGTTCGGCCAGACGCTCAGTCCGCGGCTCGCCGACCAGGTCGAGCTGATCACCGGCGCGCTGCCGGCCGAATACGGCCTGCGCACTGCCGGCATCATCGACATCCGCACCAAGGACGGCGCGTTCGAGCCCGGCGGCTCGGTCTCGATCTACGGCGGCAGCCACGGCACGCTCGAACCGAGCTTCGAATACGGCGGCTCGGCCGGGTCGATCAATTATTTCGTCTCGGGCAGCTATCTCCAGAGCGGACTGGGCATCGAATCGCCCGACGGCCGCTCCGACCCGCTGCATGACCAGACCCAGCAGGGCCAGGGCTTCGGCTATTTCGAGGACATCATCGATCCGTCGAGCCGCGTATCGCTGATCCTGGGCACGTCGCGCGAACAGTTCCAGATCCCCGACCAGTCGGGCCAGTCGCCGCAACTCGGCCTGACGGTCAATGGCCAGACCAATTTCCCGAGCGACCAGCTCAACGAGAACCAGCGCGAACTGACCCACTACGGCGTCTTGAGCTATCTGCGCTCGCAGGAAAGCTTCGACGTCCAGGTCTCGCTGTTCGGCCGCTATTCCAGCCTGTATTTCACGCCCGACCCGCTGGGCGACCTGCTGTACAACGGCATCGCCCAGACCGCCTACAAGCGCGACATCGCCGGCGGCATCCAGACCGAGGGCGCCTATCACCTGAGCGATCGCCATACCCTGCGCGCCGGCGTGATCATCGAGGGCGACCGGGCAACCAGCAACACCTCGTCCCTGGTGCTGCAGACCGATGCCAACGGCGTCCAGACCAGCAACCAGCCGGTGAAGATCCTGGACAGCGGCGGCAAGACGTCCTGGACCTACAGCGTCTATCTGCAGGACGAATGGAAGCTGCTCGACAGCCTGACGCTCAACTACGGCGGCCGGTTCGATCTGGTCGACGCCTTCACCCACGAGAACCAGCTGAGCCCCCGCATCAACCTGGTCTGGAAGCCGACCGAGACGACGACGATCCATGCCGGCTATGCCCGCTATTTCACGCCGCCGCCGTTCGAGCTGGTCGGCGGCGAGACCGTCGCGAAATTTGCGAACACGACCGCCGCGTCGGCCGTGACGACCGACGCCGTTTCGCGCGCGGAGAAGGCCAACTACTTCGACCTGGGCATCTCGCAGAAGCTGCTGCCCGGCCTGACCGTCGGGCTCGACACCTATTACAAGAACGCGCGCAATCTGATCGACGAGGGGCAGTTCGGCGCGCCGGTCATTCTGACGCCGTTCAACTATGCCTCAGGCCGGCAATATGGCGCCGAACTGTCCGCCTCCTACCAGCAGGGACCCTGGACCGCCTACGGCAATTTCGCCGCCAGCTCGGCCGAGGGCAAGGGCATCGTGTCCAGCCAGTTCAACTTCACGGCCGACAATCTCGCCTATATCAGCCAGCACTATATCCATCTGGATCACGATCAGACCTACAGCGCGTCGGCCGGCGTGTCCTACCTGGTCGACCAGACGCGGCTCAGCACCGACCTGATCTATGGCACGGGCCTGCGAAACTCGACCGATCACCCGAACAGCGGCAGCCTGCCCAACTACACGCAGGTCAATTTCGGCGTCTCGCAGACATTCGATCTGCCGGCGGTCGGCGCGCTCGCCGTGCGCTTCGACATCATCAATGTCTTCGACGAGAAGTATGAGATCCGCAACGGCACCGGCATCGGCGTCGGCGCCCCGCAATACGGACCCCGCCGCGGCTTCTTCGCCGGTCTTACCAAGAGCTTCTAGAGCCTGATCCGATCAAACCGGCTCGGTTTGATCGGTGAATCAGTCTCTAAATATTTGATTTAGAGTGCGATCCAAACGCTTGCTTCCCAAGCGTTTGGTGAATCGGCGCCAGATAAATGAGTCGGGGTAAAATCAGGCGGAAGAATACTAGAGCGGTCTCGCCGTGACGGGACGATGGCACACCGGGTGTTCGGCCTTGAAGCGGTCGATCCGGCTCCGGGCGACGAGCATCCACTCGTCGGGCTGGGTCGCCGCCTGGGCCAGCCGTGCCATCGAATCGCCGCTGGCGGCGACATAGGCCAGCAGGCCCGCCTCGACCCAATCGCAGACGAGGTAGGCGCCTAACCGCTCCAAGATGCACTTGTCCGTTTGTTCCGACAGGGCCACGGCCGTAAAGCCCGGCTCGCCCATGATGTTCATGCCCAGCCCGGCCTGGACCAGCGGATCGCG
>JAQGIC010000141.1 GCA_028288725.1 Rhodospirillales bacterium
CACCTGGGCGGCCGCGTGGCGCCGGGCCAGGACGTGCTGGCGGGGTTGAAGAACTGAGGCTTAGAGCCTGATCCGATCAAACCGGCTCGGTTTGATCGGTGAATCAGTCTCTAAATATATGATTTAGAGGGCGATTCAGACATGAGGTCGGTCCGACCTCATGTCATCGCGCTCTAGGCAGTTCGGGTGAGGAAAGGGCCGCCCGGTTGGGCGGCTCCAGTCGAAACGAGAGATGGCCAGGGCTGAGCCCTGGCCGCTTCGATTAACGATCGTGGCCACTATCGATCGGCTGGACCGGGGTAAGCGCGCCGAACAGGCCATGCTGGCCCCGGCCGGTGCCGGCAGTGAAGAACAGGGTGCGCGGATCGGAGACGGCGCCGCCGCCGAAGTTCAACGACCAGAGGCCGGGGATCGCGATCGGCTGGCGGTTCTTGTCGAGCATGATTTCGATGCGATCGCCATCATGGCCGAAGGCCAAAACGCGGCCGTCGCCGAAATTCCCGACGATGATCTGACCGCTCATGCCGCCGAAACCCTCAGGTGCCGCCGCGACGCCCCAGGGCGCATTCAGCAACCCGCCGCCGGCCAGGCGTTCGACCAGATTGCCGTTGGTATCGAAGATATCGACGAAGCCGGCCCCCTGAGCGGGCGTGACGAAGTTCTTCGCCGCGTTCTGCCTTGCATAAGTCACGGCAAGATTGCCGTTCACCGCGTGAATGCCGAACGGGACAAAGCCGGCGGGCAAGGCCGGGTCGACGAACTTACCCGGCAGCTTGGCGCCGGCCGGCTGGAACGTCGCATCGAATACGTCGATCTGGCCGGACTTGACGTTCGCGGCATAGAGGAACGCGCCCTGGTCGTTCACGCCGAATTCGAGGCCGGTATAGCTGGCGCCCGCCTTTGAATTGTCGATGGCGGTCACGGCGTTGGTCGGGGCCATCGGCTCATGCGGCGCCCAGGCGGCGATGGTGCCGTCGAGCGTCGCGAAGATGAACACCGAGGACAATTGCGTGCCGGGAACGAGAAAGCCGGAACTCGGATTCCACACCAGGCCGGTCGGGCTGCCCTTCGCGGCCCCGGCCGCACCGGGAACGGTGAAGGTAGCGGGCACCTTGGCGCCGTTGCCGTCGTAGAGCGAGGATACGCCCGTAGCGCGGTCGTTGATCCAGAATGGACTGTTCGGCTGGGCGGCAAGGCCCCAGGGATCCTGCAGCAGAGGATCGGTCGTGACCGCAATGCCCGGCATGTCGGCGACCAGGTTGGTCTGGGTATAGACGAAGGGATTCACGTGCTCGCCGAAGTCCTGCGCATGCGAGACGCTCGGCAGCAAAAAGGCAGTGGACAGGATCGCCGCCAGCAGCGGAGTTGTTGGCTTCATTCTTCTTTCCTCGCCTATCGGTTGGATTGTAAGCCGCTGTCCGACTCAAGCGGGTGCGGGCCTATTCCAGTCGATCTGAAAGATAGAGGCAGAGAAAATTCCAGCGAGAAACACGGATGATGAATGAAAACAAGGATCTAAGTCGGTTTCCGTAAACGGGACTCAATAATCGCCCCAAAAATGCCACAGCGCTCTATGGCGTAATCAGAATCGCTCCAGTGGTAGCGCGCGCCTCCGCCGCCCGATGTGCCGCGACGATATCCGCCAGCTTGAAGCGGGCGCCGATATCGACCTTGACCGCGCCGGACGCGATCGCCGCGAACAGTTCCGCCGCGTTGGCGCGGAACGTCGCCGGATCGGCATTGTGCGGGAACACCGAGGGGCGGGTGACGTAGAGGCAGCCCTTCTTGTTCAAGAGATCCATCGAGATTTCCGGCGCCGGGCCGGACGCCGCGCCGTAGCTGACGACCAGGCCGAACGGGGCGGCAAGGTCGAGCGACTGCAGGAACGTAGTCTTGCCGACCGAATCATAGACCACGCGGGCCTTGCGGCCGCCGGTGGCCGCCAGCAGGTCCTGGGCCCAGTCGGGCTTGGAATAATCGATGGCGATGTCGCAGCCGGCTCGCAAGGCCACCGCGCATTTCTCCGGCGAGCCGGCGGTGCCGACGACGAAGGCGCCCAGCGCCTTGCCCCAGCCGGCGAGGATCTGGCCGACTCCGCCCGCGGCGGCATGGATGATGATCATCTCGCCCGGCTGCACCGCATGGGTCCGGCGCAGCAGATATTGTGCGGTCATCCCCTTGAACAGCAGGGCCGCCGCCATCTCGTCGCCGACGCCGTCGGGCAGCTTCACCAGCTTCTCCGCCGGCACGATGCGCTTGTCGGCATAGGCGCCCAGGCCGGCATTCATATAGGCGACGCGGTCGCCCGGCTTCACGCTTTCGACGCCGGAGCCGACCGCCTCGACAATACCGGCCGCCTCATGGCCAAGCCCGGTCGGGTTGGGCAGGGGATAGATGCCGCTGCGCTGATAGACGTCGATATAGTTGAAGCCGATCGCGGTCTGGGCGACCAGGACCTCGCCGGCGCCGGGGGCGGCCAGATCGAGGGTTTCGAGCTGCATGACGTCGGCCGGGCCGAACCCGTGCAGAACGACCGCGCGTGCCTTCGTCATGATGAACCTCGGGATGGGTCGATGGTGTGGTACGATCGCTATCGTACCTTGTTTGAGGTATGGCGCAAGTCGTACCTGGTGGGATCAGCATGCCGGACAGCGAGGGACATCCGTCGGCCGACGAAATGGAGCTGGGCCAGATCTTCGCGGCGCTCGCCGACCCGCTGCGCCGCCGCGTCGTGCTGGCATTGGCCCGGGAGCCGGGCGAGGGCGAGCGCAGTTGCAGCTCATTCGACCTGCCGGTGACCAAGGCGACGCGGACGCATCATTTCCGCGTGCTGCGCGAGTCCGGGCTCATTCGCCAACGCAATTGCGGCAACGGCCGGATGAACCGGCTGCGTCGGGATGATCTGGACAAGCGCTTTCCGGGGCTGATCGATCTGGTGCTGGCCGATCCGAAATAGGCCGAAAACATTGTCTCCCGGACAATGTTCGCGTTGCCCTTTGCCGGAGGTCCTCGATGATCGGTTCCACCACGCTCGCCGGGTTCGCGCTGGTCGCGTTCGGCATGGTCTGCCTATGGCATGCTAAAAGGGGCGGCGCGCTCTATCTGCTTTATCTGGCCTGGAACGCGATCAAGCCGGGGCCCGTTCGATCCTGGAGCCGCGCCGGGATCTGATGGCCGATGGACCGGGCCGGTTGTTCCTGATGGGTTTCGTGACCAACCTGCTCAACCG
Organism: Rhodospirillales bacterium; assembly: GCA_028288725.1. Lineage (GTDB taxonomy): Bacteria > Pseudomonadota > Alphaproteobacteria > ATCC43930 > CGMCC-115725 > Aliidongia. Next base: position 3,230 of record JAQGIC010000141.1, read on the forward strand.
AAGATCGCCGTTCTTTATCTGTCGCTGCTGCCGCAGTTCATCGGGCTTGCGGTGCATCTGGTGATGGACCGGCGACCCGCGTGACCGCGGGCCGCCGCGCCGTCAAGTCCTACCGGAACGGCGGGGCGTAGATCAGGCCGCCCTTGGTCCACAGGTCGTTCAGGCCGCGCTCGAGCTTGAGCGGGGTCTTGGTGCCGATGTTGCGCTCGAAGCTTTCGCCGTAATTGCCGACTTGGCGGATGGTGTCGGCGGCCCAGGTGTCGCTGAGGCCCATGGAGGTGCCGAGGCCGGGCGTCGCGCCCAACAGGCGCTTGGTCTCCGGATTCTCGTCCTTCATATGCTGATCGACGGTCGCGGCTGTGATGCCCAGCTCCTCGGCCTCGATCATCGCATACATGGTCCAGCGGACCGCGTGGATGAAGGCCGGATCGTCCTGGCGGACGGCGACGCTGATCGGCTCCTTGGAGATCACTTCCGGCAGGATGACGTAATCGTCCGGATTGCTGATCGCGGCGCGGGTCGCGGCCAGGCCCGACATGTCGGTCGTATAGGCATCGCAGCGACCGCCCAGGAAGGCGTCGCGGGCGCCGTCCAGGCTGTCGTAGCTGACCGGCTTGATCTCGAGCTTATTGGCGCGGCTGAAATCGGCGAGGTTCAGCTCCGAGGTCGAGCCGGTCAGCGCACAGACGGTGGCGCCCTTCAGGGCCTTGGCGCTTTTGACGCCGGACTTCTTCGTCACCATGAAGGCCTGGCCGTCATAGAAGGTCACGACCGGGAAGGTCAGGTTGAGGGTCGATTCGCGGGTCAGCGACCAGGTGGCGCTGCGCGCCAGCATGTCGACTTCGCCCGACTGCAGCGCGGTGAAGCGGTTCTGCGATGTCAGCGGCACGTATTTGACGTTGTCGGCCTTGCCGGTGATCGCGGTGGCGACCGCACGGCACTGATCGACCTCGAAGCCGGTATAGACGCCCTTGCTGTCGGGCTGGGCGAAGCCCGGATTGCCGGTATTGACGCCGCAGATCAATTGGCCGCGCGACTTGATCGTCTCGATCGTGCCGGCCTGGGCCGACGCGGCGCCCGCGACCAGGGCGATGGCGGTAAGAGCGGGTAAAATTGCTTTGAGCACGGTCGGACTCTCTTCGGAATGGGAGGATTGGTACGACGAGTAATTCCGACCATGCCACGAACCGGAACCGGCGTCAGTTGCGGTCTGATGACAATTGGGCGTGACATCCCACCTGTCAGAAAGTATCTGGTCCGCCCCGGCCAACCCGGGTTAAATTGGTCAGGCCAGTTATATGTAGGAGGATACGCATGCCCCCCATCACCCTCCGCCTCAATCCCAACGACACGGTCGTGGTCGCCCGGGTGGACCTGATGGCCGGGACCGAGATCCCCGGCGAGGGCATCAGGACCGCGGGCTTCGTGCCGGCCGGCCACAAGCTGGCGATCAAGCCGGTCGCGGTCGGCGAGGCGATCCGCAAATACGGCCAGATCATCGGCTTCGCGACCGAAGCCGTCGCGGTCGGCGAGCATGTCCATACCCATAATTGCGCGATCGGCTCGTTCGACCGGGATTATGCCTTCGGCGTCGATGCCCATCCGACCGATTTCGTCCCCGCCCCGGCCCAGGCGACGTTCCAGGGCATCGTCCGGCCGGACGGCCGGGTCGCGACGCGCAACTATCTGGGCGTGGTGACCAGCGTCAATTGCTCGGCCACGGTCGCGCGCCGCATCGTGGCGCTCCTCGACCGCGAGATCCGAGAGAATTGGCCGGGCATCGACGGTGCCGTCGCCATCACCCACGGCACCGGCTGCGGCATGGCGGCCCAGGGCGAGCCGGTCGATCTGCTGCGCCGGACGCTCGCCGGTTACGCGCGTCACCCGAATTTCGCCGGCGTGCTGCTGCTGGGGCTCGGCTGCGAGGCGAACCAGATCGCCGGCATGGTGCAATCGGGCGGCCTGAAGACCGGCGCGCTCTTGGAAACCATGACCATTCAGGAAAGCGGCGGCTCGGCCAAGACGATCGAGGGCGGCCTGGCGCGTCTCAAGGCCATGCTGCCCGAGGCGGCGAAGGCCAAACGCATGACCGTATCGGCCAGCCATCTGACGCTGGCGCTGCAATGCGGCGGCTCCGACGGCTATTCCGGCATCACGGCCAATCCGGCGCTGGGCGCCGCGGTCGATCTGCTGGTGCGCCATGGCGGCACCGCGGTCCTGTCGGAAACGCCGGAGATCTACGGTGCCGAGCATCTGCTGACGCGTCGGGCCCAGAGCCGCGAGGTCGGGGAGAAGCTGATCGAGCGCATCAAATGGTGGGAGGAGTATACCGCCACCAACAAGGGTTCGATGGACAACAACCCGTCGCCGGGCAACAAGGCCGGCGGCCTCACCACCATCCTGGAAAAGTCGCTGGGGGCGGTCGCCAAGGGAGGTTCGACCAACCTGACCGACGTCTATCGCTACGCCGACCCGATCACCGCCAAGGGTTTCGTGTTCATGGATACGCCGGGCTACGACCCGGTCTCGGCGACAGGGCAGGTGGCGGGCGGCGCCACCATGATCTGCTTCACCACGGGGCGCGGTTCGGTGTTCGGCTGCAAGCCGACGCCCAGCCTGAAGCTCGCGACCAATTCGGCGCTCTATCGCCGCATGACCGACGACATGGACATCAATTGCGGTCCGATCGCCGATGGCGAGGTCTCGGTCGCGGAAATGGGCGGACGCATCTTCGAGCATGTGCTGAAGGCCGCGTCGGGCGAGCCGACCAAGAGCGAGGCGCTCGGATTCGGCGATGACGAGTTTCAGCCCTGGCAGTTGGGCGCCGTCATGTGATTTGATCTCTCCCGTGTCTTGAGATCTCAAAACGATAAAAAAGACCGGGAGGGAACATGGCTACGAAGTTCGGATTCACACTGGGATTCGCGGCGGCGCTGCTGGCGACGACGTCGATCGCGCGGGCGGCCGACGGGCCGGTCAAGATCGGCGTCCTGACCGACATGTCGAGCCTCTATTCCGATTCAGGCGGCAAGGGCTCGGTGATCGCGGCCGAGATGGCGGTCGAGGATGCCGGCGGCTCGGTGCTGGGCCAGAAAGTCCAGGTGGTCGGCGCCGACCATCAGAACAAAGCCGATATCGGGGCCAATATCGCGCGCGACTGGTTCGACAATGGTGGGGTCGACGTCATCTCCGACGTGCCGAACTCGGCCGTGGCGCTGGCGGTTCAGCAGATCACCAAGGACAAGAACAGGATCTTCCTGATCTCGGCCGGCGGCTCGTCCGACCTGACCGGCCCGGCCTGTTCGCCCAACAGCATTCACTGGACCTACGACACCTATGCGCTGGCCCACGGCACCGGCGGCGCCATGGTCAAGGAGGGCGGCGACAGCTGGTTCTTCATCACCGCCGACTATGCTTTCGGTCACGCGCTGGAGCGGGATACCAGTGCCGAAGTCGCCCGCCAGGGCGGCAAGATCCTGGGCTCGGTCAATGCGCCGCTCGGGACCGCCGATTTCTCGTCGTTCCTGCTGCAGGCCCAGGCCTCCAAGGCCAAGGTCATCGGCCTGGCCAACGCCGGCGGCGATACCAAGACCTCGGTCAAACAGGCCCATGAGTTCGGTGTCGTCACCGGCGGGCAGAAGCTGGCCGGCATGCTGGTCAATATCGACGACGTGCATGCGCTGGGGCTGGAGACGGCCCAGGGCCTGATCTTCACCGAAGGCTTCTACTGGGACCTGAACGACGAGACCCGCGCCTTCGGCAAGCGCTTCCTGGCCAAGGACGGGCTGATGCCGTCGAGCTATCAGGCCGGCGTCTATTCCTCGGTCCTGCATTACCTGAAGGCGGTCAAGGCCGTGGGATCCAAGGATCCGCAGAAGGTGCTGGCCTGGATGCGCGCCAACAAGGTCGACGACTTCTTTTCCCACGGGGGCTATATCCGCGAAGATGGTCGCATGGTCCATGACATGTATCTGGTCCAGGCCAAGACACCGGCCGAGTCCAAGAGCGAGTGGGATCTCTACAAGGTCCTGAAGACCATGCCCGGCGACGAGGTCTATCGCCCGCTGAAAGACGGCGGCTGCCCGCTGATCAAGGGCTGACCCGGAAGGACAGGCGCCGCCTGGGCTTTTGCGCTCAGGCGGCCGCTTCGGCCCCCGGCAGTTCCTCGCCGTCGTCCTCGATCGGCGCATCCTCGTCGACCAGCACGGCCACGATCAGGTCGTAGCGTAGCGTGATGGTGCCCATGGCCCGACTGCGCAGCACCAGCGTGCCGCCGGGGGCGGCCAGCAGCTCGAAGGACGCGATGTCGCCTTCGTCCATATCCAACAGCGAAAAGGTCAGCCACAGCTGTTCGGTCGGATCGCGCACGGCCTCGACGATCTCCGAAACGCCATAGACGGTGCCGTCCTGCACCTTCACCGCCGCGCGATTGTCGGCGAAGGCCCACAGATCCTGGAACGGCTCGGCCAAGCCGCGGACCAGTTCGGTGGTCCGTTCATATTGCGCCTGCAGGCGGGCGCTGGTTTCGTCGTCGGTCGCATACATCGCTTGCCTCCGTAAACCGTGACCAGATCGCAAGTGACGCTATTATGAGCGCTCGGCGCTGGACAGACCAGCGCGCCGGTTCCAGCGCGTTTGCCGTTCGGATGACACATCCGGACGAAAAGAATTCGCGCCAGATCGATAACGTCTGAGCATGATTCCATTACGAGTAATCGAATCATGCTCCAGGACCGCCGATGACGAAGCCGCCGCGTAAGATGCCGCAGAACAAGCGTCCCGATTGGGTGGGCGCCGAACCCCCGCCGCGGCCGGACCGGATCGATGTCGACGATACGCCGGCCAATGCCGTGTTCAAGCTGGTCCAGGGCGATCCTGTCGCGGCCGAGGCCTGCATCGCGCTGGTCAAGGTGGTCGCGACCGCCGATCCGCAGGCCGAGTTCGGCCCGTTCACGCCGCTGCTGATCCTGGAGGCGACCGGGCTCACGGGGCCGGCGATCGGCCATGTCTATCGCAAGGTGTGCGACAGCGATCCGGTCACCATGCTGGCGGTGCTGCATGCGGTCCGGCTGAAGGTGATCGCCATGGACGCGGTCAAACGCGCCGCGGTCAGCGGCACGCGCATCCGGTCGGAGACCGTGATCGGGATCGTCCGACAGAAGATCCCGAATTTCGCGCGCTGAGTCCGACTCGTCTTGACCTGCGCCGTCACCGTGCTAGAACAAATAGTGAACATATGCGATGGTGATGCGTGGCGACCCTGGTACAGCTCGGCGGCGGCAAGAAGGACGCGGCGCTGGCGGCGCTCCGGGCGACCCTGCGCCGGCTCGAAGGGCCGGGGCGGGCTGCGGCGGGCGTGACGCCGACCGGGTTCGGCGCGATCGATCGCGCCTTGCCCGACGGCGGGCTGGCGCGCGGCGCATTGCACGAGATCGTGAGCGAGAGTGCCGACCGGTCGGCGGCGAGCGGGTTCGCCATCCGGCTGCTGGTCGGACTGGCGGTCGAAGGACCGGTGCTCTGGTGCCTGGCCGATCCGGAGCTCTATGGCCCGGGGCTGCAGCGGCTGGGGCTGGCGCCGGATCGGCTGATCCTGGCGCGGACGCGGAAGGATGCGGATCTGCTCTGGGCCATGGAGGAGGGGTTGAAGACCCCCGGTCTCGCCGCCGTCCTGGGCGAGCCGCATAAACTGGACCTGACCGCGAGCCGCCGGCTGCAGCTCGCGGCCGAGCGGGTCGGCGGGCTGGGCCTGGTGCTGCGTCCGGCCGACGGCAACAAGGCGACGGCCGCGGTCACGCGCTGGCGCGTCGCCTCGGCACCCAGTGTCGCGCCGGTGCCGGGCGTGGAAACCCCGCGCGATTTCGGCCTGATGCGCGGGCGCTGGCGGGTCGGCCTGGAGCGCTGCCGGGGTACGGCACCCTCGGACGAACAGGGATATGGTGCTTGGCTGGTGGAGGAGAATGATGCGGCGCGTGCTGTCGCTGTGGCTACGGAACTGGGCGACCGATCGGGTGCATCGACGCCAGCGGTCCGGCAAGCCGGCTAAGGAGGCCCCGCCGCTCGTCACGGTCGCCGATATCGCCGGCCGGCGGGTGCTGGCCGCGGTCGATCCGGCGGCGGCGCTCGTGGGCCTGACGCCGGGCATGAGCCTAGCCGATGCGCGGGCCCGGTTGCCCGAGCTGCGGCTGGTCGACGCCGATCCGGGCGGCGATGCCAAGGCGCTGGCCGAATTCGCCGATTGGTGCGGCCGGTTCAGCCCCTGGACCTCGGTCGATGGCACGGACGGCATCTGGCTCGACGTCACCGGCTGCGTCCCGCTGGTCGACAGCGAGGAAGCGCTCGCCCGGGATCTGGTCGCGCGGGCGGCGCGTCTGGGCTTCACCGCCCGTGCCGCCGTCGCCGACACGGCCGGCGCCGCCTGGGCGGTGGCGCGCTATGCCGGGCTGCCATCCTCATCCGTCCGCATTCTGGCATCCGGCGAGGCCCGCGCGGCGCTGGCGCCCCTGCCGGTCGCGGGCCTGCGTCTGCCGGCCGAGATCGTCCAGGACCTGAAGCGGCTCGGCCTGAAGCGGATCGGCGATCTCTACGGCATGGCGCGGGCGCCGCTGGCGCCCAGGTTCGGCGAGCTGGTCGCCCGCCGGCTCGACCAGGCGCTGGGGCTGCTGGAAGAACCGATCTCGCCGCGCCAGCCGGTCGTGCCGCGCCTGGTGCGGCGGATTCTGGCCGAGCCGATCTCGACGCCCGAGGCGATCGAGCACGGGCTTATCCAATTGATGGCGCTGCTGTGCCGCCAGTTGGAGGAGGAGGGCCTGGGCGCGCGCCGGCTGGAATTCGCCTGCTTCCGGGTCGATGCGCGGGTCGAACGGACCGCCATCGGCACCAGCCGGCCCAGCCATGAGCCGGCGCATCTGGGCCGGCTGCTGACCGAGAAGATATGCCAGATCGCGCCCGGCTTCGGCATCGAGCTGCTGCAGCTGCGGGCCCTCGATGTCGAACCGCTGGCGGCCCGGCAGCTGGGGCTCGACGCCAAGGAGACCGACGGCACGGTGGCGCCGCTGGTCGATCGCCTGGCCAATCGGCTGGGTGCGCGCAACGTGCTGCGCCTGGTGCCGGAGAACAGTCATCTGCCGGAGCGCGCGGCGCGCGCGGTCTCGGTGCTCGACGGCCGTCACGATGCCAAACATCGGCAGGATTGGCCGGCATCGCGGCCGCGGCCGATCCGGCTGCTGACCTATCCCGACCCGATCGAGGTGATGGCGCCGGTGCCGGACGATCCGCCGCTGATGTTCCGCTGGCGCCGGGTGCCGCACCGGGTCCGTCGGGCCGAGGGACCGGAGCGCATTGCGCTGGAATGGTGGCGCGAACCGGAAGCCGGCACCGACGGCATCCGCGACTATTACCGGGTCGAGGACGAGGCGGGCCGGCGCTTCTGGCTGTATCGCCGCGGCCTATATCGGCCAGAAACCCCGCCCGCCTGGTTCCTGCATGGTTTCTTCGCATGAGCGACTATGCCGAACTGACCGCCACCTCGAACTTCAGCTTTCTTGAAGGCGCGTCGCATCCGGCCGAGCTGGTGCGCCAGGCCTGGCTGCACGGTCATCGCGCCATCGCGCTCACCGACCGCAACACGCTGGGCGGGGTGGTCAGGGCCTGGATCGAGGCCAAGGCGATTGAGAAGCAGAGCGAGGAGAGTGGGTCCGAGGTTCCGCCGATCCATTGCATCATCGGCTGCCGGCTCGATTTTCTCGACCGGCCGAGCGTGATCTGCCTGCCGACCGACAAGCCGGCCTATCACCGCCTGTCACGGCTGCTGACCTTGGGCAAGCGGCGGGCACCCAAGGGCGACTGCCACCTCTACGCCGCCGATCTGCCGGACCATGCCGAAGGCCAGATCCTGATCGTCCTGCCGCCGGAGGAGGCCGAGCCGGACTTCACAGATCAGTTAAGGAAAGATGGACAGGCCTTTGCCGGATCATGCTATCTGGCCGGACAGCATCGCTATCGCGGCGACGATACGGAGCGGCTGGCGTGGCTCGCATCGATCGCTGAGCGTGCCGGTACGCCGCTGGTCGCGACCAACGACGTGCTCTATCACGCGCCCGAACGGCGGGTGCTGCAGGATGTGCTCGCCTGCGTCCGGCTGAAATGCACGATCGACCAGGCCGGCCGGCAGTTGGAGGCCCATGCCGAACGTCATCTGAAGCCGGCCGACGAGATGGCGCGGCTGTTCCGCCGCTATCCCGACGCCATCGCCCGGACGATCGAGATCGCCGGGCGCTGCCGGTTCGACATGAACCAGCTCAAGTACGAATATCCCGACGAAGATGGCCTGGAGGGCCGCACCGTCGCGGAAGAGCTGGTGCATCGGGTCGAGCAGGGCGTGCGCTGGCGCTATCCGGCCGGCGTTCCCGACATGGTGCGCAAACAGGTCGATCATGAGTTGACCTTGGTCGCCGAGCTGAAATACGAGCCCTATTTCCTGACCGTCCACGACATCGTCTGCTATGCGCGCGGTCTCACGCCACCGATCCTGTGTCAGGGGCGCGGTTCGGCCGCCAATTCGGCGCTGTGCTATTGCCTGGGCATCACTGAAATCAACCCGGCCGAGGGCAACACGCTGTTCGAACGCTTCCTGTCGCGCGACCGGAACGAACCGCCCGACATCGACGTCGATTTCGAGCATGAGCGGCGCGAGGAGGTGATCCAGCACATCTACCGGCATTACACCCGCGAACGGGCCGGCATCGCCGCCACCGTCATCTGCTATCGCATGCGGGCGGCGCTGCGCGACGTGGGCAAGGTCATGGGCCTGTCGACCGATGCGGTCGCGGCGCTGAACGGCACGATCTGGGGCTGGAGCGTCGCGGGGCTGCCGGAGCATCGGGTGCGGGAACTCGGGCTCGACCCGTCCGACCCGCGTCTGGCCATGACGCTGATGCTGGCGCAGGAATTGACCGGCTTCCCACGCCATCTGTCCCAGCATGTCGGCGGCTTCGTCATCACGCGCGGACCGCTCGGCGACCTGGTGCCGATCTCGAACGCGGCGATGGTCGATCGCACGGTGATCGAATGGGACAAGGACGATCTGGATGCGCTGAAGATCCTGAAGATCGACGTGCTGGCGCTCGGCATGCTGACCTGCGTGCGCAAGGCGTTCGACCTGGTCGAGCAGCATCATGGGGAACGCCACACCATGGCGTCGATCCCCCAGGGGGTGGAGGGCGTCTATGACATGATCTGCCGGGCCGACACGATCGGCGTGTTCCAGATCGAAAGCCGCGCCCAGATGAGCATGCTGCCGCGCCTGAAGCCCCGGAACTACTACGATCTGGTCATCGAAGTGGCGATCGTGCGGCCCGGCCCGATCCAGGGCGACATGGTCCATCCCTATCTGCGCCGGCGCGATGGCAAGGAGAAGGTGACCTATCCCAGCGAAGACCTCCGGAAGGTTCTGGAAAAAACCAAGGGCGTGCCGCTGTTCCAGGAACAGGCCATGCGCATCGCCATGGTTGCGGCCGGGTTCACAGCGGGCGAGGCCGATGGGCTCCGGCGCGCCATGGCGACCTTCAAGCAGACCGGCACGATCGGCAATTTCAAGAAACGCATGATCGAGGGCATGGTCGCCCGCGATTACGATCGGAACTTCGCCGAACGCTGCTTCAAGCAGATCGAGGGCTTCGGCAATTACGGCTTTCCGGAAAGCCACGCCGCCAGCTTCGCGCTCTTGGTCTATGTCTCGTCCTGGATCAAGTGGCGCCATCCCGACGTGTTCGCCTGCGCGCTGCTGAACAGCCAGCCGATGGGATTCTATGCCCCGGCCCAGATCGTGCGCGATGCGCGCGAGCATCGGGTCGAGGTGCGTGAAGTCGACGTCAATCACAGTGACTGGGATTGCACGCTCGAGGCCGGCGGTGGCTGCAAGCCGCTGCGCCTGGGGCTTCGGCTGATCAAGGGCATGGCCAAGACGGAGGCCGAAAAGCTGATGGCGGTGCGGGCGGGCCGGCGTTTCGAGCACCCCGAAGAGCTGGCCCGCCGCACCGGCCTCAATTCCCATTCGCTCGAATGCCTGGCCCGCGCCGACGCCTTCCGCTCCATGGGGCTCGACCGGCGGGCCGCCCTCTGGGTCATCAAGGGTATCGAGACCGATCGCCTGCCGCTGTTCGCGGGGCTCGATGGTCCGCTCGCGACCGAGGCGCCGGTGGCCTTGCCGGCGATGCCGCCGGGCGAGCATGTGGTGGCCGACTATGCGGCGATCAGCCTGTCGTTGAAGCGCCACCCGGTGGCATTTCTGCGCGACCGGCTGGCGGCGCGCGGCATTGTGCCGACCGAAGCCCTGGGCCGAATCCGTGACGGCAGGCGGGTGACGGTCGCGGGCCTGGTGCTGGTGCGCCAGCGCCCGGGCACGGCTAAGGGCACGATCTTCCTGACCCTCGAGGACGAGACCGGCATCGCCAATATCATCGTCTGGCACGATCAGTTCGAGACATACCGGCGCATCGTCATGGGCGGCACGCTGGTCGCGGTTCAGGGCCGGCTGCAGCGCGAGGGCATCGTCATGCATGTGGTCGCCGAGCATCTGATCGATCTCAGCGCGGAGCTGGGGCGGCTCGATCAGGACCGTAAACTCGACGTGCCCCATGCCCGGGCCGACGAGGTGAGGCACCCCGGCGAGGATCAGCGCGAACTCAGGATCCGATCGAGGGATTTCCGCTAAGTAATTGGTACCGTTTTCCTAATCGCTATTCCTGAGAGGCCGCATGAACAGCCGCCGGAACCGAACCCCATGCCGCCTGTTGAGAAGACGGGCATGGGCCGAAAAGCCCAGCCCAGCAATGGGAGTAAGTCCATGAACAAGCTGATGATGACGGTCGGTTCGGTGGCGCTGATGGCACTGGCCGGCCCGGTGTTGGCGCAATCGACCAGTGCCGGCCCGGCTACGTCCTCGCCGATCACGGGCGCGCCTTCGACCCGGACGCCCGGCGCGGCGCCGGATCCGGACGTGACGGCGCCGAACAATTCCTCGATCAATGCGCCCCAGGATATGGCGCCGATGTCGTCCAAGGGCAGCACGTCGGCGGTAGCACCGACCGCGGGCATGAGCCAGTCGAGCGACACGATGAGCAATGACGGCAGCACCCAGAAGCCGGCGAGGATGTCGCACAGGACGCATCATGCCGAGGCGATGGGGACGACCAAGGCCAAGGGCAACAAGAGCACCGACCATGATGCCGAGCAGCTCAATCAACAGGAGTTGGGCAAGCTTCGCTCGCCGAACTGATCGGACCTGGGCCCCTTCATGGGGACGGAGCGGGATCGAGAGCCCGCTCCGCTTTTTTCTCAAACCCGCTTTTGACGCATCCGCCGGTCCGTGACACCCTGCCGTCGTTCCGAACGGAGAGGTATCATGACGACACGGGAAGATGCGGTTCAACAGGCGGCTGGTCGGTTTGACGACGGCACTTTCCTCGCGGCATTGGCCCGACGCGTGGCCATCCCGACCGAAAGCCAGGAAGCCCGCGGTGCGCCACATCTGGCCGACTATCTGATCCACGAAATCCGGCCGACCTTCGAGACGCTGGGCGGCCAATTCCACATCTATGACAATCCTGTCCCCGGCGGACCGCCGATCGGTGTCGGCGTGATCGACGAGGATCCGTCGCTGCCGACCGTCCTGTTCTATGGCCATGGCGACACGGTGCGCGGCATGGACGGGCAATGGGCCGACGGGCGCGATCCCTGGAAGCTGGAACGGGCCGGCGACCGGATCTACGGCCGCGGCGTCGCCGACAACAAGGGGCAGCATTCGGTCAATCTCGCGGCCCTGCAAACGGTGCGCGAGGCGCGCGGGCGCCTCGGGTTCAATCTGCGTTTCCTGCTGGAAATGGCGGAGGAGGTCGGCTCCACGGGCCTGCGCGAATTCTGCGACAGCCATCGGGACCTGCTGTCGGCCGATCTGCTGCTCGCGTCCGACGGGCCGCGGCTCGAGGCCCATCGCCCGACCGTGTTCATGGGCGCGCGCGGCGCGCTCAACTTCGACCTGTCGATCGATTTGCGGGCCGGTGGCCATCATTCCGGCAATTGGGGCGGGCTGCTGGCCAATCCGGCGATCATCCTGATGCATGCGATTTCGACGCTGGTGGGGCCGACCGGCGCGATCCGGGTGCCGGAACTGAAGCCGGACCGCATCCCGAATTCGGTCCGCGCCTGTCTCGGCGGCCTGTCGGTCGATGGCGGCCCCGACGCGCCGGAGATCGATCCCCACTGGGGGGAGCCGAACCTGACACCGGCCGAAAAAGTATTTGCCTGGAACACGTTCGAGGTGCTGGCCATGAAGGCCGGCAATCCCGACGCGCCGGTCAACGCCATCCCGCCCAGCGCCCGGGCTCATTGCCAGATACGCTTCACCGTCGATCGCGATCCGGACACCTTCCTGCCGGCGATCCGCAGGCACCTGGCCGCCGCGGGGTTCCCCCAGGTCGTGGTGACGCCGGCCGAGAAGGGCTATTTCAACGCGACCCGTCTCGACCCGGAGCATCCCGCAGCGCAATGGGCGATCGCCTCGGTCGCGCGCACCGCGGGCCAGGCGCCGGCCGTGCTGCCCAATTTGGGCGGCTCGCTGCCGAACGACCTGTTCGCGCAGCTCCTGGGCATGCCGACGATCTGGGTGCCGCATTCCTATGCCGGCTGCAGCCAGCATGCGCCGGACGAGCACGGCCTGGCGCCGATCCTGCGGGAAGGCTTGCAGGTCATGACCGGCCTGTTCTGGGATCTGGGTGAGACGCCGCCCAAACTATGATCCAGATCACGCGGACGATCTTCCTGGACGAGCGCGAGCTGGAGGAGAGCTTCGTCCGCGCGTCGGGCCCCGGTGGCCAGAATGTCAACAAGGTCTCGACCGCGGTCGAGCTGCGCTGGAACGTCGCCCAGTCGCCGGCGCTGCCCGAGCCGGTCCGGGCGCGATTGATGAAGCTGGCCGGCCGACGTCTGACGCTCGATGGCATCCTGATCATCCAGGCCGACCAGTTCCGCTCCCAGGACCGCAATCGCGCGGACGCGCTGGATCGGCTGATCCAGCTGGTGCGCGAGGCCGCGATCGCCCCCATCCCGCGCCGCCCGACGCGCCCGACGCTCGGAAGCAAGAAGCGGCGGCTGGAATCGAAGGGCAAACGCGGGGACTTGAAGAAGCTACGGTCCAATAAGAGCGACGATTAGGCCGCTCAAAAGACCACGCACTCTAGAAGCGATAGGATACGTCGAGCCCCCCGGTGAGCGGCTGATTGGTGAGGACCCGATTGTACGCCGCACTGGGCAGCGTCTCCTGCAGCAGGTTTTCCAGTTGGGCCTGGGTGTTGAACAGGTTGTTGACGAAGAACGACGCGCTCCAGCCGTCGCTGGACTGGATGCCGAACCGAATATTGGTCAGGTCATAGGCCGGCAGCGGCGTGTACGCGCCGTTCAGGGTAAAGCCGACGGGGAAGGCCAGGGAGTAGCGCTGGCCGACATAGGAATTCTCCAGTCGCGCCGTGAAGATATATTTGTCGGTGAGCGGCTTCTCGTAGGTGAGGCTGGCGTCCGTGGTGACCGGTGCCACATCCGAGAGCTTGTGGATCGGCACGATCTGCCAGTGCGGACCCGCGTTCACCTGGGCATGGGTGAGACCGGCACCGACCGAGAGCTGAAAACCATAGCCCAGGACGGCACGCGCTTCGATCTCGCCGCCGAAGATCTTGGCACTTTTGCCGTTGATGTTCTCGGGCCAATCGCCGGGGAGCGCTTCGAGCTGGATATTGCTCCAATCCTCATAATACGCGCTCGCGTTCACGGTCAGACGGCGATCGAAGAACCGCGCCTTTTCGCCGACCTCGTAACTCCAGACCGAATCGGATTTGTAGCTGGTGAGCCACTTGCCGCCGGGAAACTGATACGGCGCGAACACGGCACTCCAATAGGGGCCGGTGGTGGGATAGATCGCATTGCCACCGCCCGGACGCGAACCTCTCGCGATGTTCGCATAGACCATGAAGTCCTTGTTGAAGTCGTAGGAGAGATTGAACTTGGGATTCACGCCGGTCTCGGATTGCGTGATGTTGCCGGTAACCGACGGTGCTGCCGCCCCCAGTCCCGAGCCCCAGCCGCTGATGCTGGACGCGAACTTGTAGTCGTATGTGTATCCGCGCAGACCGACCGTGGCCTTGAGCTGGTCGGTGATGGCGTAAGTCCCTTCGCCGAACAGGGCATAATTGCTGATCGCGGTCGGTGACGACGCATTGAACCATTGGGTCGTCGTCGCCGGCTGGAACGTGCCGATGTCCATATAGGTGCCGGGGTTGGCGGTAACGCCGTCGAAATTCCAGGTGGCCCAGAAACGACTATAATACGCACCTGCGAGCCAGTTGAACCTGCCGTCGCCGGTCGAGGCGACGCGCACCTCCTGGCTCCATTGCGCCGATGGATCATTCTCGGTCCCAGAGACTTTGCCGGTGCCGGTCGGGCCGTAATAACCGGGATTGGCCAGGCCGTTGTTCGAGGCGAAGGTCACGCCGGTGAGCGGGTTGTTGAAATCCTCGCTGCCGTCTTCGGTCTGGTTCGAGAAGCGTTTCCAATACGAGGTCACCGAGGTGACGTCGAAGTTCTCGAAGGCGTATTTCGCGGTCAGACTGTAGACGTTGATCTTGTCGGCATTGGGCTCGGCGATATCGAACGGCTGATAGCGCGTCTCGGTGCCCGGATTGCTGTCGAACGCGCTGATGCCGTCCTGCTTGGATCGCTGGTAGAAGAATGACGGCGTGATGGACAGATTGTCCGTCGGCTGCCAGAGCAGCGTGATCCGCGTGCCGTAGAGCTGGTCGGCATTGGAACCGGGATATTTCTTCTGGACCGGGGCAGCCTGGACATTGCCCCGCGTGGAGCCGTCGGTGCTCACCAGCGGGAAGGGATTGGCCACGACCCGGTCGATCCAGCCGCTGGTGAAGGCCTCTGTGCCGACCACGCGCAGCGCCAGCTTGTCCTGTACCAGCGGAATGTTGAGCATGAAATTATTGTTGTGATTGAGACCGCCGCCCTCGGTGCCGGACAGGACGCTCTCCGCGGAGCCATGGTAATCGGTCAAATCGGGCTGATTGGTGATCAGCCGGACCGTGCCGCCCATCGATCCCGAGCCATAGAGCGTGCCTTGCGGTCCGCGCAGCACCTCGACGCGGCTCAGATCATAGAGCGAAGGATCGATCACCACCTTGCCGTTCTGGGCGCCAGCCGGGGCGGTCATCGGAATATCGTCGAGGTAGAAGCCGACCGTCGCGGAATTACCGCCGCTCGAGGTCATGCCGCGCATCTCGATCTCGGTCTGGCCCGGCCCTTCGGTCTTCATGGAGACGCCGGGCGTCGCTCCGGCCAGCGTGGTGAAATTGGTGATGCCGCGATCCTGCAACTCCTCGCCGCTGACGGCGCTGATGCTGATCGGGGTGGCCTGTACCGTGGAGGCGCGTTTTTGCGCGGTGACGACGATTTCTTCGCTGCCCGCGCTCGACTTGTCGGCGACCTGCGCGGTTTGAGCCTGCGCGTTGAGCGCGAAACATATCGCCGTAGTAGCGAGCAAGGCGACCCTGGTAAAGTTCTTGCGCGATTTCATGATGTCCCCCAGCCGCAAGATTCCGATAAAGCGGAATACCAGCAGGGGGCGTGAAAATTCGATGTGAGTCGGCGCTAAGAAAGATGTGAGTCGGCATACAAGAAAAATATCGGCGACAGAACTGAACAAAAATGATGCTGATGTTGAGTAAGAATTGAGCAAGGAACGAAAATACAGTGAAGTTCTCTAGTTTGTCTGGCGGGGATTTGGCTCTGGTCCAGCAGAGCTTCCGCCGGTTTCAGAGATGTGCCGCTGTCGGATCGTTCTTCTTCGATGCCCGACCTCGTCGTCGCTGGGATTTGACGCTCTGGAGCGGGCGTCCTACGCTCGATTGCGGCCGTTGGCGGCAGGTCGGCACGGTAGGGTCGAGGTCTTTTCGCGCAATCCTGCGCGCAGCGGGCGACCGGCTTCGGGTCGACCAGCCGTTCCGCAGATCAGGTGGAGCGGCTACCGACCGCGCGACGCTCCATCGTGGGGTCGCGCCGCGTCGGAAGCGGTCAGCGCTTGTATTCGATCTCGATGAAACTCATGGCCGCGTCGCCCCCATTGATCACGTTATGGGCGATGCCGGCCTCGCGCCGATAGACCTGTCCGGTATCGACGGTCACGCGTCGCTCGCCCGCGGCTTCCTCAAGCAGAAACGGGCAAGGCGTCATCGGGACGACGACATAGCCGAGGCCGTGGACATGGTGGCCGGTTTCGGCGCCGGGACCGAAATCCCAGCGCGTCACGCGGACGAGTTCGTCGTCGATCAGAACGGTCGGTATCGCCGGCGGCCGGGTGCGGTTTGTGGTCATTGTCTTGTTCCCTCAAGGAAGCGTTGGCGAATGCGTGGCCGAGCCCGGCGGCAACCCCTGGATCAGATCCTCCATCGGCTGCTGGCCGACCGTCACCAGCCCGCGATAGGGCCGGTCGAGGTCGATGACCAGGATCAGCACGGTCGCGATCAGGACCGCCATCACCAGTTTCGACCCGCGCTCGCCATCGCCTGCCAAGCCGGCGCCATAGCCGGTGAAGCCGGTGGCGGTCAGCGCGATCAGGTAGAGCAGCAGCACGACCGTTTCCGGCACGTGGTTGCGGAGCGCCGTCAGGCGCTTCTCATGCATGTCGATCATATCGTTCAGCGCCTGGACGTAGAGGCCGATCGGCGTTGAATGGGCATCGGTGGCGCTGGCCGCGACCGCCTCGCGCCAGAGCGCGTTCTGAAGCTCGAGCGACCGCCCGATCGCGTCGGCCCGCACCGCCCGATCACGGCCGGCGGTCCCGAGCGTCAGGCGCACCCGGGCATAGCGGGCCAGCAGATCGGTCGAGGCGCGGGCCTGGGGCTCCGGCAGCAATTGCGCCCGCAGCGCCGCCGTGCCGATCGCGTTGCTCTCGTCCAGCACGGCGGCCTTGCGGCTGTCGTAGCGGCTGAGCGCCATCGAGAAGGTAAAGCCGATCATCAGCGCCAGCAGCCCCAGACTGGCGCTCTCGATCGTCCCCAGCGCCGGAGGGGCGGCGGCACTGCGGGTCCGTCGACGTTGGCCGGTCCGCCGGCCGAGCTCCGTGGCGGCGATCAGCAGGACCAGGCTGATCCCATAGATCCAGCCCTGGCCGATGTCATAGAGAAACTCGTTTTCCAACGGCGATCCCGCCCCCTCGCAACGCACTCCCATCCTGTTCGAAAGACTGGGATTTCCGCAAGGGCGCCGGGACCGCCAAGCCCCGCAGCCGGTTCGATCGGGCGGTCGATTACTCGCGGTGATAGGGATGGCCGGCCAGGATGGTCTGGGCACGGTAGAGCTGTTCGGCGATCAGCGCGCGCACCAGCATGTGCGGCCAGGTCTGCTTGCCGAGCGACAGCACCAGATCGGCGCGGGCTCGGGCCGCATCGCCATGGCCGTCGGCGCCGCCGATCAGCAGTGCAAGGTCGGCCACGCCCTGGTCGCGCCATTGGCCGATGCGCTCGGCGAAGGCGGGGCTGGTGAAATCCCGGCCGCGCTCATCCAACAGCAGCACGGTTGCCCCTTTGGGCACCGCCGCCAGCAGCAGCTCCGCCTCGCGCGCCTTCAACTGGGCCGAGGGCAGGGGCCGCTTTTCCTCGACCTCGATCAGGGCGAGCGGTGGCGAAAGGCGTTGGGCATAGTCCAGGAACAGATCGCGGGCGGCACCCGGCTTGGCGCGGCCGACCGCGATCAGCGTCGCACGCAACGGGCTCGCCCGATCAGGCCTGCTGGGCGACCAGCGGCAGCTCGGTCGGGCCGCTCCACATCTTCTCGAGCTTGTAGAACTCGCGCACTTCCGGACGGAAGATATGGACGATCACGTCGCCGACATCGAGCAGAACCCAATCGCCCTGCGTCTTGCCTTCGATCGAGACACGGCCCTGGCCCATGTCCTTGAGCTTGCTCGCGACCTGCTCGGCCAAGGCGGTCACCTGACGGCTCGACCGGCCCGAAGCCACGACCATATGGTCGGCGATCGAGGACTTGCCGCGCAAATCGATGGCGACGATCTCCTCGGCCTTGCCGTCGTCGAGCGTCGAGACGATGACATCCAGGAGGGACGGTTCGTGGATGGCAGCGGGCTCGACTGCCGTGGGCTTCTTAGCGATAATCTATCCCCTTAAGGCTTCACTTGTTGTGCTCGTTCCGCACCCGGGGCGCGAAGACCGAACGGCGCCGCTGCACTCGGATGGCTGTCGCCGACAGCGGGTCTAGCCGCGTGGCGAAAAAGACCCACGCCGGCGGCGGTGCCGTTGCCAGGCGCCGAGCCGAACCGGGAAACATCCGATGACGTGCGAAGCGGCGCGCGGCCAAACTGCCTAGCGCTGACAAAGAATACGCCGGACGGGCAAAAATCGCAATGGGAGCGAGCTGGAAGATCCGGGTCCAACGCTCCCATCGGCTGATCTGCTTCAAGTTGTCGGCGCCCATCAGCCAGACAAAACGAGTGGCCGGGAAGCGTTTCTTCAGGGCTGCTAAAGTATCGGCCGTGTAACGGCTGCCGAGCGAGGCCTCGATATCCGTAACCCGGATATGCGAATGTTGCGCAACGGTGGCGGCCTGGGCGAGCCTTTCGGCGAGCGGCGCCATGCCCTGGACCGGCTTCAGCGGGTTCTGCGGCGAAACCAGCCACCAGATCTCGTCGAGATCCAGATGCTTTAGTGCCAGATTGCTGACATGCAGATGGCCGCGATGGGCCGGGTTGAACGATCCGCCCAACAGCCCGACCTTACGGGCGCGCCGATCGCCCAGGCTGGGCGCCAAGGGCAATGTGCCGGCGGTGCGCCGCCGGGTCGGATGGGGAATGTTCAGGGTCTGATCTGCCCGGTGCCGCGCACGCGATATTTGTAGCTGGTCAGTTCGGCCACGCCGACCGGGCCGCGCGCATGCAGCTTGCCGGTCGAAATGCCGATCTCGGCGCCCATGCCGAACTCGCCGCCGTCGGCGAACTGGGTCGAGGCATTATGCATGACGATGGCGCTGTCGACCCGCGCCAGGAAGCGCTCGGCCGTCTCCGCGTCCTCGGTCACGATCGATTCGGTATGCTGCGAGCCATATGTGGCGATATGGGCGATGGCCTCGTCGATCCCGTCGACGAGGCGGACCGACAGGATCGGCGCCAGATACTCGGTCGACCAATCCTCGGCCGTGGCGGGCCTGACCCTGGTGTCAAGGGCCTGGGTCGCGCCATCGCCGCGGATCTCGCAGCCGGCGGCGATCAGGTCGTTCAGCATCGGCACCAGATGGCTCGCCCCCACCGGGCGATCGACCAGCAGCGTCTCGGCCGCGCCGCACACGCCGGTCCGGCGCAGCTTGGCATTGAGGATGATCGCGCGCGCCTTGGCGATGTCGGCCGCCTTGTCGACATAGACATGGCAGATGCCGTCCAGGTGCTTCAGCACCGGGATGCGGCTTTCGGACGCCACACGCTGGATCAGCGACTTGCCGCCGCGCGGGATGATCACGTCGATATATTTGTCGAGCGTCAGCAGGATGCCGACCGCGGCGCGGTCCTGGGTGGGCACGCGCTGGATCGCGTCGGTCGGCAGGCCGGCGGCCTCGAGCCCGGTCGCCAGCGCCGCCAGGATCGCGGCTGAGGACTGGGCGCTCTCGCTGCCGCCGCGCAGGATCGCTGCATTGCCTGCTTTCAGGCACAGCGCCGCCGCGTCCGCGGTCACGTTCGGCCGGCTTTCATAGATGATGCCGATCACGCCCAGGGGCACGCGCACCTTTTCGATCCGCAGGCCATTGGGCCGGGTCACCACCTGCTCGACGATGCCGACCGGGTCGGGCAGGGCCGCGACCTCTTCCAGTCCGACGGCCATCGCCTCGATTCGGGCGCCGTCCAGCGTCAGCCGGTCGATCATGGCCGCGGTCATGTCGCGGCCGGTCGCCGTCTCCAGATCGCGGCGGTTGGCGGCAAGGATCTTTGCCGTATCGGCACGAATCGCCGCGGCGGCCAACAACAACGCCCGGTTTTTGGCGGCGGTCGGGGCATTGGCGAGCTGGTCGGCGGCGTCACGCGCGCGCCGGCCCAGCGCGTCCATCTGTGCTGCGAGGCTTTGGTCGGCCGTGCTGGCCAGGCTTACCGCCATACTCGAAATCCCTTCTTCTACCCGTCATTCCCGCGAAAGCGGGAATCCAGCACCAACGCGCGGGAGCGCGGAAACAACGAGTCTCATCGCCGCAGACGCGGCTCTTGCTGGATTCCCGCCTGCGCGGGAATGACGAAGAAAGCGATAGGTGACGACATCGATCAACCCTCAACCCACGACCAGATCGTCGCGATGGATGATCTCGTCCCGGCCACGGTAGCCGAGCAGAGTCTCGATTTCACCGCTTTTATGACCCAAGAGCTGGGCGACGTCGCCGCTGGCATAGGCCGACAGGCCGCGCGCGACGATCTGCCCGTCCTGGCCGCGCACCAGGATCGCGTCGCCGCGCTCGAAGGTGCCTTCGACCGCGACGATCCCGGCCGGCAACAGGCTGCGGCCGGATTGGAGCGCCTTGATCGCGCCCGGATCGACCACGACCGTGCCGCTTGGCGCCACGCTGCCGGCGATCCAGCGCTTGCGCGCGGTCAGCGGCTCGGCCGAGGCCAGGAACCAGGAGGCCCGCGCGCCGGCCTCGATCGCGGCCAACGGATGATCGACGTGGCCCTGGGCGATCACCATGCGGCAGCCGGCGGCCATGGCGATGCGGGCCGCGGCCAGCTTGGTCACCATGCCGCCGGAGCTCATGCCTGGCAGCGGCGGGCCGGCCATCGCCTCGATCTCGGGCGTGAGCTCCGCGATCTCGGGCAGGTGACGCGCGGTCGGGTCGGTGCGGGGGTTCGCGGTGTAAAGCCCGTCGATGTCGGACAGCAGCACCAGCGTGTCGGCCGAGATCATCTGGGCGACTCGCGCCGCCAGCCGGTCGTTATCGCCGAATCGGATTTCGGATGTGGTGACCGTGTCGTTTTCGTTGACCACGGGCACGACGCCCAACGCCAGCAGCTGATTGATCGTCGCGCGCGCGTTCAGATGCCGGCGCCGCGCCTCGGTATCCTCCCGGGTCAGCAGGATCTGGCCGACGGACAGACCGTGGCGGGCCAGGGTTTCCTGGTAGAGCTGGGCCAGACGGATCTGTCCGACCGCGGCCGCGGCCTGCTTTTCCTCCAACCGGACCGGCCGGTTCGCCAAGCCCAGTCCGGTGCGGCCGACCGCGATCGCGCCCGAGGTGACGATCAGCACCTCCTGGCCCCGCGCGCGGCATCGGGCGACATCGTCGGCCAGCGCGTCGAGCCAGGCCCGGCGGATCTCCAGGGTCACGGGATCGACCAGCAACGCCGAGCCGATCTTGACGATCAACCGTCTCGATTGCGAGATGGTCAATCGTCGCGATTGCGCGAGGCGGTGCGGGGTGGACATGGGCTGACCGGCTAGAGCGTGTCGAACTTGGCGCGGGACGCTTCCTCGCGCGCCTCGCGCTTCGCCGTCATCTCGGCCCGGAGCGCATGGAGCACGGGGGGGACACCGGCGCCGGTCGCCCCGGACAGCACATAGACCGGCCGCTTGGACGATCGTTTCAGCTTGGCGACCTTGGCCTTGAGCTCGTCCTCGGGGATGGCGTCGGCCTTGTTGAGGCCGATGACCTCGGGCTTGTCGATCAGCCCGCCGCCATAGGCCTTCAGCTCCTTGCGGATCAGCTTATAGGCGCGCAGGATATCCTCCTCGGTGCCGTCGATCAGATGCAGGATGACCGCGCAGCGCTCGACATGGCCGAGGAACCGGTGGCCGAGGCCGGCGCCGTCGCTGGCACCCTCGATCAGGCCGGGCAGGTCGGCCAGCACGAATTCCTCGTCGCCGACGCCGACGACGCCCAGCTGCGGCTTCAGCGTGGTGAAGGGATAGTCGGCGATCTTGGGCTTGGCGCGCGAGGTCGCCGCCAGGAAGGTCGATTTGCCGGCATTGGGCAGGCCCACCAGACCGGCATCGGCGATCAGCTTCAGGCGCAACCAGATCCAGCGCTCCTGGCCGGGCCAGCCCTGGTCCTTGCGGGTCGGCGCCTGGTTGGTCGAGGTCTTGTAATGGTGGTTGCCGAAGCCGCCGTCGCCGCCGCGCAGGAACACGATGCGCTGGCCGGCCTCGGTGAAGTCCAGGAGAACGGTTTCCTTGTCCTCGTCCATCACCTGGGTTCCGACCGGAACCTTGAGCACGATATGCTCTCCGCCGTGGCCGGTCTTGACCTTGCCCGCGCCGGGCCGGCCATTCTGGGCCCGGAAATGCTGCATGTAGCGATAGTCGATCAGCGTATTCAGGTTATCGACGACTTCGAAGACGACGTCGCCGCCGCGGCCGCCGTCGCCGCCGTCCGGCCCGCCGAACTCGATGAATTTCTCGCGCCGGAAGCTCGCCGTGCCGGCCCCGCCGTCACCGCTCTTCAGGTAGATCTTGCATTGATCGAGAAATTTCATGACCCAGGGTAACTTTCAGACGAAGTCGTCTGTCGGACAAAGCCGGCATGGAGACAAAGAAAAAGGGGAATGGTTGAAGCCATTCCCCTTCGAAACCGAACCTTCCCGGTGGGAAGGGGAGCTTTACTCGGCGGCTTCGGCCACCGGCGCTGGCTCGACCGTGATGTAGGTACGATCCAGGCGGCCATGCAGGAACTTGACCGCGCCATCGACCAGCGCGAACAGCGTATGATCGCGGCCCATGCCGACGCCGGCGCCGGCATAGAACTTCGTGCCGCGCTGACGAACCAGGATGTTGCCGGCGATGACGGCCTGGCCGCCCGACTTCTTCAGACCAAGGCGGCGACCGGCTGAGTCGCGGCCGTTGCGGGATGAACCGCCAGCTTTCTTATGTGCCATAGAACCTTACTCCTGCGCGGCAGCGGCGGGCGCTGCCTTGGCCTTGGACGCCTTCGCTGCCGTGGCCGTAACGATATCGGTGATCCGCAGCACCGTCAGATACTGACGATGGCCGTTCTTGCGGCGATAGTTGTGGCGCCGCTTCTTTTTGAAGACCAGCACCTTGTCGTCGCGCATCTGCTCCAGCACGGTAGCGGTGACGGAGACGCCCGACAGCTCGGGGGTCCCGGACGTTGTGCCGGCATCGTCGCCGACCATGAGCACGTCCTCAAGGGTGATCGAGGAACCGGCCTCGGCGACCAGCTTCTCCACCTTGATGACGTCGTTCTCGGCGACCTTGTACTGCTTGCCGCCGGTGCGGATGACTGCGAACATGTTTGGTCTTCTTCGACTGAATTTACAGGGGCGGGCCAAAGCCTGCCCGTTTGGAGCGGCGCATCATATAGGCGAGCCTTTCACTGTCAACGTGAATTGAGCGGAATGCAGCCATGATCTAAGCGAAAGCGCCTTGCCAGCCGGATTATCATGCGCTAGATACCCGGCTCCTTGCCGCCGGGGCCTTCAACCAGCCCATATACGAGCGACAAGCTTGCGGACAGGTGGCCGAGTGGTTGAAGGCGTCAGTCTCGAAAACTGAAGTACCCGTGAGGGTATCGCGAGTTCGAATCTCGCCCTGTCCGCCATTCTCTCCAATATCACCGTCGCTTCCGACAGTTGGCAGAAATTCTGGCGCCCCTGAAGCTTGAGATCGGCGTCTTGACCAGCTTGAGCGCGGGGAGGGCGAAGGGAAGGTGGCTGACTTGGCCGCGCCCTATTTCGATGACCTGCTCAAGTCGCAACGGCTAGGCGTCTCGGGACACGTTATTGCAGCCTTCGTCCGAGGTTTATTTGAGTCTAAGATCAACCCCGGTGGCGTCGATTTTTATTCGCTTAAACCGAAAGAAACCTAGTACGGATTTCACGATCCCCAATTTTTTACACTTCCGGCAGATAACGTCGATGTCGAAGTTCCAGTCCGTTGGGTTCTTTTGTTTGTTTGGCGCTAGTAATTTTATGGAAAATTGAAAATCAGTGCTTCCGCATGCGCAGGTCAGTCCGGTCAGCTCTATTGGAACCACCCGATGGATTTCCTGAACGGCCGCCCCGCATGCCGGACATGTGGACATGGCGATCCGGCCGGTCGACAGGAATTTTCCGGCCTTCTGCTCAAGCTTCTCGATGGTAAGGGCTGGCTCAACACTGAGATCAAGCACCGAGTCCGGCGTGGCGAATCCATGGGCGCAAAGGGGGCATCGCCGATTGGGTATATGGGCGACAACGGCCGTTCGGGTCTCCGCTGGGTCAGTGGCATCTGACATCCAGAATCTCCTCACCGCCTTATCCTAACGTGCGGAACATGCTTCGGAAAGGCGAACCTCTTACTGCAAAGGCGTTGCTGACCGCGGGGACGGATGCGCGGGCGTCGCCGTTCCGTGTAATCTGGCGGGGCGGTTCCCCGCGCCATGTCGGCGCCAGCTCGGCGCGACGACGAGCCCGGAGGAATATCCCCCAGGGAATATCCCCCAGGGAATATCCCAAGGCCGATTGCAGTCTGTGCCGGTAGCCGCGCGGACGACGCAGGGACGGACGAGAGATGGACGACAGGGTAAACCCGAACCCGGAAGCCGATCCGCCGACGGAAATGGCGGCGGTAACGGCTTGCCTGCTTCCGGGGCTGTCGGTTCGGCTCTATGCGAACGGCCGCGCCCGGTTCGAGGCCGGGCCGACGACCGACCATCTGCTCGTGGTTCGGCTCGGCGGCACTGCGCCCACGGACGAGGGCGGCTGGATCGACCTGCTTCCGGCCGGCCGGCTGGGGGTTTGGGAGACCGAGCAGGGGTCGACGACGCTCCGATTTCAGGTCTCGCCGGCCCGGCTACGCGCGACCGCCGAGGCCATGGAGGCCGAACCCATGATGGAATTGCGGCCGCAGCACAGGGTGCGGGACATCCAGATCGACCAGATCGCGGCCGCGATCGCTCTCGCCGTTCGCGACGACAAGCCGCTCGCCCGGCCCTATGGCGAGAGTTTGGGAACGGCGCTGCTCGCACGCGTCATCACCCTCTTCAGCGCCGGCCAGGCCGGCTCGCCGAAACAGCAGATCCCGATTCTGTCGGATGATCCGGACGGCCCCTTCGACAAATGAGTAAGCCCGATCCAGCCGGCGGTTTCAAAAAGGGAACCGGAGCCGGGGATGCCGGCTCCGGTTTGGAGCATCGAACGGGCGGGGGTCGTTCCGTTCACGAATAGCGCTTCAGCTCCATCCGGCCGATCTGGTTGCGATGGACCTCGTCGGGGCCGTCGGCCAGGCGCAGCGTGCGGGCGGCGGCATAGGCCTTGGCCAAGCCGAAATCGTCCGACACGCCGCCGCCGCCATGGGCCTGGATCGCCCAGTCGATCACCTGGCACGCCATGTTGGGGGCGGCGACCTTGATCATGGCGATCTCCTTGGCCGCGACCTTGTTGCCGACCGTGTCCATCATATAGGCGGCGTTCAGCACCAAGAGGCGGGTCTGGTCGATCATGATGCGGGCCTCGGCGATGCGCTCCAGCGTCACGGTCTGTTCCGCCACCGGGCGGCCGAAGGCAACCCGGCTCTTGACCCGCCGGCACATCTTTTCCAGCGCGCGCTCGGCGAGACCGATAAGTCGCATGCAATGATGGATACGGCCGGGCCCGAGGCGCCCTTGCGCGATCTCGAAGCCGCGGCCCTCGCCCAACAGGATGTTGGTCGCCGGCACGCGCACATTCTCGAACAGCACCTCGCCATGGCCGTGTGGGGCGTCGTCATAGCCGAACACCGGCAGGTGGCGCAGCACGGTCACGCCGGCCGCCTCACGCGGCACGATGATCATGCTCTGCTGGCTGTGGCGGTCCGGATGGTCCGGGTTGCTCTTGCCCATGAAGATGAACAGCTTGCAGCGCGGGTCGTTGGCGCCGGACGACCACCATTTGCGGCCGTTGATCACGTAGTGATTGCCGTCGAGCCGGATCGAGCTTTCGATGTTGGTCGCGTCCGACGAGGCGACCGCCGGCTCGGTCATGGCGAAGCAGGAGCGGATCTCGCCGGCCAACAGCGGCTGCAGCCAGTCGCGCTTATGCTCCTCGGTGCCGTAGCGGACCAGCACCTCCATGTTGCCCGTGTCGGGGGCGGAGCAATTGAACACTTCCGGCGCCCAGCCGACCCGGCCCATCAGCTCGCACAGCGGGGCATATTCCAGGTTGGTCAGGCCGGCGCCCAGTTCCGATTCCGGCAGGAACAGGTTCCACAGGCCCTGGGCCCGCGCCATTTCCTTCAGTTCCTCGATGAGGGCGACCGGCTGCCAGCGATCGCCCTCGGCGACCTCGCGGGCGAAGCGCTCCTCGTTCGGAAACACGTGGGCCTGCATGAATGCGTCGACGCGGGCGATCAGGTCTTTGGTCTTGGGGGAGGGATCGAAGCTCATGGTGCCTTTTCCTTCAGCGATAGGTGATGAGGGCGGCGTCGCCGCTCCGTTCCAGGTGGCTGTAATTGTTGAGCGTGCTGAGGCTGAGGCGGCCCGGCCGATAGAACAGCTTGGTGACGCCGCCATTGACCAGCGACCAGTTGAGTTCCGCCACGCGCGCCGGGGCCAAG
This sequence comes from Rhodospirillales bacterium, assembly GCA_028288725.1. Taxonomy (GTDB): domain Bacteria; phylum Pseudomonadota; class Alphaproteobacteria; order ATCC43930; family CGMCC-115725; genus Aliidongia. Next base: position 29,848 of record JAQGIC010000141.1, read on the forward strand.
TCGAGCAGCGATTGGCAGATGGCCGAAATCGTGCCGCCGGAGGTGAACACCATCAGTCGCTTGGAGCTGCCGGCGCGCGCCGCGAGCGCTTCGAGCGCGCCGATGCAGCGGCCATGGAACTGCGGCCAGGATTCGCGATACTCGCCGTCGTGCAGCCCGCTCATCCAGCGCGCCATGGCGGCGCGGAAGATCTCCTGGAACGCGCCGCGTGACGGCGCGCTCTCGGCCAGCCAGCGCTTCAGACCGGCCGCGTCGCCGACGTGGGGATGCGCGCGGAGCAGCATCTCGCGATGGTCGTATTCGTCGAAGCCGCGATCGATGGTCCAGAGCGAGGGGGCCGGCGCCTGGGCCATCTGCGCCGCCCAGGCCTCGGCGGTCTGGCGATGTCGTTTCAGGCCGCCGAGCGCCACGCCGTCGATCGTCAGATCGAGGCCCGCGTGCCAACGGCCGAGGATGCGGCCCTGCTCCTCGCCCAGCGGCGAGAGCTGATCATAATCGTCGGCGCCGAACGAGGCCTGACCGTGGCGCACCAGATAGATCTCGCCCATGGGCGGGTCTCCTCCCGACTTCATTGCCGGCAGAATAGGGCGCGCGCTAGGATCGATCAAATGCATGTTTCTAATGAAGATCCATCGATATGGTTCATATGCCGCGCATCGACCTCAACCTGTTCGTCGTGTTCGACGCGATCTACCGCGAGGGCGGCGTCACGCGCGCGGCGGAGAAACTGCATCTGACCCAGCCGGCGATCAGCCACGCGCTCGGGCGCCTGCGCGGTCTGTTCGACGATGCGCTGTTCGTGCGGCAGGGCCATGCCATGGTGCCGACGCCGGTCGCGCGCAGCATCGTCGATCCGGTGCGCCGCGCGCTGCGCGCGCTCGAGGCGACCGTGACCGAGACCAGCCGGTTCGATCCGGCGGACGCGCAGAAACATATGGTGCTGGGGCTGCATGAGAGCCTGGAGGCGACGGTGCTGCCCGGCGTGATGCAGCGCCTGATCGAGCGCGCGCCCTTCATCGACGTGACCGTCACGCCGATCGAGCGGCGGCAGCTCGAGGCGCGGCTGGGCGACGGCACGCTCGATCTGGCGCTCGACGTGTTGCTGCCGCTGTCGGGCGACGTGCTGCATCGGCGGGTGGCGCAAGACCGGCTGGTTGTGGTGGTCCGGCGCGATCATCCGGCGATCGGGTCCAGTCTCGACCTCGCCACATATCTCGGCCAGCAGCATATCTCGGTGACCTCGCGCCGGCGTCGGGCCGGCGCGGTCGACGCCGAGCTGGCGCGGCTCGGGCTCACCCGGCGCATCCGCCTGCACGGGCAATATTACTTCGCCGCCTGCCGGGTCGTGAGCGAGACCGATCTGATCCTGACCATGCCGGAATATGACGCCCGGCTGTGCGGTCGCCAGTTCGGCAACCGGATCCTGCCGCTGCCGATCGAGATGGCGCCGATCGATGTGCATCTCTACTGGCATGTCTCGACCGACAAGGACCCGGCCAATCAATGGATGCGGGACGAGATGGTGAGGGCATTCGACAGCGCCCGTTAGGCGATCGTCACCCCGCCATCGACCACGACGACCTGCCCGGTCATATAGCTCGACGCCGGCGAAGCCAGGAATGCGGCGACGCCGCCGATCTCGTCCGGCAGTCCGACGCGGCGGAGCGGCGTGTGCCGGTTGCGGTCCTCCAGAAGCTTCGCATCGGCCATCAAGGCCTGGGCGAAGTCGGTATTGATCAGGCCCGGCGCGATGCAGTTGATCCGCACGTTCTTCGGGCCCCATTCCAGCGCCAGATTGCGCGCCAGCGCGAAATCGGCCGCCTTGGAGATGCCGTAGGCGCCGATGACCTCGGTGCCGCGCAGGCCCGCGATCGACGAGACGATGACGACCGCGCCGCCGCCGGCCTCGGCCATGCCGGGCATCACCAGATTGCAGAGCCACAGGTTGCTCTTGACGTTGGCGCCCATGATCTTGTCGAACGCCTCGTCGGTCAGCGTGCCCATGGGGCCATAGACCGGATTGATCGCGGCGTTGCAGACCAGGATGTCGATCCGGCCGAACGCGGCCTTGGTCTGGGATACCAGCGCCTCGACCTCGGGCTTGCGCGAGATGTTGCAGGGGATGACCATGGCGGTGCCGCCCTTGGCGCGGATCGCCTCCGCGACCGCCTCGCACGCCTCGGCCTTGCGGCTCGAGACCACGATCTTGGCCCCGAGGCCGGCCATGGTTTCGGCGATAGAGCGGCCGATGCCGCGGCTCGATCCGGTGACGATGGCGACCTTGCCGCTGAGATCGAACGGTGTGGACATGGTTTCCTCCTAAACATGGTTCTGTTGGACGAGCTGCCAGGCGCGATCGGCCAGAAGGATGCCGCGGGCGCCGACCTTGCCGGCGTCCGCGTTGGACGCGTTGCCGGCCTGGGCACGGGCCAGCACGCCTTCGAGAATGACGGCGAGGCGAAACAGCGAGAAGGCGAGATGGAACGGCTGCAGCGGCTCCGCCGTCCCGCCGCAAGCGGCATAGGCCGCGACATATTCCGCCTGATCCGGGATGCCGAGCGCCGCCAGATCGAGCCCGTCCAGACCGTTGTGGCTGTCGGCGGTGACATAGGGGATGCAATTATAGGCGAGATCCGCCAGAGGATGGCCGAGCGTCGACAGTTCCCAATCCAAGAGCCCGATCACCCGCGGCTCGGTGGCATGGAACACCATGTTGTCGAGCCGGAAATCGCCATGGCACAGGCTGACCTGGTCGCCGGCCGGGATATGGGCGGGCAGCCACTCGGCCAGCTTGTCGATCGACGGATTTCCCCGGGTCTGCGAACCTTGCCATTGCCGGGTCCAGCGCGCGATCTGCCGGGCGAAATAATTGCCGGGCTTGCCATAGTCGCCGAGGCCCTGGGCGGCCCAATCGACCCGGTGCAGCCTGGCCAGCGTGTCGGCCATGGCCAGATAGACCGGCCGCCGCGCCGGCGGCGCCAGCTCCTGGAGCGTCGGCGCGCGAAAGATCCGGCCCCGGAGCCGTTCCATGACATAGAACGGCGTGCCGATGATCGCCGGGTCTTCGGCATAGAGCAGCGGGCGCGGCACCGGCACTTGGGTGCCGGCGAGGGCGGCCAGCACGCGATATTCCCGATCGACAGCATGGGCCGAGGGCAGCAGCGCGCCGGGCGGCTGTTTGCGCAGCACGTATTCGTCGCGGTCGGTCAGCAGCAGAAAGGTCGGGTTCGACTGGCCGCCGCGCATCTGGCGGACGTCCACCAGCCGCGCGCCGAGCCCGTCGCCCAGCAGCTGGGCAAGACGCTCGGTCGGGAAGCGATGGGCCGGCCGGATCGGAATGGTCTCGCTGTCCTCCCCGCTCATGGCGCGCGCAATTCCTTCTTCGACAGCTTGCCGACGGCGGTGCGCGGCAGCGCCGGGCGGATCTCCAGCGCCACCGGCAATTCGTGGCGGCCGAGCTTGTCGGCCAGGAACAGGCGCAGGTCCTCGATCGTCAGGTCGGGAGCGCCGTCGCGCAGCTTGATGAAAGCCTTCGCCGCCTCGCCGCGATACGCGTCGGGGATGCCGATCACCAGCGCCTCCTCGATATGCGGATGCTCGTAGATCGCCTGCTCGATCATCTGCGGATAGACGTTGAACCCGCCGGAAATGATCAGGTCCTTCTTGCGATCGACGATGAACAGATAGCCGTCCGCGTCCATGTAGCCGATGTCGCCGGTCAGGAGGCCGCCGTCGGTGAAGCTCGCCGCCGTCGCGTCCGGCTGCTGCCAATAGCCCTGGGTGACGTTCGGTCCCTTGATACGCAGCTCCCCCGTCTCGCCGACGGCCAGGACCTGAGTGGGATCCAACAGCGAAACGACCTCCATGGTGATGCCGGGCAGCGGCAGGCCGATCGTGCCGGGCTTGTCCGGTCCCTCGAGCGGCAGGGCCGTGCCGGGCGACGCGGTTTCGGTCATGCCCCAGCCGCCGCGCAGCTTCAGGCCCGCCTGCTTGGCGAAGCGGGTCGCGACCTCGACCGGCAAGGGTGCTCCGCCGGAGCCGCAATAGACCAGGGAGGAGAGATCGCGCTGCTCGATGCCCGGATGATTGGCGAGCGCGATCCACATGGTCGGCACGCCCGGAAAGATCGTCGCGCGCTTGACCTCGATATCGCGCAGCACGGTCTCCACGTCGAAACGCGGCCGCAGCAGGATCAGGGCGCCGGCATCGAGCTGGCGCAGCAGCACGGCGGTCAGCGCATAGATGTGGAACAGCGGCAGGACGCAGATGACGCGATGCTGCGTGTCTCCGCCCAGCGCCCGTTCCTGCGCCCCGAACCAGGCATTGTAGATCTGCACCGCGGCGGTGAGGTTGCCATGGGTCAGGATGGCGCCCTTGGGCTTGCCCGTCGTGCCGCTGGTATATTGCAGCAGGGCGATATCGTCGGCGGCCGGGGCGGGCCAGGCGGCGGGCAGGGGGGCATCCGCCGTGAAGCGGCGATAGGACACCACGCCCGGGCGATCCGGAATCGCGAGATGCGGCACCGCGGCCGGGCCCCAGGCCTCGTCCTCGCCGACGATCAGCAGGTCGATCTTGCCGGTGTCGAGCAGACGCAGCGCCATCGGCAGCAACGGCGGCAGGTTCGTGGTGAACAGGATGCGCGCGCCGCTGTCTTGGAGCTTGTGGACCAGCTCGCGCTCGGCATCGAGCGGGCTCAGATGCGCCAGCCGCGCGCCGGCCTTGGCGCCGCCGAAGAATCCCACCGGATGATAGGGCGAATTGGGCAAGTAGAGGGCAAGCGGCGTGCCCGGTCCGACGCCGGCGCGCGCGATCAGGGCGGCGGCGAAACCCTCGACCGCGCGGCCGAGGGCGGCATAGCTGATCAGATGATCGCGATAGTCGATCGCATGCCGATCGCGATGCCGCTCGACCGTCCGGTGCAGCATGGTCGGCAGCGAGATCGGCTCGATCGGGAGGTCCCAGCGCAGGCCATCGGGATAGGAGTTCTCCCAACAGTGAGTGCTTGAAATATTCATTGAACTATTCCTGCGTATTGGATGAAATATTATGAATGTTCGTCCAATAAAAGCGGGAGGAAGTGCCGTGGCGCGCCTGGAAGGAAAACGAGCGATCATCACCGGCGCCGGCAGCGGCATCGGGCGGGCCAGCGCGATCGCCTTCGCGGCCGAGGGGGCCCGAATCCTGGTGGTCGATCGCGACGAAGCGGCGGCGGCGGAAACCGCGGCCCGGATCGGCGAGCAGGCCGTGGCGCTTGCCGCCGATGCCGGCTGCGAGGATCAGGTCCGCGGGATGGTCGCGGCGGCGGTCGACCGCTGGGGCGGCCTCGATATTCTCTATGCCAATGCCGGCGTCGGCGGCGGGCTGGTGCCGTTCCTGGAACAATCGGTCGAGCTGTGGCAGGAGACCCTGCGCGTCAATCTGATCGGTCCGTTTCTGGCGATCAAGCACGCAGCGCCGCATATGGTCGCGGCCGGGCGCGGCGCCATCGTCTGCACCGCGTCGGTCGCGGGCCTGCGCGCCAATGCGGCGGGATCGCCCTATAGCGCCAGCAAGGCCGGTGTCATCAGCCTGGTGCAGACGGCGGCCAACGCGCTCCACGGCACCGGGGTTCGGGTCAACGCAATCTGTCCGGGCCTGATCGAGACCGGCATGACCCGGCCGATGTTCGAGGCGGCGCGGGCGCGCGGATCGGAGGGCAGGATCGGCCAGGTCAATCCGACGCTGCGGGCCGGCGCCCCGGAGGAAATCGCCGCCATGGCGCTGTTCCTGGCCAGCGACGAGGCGAGCTATGTCACCGGCCAGGCGATCGCCGTCGATGGCGGCCTCAGCAGCACTCTGCCGTTCAAGCGGCAATATCCGTGAACGAAAGCCCTCGGCGGCATTGCCGCCGAGGGTTTCAGCCTTACCGAACACCGGCATTCCTGAGGGTTTCCGGGGTGAAGTCTTCGGTTGAGAGTTTGACGGCGAAGTCTGTTGGCGGGGTTTCGTTGGAGAATCCGACGGCGGTGTATCTTCCGGACTGGAGGTCGTAGATGGCGTCGACGCCGGTTCGGTAGACGGGGACCTGGTAGTATTCGAGGCCGTAGCTGTCGCCGACGCGCCAGAGCTGGCCGCGCTGGTCGT
>JAQGIC010000040.1 GCA_028288725.1 Rhodospirillales bacterium
TCCTGACCATCAAGCCGGGGCAGGACGTCGAGCGGCAGCCGGCCGAATAAGGACGCCTGATGGAATTTCGCCAGATCGATGCGCCGCCGCCGGATGTGGAATTGGGTTTCCCCCGGCAGCCCCTGAAATATGTGACGGTGCCGCCGACGGCGGGGATCGGTCCCGAGACCGGCGTCATGCTGTTCATCTGCCCCTGGGGCATGGCGATCGAAGACGAGTATATTCAGGAAAAGCTGCTGCCCCACCTGGCCGAAACCTATAATTGCCTGGCGGTCGCGGCAAATTACTTCGGCATCGGGGTGAAGCGCCGCATGGGGCAGCGCCTGATCGAAGCCCCGGGCTGGCGCGCGGAGCTGGCGCGACGCTTCGGCGCGGGTCTGATGAACCTGCCGTTCGACGCCGTCTTCGCCGAACTGGTCCGGATCGGCCTGGCCGAACTGCCGGGGGATCTGCCCCTGGTTCTGCAGGCCTACCCGGAATATCAGTCCTTTGGGTTGCAACCGGCCCTCGACCATATCGCCGTGTTGGCCGCTGTGCTGCGCGACTACCCGGTCCGGCACGACCGCATCTACGGCTTCGGCTCATCCTATGGCGGCTACATCGCCTGCCTCATGCTGAAGCTGATGCCCAACAGCTTCCATGCCGTCGTGGAGAATTCGGGCTTCACCGAGGCGCTGCCCAGCGAGATGGCCAGCATGGAATCGAACGTGCGTTACTGGTTCGACGGCAAGGGCATCCAGCTATGCTGCGTCCCGGCGTCGCCTTGGACCTTGCGCGATCCGGCCTCGAAGTTTTTCGTCGGACCGGCGGTGCTGGCGATCCGGGACTGTACGGTCGCGGCGCAATATGCGCCCTCCCGCACGCATCTGACGTCCTACCACGCGGAAAAGGACGGCCTGATTCCGCTCGAGGCCAAGCGGCGGTTCTGGGCGGCGATCGGGGCGAAACTGCCGCTGCGCAGCGTGACGGTCGACGACCGGATGATCGACGGCCGGCTGTTCAAGTCCAATGCCCATGGCATGGACGCCTCGCTGCAGCTGATGGCGAATGACGGCTTCGGCGGGTTGCCGCCGACGGCAGCCGATCGGTCGAGCGATTTTTCGCGCGGCTCGATCATCGAGGTGCCGGCCGGCGACCGGCTGTATCGCGCGGTCTACCGTCCGGACCTGACGGTGGAGTTCTCGATCGTTCCAGCCGGTTAGAACCCCGGAACGCCGGTGATCTGAACATGGATGCCGCTCTGGCGAACCGCCTCGCGGACCTGGTCGGCGACGCGGCCCTGGGTGGTCGGATCGATCACACTGTTGCCCGGGTAGATCGCGGGCGCGGGGCTGGCGAGCGGAAAGCCATCTTCGGCCACGACGCCGAAGCCGTAAGGTGCGGCATCGCAGACCAGCGTGTGCTTGACCGGCGCCTGGCCCTCGACCGGCACCAGATAGGCCAGCGTGGTCCGGCGCACCGGCGCGCTGGTGACCGTGTCATATGCCGTCACGGTCGGCTTGACCGCGTCATCCCGATAGCGATCCCCCAGCTGATAGGCGCAGAGCCAGACATCCGCCGACAGCGTATCGCCGACGTTGGCGCAGCCGGCGGAGGCCAGGCAGGCAAGGATCGTGACGACGGTAATTGGACGCATGGGGAGGCTCCGGTGCCGGCAAAACAGTTCGCCCCGATCCTTTAGCAGAACTCGCCAGGCCATAAGGTAAATTCCTTTGGATCACCGCTCGCGGAACCGATCCCCGTTGGCGACGAGCGCGGCACCTAGCGCCGCCGCCGGCCCTTGCAGCCGCTGGCTGGAACCGACCACGACGAATTCGGTCTCGCCCAGTTCCGGCAATCCGGCCGACGGCGGCAGCTCGCTCAGGCCATCGACCGCCAGGTTCTTGGATTGCGCGATGATGCCCAGGCCGGCGAGGGCCGCCGCGCGCAATCCGCTGAACGATCCGCTGGTGCAGGCGATGCGCCAGCTGCGGCCAGCCCGTTCCAGCGCCTCGATCACCGCCGTGCGCGTGATGCTGGGCGGCGGGAACAGAATGAGCGCCAGCGGCCGATCCGGGTCGGGCCGCCAGGGATCGGCGCCGGCCCAGACCAGCCGCTCGCGCCAGACCACCTCGCCGCGTTCGTCGCCGGCGCGGCGTTTGGCGATCAGCAAATCCAGCTCGCCAGCATCGAGTTTTTCGTATAGCTGGCCGCTCAGTCCCACGGTCAGTTCCAGATCGACCGAGGGATGCCGCCGGCGGAATTCGCGCAACACCTCGGGCAGCCGCGACAGCACGAAATCTTCCGACGCGCCGAAGCGCAGCCGGCCGCGCAGCTCCGTGCCGGCGAAATAGCGCTGGGCCCGCTCGTTCGCCTCCAGAATGCCCCGGGCGAAATCGACCATGGCGTCGCCGTCGATGGTCAAGGCGACCGAGTGGGTATCCCGTTGGAACAGACGCCGGCCGGTCAGGGTCTCCAGCTTGCGGACATGCTGGCTGACGGTCGATTGCTGCAGCCCCAAGCGGCGGCCCGCCTCGGTGAAGCCCTTGGCGCGGGCGACGGCCAGAAAACTCGACAACAGGGTGGGGTCGTACATCGCGGCACCTGATCATCACATTTCATGATCACAGTAAGTTTATCGAGCGAGCTTCACAATGAGCGTTTTTGACGCAATGTTCCGGGTGTCCTCCGGAGATCTCCCTTAATGTCTGCCCTGCTCGCCCGTCTGCGCATCGATCCCTTTACCGCGGCCCTGCTGACCGTGGTCGCGACCGCGTCGCTGCTGCCGGTCCACGGCGCGGGCGCCCAGGTGCTGGGCGTCGTGACCGATCTGGCGATCGGCGTGATGTTCTTCCTCTATGGCGCGCGCCTGCCGCGCGAGGCGGTGGTGTCGGGCCTGACCCATTGGCGCCTGCACGGGCTGGTGCTGATCAGCACCTTCGTGCTGTTCCCGATCCTGGCACTGGGCGCCGGCGTGCTGGTGCCGCATTTCCTGTCGCGCGATCTCTATGTCGGCATCGTCTATCTGGCGGTGCTGCCCTCGACCGTCCAATCCTCGATCGCCTTCACCTCGATCGCGCGCGGCAATGTCGCGGCCGCGATCTGCAGCGCGTCCGCGTCGAACCTGATCGGCATGGTGTTGACCCCGGTCATGGTCGGGCTGCTGTTGAGCGCACATGGTGGCGGACTGTCGCTGCATGCGGTCGAATCGATCGCCGCGCAATTGTTCCTGCCGTTCGTCGCCGGCCAGCTGCTGCGCCCGTGGCTGGGCGGCTGGGCCGACCGCCGGAAGAAGCTGTTGAGCTATACCGACCGCGGCTCGATCCTGCTGGTGGTCTATGGCGCCTTCAGCGAGGCGGTGGTCGGCGGCATCTGGCACCAGTTGCCGGCGATGGACCTGCTGGTCATGGTGGCACTGGACGCGGCGCTGCTGGCGCTGGTGCTGACGGTGACGACCCTGGTCAGCCGTGGCTTCGGCTTCTCCAAGGAAGACGAGATCGCCATCGTGTTCTGCGGCTCGAAGAAAAGCCTGGCGAGCGGCGTGCCGATGGCGAACGTGCTGTTCGCCGGCCAGGCGATCGGCGTCATCGTGCTGCCGCTGATGCTGTTCCACCAGATCCAGCTGATGGCCTGCGCGGCGCTGGCCCGGCGCTATGCGGCGCGGGCCGAGGCGGCGGCGAACGAGGCCGAACGGCCGATGCTCGCCGCCTGACTCTTTGTCCGGAGACTGGTTCCCCGATCAACTCGGCGGGACGTGATCGGATCCGGCTCCGTTCAATCCACGAAGAAATCCGGGATCAGCGGCCGGCCCGGCTGGGTCGCGTACTGGTCGAGATCGGTGATGCCGGCTTCGGCCAGCACCTCGTCGTCGATCAGGAACTTGCCGGTCTGCTCGCGCGACGGCCGGGTCAGCACGGCATAGGCCGCGTCCGCCATGATCTCCGGCTTGCGCGTGCAGGAATGGTCGAGGCCCGGGATCATCTTCAGCGCCGCAGTCAGGATGACGGTGCGCGGCCATAGCGCGTTGACGGCGATGCCCTCGTCGCGGAATTCCTCGGCCATGCCCAGCACGCACAGGCTCATGCCGTATTTCGCGATCGAATAGGCGACGTGGTTCTTGAACCAGCGCGGCTCGAGGCTCAAGGGCGGCGACAGGGTCAGCACATGCGGGTTGGCCGATTTCTTCAGGTAGGGCAGGCACGCGCGGGTCGTCATGAACGTGCCGCGCGTGTTGATGCCCATCATCAGATCGAAGCGCTTGGGATCGGTCTCCAGCGTGCCGGTCAGATTGATGGCGCTGGCGTTGTTGATGCAGATGTCGATGCCGCCGAACGTCTCGGCGGTCTTGGCGACGGCCGCTGCCACGGCGACCTCGTCGCGGATATCGACCTGCAGCGGCAGCGCCCTGCCGCCGGCGGCCTCGATCTCCTTGGCCGAACTATAGATCGTGCCGGGCAGCTTCGGATTTTCCTCGGCGGTCTTGGCCGCGATGGCGATATTGGCGCCGTCGCGCGCGGCCCGAAGTGCGATGGCGAGGCCGATGCCGCGACTGCCGCCGGTGATGAACAGGGTCTTGCCCTTCAGGGATGCCATGATGCCGGCTCCCTTACTTGCCGGTGAAGCGCGGCTGGCGCTTCTCGATGAAGGCGGTGACGCCCTCCTGGAAATCGGCGCTGGAAGCGCAGAGCGCGAAGCTCTCGGCCTCGTTCTGCAACTGGGTCTCGAGCGAGCTGTTCAGCGATTGCTGCAGCAGGCGCTTGGTGCCGGCATAGGCGAGGCTCGGGCCCGCGGCCAGGCGCTGGGCCAGCTTCAGGGTCGCAGCCGCCAACTGATCGGCGGGCACGACGCGGTTGACCAAGCCGAGCTTCTCGGCCATTGCGGCATCGAACCGGTCGCCCAACAGCGCGATCTCCATCGCCTTCTTGGCGCCGACCAGGCGCGGCAGGCCGAAGGTCGAACCGCCGTCCGGGCTGGTGCCGATGTGGCAATAGGCGAGCGTGTAATAGCTGTCGTCGGCGGCCAAGGCGAGGTCGCAGGACATCAGCAGGCTCATGCCGAAGCCGGCGACGGCGCCATGGACCTGGGCGATGACCGGCTTCGGCATGCGGCGCAGGCTGGTCACGATCGGATGGACCTGCTGCACGGTGCGCTCGAACGTCCCCCGCTTCTCGTCCTGGCTCATCCCCATGGCGCCGGCGAACATCTTGATGTCGCCGCCGGCCATGAAGGCCGGGCCGTTGCTGTTCAGGATCACGACCTTGACCGACGGATCGCGCTCGACCTGGGGCAGCAGCTTGTTCAGCCCCTCGGTCATGGCGCCGTTCAGCGAATTATAGGCCTCGGGCCGGTTCAAGGTGACGGTCGCGATCGGCCCGTCGATGGTCAGCAATACGGCTTCGGACATGGTTTTCTCCCTTGTGTGTTTTTACCGCGCCGTCATTCCCGCCTACGCGCTAGCTATGTACATATCTGTTTTGGTCTTTTGAAATCAGTAGGTTACCCTAACACTCCGTCATGCCCGGGCTTGACCCGGGCATCCACGCCCCTCCGCCGGAGCCCTGTTTGGCCGTGAAATCGGCTTGCCCAACCACGTGGATGGCCGGGTCAAGCCCGGCCAT
>JAQGIC010000060.1 GCA_028288725.1 Rhodospirillales bacterium
TGGATGCCCAGGCGTCGGCGCATCTCGCCGACGTCATAGGCCTTGTCCTCGACCAACCGCCGGAGCGAACCGCCCAATCCGGCCAGCGGCGGGGCGAGCCCCAGCAACCGGCCGGCGGCGGAGAAGATCCAGCCCGGCAGGCTAAGGACGACGACCGGCCGGCCGATGCCACGCGCGATCGCCCGCACCATCGCGCCATAGCTGATCGGCTCGGGCCCGGCGACGACGATCGGCGCGCCCGGCGCCTCGTCACGCACGAGGGCGGCCGCCAGCGCGGCCGCCACATCCGCGATATGGATCGGTTGAACCAGCACCCGCCCGCCGCCGGGCAGCGGCAGAAAGCGGGAGCGGCGCAGCTTCGCCGCCAGGCCATCCACCACGCTGCCGCCGGCACCGTAGATCAGGCTGGCCAGCAGCATGACGCCCGGGACCGGCGATCGGTCGAGCATGGCCTCGGCCGCGCGCACATGACCGGCCGTCGCATCGGGAATGGCGGAAAAGCGCCGGGTCGAGCCCATCAGCACCAGCCGTTCCGGCGCCGGGTCGGGCAAGGCGGCGAAGATGGCCGGGACATGGGCGGCATTGGCGCAGCTGACCACATGGGTCGCATCGGCCAGCGCCGCCGTCAGCGCCGGCCCATCGTCGAAATCCGCCACCCGGCGCGTCACCGCGTCGGGCAGCAGGGCCAGCTTGGCCGGGTCACGGCCGACGGCGACGACGTCATGGCCCTGGGCCAGCAGATGTCGGGCCAGCGCCTGCCCCAATCGCCCCGTCGCCGCCAGTACCGTGACCCGCATGTGCTCTCAATCCGCCAAAATCTCGTCCGGCACGAGATAATGGTATCCCAGAGCCTGGGCAACGGCTTCGTGGGTGACGCGGCCGAAAGCGACGTTCAGACCGGCTTTCAGATGCGGATCATATTTCAGCGCCCGTTTCCAGCCCTTGCCGGCCAGCGCCTGCACGAACGGCAGGGTCGCGTTGTTGAGCGCCACGGTCGAGGTGCGCGCGACCGCACCCGGCATGTTGGTGACGCAGTAATGCACCACGCCGTACTCGACAAAGGTCGGGTCGTCGTGGCTGGTCGGACGCGAGGTCTCGAAACAGCCGCCCTGATCGATCGCGATATCGACCATGACCGAGCCGGGCCGCATGCGCCGGACCATCTCGCGCGTCACCAGCTTCGGGGCGGTGGCACCGGGGATCAGCACGGCGCCGATGACGGCATCCGCGTCCATCACCGCCCGCTCGATGTTCTCGGCGGTCGAGAACAGGGTGTGCAGCCGGGCGCCGAACTGCATGTCCAGCTCGTTCAGGCGCTGCAGCGAACGGTCGATGACGGTGACCTGGGCCTCCATGCCCATCGCCATGCGCGCGGCATTGGTGCCGCTGACGCCGCCGCCCAGGATGACGACCTTGGCCGCCGGCACGCCGGGCACCCCGCCCAGCAGGACGCCGCCGCCGCCCTGCTGGGTTTCCAGACAATGGGCCGCGACCTGGACCGACATGCGGCCGGCGACCTCGCTCATGGGCGCCAGCAGCGGCAGGCCCCGGCGCGCGTCGGTCACGGTCTCGTACGCGATGCAGATCGCGCGCGAGTGGATCAGCGCCTCGGTCTGAGCCCGGTCGGCCGCGAGATGCAGATAGGTGAACAGGATCTGCCCGTCGCGCAGCATGGTGCATTCGCGCGGCTGCGGCTCCTTGACCTTCACGAGCATCTCGGCCTGCGCGAAGATCTCGTGCGCGCTTTCGGCGAGCTCGGCGCCGACCGTCGCATAGGCCTCGTCGGAAAAGCCGATGCCGACGCCGGCGCCCCGCTCGACCATCACGCGATGACCCTGATGCGTCAGTTCGCGCACCGAGCCGGGCACCAGGCCGACGCGATTTTCGTTGCTTTTGATCTCTCTGGGCACACCGATCAGCATGGTCCGTCTCCTCCAGGTTTATTTCCCGGCCGACAGTCTCCAGCGCCGTATCGCGGCCTTCGATCGATGTCGCGCAGCACCTTCGTCGAGAATGCCGAACAGCTCGCCGATTGGTCGGGGCGAGGAGGAAATGATAGCACCGCTCAGGCGGAACGCACGCAGGGAAGTGCGCCACCTTTCATTTAATCGAGCTCGCGCAGCACCTTGGCGAGGATGCCGAACATCTCGTCGATATGGTGCTTTTCGATGATCAGCGGCGGCGACAGCGCGATGATGTCGCCGGTGGTGCGGATCAGCAGCCCCTGCTCGAAGCATTTGACGAAGGCGTCGTAGGCGCGGGCGCCGGGCTTGCCGGGGCGTGGCGCCAGTTCGATGCCGGCGACCAGGCCGATGTTGCGGATATCGATGATGTTGGGCAGGCCCTTCAGCGAATGGGCCGCGTCCTCGAAATAGGGCGCCATCGCCGCCGCCCGCTCGAACAGCCCTTCCTCGCGATAGATGTCCATCGTCGCGATCGAGGCCGCGGCCGCGATCGGATGGCCGGAATAGGTATAGCCGTGGAACAGCTCCATGGCGTTTTCCGGTCCCTGCATGAAGGCCTGATAGATCGGCTCGCGCACGCCGACCGCGCCCATCGGGATGACGCCGTTGGTGATGCCCTTGGCCATGGTCATGAGGTCCGGCAGCACGTCGAAATGCTCCGACGCGAAGCTGGACCCCAAACGCCCGAAGCCGGTGATGACCTCGTCGAAGATCAACAGGATGCCGTGCTTGGTGCAGATCTCGCGCAGGCGCTTCAGATAGCCCTGGGGCGGCACCAGCACGCCGGTCGAACCGGCGACCGGCTCGACCACCACGGCGGCGATGTTGGACGCGTCGTGCAGCGTCACGATCCGCTCCAGCTCGTCCGCCAGATCGGCACCTACGGCCGGCTCGCCTCGGGTATAGGCATTCGCGGCGAGGTTATGGGTGTGCGGCATATGGTCGGTGCCGGTCAGCAGCCCGCCGAACCATTTGCGGTTGGTGACGATGCCGCCGACCGAGATGCCGCCGAAGCCCACGCCGTGATAACCGCGCTCGCGCCCGATCAACCGGGTGCGGGTGCCCTCGCCGCGAGCCCGGTGATAGGCCAGCGCGATCTTGAGCGCCGTATCGATCGATTCCGAGCCGGAATTGGTGAAGAAGATCCGATCCAGATCGCCCGGCAGCAGCGAGGCCAGGCGCGAGGCGGCCTCGAACGCCTTCGGATGGCCCATCTGGAAGGTCGGCGCGAAATCGAGCTGGGTGACCTGATGCTGCACCGCCTCGATGATCTTCTGGCGGCCATGGCCGGCGTTGCAGCACCAGAGGCCGGCCGTGCCGTCGATCACCGCATGGCCGTCGGCGGCGGTGTAGTGCATGTCCTTGGCCGCGACCAGCATGCGCGGCGCCGTCTTGAACTGCCGATTGGACGTGAACGGCATCCAGAAGGATTCGAGATCGTTCGGCATCGTGACATCGGTCATGGCTGGTCCCCGGGAAAGCGCTGGATATCCGTCCATTGTCCGGGCTTTGCCGCCGCAGCGACAGGCTATTTCTTGTGCCGTTCAACCAGTTGAAATCATTGAGGCCGGCCCCGCTTTCGTTAAATATGTTGAACGGACGAAACAAAGGGCCTCAGAACCATGAGCGACGATGTCGGCCAGCGCCTGGGGGCAATCCGCCGGCTGCACGGGCTGTCGCAGCGCGCGCTGGCGCGCAAATGCGGCGTCACCAATGCCACGATCTCGCTGATCGAAAGCGGCTCGGTCAGCCCGTCGGTCGGCTCGCTGAAGCGGATTCTGGACGGAATTCCGATCGGGCTCGCCGAATTCTTCGGCTTTCCGCTGGCCGATCAGGAGCGCGTGTTCTTCGCCGCCGACGAACTGGTCGAGATCGGCGAGGGCGGCATCTCGTTCCGCCAGATCCTGCCCGACCTCCGCGGTCGCGCGCTGCAGATCCTGCATGAGCATTATCAGCCCGGCACCGACACCGGAAAGGTGCTGCTGCAGCACGAGGGGCAGGAGGGCGGCGTCGTCATCCGCGGCCGGCTGGAGGTCCAGGTTGGCCCGCTGAAGCGCGTGCTGGGCCCGGGCGAGGCCTATTACTTCGACAGCAACAAGCCGCACCGCTTCCGCAACCCGGGTGACGAGGTGTGCGAAGTGGTCAGCGCCTGCACGCCGCCGAGTTTTTAAGACCCCGATCTTGAGGCCGTGCTTATCCCTTGCATCCGCCGCGCCGGCGACGGAATCTATGCTCATACGAACGGTCGGAGGATTGCGGGCATGAGCTTATATCGGGGCATGGATCGCGATGCGCTCGGCCGGGCCTACAACAACAGCGCCGCCGTACCGGACGCCGCCGACAAGATCGCGGATTTCTTGAGCCGCAGCGCCGCCGTCTACGCCAGCTTCGACGTGAAGCGCGACCTGGCCTATGGCGATGGCGCGCGCCAACGGCTCGACTGGATTGCCGGACCGCGCGTCGGCGCGCCGACCTTCGCCTTCATCCATGGCGGCTATTGGCAGTCGCGCGCCAAGGAGGATTTCGCCCATATCGCCGCCGGGCCGCTCGCGCGCGGCTTCAATGTGGCACTGATCGAATATACGCTCGGGCCCGAGGCGCGCATGGGCGAGATGGTCGACGAGATCGGCCAGTCCGTGGATTTCCTGGCCTCCTGCATGGCCGATTGGGGCGCCGATCCGCGCCGGCTGTGCCTGTCGGGCCATTCCGCCGGAGGCCATCTGGCAGCGTGCCATCGCAACCACCCGGCCGTGTCGCTGGTGCTCGGCATCAGCGGGCTCTACGACCTGGAACCGATCCGGCTGTGCTACCTGAACGACAAGCTGGACCTGACCCCGGAAGAGGTCGCGGCCCATAGCCCGGAACGGCTTATCGGTCCCGGGGCCAGGACCCTGCTGACCGTGGGCGCGATCGAGCTGCCGGAACTGATCCGCCAGAGCACCGACTATGCCGTCGCCCTGCGCCGCCACGGCGAGCGGGTCGAGGAGATCGCGGCCCCAGGTCGCGATCACTTCAACGTGCTGGAGACGATCGCCATGCCCGACGGTCCGGCGCTGGAGGCGGTGGCGCTGGCGTTTTCATGAAGCGTCCGGCCCAGTCGCCGGCGGACGGCAGCTCGCCCCGCATGTCGCGTGACCTGGGGCTGCATCCGGACGATCTCGACGGGCTGTGACGGCGCGCCCACGGCAGACCGTCCCGGGTCTGCCGACTTGCCCCAGCCCGTCCCGGCGGCGCATGATCGGGCGAGAACCTTCGAGCGACCAGCCCGCCTCACGCGGGACAAACAAGAAAGGGTTTTCGATCATGGATCTGGGTCTGACCGGCAAACGCGCCCTGGTGATGGGGGGCGGCCGGGGCATCGGCCGCGGCATCGCCACGGCACTGGCGGCCGAAGGGGCCTCCGTCGCGATCGTATCGCGCAACCGCGAGGCGCTGGAAAAGGCGGCGCAGGAGATCGGCGACAAGACCGGCGCGCCGATGATGGCCGTCGCAGCCGATCTGGGCGACCATGCCAGCATCGCCAAGGCGTTCCACCGCGTGGCCGAAGCCTTTGGCGGCATCGATATCCTGGTCAATAATTCCGGGGGGCCGCCGCCATCGGGCGCCGCCGGCATCGCGCCGGAACAATGGCAGACCCATTTCGAGGCGATGGTGCTGAACGTGATCGGCCTGACCGATCTGGCGCTGCCCGGCATGCGTGCGCGCGGCTGGGGCCGGGTACTGACGGTCGCATCCTCGGGCGTCATCCAGCCGATCCCGACCATCGGCATGTCGAACACGCTGCGCTCGGCGCTGGTCGGCTGGTCGAAGACGCTGGCCGGCGAAGTCGGCAAGGACGGCGTCACGGTCAATATGCTGCTGCCCGGCCGCATCGCGACCGAGCGCGTCGCCCAGCTCGACAACATGGTCGCGGGCCGCCAGGGCAAGCCGGTCGAGGAAATCGCCGCCAAGGCCGCCGCCGAGATCCCGGTCGGCCGCTACGGCACGATCGACGAATTCGGCGCCGTCGCCGCCTTCCTCGCCAGTGAAAAGGCGAGCTATGTCACCGGCTCGCTGATCCGGATCGACGGCGGCGCGGTGCGTTCGATCTAGAGCCTGATCCGATCAAACCAACTCGGTTTGATCGGTGAATCAGTCTCTAAATATTTGATTTAGAGTGCGATTCAGATATGAGGCCGAGCAGGCCTCATATCATCGCGCTTGGGCCTGATCCTATGACGCGCCGACGCCGGCCCAGAAATCATCGTCGGAGCGGCCGGGGTTGACGAAGATCGGGCGCATCGGCCGAAGCACCGCCGCCCGGCGCACGAACGGTACAAGCCGAATATCCGGTGGTCGCCGCCCTTCCCGCCTGGGCTTCGCGGGAAGGGCGGTCCATCCGTCGGTTATTCCAGCCCGAGACCCTTGGCCACCGCCGCGCCATAGGCCGGGTCGGCGCGGCAGAAATGTTCCAGCTGGCGGCGCTTGATCGCGTCGGGCACCGGCTTCATGGCGCCGACGATATTGGCGACCAGCCGGGCCTGCGCGTCGGCATCCAGTAGCCGGTAGAGATCGCCGGCCTGGGTGAAATCATCATTGCCCTCGTGATGATCGTACCGGCCGGTCGCGCCCTCGAGCCGCAACGGCGCGTCGCCCCGGCTGTTGGTCTGCTTCGGCCCGCCGAAGCTGTTCGGCTCGTAATTGACCTTGCCGCCGCCATTGCCGTCGGCGCGCATCGCCCCGTCGCGCTGGTAGTTGTGTTCGCTGGTCGCGTGCGGCCGGTTGATCGGCAGATGGGCATAGTTGGTGCCCAGGCGATAGCGGTGCGCATCCCCATAGGCAAACAACCGGCCCTGCAGCATCTTGTCGGGCGAGAAGCCGATGCCCGGCACCACATTGGCGGGGGTGAAGGCCGCCTGCTCGGTCTCGGCGAAGAAATTCTCCGGGTTGCGGTTCAAGGTCAGCTCGCCGATCTCGATCAGCGGATGGGTCTTCTGCGACCAGACCTTGGTCAAGTCGAACGGGTCATGACCGAGATTGGCGGCTTGGCTGTCGGTCAGGATCTGGACGCAGACGCGCCACGACGGGAAATCGCCGTCCTGGATCGCGGCATAGAGATCGCGCGTCGCGTGATCCGGATCGATGCCGGCCATGGCGGACGCCTGTTCGGCGGTGAAGTTCTTGATCCCCTGGCGGGTCTTGAAGTGATACTTGACCCAGACCCGGTCGCCCGCGGCATTGATCCAGCTGAACGTATGGCTGGAGAAGCCGTCCATGTGGCGATATGACGCCGGCGTGCCGCGGTCGGACATCAGGATGGTGAACTGATGCAGCGTCTCGGGCGACAGCGAGGCGAAGTCCCAGACCGCCGTCGGGCTTTTCAGATTGTTCGCCGGATCGCGCTTCTGGGTATGGATGAAGTCCGGGAACTTCAGCGGATCGCGGATGAAGAACACCGGCGTGTTGTTGCCGACGATGTCGTAATTGCCGTCCTCGGTATAGAATTTCAGTGCGAAACCGCGCGGATCGCGGTCGGCATCGGCCGAGCCCTTTTCGCCGCCGACGGTCGAGACGCGCAGGAACACCTCGCTCTCCTTGCCGACCGCGCCCAGGAACTTCGCCTTGGTCCAGTGGGTGACGTCGCGCGTCACCTTGAACGTGCCGTAGGCGCCGGCGCCCTTGGCATGGACGACCCGTTCCGGAATCCGCTCCCGGTTGAAATGGGCCAGCTTCTCGATCAGGTGGAAATCCTCGATCAGCACCGGGCCGCGCCGGCCGGCCGTCAGCGAATTCTGGTTGTCCTCCACGGGAATGCCGTGGCTGGTCGTCAGGGTCGTCCGGTCTTCGCTCATGTGTAATGCTCTCTCTTATCGATCAGGATGCCTGACGTTAGCGCCGACCGGCGCATAGGTGAAATCGACTGATCCGCTCATTGCGATCGACGCAGCCTATCAGGCAGATATGCTTGATTTCCCTTGCCGGGTGACGGCACCTTCCGTGCAGCTTCGGCAAAGACGAGCTGGCCCGCGAGCCGCCCGTACCGTCGACCGTAGCGCAGGATCGAGCTGGTTTTTATGCAAATAAAGTTGCTGTTGAACGACACAAGTGCCGGCCTCGTCGCCTCGCTGCTTTCCATCGCCTACTGCTTCTCGTTCGGCGCGCTGGTCTTCTCCGGGCCGCTGCAGGGATTTCTGAACGTCGGCATCGAAGCCGCCCTGATCAGCGCCGCCGTGACCGGCCTGGTCATTTCCGGATGGAGCGGCTTTCGCGTCGTCGTCGCCGGCCCCGACGGCAATACCGCCGCCCTGTTGGCGGCGATGATGACCGGATTGGCGCCGATTCTGGCGTCCTTGCCGCCGGATGGCGCGCTGGCCTTGGCGCTTGCCGGTCTGGTGGCCGCCGGCGTCGTCACCGGCGTGGCGCTCTATCTGCTCGGCCGGTTCCGGCTCGGCCGGCTCGGCCGATTCGTGCCCTATCCGATGGTCGCCGGCTTTCTCGGAGCGTCCGGCTGGCTGATGATCACCGGCGCGGTCCGCATGGCGACCGATGTGCCGCTCACGTTCGCGACGCTCGGTGATTTCGCCCGGCCCGGTGCCTTTTTGCCCTTCGCCGTGACCGTTGGCTGGGCCGGCCTGCTGTGGGGCTCGACGGCCCGGATCAAGCATCCGGCCACCTTGCCGGTCATGCTGCTGGGCGGCGTCCTGGTCGGCGATCTGATGCTGCGGAACATGGACGCCGCTTGGATGTTCGCCGGCGGATCCGGCGGCGGTGCCGTGGCCCCGCCACCGTTCGATGCGGCGCTGTGGCATGCGCACTGGCCGGTGCTGCTGACCGTCGGCGGCACCGTCGCGGCCACGGTGCTGATGTCGGCGCTGTCGGTCGTCATGAATTCGACCGGCCTGGAGCAAGTGACGGGGACGGATGTCGATCTGGACCGGGAATTGCGGGTCAACGGGGTCGCCAATATCGCGTCCGGGCTGGCCGGCGGTTTCGTCGGCTACACGACGATGAGCCGAAGCGTGCTGGCCCATGCCGCCGGCGGCGTAGGCCGAACCGCCGGGATCACAGTCGCCGCGATCTCGCTCGCCATGCTGGCCGGCGGCGTCGGTCTGATCGGCTTCATACCCCGCTTCGTCCTGGGCGGGCTGCTGATGCAGATGGGCGCCCAGCTGATCTGGAAATGGTGCATCGCCAGCCGCAAGCGCCTGTCCACCGCGGAATGGCTGCTGGTGCCGGTGGTCGTGGTCATGACCGCCGGCGTCGGCGTGCTGGTCGGATTCGCCGTCGGCATCCTCGGCGGTTGCGCCATCTTCGCCTTCAGCGTCAGCCGGATCGACACGGTCAATCGGCAGTTCGGTGCCGAAGAGCGGCCGTCCTCGCTCGTTCGCTCGACCGACGAACTGGCGCTGCTGCGCGATCGGGGGCACGAGGTCCGCATCATCGAACTGGCCAGCTTCGTTTTCTTCGGTTCGGCCTATCGCCTGCAGGAGCAGGTCGCCGAACTGGTGCGGAACCTGCGCCCGCGCATGATCATCTTCGATTTCGCGGCGGTCAGCGGCATCGATTCCTCGGCCGGATCGAGTTTCCTGCGGATTTCGCAGCGCTTGCAGGATGCCGACATCCGCCATGTGACCAGCGGTCTGAGCCCGGTCGTCCGCGCGGTGATGGCCGAAGTCGGTGCGCTGAGCGGCGCCCAGGAATATGCCACCCTGGACGAAGCGCTCGAAGCGGGCGAGACCCTGCTGCTGGAGCAGAACGGGTTCGTCACGGCCGGCTATCATCCGCTGGCCGACTGGTTCACCGACGCGCTCGGCAGCGCCGAGTATGCGCGGGCGCTGATCGCCGCCCTGGAACCGGCCCGCCCGGTCGATGCGCATTATCTCTGCCATCAGGGCGACGATACCGACAACCTGCTGTTCGTCGAGCGCGGCCGGGTCAGCGTCCTGGTCGAACGTCCCGGCCTGGCGCCGGTCCGCCACCGGGTGTTCGGCGCCAATACCGTGATCGGCGAGATCGGGTTCTTCCTGGGCGTACCGCGCACCGCCGGCCTGCGGTTGGATGGGGACACCCAGGTCTGGGCCCTGGAGCGAGCCATCTTCGAACGCCTGAAACAGGACCAGCCGGGCCTGACCGCCGCACTGCTGACCTACACCGTCCGCACCCAGGCGGAGCGGCTGTCCTTCGCCACGCGGCAGCTGGCGGCGCTGCAGCGGTAAGCGATTGCAGAAAAAACGTCATGGCCGGGTCAAGCCCAGGGGGAGAGGCGCCCTCAGTCCCGGTAGGACGGGTCCTTCTTGTCGAGGATCCGGAGCAGGGCCGGCCATTCGCGCAGGCCCGCGCCGACCGGATCGCCCAGATACTGGTTGCCGGTCTTGTCCTGGATCTCCGGTTCCGGCAGCACCCATTTCCGGCCCGATGCCATGACGTCGAGCTGGATGCGGCAGGATTGCTCCAGGTAGTGCATCAGCGAGAACGCCTCGGGTACGCTATGCCCGGTGGTCAGGAGACCGTGGTTGCGCAGGATCATGACGGGCATGTCGCCCAGATCGGCGATCAGCCGCTCGCGCTCGTCCAGGTCGAGCGCGATGCCCTCGTAGCCGTGATAGGCGACGCGGTTGTGGAACATCAGCGAGAACTGGTTGAGCGGCAGCAGGCCGATATCGAGGCACGACAGCGCGATGCCCGCCCGCGTATGGGTATGCAGCACGCAATTGACCTCGGGCCGGGCCATATGGATCGCCGAATGGATGATGAAGCCGGCCTTGTTGACCGGATATTCCGTCGGCTCGACCACGTTGCCGTCATGGTCGATCTTGATCAGGCTCGACGCGGTGATCTCGTGGAACATCAGGCCGTAGGGATTGATGAGGAAATGCTCTTCCTCGCCCGGCACCCGCGCGGAGATATGGGTATAGACCATGTCGTCGAGCCCGAAATGGGCGATCAGGCGATAGCAGGCGGCCAGCTCGATGCGGGCTTCGCGCTCGGAAACCAGCGCGGCATTGGAGCGGAACGGCGTGACGGTCGACATGGGTAGTTCCTCCAGGCTTCTCTCTTTGCCGGAAGTCTACCCCCGGCCCGCGTCGCGCACCAGACCGGCCACGTGCTCGGCGATGGCGAGCGAGGCGGTCAGGCCAGGCGATTCGATGCCGAACAGATTGACCAGTCCCGGCAGCCCGTGCCGCGCCGGCCCGTCGATGCGGAAATCGGCGGCCGGTTCGTGCGGGCCGCTGATCTTGGGCCGCATGCCGGCATAGCCCGGCTGGAGCGCGCCGTCGGGCAGGCCCGGCCAATAGCGGCGGATCGCCGCGTAGAACCCGTCGGCCCGGGCGATGTCGACCCGATAGTCGATGCGATCGACCCATTCCGTATCCGGGCCGAATCGCGCCTGGCCGCCCAGGTCGAGCGTCAGATGCACGCCCAGGCCGGCATGTTCCGGCACGGGATAAATCAGCCGGGTGAAGGGCGAGCGGCCGGCGAGGCTGTAGTACGAGCCCTTGCACAGATAGGCGGTCGGCACGGCGCCCGCCGGCAGACCGTCGAGCCGGCCGGCGAGATCCACCGCACCCAGGCCCGCCGCATTGACCAGCAGGTCGCAATCGAGCCGCATCGGATCCTCCCCACCGACGTCGAGCGACCAGCCCGTTTCGGTCGGGCGCCCCCGAAGGATCGGCGCATGGAACGCGACCATGGCGCCGGCATCCTCCGCGTCGCCCTGATAGGCCAGCATCAGCCGATGGCTGTCGATGATGCCGGTCGAGGGCGATAGCAGGGCCGCGGTGCAGCGCAGCGCCGGTTCGAGCTCCTGCGCCTCGGCCGCCGGGATCGGCCGCAGATCATCGACGCCATTGGCCCATGCCTTGGACGCGATGCCGTCGAGCGCTTGCGCTTCGCTGTCGCTAGTGGCGACGATCAGCTTGCCCAGCCGATGCACCGGCACGCCGTGCGAGGCGCAATAGTCGTAGAGCAGCTGGCGGCCGCGCACGCAGAGCCGCGCCTTCAGACTGTCCTTCGGATAGTAGATGCCGGCGTGAACCACCTCGCTGTTGCGCGAGGAGGTTTCCGTCCCGATCGCGTCGGCCGCCTCCAGCACCAGCACCTCGCGGCCCTGCCGGGCCAGCGCCCGGGCGATGGCGAGCCCGACGACGCCCGCCCCCGCGACCACGGCATCGACCCGCTCGCTCACGGCTTGCGGCCGGTCCAGCTGGCATTGTTGTTATAGAGCGGCACGGTGGTGACGCTCATCTTGGCACTGGCATCCTGGACCTGACGCGAATAGGCGACATAGATCAGCGAGTCGTTCTTCTTGTCATAGATCCGGCGCACCGCGATCGATTTGAACACCAGGCTCGCCCGCTCGGAGAACACTTCCTCGCCGGCCTGATCGGTCTTGATGTCGCCGATCACGAGCGGCCCGGTCTGGCGGCAGGCGATCGAGGAGTTGGATGGATCCTCGAACCAGTTCCCCTTGCGCAGGCGATCGATGACGCTCCGGTCGAAATGGGTCAGATGGCAGGTGATGCCCTGGACCTTGGGATCGGCGATCGCCTCGACCACGATCCGGTTGCCGGTCCAATCATTCTTGAAGCCGCCGACCTCGTCGGCGTGTGCCACGCCCGCAACAGCGGACGTCATCGCCAACCACGCCGCAATCGCCAGGACTTTTCTCATTCGCCACTCTCCAACGGCCCGTTCTGAGGCAAACCATAGACCCGACTGTCCCTTGTGTCTTCCGGGCCGGCGGACCAGCCGGACAGGAACCTTCGTAGGATTGATCCGTTTGTAAACCGTATGTATCAGATCCCAACAATGGGACGGGGCAGCAGCAGCCGAGGAATTGTTTTGGGAGTTGGATATGGCGGCCTTATCTCGCCTGTACGTTAGCAGCGACGATCTGCACGCCTTCATTGATGAGATGCTACCGCCCCGGGCCGCGACCCGCGTCGCCTCGGCCTTGGAACAGGACGATGCCGCCCGCGCCCGCGTCGCCGCCTATGTGAAACAGAATATCGACCTGCGGACGCTCTATGGCGATGTGCTGGACGAGCCGATCCCCGCAAGCATGGTTCAAATGATTGCGGCCGCGCGTCCGGACAGGACACGCGGCCGCTAATCGGGTCGGATGGCTCAATCCGGCCCGTTTGGGTCGCTGGAGCCAAACGGGCGGGAAACGGCGCCTGGATTAGGCGGCGCTTACGGCCAGGTCGTCCTCGCCGCGACGGGCGCGGCGGGGCGTCGTGTCGGCCTTGCGCTCGGCGCGATCTTCCTCCGATTCGCCCATCAGAGCGCGGAGTGCATCACGGCCACGCGACAGGCGGGAGCGTACGGTACCAACAGGAACGCTGAGGATTTCCGCCACTTCTTCGTAGCGCAGGCCTTCCATGCCGACCAGCAGCAGCACCTGACGCTGTTCGCCCGGGAGCCTCGAAAGCGCGCGCTCCAGATCGCGCAGTTCCAGACGCTTGGTCTGGACCGCCGGTGCGACGAGCGACGGCTCGGTATCGCTGACTTCAACGACCGTGCCTTCGCGGACCGAGCGGCGCACCGTGTTGACGTACTGATTGTGCAGGATCGTGAACAACCAAGCGCGGAGATCGGTGCCTTCCTGCCACAGATGCGACTTGGCGAGCGCACGGGCGAGGCAGTCTTGGACCAGATCGTCGGCCGCAGAGGGATCACGGGTCAGCGCACGGGCATACCGGCGGAGGCGTGGTATTTCCAGCTCGATACGGTTAAAGACGTCGGACATGTTCATCTCCTCAGATCTTTTTTGCACCACGACGAAGGAAGGCCCGCCGGGGGTGCGCATCAGAAAACTAGAGGCAGCATGTAATCGCTTAATGTCATGCGTGAGCTTATCAGGTAATGAATTGTAACAGCGGGTAAGCTCGGTTTACACTGGGCGCCGACACTTTCGATCCCAGAGGGTTAGACGTGACTGGTAAGCAGAGCGGACATTGGCTGGGAGCCGAATGAGAGCATGAAAGCGGCAGACCATATCGTCATCGTCGATGACCAGCCGGAGATCTGCGAGCTGGTCTATAATTACCTGAGTGGCGAGGGCTATCGGGTATCGACGGCGAATGACGGCCCCTCCATGCGCAGGATCATGCAGCAGTACGAGGTCGACCTCGTACTGCTCGACATCCAATTGCCGGGCGACGACGGCTTGTCGCTGGCGCGCCAGCTGCGTGCCGTGTCGGACATCGGCATCATCATCCTGACCGGACGCGGCGAGACGGTCGATCGCATCATCGGGCTCGAAATGGGTGCCGACGATTATCTGCCGAAGCCGTTTCACCTGCGTGAGCTGCTGGCGCGCGTCAAGAGCGTGCTGCGCCGCGCATCGGCCCGCGGCGAGGTCAACAAGCCCCCGCCGCAGTCCGCCGTGTTCAACGGCTGGAAGCTCGACCTGACATCGCGTGAATTGAAGGCACCGTCCGGCGAGGAAGTGCGGCTGACGACCGGCGAATTCGATCTGCTCGCGGCCTTCGTCGGCAATGCCAATCAGGTGCTGTCGCGCGACCGGCTGCTCGATCTGGCGCGCAACCGCGCGTCGGGCCCGTTCGACCGGACCATCGACGTCCAGGTCGGCCGCCTGCGCAAGAAGCTCGAGGACGACCCGCAGAATCCGAGCCTGATCAAGACGGTGCGCGGGTCGGGCTATATCTTCACCGCCTCGATCGACGCGGCCTGAACCTAACGATCCCGCGCTTAGCGCCGGTCGGGAGACGGGCCGCGGCTGTTGGCCGGTTCGGGCAGGCAGATGTCCATATCCGGCATGCCCCTGCGCGCCATCGCCGCCGGCTTCAGCGCCGCCGCGATATCGAGAGCGGCGGCAAAGCCGGTCGCCGGATCCTGCTGGAGCGCCGCAGTCATCGCCGGCAACAGCCAGGCCTGCGCCTCCTGGCAGGTCAATAGTTCCAGCACGCCGGCCAGCGTCACCGCCTCGTGATAGGCCAGCACGGGGTCGCGCCCGACGGTCCCGGCCAGCCATCGCCGGACAAATTCATCGGTGCGGGGAGACGCCAGAATTCGCGCGATCGCTCCCGTCTCGACCAGTCCATCGCCCCCGGCCGGAAACGAAAGGACGGCCGCAGGGTTTGTACCTTGAGGGGAGCTATCGGTCATTCTGTCCGTTCTGGCTGGAATCCTGGAGGTCATGCTGGCGTCGGGTTGAACCGGCGTCTCTCTGCCTGGCCGCATTCCCGTATAACGGGAGAATACGGGCAGTATTCTTGCGATGGCAACAGATTTTGATCCGGCATGGCACCCTTTGTTGCCTTCTAGGCATCGCACGCAGGTGACGCTATAGAATCGGCGCCCCACAAAGCTTCAAACCATACGAAACCGTATGAAGAAGCAACGGTCCGGCGGGCGCAGATTCACAGCCGCTGGCCATAAGGCAACATCGAGACGATCCGGATCGAAATGGACCCGGTCCGAAGTCTAGGAGCGGCTCGCGCACCAGATGCGCCATTGCCCGCGATAAATCGCCTCAAGATTCCGCGCGAAGGCGGCCCCGTCGCCCAGGCCGGACCGGGTGACCTCGCGCAGGTCCCGGCGCAGAGCGGCGAGACGGGTCCGGTCGTTCGCCAGGGCTACGGCCAGATCGACATAGCCCTCGACCGTGTCGGCGATCAATTCGGGTCGGCCGACCGCCTGCAGCATGCTGGCGCTGACCCGACCGACGAACGTCCGACCGCGGAGCGTCACCAGCGGCACGCCCATCCAAAGCGACTCGGCGGAGGTCGTTGCCCCGGTATAGGGGAAGGGATCGAGTGCCAGATCGACCCGGTGATAGGCCGCCAGATGCGCGCGCCGCGGCGTCTCCCCCTCGATCACCAACCGGCCGGCACCGATGCCATGTCGCTCGAACGCGGCGAGCATATCGGTCCGGGTCGCCTCGTCGCTGAAGCCGGCGGTCTTCAGCAACAGGCGCGCGAACGGCACCTGCCGCAGGATCTGGGCCCAGGCGGCGATGCAGGGCTCGCTTATCTTGTCGCGGCGGTTGAGACAACCGAAGGTGACGGGGCCGGTCTCGCCCGCCGGCATCGCGACGGGGGACAGATCGATCGGCCCGCCGTCGAAGCACAGATAGCAGCCCGGCAGGCGCCAGACCCGCTCGCTGTAGCTGGCCTCGTCCTCTGGCGGGATGATCGTCGGATCGGCGATGATATGGTCGATGACCGAGAGGCCGGTCGAACAGAAGAACCCCAGCCAGGTCGTCTGCACCGGCGCCGGACGCCGCTGAAACAGGGTCAGCCGGTGTTCCGCCATATGGCCCGACAGATCGACCAGGATATCGATGCCGTCGGCCTGAATGAGGTCGGCCGCCGCCGCGTCGTCGAGCGCCACGATCGAACGCCAGCCGGCGACGGCGCCCTGGATCCGCCGCGTGATGTCGTCGGCCACGCGGGAATTGCTGTAGCAGTGGATCTCGACCGCGGCCGGATCGTGATGGTCGATGATCGCCGTCAGGAAATAGCCGACCGGATGATGCCGGAAATCGGGCGAGACATAGCCGACCCGCAGCGGTCGGTCAGGATCGGGCCGGTTGGGATGCTCGGCCGTCGGCGGCACCGCGGTCCAAGCCGCGGTCCAGCGCCGCGCGGCCGCCAGCAGATCGGCGCTCGTGACCTCGGGCAGCGCGTTCAGTGCGAACATCAGATGGTTGAGCGGTTCGGGAAAATCCGGCGCCAGCGTCAGCGCCCGCTCGTAGAAGGGCACGGCGCGGGACACGTGGCCCTGGGCCTGTAGGGTCGCCCCGAGCCCGCTCAGCGCCTCGGGATAGTCGGGACGGAACGCCAGGGCCTGCCGATACTCGGCGACGGCCTCGCCCAGCCGGTTCAGCCGTTTCAGCGCGGTCGCCAGATTGTGATGCGGGATCGGATCGTCCGGCGCGATTTCCAACACCCGGCGGTAGCAGATCAGTGCCTCGGTGAACCGCCCCTGGGACTGCAGGACGCTGCCGAGATTGCCGAGCGCCCCCGGATGATCGGCCCGCGCGGCCAGCAGGCGGCGATAGAGCGCCTCGGCCTCCGCCAGCATCCCCGCAGCCTGCAGCAGATTGCCGAAATTGTTGAGTGCTGCGGGGTGGGACGGATCGAGCTCGATCACCCGCTGATAGCACGCGGCAGCGCCAGCGGCATCGCCCTTGGCCTTGAGACTATTGCCGAGGTGGATCTGCGCGTCGATATGGTCGGGTTCCAGCGAGAGGGCTTGGCGAAAGACCTCGATCGCCTGGTCGCTCCGCCCCTGTTGCACCAGCAGGGTGCCGAACTGGAACCAGTCGCCGCCAACGTCCGCCCGCAGCCGCAAGGCCGCACGGTAAGGCTCGCCGGCCTCGTCCAGGCGACCCTGGCGCTGGAGGGCCGCCCCCAGATTGACCAGCGCGTCGGGATAGTCCGCGACCAGAGCCAGGGCCCGCCGCGCGCTCGCCTCGGCCTCGCCGACCCTGCCTCCGGCCAAGAGGATCAGGGCGAGGTTGTTATGATAGACCGGGTTGCCGCCGTCGATCGCGATCGCCCGGCCGATCAGCGCCCGCCCCTCGTCCGAGCGGCCGCGGTGATGGTGGAGCACCCCCAGCAGATGCAGCACCCCGGCATCGTCGGGCTCGCTCGCGAGCAATTCGCGATAGGCCGCCTCCGCTTCGTCATGGCGGCCGGCACCATGCCAACCAATCGCCGTCTCGAGCAGGGTTTCCCGGGTCCCCATGCGGGAATTACCGGGACGTCGCGACGGGCTTCGGCGTCGGGTCCTTCACCGGCAACGCCTTCAGGAACGCCGCGAGGGCATGACGGTCGGCATCGGTCAGCTTTGCCGTGTTGGCGACGACGTCCGTCATGCCCGAGCCAACGAAATCACCGTCGGGCGTGATGCCATCCTTCAGCAGGGCTTCGATGTCGCTCGTGCTCCATTTGCCGAGCGCATCGGGGTGCTGGGTGATATTAGGCGCGCTCATGCCGTCCGGCCCGTTCCAAGCGCCAGCCAGCCGCCGGTTCTTCTCGATGGCGCCCAGCGCGTTGCGCGGGCTATGGCACTCGCCGCAATGGGTGACGGCCTTCGCCAGATAGGCGCCGCGGTTCCACTCCAGCGAACGGCTGGGATCGCCCATGAACGGCCCCTCGCGGAAATAGAGGATTTTCCAGGGCATCAATGCCCACCGGATGTTGAACGGGAATCGCAGATCGTGAGGCCGATCGGCAGTCGGCACAGCCGGCTGGCTGAAGATGTAGGCCTTGATGTCCAGCAGGTCCCGATCGGTCATACCCGTGAAGGAAGTGTAGGGAAAAGCCGGATAATAGTCCCGCCCGTCCGGCGAGATACCCTTGCGAAACGCCTTCACGAACTGATCGTCGGTCCAGCCGCCGATGCCATGCTCTCGATCGGGCGAGATATTCGGCGTGAAGAACGTGCCGAACGTCGTCTTCAACGCCTTGCCGCCGCCAAGCGGCGCTCCGCCGTTCTTGCTGTCCGTGTGGCAGCTGGCGCAATCCGCCGCGGCGAACAGATAGGCGCCGCGGGCGACCGCATCGGCGGTCACCTCGGCAGCCATCGAGGGCCCGCCGGAAAGCAACGTCATGGCGAGCAGCAGCGCCGACGCCGGATAGCGCATGATGATGATCAGGTCTTGGCGCGGAACGCGCCGTGGCAGGCACCGCAGCCCTCGCGGCCCATCGTCTCGAACGCGGCGGCCGCAGCCGCCCCGTCCCCCGCTGCAACGGCCTTTTGCAGCGCGCTGGCATCAAGCTGGAACGCGGTCGCCGTCGCCTGGAATTTCGCGGGGTCGGTCCAGATCTCGGGTTTCGCCGCTGTCTTGCCGGAGAAGCTGTCGATACCCGACCCGGCCGGGAACCAGCCGGGGATCAATTTCGCGGTCTGGACCAATACGGCGGCAGCATCAGCAGCCTCGGCCTGACCGGCGCCGCTGTCAACGAAACCCTTGATGACTTTCAGTTTACCGCTCATCGCCTTCATGGCGGCCTGGCGATCGGCAACGACGGAGGCCAGATCGTCGGCCCGGACCGCCTCGATCAGCATGACGCTGGCGACCAAAGCGGCCGCGGCCATGAGAGAAAACTTCCAACGCCAAGTCTGCACCGCTTGAGGCCCCTTTACCCTGCCGATCCGAGCCGCCCCCTTTCCCGGAGGCCGGTCTCGAGCGTTCCTATCGTGCTGTGCGCGGCATCGAATGCCAATGCCCATCTGCACCCGTCCCCTGCGACCCAAAGCAGCGGGCGCCGCTCAATTGCATTTTTGCCCCCGTTGGCGCAATCGGCACGGAACTTGCGGAGCGAAACTTGAGGTTGGCAAATCGAGAAACCGGACTCGCTCCGGGCTTCCATGTTGCGAGGCCAGCCGTGGATCCCTCTCGATGGAAGGCACGTTAGCGACATGACCCAAGATACTTCATACGACTGGCGGCAGCGTGGCGAACCCGATCCGGTCGACATCCATGTCGGAAGCCGCGTCCGCATGCGCCGCATCCTGCTCGGCAAGAGCCAGGAGGCCGTGGCGACGCTGCTTGGCGTCAGCTTCCAGCAGCTGCAGAAATACGAAAGCGGCGCCAACCGCGTGAGCGCCAGCCGCCTGTTCGACATGGCGCATATCCTGCTGACGCCCATCTCCTATTTCTTCGACGAGATGCCGGCCGATCTGACGCTTCCGCTCGATGAGACCGGCGCGGCCGATAATTCCACGAAATCGGTCATGGGCAACCGCATGACGCTCGATCTGATCCGCGATTTCTACCGGATCAGCTCGCCTCAGCAGCAGCGCTGCGTGCTGGATCTGGTCCGCGCGATGGCCGATGCCAGTGACAAGGAACAATCCATCATGCCGATGCGCCGCAAGCCGGGCCCGAAGCCGAAGCTCGCTGCCGCAAGCTAGACCCCGCCGAAAACTTGACCCAACGTCGGGGCGGAGCCTCCGGCTCCGCCAGCGATCCCCGATCTGGCGGGGATAATATCCGGCCAATCGACGTATAGCTCTCAACGAGAGAGCGGAAGGGCGTTGAATGACCGGATTGGTCCAGTTCGTGGTCGGCCTCATGTTCGTCTGGACCGTCATCGCCGTCACGGAGACCGCGGGTATTGCCGTTCTTCCGCGTACCGCCGTCTCGCTGCATATGATGGCCCACTAACCGGGCCGGCTGCCGGCAGTTTTTCGCGTGTTGCAAAGTCAGATTGCAAAGATTTACGCGAAAAGCATCGCAGGATGCATTTGCAGGCTGCAGATACCCTCCCCTAGCGTTGCATCAATGCGCCGATCGCCCTGTCCTTAACCGCGGCGCCGACCGACGAGCCATAGTAGTAGGTCACACCGCCAGTCCAGGCAGTGCCTAGTGATCCGAGCATGATGTTCAAAAGATCGCGATTGCCGACCGGCACGTCATGGCTCGCGAGATAGGCGATCAGCCCAAAGAATCCGCCGGTGAGCAGCATCATCAATGTGCCCGGCACCCAATCATGGGTCGACGCTTCCAGGTTGCGTGCGCTCGCCCGATCGTCCGCCGCGATCTTCTCGGCGGACAGGTCCAAGTTCTTCAGCGATACCTGGAAATCGCGATCGGCATTTTTGAGCGCCACCAATTGATCGGGCGTGGCCGATGTGACGGCGGCCGCCAATTGTTGCGCCGGCGTCGACGGATCGAGGCCGAGCGCCGATGCCACGAGACGGGCTGCGGTTCCACCCAGCGGTCCGCCGACGGCCGTACCCAGGATCGGTGCGACCGCACCCAGCGCCTGCTTGGCATCGCTCCAGAAATCCATGGTGCTTCCTTTCAAAAAGAGCGGCGCCTTTCCGCCAGGGCAACGCCCTTGGCGACGGTCTCGTACGGGTACCAGCAGGCCCGGCCGCCGGGCAGCGGACCACTCTCGCGCCGGATGATTGCCTGAACCAGCCCCATCAGGGTTGCTGGCTCGTCGAGCGAGATCCGGTCCGCCGCCTGACGATCGAGCGATGCCGCGACCCAGCGGCAATAGGCGATCGTGTCGTGCTCCTCGGGCGGCCGGAACCGCGCGATCAGGCTGGAGATCGATCGCCGCGCCTCCTGGTGCTGATAGCCGAGCAGCGTCCGGGCGAGCGCCCGGATCCCCCATTCCGGCCCGGTGAAGACGACCAGCCGGGGATCGGTCGATTGGTTTGCCGCCATGCCGCGCCAATCGATGCCGAGCCGCTCGAGACAGCCTGGATTATGCACCCGGATGCCGCGGGGCAGAATGACGGCCGACATGACCGTCACTCGCCGCCGGCCAGATGCCGCTCGATCTTGTCGAGCGTCTCGTGAACCGCATCGAGCCGGTTCTCGATGACCGCCAGACGCCGGTCGGTCGCCTGATTCTGGCGTACCCATCCGTCCAACATATCGAGGCGCGCCTCAGTTCGTCCGAACCAGAGGCCGGCGACCAGTACCTGCAATGCCAGGCTGGCGATCATGGCGACGGGAATGCGTTTGTCGAGCAGCCAACCGCGCGGTGCCGACGTCGGGTCCGAGGCGGCACCGAGTTCCGCCTCCGGCAAGGAGGGCTCATAAGGGGGCATGGAAGGTCTCCTCAAACGACAAACCCGCGCCGCCGGAGTCGGCGGGCGGTCTCGCGACAATGAAACGGCCGCCCGAGGGCGGCCGTGTGGGAAGGAATGGAGCGGCGGTTCGGGTGTCGAAAATCAGCCGTTCTTGACGTTGACCAGCGGACGGCCATCGGCACCGATCATCTCGATCGTGCCGAAGCTGTCGATGTACTGCATGAGCGTAAGATCGGCCTTGGCAACGGCGGTCGCCGTGATCGTCCCGTCCGAGGCGGCGCAGGGCACTAGGTGCTTGCCGATATCGGCGCTGGTCAGTCCGGCGACATTGACCGGCACCACGCCGCACAGCGCGATGCGGTCCCACTTGGCCCGCTCGGTCTCCAGCGCGGCATTGAAGGCCGTCAGCCTCGTCTGGTAGGCCGCCTCGGCGGTCTGGTATTCGCTGTAGGCCTCGACCAGCTCCGGATAGATCGCGACGGCCGCCAGATAGGCCGCGTATGCCGCCGCCTTTTCCTCCGTCGCGCCTTCGCCCGGGTCGGCAACCACGATGGGGGCGATGGGCTCATGCACGACGGACGCCTGCGCACCGGGCGCCGCGACGCCGTAGGCCGCGCAGATGTTCTCTTCCGTGCCCCAAGTGTCGTTGCCGACATAGCTCGGCGCGGTCGACTTCGGCAGCACGCGCCCGACCACGTCGGCGAACACGTTGGTCATCAGGCCGGCGGCGTCGTAGCCCAGCAGACCGCCCTTGGCGATAAGGCCATAGAGTGCGGCGATCAGCTTGCGATATTCGGCATAGTCGGCGCCAGTTGCGTTGAGCGTCCCCGCGAGGTTGGCACTGCGACCGTTCCCAGCCACCTTCGACACAGAAAGGGCGGTGGTCGCACCACTCTGTCCGGCCGCATCAGCCGAGAAGATTGACAGCGGTGATTGAGTACTCCCAGTGAATGATGCCAAAGCCGTACCAACGACATCCGTGCCGTTGGACACGCGGAAACGATACCCGCCAGAGCTTGTCGTCCCGACCAGCAGGCTACCGGCGCCATCTAGTGTCATAATGACCACTGGATTTAGAGTGGCGCCAGCCGCTACAGATGCAGCAGTTGTCCAACTATGGATGCCAGTCGTCTGCGAATAATAGCTTGCAGCACCAGTGGTTTTCGCAATCCAAGAACCGCCGTTGAAATAACTATTAGCCGTAAGATGGCCACCAATGCCGGGGGTATACGACCACAGGCCCATATACGCACCAACGTCAATCGACGAAGTGGAACTACTCCATCCGCTCGGAGTGGCGCCGACACCAAAGCGCCCGCTCGTATCGAACCGCGCCACTTCAGCATTGTTGATGCCAATCACGACGGGAGTAGCAGCACCTGTCGTGAGGAGTAAGCCGCCCGCGCCATTTCCAGAAAGATAGCTTTGGCTGGCTTTAAAAACCCCGCTCGGGGTAAAGCTCCCGCCTGTCTGACCAACCGTCAGAGCATTAGTGCCGTTGTTTAGCGTAACCACAGCCTGAGCCGAGACGCCCGCGGAGGCGTTCAAGACACTCAAGACGCTAGAGGCGTTTTGCGTTTGGGTGATATCCAGCACGTTCGTCGGAGTCATGCCGATGCCGAACTGACCTGCAGGCCCAAACCGGCCGCGTTCCGATCCGTTCACGGTGAAGGTCAGCGGCACCGACGCGCCGATCGCGGCCAGGTTCAGCGCCGCCGTGCCGCCGGTCAATCGGCCAACATCGACACCATTCGTCTGGAGATCGAGGATACCGCCGGTCGTGGCGTTGTTCAGGGTTAGCGTCGTATAGCCGGCGACAGTCAGCGGCGTGCCGCCGATCGCCACGTCGCCCAGATAATCCATCGCCATCTTGGACGCATAGCCGGCGCCGACGCCCCAGGAGAACGCTGTTCCCGCCGTCACACCCGAGGCGAAGTCCACGCCGTTCGGCGCTTCGACGAAGCCGCGCGACGGGGCCAGCACGCCGCTCGCGGTGAAGCCGGCGCTGTTGACGCCGAGGTTCAGCACCTGGGCGGCGGCGCTGGTGTTGCCGATCTGGAGTGCCGCGCGCGCCGCCGCCCCGGCCGAGCTGTTCTGAATGCGGGCGCCATAGAGCGCGTTGTTGACGGTCAGGATGTCGAGCGCGTTGGCGGGGGCCGTCTGGCCCAGGCCGAGCATGGCGGGCACGCCGGCGGCCGTGCCGACCGCGCGCAGGAATTCCGCGCCCTGGACCGCGAGCGCCGCGATGCCGGCGGCGGGATGGAAGAGGCCGGTCGAGGCCTCGTTCAGGAAGGCGATGCCGGGCGTGGCGGCGACGCCATTGCCGAACAGGCCGGAAAGCGGGCCGTTGCTGTTCGCCTGGTACTGCGCCACCAGCGAAGCGACGGAGGCCGCGATATTGGCGTTGAGGTTGTTGGTGAAGTTGCGGTCGATCGCATAGGAAAGGTTCGCCGCGGTCGCGCCGGCGAAGGCGCCGGAGCCGCCGACCGACAGCAGCGCCATGTGCGTATCGTCGGTGATCGTGTTGATCTCGTACCAGTTCTGGCCGTCGACCGTGAAGCGGTCGCCCGGGTTGCACTGGCTGGTCCAGAAGGTGCCGGTGCCGACCACATTGACCGAGCCGTTCGTGACCGCGACGGTGCCGACGCGATACCAGTTGCCGATGCTCATGTTCTATTCCTTCCGGGGAGCTTGGGGCCAGACCGGCTTGGCCGGGTCGGGCGAATTGGCGGGCAGATCGCGCAGCGCCTGGCGATAGGAGGCCCAGGCCGCGCGATCGGCCACCGAGAGCGGCGCGTCGGCCAGTTGGGTCCAGTCCGAGGCCGCCAGGCGGTGGTCGCGCTGCAGGCGCAGGCTCCGGCCGGCCGCGACCGGATCGACCGGCTCGGCCGCGCGCTCGACGATGGCGCCGGCCTCGACCCGATGAGCCGTATCGTCGATCGGCGGGTGTGCGTCCGGCAGGGTCAGCAGCGCGTGCGCGTCCGGCACCTCCTGCAGCGCCGCATCCTCTTCCGGACAGACGCCATGGCGCAGGATCCGGCCGGTCCCGGCCTGGTGGATGACGTATCTCATCGTCGTTCTCCGAGCCGCCGATTCATCGCTTGCCCTGGGTCGCGACCATCGACGCGCCATAGACCGCGCCGCCGCCGGACTTGGCCGGATCGCACATCGCCTGGATCTTGAACTGGAAGGCGCCGACGCCCGGATTGACGATGGCCGTTCGGGTCATCGGCGCGTTCGGCAGGTCGGTGAAGGTCTCGACGACGTTGCCGGTGGTCGCGTCGATCAAGCGAAAATTCATCCGCCGCTCCTCAATTGCTGCCGCCGCCATAGCCGCCACCCGGATCGGGCGCGGCGAGATACGTGTCGTTGAGGCCGGCCGAGTAGGTCAGCGCCACGCCCGACGCGCCCGAAACGATGGTGACCGTCAGGGTCTGGATGTCGTGCCAGGCGCCGTCGGCCGGGATGCTCTGGTGGGCATTGCTCTGGGCCGAGGACATGACGCTGGCGGCGTTGGCGGCGAGGTTGCTCGTGCCGACCGAGCTGACGCCCAGGCTGCTGGCGGCCAGGATGCTGGTGCCGGCGCCGTTCCAGGTCCAGATGCCCCAGTCGTTGCCGAAGCGCCCGATCAGCGCGCGGGTGACGTTGTTGGCGTCGTGCGCGATGAAGTAGGGGCCGTTGCCGTTGCCGTCGTCGGCGCCATGGAGCTTCAGCTGGCCGTTGCCGATCGAGAGATCGCCGGTATAGGTCGTGTTCGCCGAGATCTGGTCGGCCGTGATCGTGCCGATCACCGCCTTGTTCATCAGCACCTGGCCGCCCACGACCTCGAACGGGGAGACCGGGTTCAGCGACCCGTCGCTGTTCAGGCCGGCGATCAGCACGTCGTTCGCCAGCAGCACGATCTGGCTGAGGCCGCCGGCGCCGGCCGACAGGCCGATGCCGGTGATGTAGCGCTGGCCCGCGCCGGTCGCGACCTGGGTCTGGATCGTGTAGTTGGCCGACAGACCGGCGATGGCGGTCGCCTGGGTCGAGATCGCCGAGCTGTTGCCGCCGACGGCCGCCGAAAGCGTGGTCACCTCGGCGGCCGTGGCGCCCGACTGGGTCGCAACCGCCGAGATCGACGAGGACAGGGCGGCATAGTTGCCGTTGACGGTGGCCGAGAGCGTCGTGATCGAATTGGCGTTCGCCGTGTCGCCGGCGACGCGCGCGCTCTGCTCGGTCGTCAGGCTGGCCGACTGGCTCGTGCTGTTGGCGGTCACGGTCGCGGCCAGGTTCAGGATCGACTGGGCATTGGCGGCATCGCCCGAGGCCCGGGCGCTCTGCTCGGTCGCGAGACTGGCCGAAATGCTGGCGCTCGTCGCATTGACCGTCGCGGTCAGGTTGGCGATCAGCGAGGCGGCGGCGGCATCGGCGCTGGCCCGCGCCAGCGCCTCGGTCGTGATCGCGGCGCCGTTGGCGTTCACCTGGGTCGAGAGCGACAAGCGCTGGGCCGCCTCGGCCGCGGTCTGATTGGCGATATAGGCCTGGACCTGCTGCCGGGCGGACGCGATGGCGCCGGTGAAGGCCAACGCCTGCTTCCCCTGGTCGACCAGCGCCGCCAGCGTCGCAGCGGCGGCCTGCTCGGCACCGGGCACGGTGACCGAGGTGATGTTCTGGGTGATCTGGCCCGACAGGCTGTCGATTTGCAGCTGGGCGCCGGTCAGCGCGGTCTGCAGGTTGGTGAGGTCGGTCTGATTGGCCTTGAGCGTGATCTGGCCGGTGAGCGCATTGACCTCGCTGTTCAGGGTCGAGATCTGCACGCCCTGGCTCGACACGGTCGTCAGCGAGGCCGCCTGGGCGACCGAGGCCTGCAGCCCCGAGATCGCGACCTGGGCGCTGGCGATCTGGCCCGAGAGGCCCGACAGCAGCAGCTGCTGCACCACGTTCTTCGAGACCTGGATCGACTGGATCTCGAAACTGTCGCCCGCCGCGGTCGAGAGCGCGAACTGCAACCCGGTGACGGTGCCGCCGGTCCAGTCGGCATTGGCCGACAGGTCCCAGGCGATGGTCTGGAAACTGCCGAAGCCGGTCGGCACCGGCGTCGCCGCCTGGTTGGCCGACGAGAAGCCATGGCCGGCCGTCGACCATTGCAGCGCGCCGGTCCAGTCGGTGCCGGCATCCTTGCGGCGCACGACCATGACGACTTGGTTGTAGGTGGCGCCGGCGATCGACAGGCCGGTCTTGGTCAGGAGCGACGTGGCACCGGTCGAGAGCGTCGTGATCGAGGCCGGGTTGACCGTCAGGCCGCCGCCGGTCATCGCCCAGCTGCCGGCCGAATTCTGGAACAGGTCCGACAGGGTCGGCTGGTTGCCGGCGATGACGGCGGCCAATTGGCTCGACACCGTCGCCGCATCGGCCTTCAGCAGGATCGAGGCATTCGCCGCGTTCAGCTGGGCCTGGACGCCGGTGATCAGCGCGCTGGTGGTTCCGACGACCTGATTGACCGCGTTATAGACCAGCGCCCCGGTCGTGGGGTTCACCACGAAACCGGCCGATTGGAACGCGCTCGACAGCTTGCTCAACTGGCCAGACAGCCAGAGCACGCCGGTCGCCGCCGCATCTATCGCGGTCTTCACGTCGCTGTCGGCCTTCAGCGCCATGTCGCCGATGGTCTGTCCGGCGAGTTGGGCGATCTGGGCGACGGAGCCGGCGGTGCTCGCCGATGCCGTGATCAGCCCGGTGAGATCGACCTTGGTCTGCAGCGCCGCGACGAGTTGGCTCTCGCTGATCGAGTTCGCCAGGATGCCGGACGGGTTGTAGCCGAGCGGCGTGTTGACGGTGACGCCGGGGGAGAAGGCGCTCTCGTTGCCGGCCCGGCTGATCGCCGCGACCCAATAGGTCCAGATCGCGCCGGCGGTGAAGCCGCCATGCAGGAACTGGGTCGCCGGACCCTTGTAGAGCGTGGCGGCGCCGGCGATGGTCGCCCCGGCGCCCTGGGCCGCCTTCAGCTCATATTGCGCCACGCTCGGGCTCGGGCTCGCCTGCCACAGCACGTTGACGGTCGGATAGGACGCCGCCGCCTGAAGCCCGGTCGGCACGGCCGGAATGGTCTGATCATAGAGCACGGCCGAGCTGGCCGCCGGCGTCGCGAAGCTCGAATAGGTCGGCGGGGTCAGGCCGGAGATCGCCCGGACCTGCACGTCATAGACCGCGCCCTCGACGGCGGGCGTCAGGGTCCAGGAGGTCGCGCCCTGGCCGATCTGGACCGAGATCCAGGGATTGCTGCCGCCGGCCGTATGGATGCGATAGTCCAGCTCGTAGCCGGCGAGCAGTGGCCCGGGCGAGGCCGTCCAGGCGGCGATCAGGGTCGAGATCGCCGTGCCGTCGGCGGCGAGCCGGTTGGCCGAACTCAGCAGCAGGTTGGTCGGCGGGGCCACATAGCCGCCCTTGCCGGTCGGCACGTAGCTGTAGGCCGGCACGGTCGAGAGGTCTTCCTCGGCCGCGCCATAGATGTTGAAGCTGGTGAGTTTGAGATAGATCGTCTGGCCGACATAGGCGGCCGGCAGATCATACTCGAACAGATTGCCGTCGAGCCGGGCGAATGGGGTGCCGGCGGCGTGAGCCGCGACCGCGGTGCCGTAGAGCCCGCGCCGCAGATAGGAGAGCGCGTACTGGCCGACACCGGTCAACGTCGCGGTCTCATACGCCATCAGCTCGCCGTCGACATAGATCAGCGTGCGGTGCGCGTCGGCATCGGCCTGGGTGCCGGAGACGAGCGTGGCGCCGGGCGTCTCGGCCAGGCTGATCGAGAGCGTCGAGCTGGTATCCGGATCGGCGACCGCGCCGATCGGCGCCGTGAGCACGCCCAGGCGCGCCGGCAGGGTGACCTGGCCGATGCGGCTATAGGTGGCGCCATCGACCGAGAGATGGACTGAGCAGCCGCCCCAATTGGCGCCGCCGGACGCCGCGACCCAGACCTGGGGCACGTTCATCGCCAGGTCCGAGGCGGGCTCGAAGATCACTGGCGTGTTCACCGAGCCCGGTGCCACGTCGTAATTGGCGGCGAAGGCGGTGCGGGTCTGCTTCGGATACTCGGTCGCGGTCGCGATGCCGGCCGGGAACTCCTCGGCGGTGACGGTCAAATTGCCCTGGTTGTCTTCCGCGATCGAGGTGATGCGGACCGGCAGCCGGGTCATGCCGAGCCGGACATCGGTCAGGGTGACGATGTCCATCGGCTCCAGCAGGCAATATTCCCAGCCGAGCGTGAATTGGTAGCTGTTCCGGATATAGACCGAGCGCTGCAGGATCAGCTGGGCCGCGATGGATCCCACCAACGGGTCGCAGATCTCGTGCGCGGTGATCTGGTTGGCCGGCAGCGCGCCCTCGAGGTCGATCTTCGCCTGGTCCTTCGCCTCGATCGGATCGGTGACATAGCCGTTCTCGCGGTCGAGGATCTCCAGCTTGACCCAGTTCTTGCAGTCGGCACTGTCCTTGCGGGTGACGATGACCGGGTCGGCGCCGTTGCTGCCGACATAGTCGTCGTCGTCCAGGTCGTAGATCGGCGTCACGTCGGGCGTGTAGCTGTAGCCGTTGGCCGACACGGCCGTGTCGCCGTAGGGCACGATCTTGAGCGTGTCGCCCGACCAGAAGGCGGCCGAGTTGGTGATCTGGAGCCAGCGGGCGAGCGTCGAGCGCGCGGCTTCCTGGTTGACCAGCGCCGCCGAGAGCCAGAGCCCGGTCGCCTGGCAATAGGCCTGATAGCTGGCGGGGCCCGTCTGCAGCGAGACCAGATCGATATTGGCCGCCGGAAAGCCCAGGCCATATTGCGGGTTGGTCAGGAAATCCAGCACCATCTGCGACGGATCGGCGTCGAAAAGCGAGCCGGCGCCGGTCTTCCACAGGGATGCCTTCACCTCGAAATTATGGTTCGGCAGTCCGGCCGAGGAGCCGAGGTCATAGGGGGCCACCGCGACATAGGCGGTCGAGGGATAGGCCAGCGCCTGGTCCGGATGATGGCTGGTGAGATAGCCCCAGGGCGCCTGGGTCGCCGTGCCGCCGTAGAAGCTCATGCCCAGCGCCCCCAGCGTTGTCAGAGTCTTGTTCGACCAGACGTTGGCGATCCCCGAGATCGGTCCCTCGCATAAGGCCAGCACTACGGCGGCCTGATAGGTGTAGGTCGCGCTGGACGCGTTGCCGCCCTTGCCGCCCTGGCTCTGCTTGTGCTTGATCGCGGCGAAATCGCCATACCAGACCAGGTTCGGTGCCAGCTTGGCCTGACCATAGACGATCGGGATCGCCAGGCCGTTGGCCGAGGTCTGCAGCTGCAGGCCGGTATAGGCCGGTTTGGTCGAAGCCTTCGCGCCGCCGCCCAGAATGCCGGCCATCAGCTTTCCTCCGCTTTGTTTGACAAAGCGTCCGCTTCGCGGTCGGAGCGCGGCTCTTTGGGCCCCGCTCCCCAGAGACTAAAGAAGCGCGGCGTGCGCGAGGCGAGCGGCTCGTCCCGACGCGCGTCGGCCAACACGCAGCCGACGCGCGCCTGGGCATGGATGACGCGCGGCCAGGCGATGACGAGCGCCGAATGGCTCAAGGTCCGACCGAAGCGATAGAGCGCTATGTCGCCCGGTCCCGGCCGATCGACCTCGCGGGCCCGGTCCAGCACCGCGCCCAGATAGCGCTCCTCGCCGCGATGCAGATGCCAATCGGTCGGATAGGGCCGCGGGTCGAAGGCCGGGACGAGGCCGCTATCGACGAAAACGCGCACGAGGAACATGGCGCAATCCACGCCGGCGCCCTTGACGTCGCCCAGGTGATGATAGGGCGTGCCGAGCCATTCCAGCGCGGACGCAACGATGCGGGCGCGAGCGCGCAGATCGTCGCGTCCGCGCTGGCTCGTTGCCAGATCGGTCATGATGAAAACTCGAATAGAGAGACGGGTCCGGGTGTCGGATCCGCGCGGGTTCCGTCAGTGGGAGGCGATATGGCCCAACAGGGTGTAGGCCAGCTGCCTTATGTCGTCGAACAGATGCGCCACCTGTTCCGTCACCAGGAAGGCCGCCCAATAGAACGGCCCGGGGTGGCGCCGGCTCCAGGCGAGCGTCCGCAGCGCCAGGGGCCAGAGCGGCAGGCGGGCGAACAATTCCATGCACAGGATGCCCAGCAGCGCCCCGGCAATCACGTCGCTCGGGTAATGCAGGCCCAGATAGATCCGCGGCAGATCGATCCCGATCAGGGTCCAGACAAAGGCGAGCGCGCCCAGGCGCCGGTCGAGCCGCCAGAGTCCGGTCGCCAGCGCACAGAACAGCATCGCATGGTCGCTTGGAAAGGAATTCCACGGATTGACCGATGCCGGGTCGATAAAGGCCGGAAACGGCAGGCCCAGCCCCGCAATGATCGGTCGCTGATGCACCCTGAGCGCAAGCTGCATCAGCCGGGACAAAAGCACGGTCGCGACGCTGCCGGCGAGAACGATCAGCACCCAGCCCTGCCGATCGTCGCGCCGAATATCGTCCTCGTCGGCCCCGGCATTGAACCAGGCAAACCAGAGGAGCGACATCATCGCCACGCCCTTGAACGTGTCGTAGCGCGAGACCGCGTGGACCAGATGATCCGCTAAAGGAGAACGGCCGACGAACCCGGTCAGAAACCGCAGGATCGGGAGGTCGAAACCATCGAATGACATGACGAAAGCCCCGGGTCCGCGTCGGTTGATCTTATTCTCGCGGAGACTAACGCCGGTAACAGGCCATGGTGCCCATCGCCAAGAGACAAAGTTGCGGCCCGGACCCGGATACACAACCGGATCAATAGGCGGTCTCGGCCGCCGGCGTGTATGGAAAGCCGCGGAAGCGGGCGAGATTGCCGAAGCGGGCGGTGCAGGTCGCGGCGGTCTTGTCGCAGCCCGGCCAGATCGTGAAACTGTCGCCGACCGCGGGCGGCGTCTCCAGCGGATAGACCAGATCCAGGCCCCGGGCAACCCGGCCGCTGACCGATTTGATGGTACGGAACACGCCATCGTTGACGCCCGAGGTGAACAGGATCGTGCCCTGGACGAACAGGCCCAGCCCCTCGCCATTGCCGGCGAGCGCCGCCGGCAGCGGCGGGCTCGCCGACGGCACCGGGATGGTCCCGTTGGTCGGGCCGGCCGCCACCGTCCAGCTCATCTGGTAAGCCGCCTTGGCCAAGCCGCAGCCGACATCGAACAGGCCGTGGACGCAGCCGGTCTGATAGGTGTTGCGCGGCATCAGCGTATCCAGCAGCAGCGGCAGCGATTTGATGCGGATCTGCGCCTCGACCCGGCCGACCTGATCGACGGTCGAGACGCGGCCGGCGAACAGCGGCACGACACCGACCGGCGGAACGTTCCAGGCGGTGTAGAAGGCCCGGCTGCGGCGGATATAGCAGCCGTCCAGCACGCCCGTCCGAAGCGCTTGGCCCCAGGATACGCCGTCAACCAGTCCCAAGCCATTGCTTGGGACCATGTCGCCCGGACCATAGGCCAGCGTGATGGTCTGCTCATCGACATCGAGCCCGACGGCGAGCTTGTAGCGCATGCCGTCGAACCGGACCTGATCGGCGCGATAGAGCGTGCCGTCGACAGTCAGCGAGATATCCTTGTCGGTGAAGGACAGCACCGTGCCGTCGGCGAGCGTGAAGCTGAACAGATCGGCATAGAGATGCTGATCATTGTCGGCCAGGTGGGCGATCAGGGCCGGTGTGGCTGATTTCATGGTTTCACGCTGACGAATTTACAGCTTTTCAGCAGCCAGAGATCGTTCGACCAGTTCTCGTAATCCTGCACGTCGTCGAGGAAGCGGCAGACGAAGTAGAATTCCAGATTGGCGACCCGGATCTGTGCGCCGGCGCCGGGAGCGCTACCGAAGGTGAGCAGGTTGCCGGCGACGGTCCAACCGGTCGAGATCGCCCCGCCGACAGTCACCGTCGGCATGTTCGCGGCGGCGCCGATCGGTTCAACCCAGCCGCCCAGATTGCGGATCAGCGGGAATGTCGTCGTCACCCCGTCGCCGACGCCGATCGCCTGAGACGCGACCAGATGATCGGTCGGGTCCAGATAGAGGAAACTGTCGAACTGGCCCTGGCGCTGCAGGAAGAACCCCATCAGCTGCTGCAGCTCCTGATACGCCGTCGCCGCGCGCAGCACCTCGTAGGTCAGTTCGAACGCGTAGAGCGGATAGGCATAGTTCGCGGCCCGCACCTCGCGGCCCGACGTACGCTTGGAGATGCGGGTCGAGAAGGTCGGGCGCTTGAAGCTGGACCAGGCGAGGCTGGGCAGCGTGGGGAAGACCGCGGTGCTCATGCCAGCGCTCCCGTGGATCCGAGCTTGCCGTTGCGGTGCCAGTTGCGGACGTTCTTGATGAAGACGTCCTGATGCTGTTGCAGCAGTTGGTCGACCCCCGTCGCATCGACCGTCGAGATGGTCGGCGCGAAGTGGAAATGCATGGTCGTCGTCCCCTGCCCCGCAGCACCGGATCGCGGGGATGCCAGCGACTGGCGCAGCGGCGAGGCGATCGAAGCCGGCAGCACCATTTCGTCCTTATGCAGCTCGGTCAGCGCGCCGTCGTACGGCACCTGGTCCCAACCACCCTCGGCCGATGCGATGCCCTTGCCGATGGCGAAGACCGCGGCGAGGGCGCCAGCCGCGGCGACCGGCGCCAGGACCGGACCGACATAGGGAATGGACGCGATTGCGGCATAGGCGCCGGCGGCGGCCTGGGCCGCCTTGACCGCGATGTCGGCCAGGCCAG
Source organism: Rhodospirillales bacterium (assembly GCA_028288725.1). Classification (GTDB taxonomy): domain Bacteria; phylum Pseudomonadota; class Alphaproteobacteria; order ATCC43930; family CGMCC-115725; genus Aliidongia. The sequence continues at coordinate 33,212 of JAQGIC010000060.1, forward strand.
TCGCAATGCTCATGCCGATCGATTCACTCGATGCCGCGGCCTCGATCGACCCGCGCGTCGCCGCACCGGTCGCCGTCGCCTCGGTCTTGCCGATTTCGACGGCGCCATGGACGACGCCCTCGGCCGCCTGGCCGGCGCTGGCGGCGGCGGCCTCGCTGGCCTCGATGCCGCTGCGGGTCAGCATGCCGTCCTGGGCGACGCCGGCGCGCTCCTTCTCGCCCAGGATCGACTGCACCAGCATTCGCAGTTGGGCGCTCGCCCATTCCTCGGGAATGCGCAGAGCCAGATTGAGGAATTTCTGCTCGATCCCGACCGCGACCTTGTCGAGCCCGGCCTTGAAGCTGGTCGTACCCCGCAGCACGCTGCCGATCGTCGCGTTCATCGAACTTTCGATGCTCTTGGCCGTGCCGTTCCAAGCCCGGGTCGACGCAGCGGCACTCTGTCCATGCGCTCTGGCGGCGCCGGACGAACCGCTTGCCGCCGTCTTGGACAAGCTGGCGGCGAAGTCGGCGACCATCTTGCCGGCCGCCGCCAGCTTCTGTTCCAGATCGTCCAGATCCGCACCGATCTGGACCGAGATCGCGAGATCGTCGGCCATCTTATCTTCCTTTCAGCGGATAGGAGCGGTGCCGAACATCGCCAGCAGGTCGCCGAGGTCAGCCGGTTCGGGCTTCGGCCCGATACCGAGCCAGGCGGCGATCAGCAGATGCGTCGGCGGGTGCCGGGCCCAGTAGCGCTGCAGCGCGCGGTAGTGATGCAGGGTCATGGTCCGGGCGACCTGGTCCCAACTGCCGGCGCCGCACGCCACCAGTTCGGCTACCAGATCGTCCGGGTCGCTCACGACCCTGCCGGCAACTCCCCCGCGGCGGGTTTCTCCGCCGGCATCAGGCCGGATTCGTCGAGCAATTGCGGCACTTGGGTGACGAGCCCGATCAATTCGGAGCCCTTCAGCCGCTCCTCGATCGCGGCGGCGGTCAGTTCGGGCCGGCTCTGCGCCAGCGCCGCCGCGACGATCTCGATCGACCTTGCGGTCTGGTCGACCAGGTTGGTCTGGCCGGGCATGGCCTGGATCGCCGGCCAGGCGCGCTTCAAGGCGGCGAAGCACATCGGCGGCACGGCGATCGTCTCGCCGCCGATGATCACGGTCACGTTCTGATCCATGCGGCTCACTCCGACAGGCTGAGGAAGCCGACATTGCCGGCCGGATCGGTCTGCGCCTGGAAATCCAGCTCGCTGATCGACCAGTCGTCCTGCTTGGTCGGAAAGCTGAGCTTGGAGGCGACGCAGGCGTTGAGCTGCAGGGTCAGCTGCTTGCCGGCATATTGCTCGCTGAAGATCGCCTGGAACGTCGGCGTCACGCCCATCAGCGGATTGCCGAGCGCGATGCGCGTGCCGGTCGTGGCGCTGTATTCATAGTTCAGCAGCAGGGCGGTACCCTCGTCCGCCGCGGCGAAGCTGTAGAGGCCGCCGGCCGCCACGGCATATTGGCCCAGGGCGGGCGCGCTCGCGACCTTGGCGAGGGGTGCTCCGGTCTGGGCGTAGAACACGCCGAGGTCGGTCGCGAAACTGGCACCGTTCTGCGCCGTCACCTGGAACGGTGCCGACACCGGCACCAGTGCCGCCTCGCTCTGCGCCACCAGGCTTTGGCCGGTCGTGAGCGTCTGGCCGAAGAACAGATTGTTGAACAGCGCGCCGTTGATCTGGGCGAATTTGGCCTTGCCCTCGATCTTGGCCTTGCCGCGGGCCAGCGCCAGCGCGAACTGGCCTTGACCATGGAGTTCCTTCAGGTCGCCGGAAAAATCCAGCTGCACGTCCTGCAGTGCGCCGAACCGGGTCGGCGTGACGTTGGCGATATCGGTGCGCACGGCATAGAGCGCGCCGCCGCCGAAGGCGAACTGGGGCATCGGTTTCTCCTTTGGGGGATCAGGGAATGAGGATCTCGATCGGAACGATGGCGACGGCCTGATCGCCCAGCAGCCCTTCGTCGCTCACGATGCGGCCGGCGATCCAGGCATGCTCGACCAGCCCGCCCAGGCTCTGGGTCAGCCGGCCCGGATCGGGGGCGAGCGCCGCCTCGATGGCATCGAGCAGCGGGTTCATGATCTGCGCGGGGGCGGCGGCCGGATCGGCGGAGGTGGTGACATAGATGAACAGCTCGACCGACAGGCGCCGCGCCGGCGGCTGGCCGGTGCGCGCCGTCCGGCTCTCGCCCTTCTGCACCTGGAACAGGGCCGGCTGCTCGGCCGGCGCCACGTCCGTCCAATGCTTCAGCCGCCTGCTGGATGTGGCGAAGCCGGGGATCGCGGCCAGCCGCTGGAACAGCGCCGCCTGGATCGTCTCGCGCGCCGGATTCATGATCCGATCGCCCGGCCGATGGCGGCGACCAGGCCGTCCGGCAGACCCGCGGCCGCCAGCGCCGGGTCCAGATAGGGCCGTCCCGGCCGATCGACGGTACGCTGGAAGGCGCCGACCGCGATCGGATGCGGCGTCACCGGACGCCCAAACACCTGGCGGATTTCGCGCAGGTAGGCTTTCACGCTTTCGCTGCCCTGGAAGCCCAGCTCCGTCAGCCTGGCATAGGGCAAGTCCGACCCGATCTCGGCCTGCAGCCCGTCGGGCTCGGCCGTGATCGAGTCTCCCAGCGCCCCGCCGGCGAGCGCGCGGGCCCGGTCGGCCAGGCTCGCCGCCTGGGTCTGGATCTCCTGGGCAAGCTCGGCACGGATGGCCGATGCCAATCCTTGAAGCCGAGCCTGGAACTGGTCGATACCGCCGACCGCGCTCACAGCGGCACGACCTTGCGGTAGCGCTGCAAGGCGGTCGCGACATCGGCCGGCATGTCTTTCTGGGCAAAGCTGGTGGTCTCGCCGGCGAGCCCCTTCGAGACGAGCCCGATACGTTCCCGCTCGCGATAGCGCAGCGCCGCCAGCGCGATGACCGCCTGCTCGACCTCGGGCGGCACCGCGGCATAGCCGGCCTGATAGCTGACCAGCACATTGCCCAGACCGCGGCGAAAGCCGCCGCCGATGACGGCGAGCCGGCTCGGGCTGAAGACATAGCCGGGGGCGATACCGTCCGGGGACGGCGACACCGGATTGCCGTCGATCGTCAGTGCGGTGACAGCCACGGTCGGCGTGACCGCGAAGACGAGCGTGGTCCCGCCGGTACCGTCGCGGGTCTCGACGTGCCCCGTCAGCCCGATCGGCCGACCGAGCCAGTTTTCGATGAAGCCGGAGGCCGCCGTGACCAGCCGGCCCAGCACGGCGTCGTCGCCGGTGGCGGTAAGATTGAGCCAAGCCTTGAGATTGGCGAGCGTGGTGAGATCGGCCATGGCGATGCCTCGACCGGCCTGGAGGCGACCGGCGCAGAAAGGACGGATGATGGTTGGGTGCCCGTCCTTTCCCGTCATTCCCGCGCAGGCCGGAATCCAGAGCGAGCGATCCATGCCTCGCCGGAGAGAGGCGGATTGTTGCCCTGGGTTGCCGCCTGCGCGGGAACGACAGGAAGGAAGGCGGTAGCGAGCTAGTGGGTAAAATCAGACGGAAGAATCCGTCTGATTTTACCACAACGCATTGATCTTATGGGCTGATTCACCTGACGCTTGGGAATCAAGCGTCAGATCGGACCACTAGCCGTTGGAGATGTTGGTGATCAGGCCGAACGCCGGTGGGAAGTAGTTCTGCAGCACGCCGTCGGCATAGATGCCGTACTCGTACTTGCGCGTCCGGCGCGGCCATTCGATCGCGAAGAAATCCTGCCGCATGCGCATCTGCAGCACGTTCGCCACGTTCGACAGCGGATAGGGGATGGCCGCGGTGGTGAACAGCACCGTGCCGGGCGGCATGTTCGGGTGCAGCCGGACCGGGATCGCCTGGGCCCCGTCCATCGAGTATTTGTTGAGATAGGACGTCACCAGATCGCCGCCCTTGATCTGGCCCTGGTCGACGTTGATGACGAAGCGCTGGGCCGCCCCGGTCGTGGCCGACAGCACCTTGCGGGTGATGTTGCGCTGCTCCTGGCTCGACACCCAGATCGTGTCGGGCGCCAGACGGTAATTGTCCCAGAAGCTCTGCAGTGCCTGGTCGATCTCGACCACGCCGCCGACGCCGTCCGAGGTGAGCGTGGCGCCATTGGCGAGCGTGCTGAGGTAGGAGCCGCTGCCCGGCTGCAGGATCTGCGAGAACAGCCCGTCGAAGATCAGCCGATTCTGGCTATGGTCGGCGGCGAACCCGGCCGTGGCCGGCTGGGCGCCCGTCCCGGCCGGTGCGGCGAGGGTGACAGTCGCGACCGAGGTGATCGCCGCCAGCTTTTCCGAACCGGCCACTCCCAGGAACCAGGCATAGCCGAAGGCGCCCGGCACCGGCGAGAGCGAGGCGGTCACGGTCGAGCTCGAGCCGATGGTGGCGATCGTCGCGTTGGACGATTGCTGCGCCGTGCCCTGGTTCACCTGCTCGGTCGTGCCGTCGGCCAGGGTCCGCGTGCCGCTCAAGGGCAGGCCGCCGGCGACCGACGCGGCCAGGAACCCCTCGTAGCTGAGCGCCACGGCGATGACGCTCTGGGTGCCGGCCGCGATCGTGCCGCCGGAAGCGGCCGTGGTCAGGCTGGGCGTCGGCGTGATGCCGAGCGCCAGCGAGGTATTGGCGCCCAGCACGATCTTCTCCTCCTGGATCATCAGGGACTTGATCAGCCCCTCCATGGTCCGGGCCTTCAGATCGTCGAAGCCCTCGGCGGCATAGCTCGCCTCGAAGCTGGCGAAATCGTCGAAGCCGTAGCCGCGATAGACCGCGTAATAATCCTGGGTCCGGGTGATCAGCACGGGGCCGCGGTTGCCCTCGCTGACGCCGAAGGTGGCGTTGCCGACATTGACCCCGGTGATGGCGCGCCAATTGGCCTGGATGCCGCCGGACGCGGTGACGCGCGGGATCATATTGCGCAGCGGCGTGATGACCGGCACCAGCGACTTCGCCGGTTTTTCCAGGTCGTACCAGGTGATGCCCGAGATCGGGCTGGTCGATTGGGTGAAGCTTTTGCTCAGGCTGCCGAACGGCATCGGGGTCGCCAGCGCCTCGCGGGTCAGGCTCAGGGTATCGTCGGTCGTGGTCATGGGGCGGATCCTCAATAAAAAACCCGGCTGAACAGCCGGGTCGGACGATCGGGACGGGTGCGGGAGGCGGGGGATCAGAAGATGCGCGGCCGGCTGAGCGCCGCCTTGATCAGGCCGTTGGTGTCGGAAGGCTCGTCGGCGGGATAGCGGCCCAGATCCTCGTGCTTGGCGATGGCGCGCAAATTGCCGCGCGCCGGCGCCGGATGATCCTCGATCCGGCCGATGCGGGCGGCGAGCCGGGCGTAATCCTCGGTCAGTCGGCCCAGCGTGCGGGCTAGTTTCGCCACCGTGTCGTCCGCATCGCCCGCCTCATCCGGCACTTCGTTGCCGGCGGCGCAGCCGGCGCAGTCGGCGCCGAGCGAGGCGGCATGGTCGTGGATCGCCTGGATATGGCTGAGATCGGCGTTGGAATTGCGCCGGCCGACCTTGGCGAGCGCGCCTTCCGACTTGAACATCTCGAACACCGCCTCCGGGTTCGACGGGCGGTCGACCAGGCTGATCTCCGTGAGCGAGCAGCCGGTGATGACATGCTTCTGCATCGGATCGCGCGCCGTCACCTGGCCCGCGACCGAGAAGCCGGAATAGACGCCTTCCTTGACCTTGGCCCAGGCCTCGTCATCGATGATCTTGGCGGCGAGATACAGGCCCTTGTCGTCGATCGTGGCGCCCTTGGCCTTGCCGACCGCGGATGGCTGATGCATCTCGCGGATATTGCCGAAGCGCATGAAGCCCGGCAGCGCCGCCTCGATCGCGTCGCGCTTGATGATCTCGCCCTGGCTGTCGAGCGCCTCGGTCGAGGCATAGCCGTAGACCATGCGCTGCTCCTCGTCGATCTTCTGCAGCGGCGCGTAGATCCTCATGTTTCGAACTCCTTGGGGAAAGCGGAAACAAAAAACCCGCCGCGGCGGGTGCCGGGCGGGCGCAATTCGAACGATGGGTATTTTCTGGCAGATGTTTCGGAACGGGTCAAGCGGAATGTTTATGTTTTGTTCGCATCGTCGAAGCCAAAAGCCGCCCACGGATTGGACAACGGGCAAATTCAATGCTTAAACACTTTCAGATTGAACGAGAGCCCGGAGCGCGAGCGATTGCAGGAACCTTTCAAGGATTTGCCGAAGCCCACCGACGGCAGGCTGATTGCAGGATTTTGGCGGCGCATCGGGGCGTTTCTGATCGATGGCCTGGTTCTGGGACTCGTCGGCGTGATCCTTGGCTGGATCTTCTACGATGCGCTCGCCTCGCTGGGCTCGCTTGGTCACATCATCGGCTGGGTAATCGCGATCGCCTATCTGGCACCGATGAACAGTTGGATCGGCGACGGTCAGACGATTGGAAAGCGGGTTGTCGGGATCAAGGTCGTCGGTTTCGATGGTCAGGCCATCGGGTTCGGGCGCTCGATGGTTCGGAGTGCTGTTCTCGCCACGCCCGTGCTGCTGAACGGGTGTTCCTTCTCGATCGGCACCAATGAACCGTCGCTGACGCTGACCGCGCTCGGATGCTTGATGTCGCTGATCGTTTTCGGCGGCCTCGCCTCGGAATTATACCTCTATCTTTTCAACATCGGCACGCGGCAGACGCTTCACGATCTGGCCGCCGGAACAGTCGTGGTGACCGAAACGAGCGAAGCGGCCATAGAGCACCGGACGCCAAAACTTCATCGGGCAATCGTCGCAAGCTTGTTGGTTTTGGCGGCAACCGGGCCGCTATTGCTGCTCAACCAGCGACCGGACCCGGCTCTTTCAGAAATTCTAGCCCTGGTCCAATCCTTGCCAGACGTCTCGAATGCACGAGTGGCGCACCAGACTTTCTATCTGAAAACGACCGACGCCGCGCTCAAGTCCAACGAGGCGATCGTGGTTGTGGCCGTGCTGAGCCATGTCTCTGTCAGTCTGGAAGCAGAAGCAGGGCTCATCGCGCAACAGGTCCTATCGAAGCCTGACCTGGTGCCGGGCATACCGCTCGCCATTACCGTAATCCACGGTTTCGATCTGGGGATAGCGTCTTCGTCTGCGACATTCTCGCGGTCGAGGACCGCCCAAGAATGGGCCAATTCGGGTTCGGCGAAAGCGAGCGCGCTCTGACTGACGGACTTTTCTCAGCAGTCGCTATCGATGAAATAGAAATGACGGCCGAGCGGCCTTGATCGCTCGTTGCAGGCGGCATTGAGATTCGGTCGTGCGCCATGCGGTCGCTTTCGTCGTATCCGATGAATGTCAGTTCGTTGAACAACATTCCAGGTTGTTGAAAGCGAGCGGTGACCGGTGGACCGAGGTGGATGGTGATTTCCCTTTCGTCGATGTCATGGCCGGTTTGACGCGCCTGTTCGATCTGCTGCCAATAATCAGCGAGGAGCATCCCCGTGAACACGGGCTTGGACAACTCGCGCCCCGCCAAAAAACCGACCGCCCGAGCTCGGCGCGCACCTCGTTGCGCGTCTTGATGCCCGCGCCGACATAGGCCGCCGCGGGTGGATCGCGCGACGACCCGCGCATCGCGAGGATCGAGGATCTGCTGCGCTATCCCGACCGGGAGCATCCGGAACGACCGCACCCGCCAGGGATGCCGCAGATCAACCTGACGCTATCCCGCATCTCACTCAATTAAATCAAAGGCGCCGCTGGTTAATTTTTCTAGGAAATCACTTACGGATTTCGCCAATTCTCGGCGTTCATAAAGCAGATATACGGGCATGCTCGCGTCGCAAGGGCACCACATGATGAAATCCGAATCGATCAATAAATCACCAAAAGCGGCATATATTTTTTCATCGACTTTGGATTTTAAGGATTTCTCCTGCACTACTCTGTCAGTTGACCATAGGGAAATTTGGCTTTTTTGATCGCACCCTTCAAATCCATTGAAGGTCGAATATAGATCCGAAATATACCTGTCCAGTTTCGCCTCACCGACATTGGCAAGGTTCGCTAGTTCCGCTTGACTGACTGGTGGCGATAGCTTCGTTTTCCGCGCCAAGAGCGCCGCTTTAACCCGCAGTGCTTCCATCTCAGCGTCTCCCCATTTGATCCAGAATAGTTTGAATAGCTTGCCGTCGCAGGGCTTGGGTGCCGATCTTGTCGATTCCTCGTGCGATGGCTTGCTCAGCGATCTGCTGGTAACTCTGCAGAGTTTGTATTGTTACCTCGGGTGGAAGATCCACGGAACCCTGGGCAGCCCGATCTAACAGGCTTTGAGCCCCCGCTGGGCCTGGGCCGAACAGCTGCCGTAGGCCTGCTCTTTCGGCGAGCGAAAGAATGGGCGCAATATCGACCGCCACAGGAGCGAGCAAACTCGCCGCCCCGACGGCCAGGGGAGCCGCCACCGCCACCGCCGCCCCGACAACCGCCTCTTTCCCCGTCATTGTGCCGTAGGTCGTCGGGCTCATACCGTCATAGTACGGAACTGGTGTGTTCCAAAAGCTGTACCCGTTGCTCTTGCCGGCGGCTCCATCCGGACTCCACTGTCCGTCCTTGTCACGTTGCTGATCGGCATCGTAGCCGGCCTTGGCCATGCCGCTCGGCAGGGCCGCCGCCGGCGTCGCGGTGGTGAGCATGTCGCCGCCGGCGATCGGGTCGAGCCCGAGCTCGCCCCGCACCTCGTTGCGGGTCTTGATCCCGGCGCCGACATAGGCCGCCGCGATGGTCGCCTGGCTCTGCGGATCGGGTGCCGTGCGGTCCGACCAGGCGAACTCCAGATCGCTTGCCCCCAGCACCTGGGTGATGATCCGGTCGATCAGGCCCTTCAGCCAGACCAGCAGCGGCTGCAGCCCCTCGGCGGTCGCCGCATCCTGCGCCGCCTCCGCCGTCGCCCGGTTGGCCTGCCGGGTAAAGGCGGTCGGCGGGATCGAGAAGGCGAAGCACACCACCCGGGCCAGCCATTCGTCGAACTCGTCTTTGAGCGGCACGTCGCGGATC
>JAQGIC010000078.1 GCA_028288725.1 Rhodospirillales bacterium
GATGTTCGTGCCGAGGCCCGTCACCAGCGCGTAAATCAAGCCAACATGCAGGAGCACCACAACCGCAAAGCCCATAAGCTGACGGCCGGGACTCTTCTGCTGCTGCGTGAAATCCATCCCATTCTCCGAATACGTCCTGCCTCAGCGGACCTTGCTTGCAAAAAGAGAACCAGCGCTGCGGGCCGGCGCGGCTACCAGGAACCGAATACGACGGTCTTGCTGCCGTTGAGCAGCACCCGGTCGTCCAGGTGGTAGCGCACGGCGCGTGCCAGCACGCGCCGTTCGATGTCGCGCCCGATGCGGATCAGATCTTCCGGCGTATCGCTATGGCTGATTCGCTCCACGTCCTGCTCGATCAGCGGGCCCTCATCCAGCTCGGCGGTCACGTAATGCGCCGTGGCGCCGATCAGCTTGACGCCACGGGCATGGGCCTGGTGATAGGGCTTCGCCCCCTTGAAGCCGGGCAGGAAGGAGTGATGGATATTGATGCAGCGGCCCGCGAGTTTGCCTGCGAGATCGTCGGACAGCACCTGCATGTAGCGGGCGAGCACGACCAGATCGGTATCGGTCTCCTGCACCAGCTTCCAGATCTGCGCCTCCTGCTGCGGCTTCGTGTCGCGCGTCGACGGCAGGTAGTGAAACGGGATCCGTCCGAAATCCATGTCGGCATAGGTCTCGCGCGGATGGTTCGCGACGATCGCCGTCGGCGTCATCGCGAGTTCGCCGATCCGCCAGCGATAGAGCAGATCGGTCAGGCAATGATCGAACTTCGAGACCAGCAGCATGACGCGCCGCTTCTCGGTCTGGTCGCGCAGGGTCCAGCTCATGGCGAAACGGTCGGCCAGCGGCGCGAATGCCTGGCGCATCTCGGCAACCGGCCGGCGGGCATCGGTGCGATTGAACACCAGCCGCATGAAGAACCGGTCGGTCTCGGTATCGTCGAACTGCTGGGCCTCGAGAATATTGCCGCGATCCTCGAACAGATGGGACGCGACGGCGGCGACGATGCCCGGACGGTTCGGGCAGGACAGGGTCAAAATATAGCGCGCGCCGGTCATGAAAACGTCTCTCGCCAAAAATGCTGAATCCGCGGGCAACAAGAACCATAAGAACGCGGGCGGGCAAAGCGCCGAAATGTTACGTTCACGGGAATAAGGTGCGCCGATGACGGATTGCGAACGGTCCGCCACCTTGACAGGGTCCGGCCGACCGTCCCATTCCTGGTGGACCAGATTAATGCCTAGTGGGCAAACTTCGCCCGAGGGAGCTACGGGACCATGGATGTACGCGCGGCGGTGGCCTTCGAGCCCGGCAAACCCTTGTCGATCGAGACGGTCCAGTTGGAGGGTCCCCGCTTCGGCGAAGTGCTGGTCGAGGTGAAGGCGACGGGCCTGTGCCATACCGACAAGTTCACGCTGTCGGGTGCCGATCCCGAGGGCCTGTTCCCGGCCATCCTGGGTCACGAGGGCGCCGGCGTCGTGGTCGACGTGGGCCCGGGCGTCACGAGCCTGCAGCGGGGCGACCACGTCATTCCGCTCTACACGCCCGAATGCCGCGAATGCGACTACTGCCTGAGCCGCAAGACCAATCTCTGCCAGAAGATCCGCACGACGCAAGGCCGCGGCCTGATGCCGGACGGCACCAGCCGCTTCTCGTTCCAGGGCAAGCCGATCCACCACTACATGGGCTGCTCGACCTTCGCCAACTATACGGTGCTGCCCGAGATCTCGCTGGCCAAGATCCGGCCCGACGCGCCGTTCGACAAGGTCTGCTACATCGGCTGCGGCGTCACGACCGGCATCGGCGCGGTCATCTTCACCGCCAAGGTCGAGCCGGGCGCCAATGTCGTGGTGTTCGGCCTGGGCGGCATCGGCCTGAACGTCATCCAGGGGGCGAGGCTCGCCGGCGCCGACATGATCGTCGGCGTCGACATCAACCCGGGCCGCCAGGAACTCGCCCGGAAATTCGGCATGACCCACTTCGTCAACCCGAAAGAAGTTCAGGGCGATCTGGTCGGACATCTGGTCGAACTGACCAAGGGCGGCGCCGACTACAGTTTCGAATGCGTCGGCAACACGACCCTGATGCGTCAGGCGCTGGAATGCTGCCACAAGGGCTGGGGCGTCTCGGTCGTGATCGGCGTCGCCGGATCCGGTCAGGAGATCTCGACCCGGCCGTTCCAGCTGGTGACCGGCCGGGTCTGGATGGGCTCGGCCTTCGGCGGGGCCAGGGGCCGCACCGACGTGCCGAAGATCGTCGACTGGTACATGGACCGGAAGATCAACATCGACGACCTGATCACCCACACGATGCCCTTGGAGCGCATCAACGAGGGCTTCGACCTGATGGCCAGCGGCCAGTCGATCCGGTCCGTCGTGATCTACTGAGGTTTAGAAGGGCGCCGTCAGCGTTTGCGTCGAAGCGGTGCGACCGCGCGCTCGCCGAGGCCACGGGCGGCCGCGATCAGGGCCACGCCCATGATCAAGACCATCAACCAGATCAATCCGCCGATACCGCGCATCACTTGCTCCTGCGCCCGCTCGTTGCCCCGTCCGGGATCTTCCGCCCCGCCGGGTTTACAACCCCTTTAGAAGGCACCTTGTCCGGCGTGGACGCAAGCCCTTCGATGCGGCCCCCACCGAGGGAAAATTGGGGCCGGTAACCAATCGTCAAGCCCGCTTCGCTCATCGTGACGTGACACCGTTTTCGCAGGTGACCCGAAGCGCGGAGATCGCGACCATTCGAGACAAGCTGAAAGAACTGCTGGCACAACTCGCCGAGCGCAATTTCTCATCTGACGATCTGTTGAGATCGCTTGAGGCGGTGCAACTCGCCCGCGGCTTCGACGAGCCGGCGCTGCTGCTTCAGGCCCTCAATCATTCGGCCCGCGCGAAGCGGTTCAACGGAACCGTCGCCGAGGCGATCGACGACGCGCGCGAGGCGGAGCAACTCGCCCACGCCATCGGCGATCGGCACGGCGAGGCGCTCTCGATCTTTCAGCAGGGCGCCGCCTATTGGCATGGCCAGCGCATGAGCGAAGCGTTGGCGTGCCTGGACCGGGCCACCTCCATCGCTCGGTCGTCGCACGACCTGCAGCGACAGATCCAGTGCGAGAACCTCATCGGCATCGTGTTCGCCTCGATGCGCAACACCGGCAGCGCGCTCTCGGCCTATGACCGTGGCCTGGAATTGTGCGATCCAGCCGCGTTCCCGACCGAATACGCCATGCTGGTCAACAACAAGGCCCAGGCGCTGGTCTATCGCGCACGGTCGGTCGAGCAGCCCGAGCGGCGCCGCGAGGATGCGGCGCTAGCGCTCGCATTGCTGAAGCCGGAGATCCTCGCGGCGCTTGAGCACAGCTCGCCCCAATTCCATCGGGCCGTGCTGGATACCAAGGCGCAAGGCCATCTTCTAAGCGGCGAGCCGGAGACGGCGCTCAAGCTGTTCGGAGCCAATCTCGCAGATTTTCGCCAGTTCAACGAAAACAGCCGGGAGGGCGCCGCCCTGGTCGGCCTGACCGAGGCCTATGTGGCGCTAGGCCTCGCCGACGAGGCCGTTGCCGCCGGCCTGAAGGCGCTGACCGACCACGCCGAGCAATTGGAGCCGGATATTCTGGCGCGGGCGCGCCTGACGCTGGCGCAGGCTTATCACCTGGGCGGCCGGTTTGCCGAAGCCTACGAGGCGCTCGATGCCTATGCCACGCTGATCAACCGCATCAACGACAGCGCCGCCCAGCATCTGACCAAGCACATGGCGATCACGGTGGATCTGGAGCGCAGCAAGGCCGAGACCGCCGCGGTCCAGCGCGTCGCCGATCAGCTTGCCCGCGCCAAGGAGGCGGCCGAGCACGCGAACTACTTCAAGTCGGAGTTCCTGGCGAACATGAGCCACGAACTGCGCACGCCGCTGAACGCGATCATCGGCTTTTCCGAAGTGCTGCTCGAAGAATATATGGGCCCGCTGCCGCCCAAGCAGCGCGAATATCTGACCGACATCCACCAGAGCGGCCAGCATCTGCTGACCTTGATCAACCAACTGCTCGACCTGTCCAAGGCCGAAGCCGGCAAGCTGGATCTGAGCGAGGAGGTGATCGACCTGAAGGAGCTGGTCGATACCTGCCTGGCCCTGATGCGTGCCGATGCCGACAAGGCCGGCGTCACCGTCGAAAGCCGGTTGCCCTACGCCATCTCCATGTCGGTCGATCCGCTGCGGATCAAGCAGTGCCTGCTCAATGTATTGTCGAACGCCGTCAAGTTCACGCCGGCCGGGGGCACGGTGCTGGTGTCCAGCCGGACCGATTCCGACGGGATTCGCATCGTCGTGGACGATACCGGCGTCGGCTTGCCGCCGGGCGAGATCGGCAAGGTGTTCGAGCGGTTCGGCCAGGGTGGCAACGCGCGCACGGCCGGCGGCACGGGGCTGGGCCTGTCGCTGACACGGCAGCTGATGGAGCTGCATGACGGCACCGTATCGATGGAGAGCGAGCTGGGCGTCGGCACCAAGGTCGTGCTGTACCTGCCGGCCTTTCGTCTGCGCTAATATTGAAAAGAGGCGAGCTGAATTAACGACATAGCAGGCGCTGTCTGCTCAAGTGGCGCGCACTGCGCGGGGGAGCGGCCACGGCGTTTTCAGCCCCGAGGAATTCAAGCATCCAGGCGGCCCTGCTGCTGGCGCTCGCCGCCGCGGCGCTTACCGCCTGCGGCGGTGGCGGTGGCAGTGGCGGTGGCGCTCGCGGCCTACCGCAATTACATCGCCAAGGAGGTCTTTAGCAGCGGCGACGGCGTGGGGGACATATAGTCCTACATAAAGACCCTGGAGGCGGCAAACCCGGGAATGCTACACCCTGGGGATCGGCCTCAGCAGGACATCGGCCCCCGCCCGCCAAGGCCATAAGGATCCGGAAGGAAACAGAATGTCCCCATTGGCCAGCCACCCCCGTTTCACCGGTGTCTTCCCGGTCGTGCCGAC
>JAQGIC010000082.1 GCA_028288725.1 Rhodospirillales bacterium
TCGCCGCCTCGAACTCCTCGCGCGTTGGCGGCGTCTTTGCGTTCGCGTACCCCATCGCGGCCACGATGGCGGCCGTCGCCGGGCTTGGCTTCCCGGTCAGAGGGCCGAGCTCGCTGGTCTTGGCGAAAGCCCCAGCGAACTCGCCCATGTCTGCCTGCCGGGTCAGAGCTTGGTCGTCGGTCATGTGCTTCGGTTGGCAGAACTGCACGGCGGCTTTCTGGTCGTCGAAAGCGAACCGGCGGTCGGCACGACGGTCATCGTTAGAATACCGGCGACCACGCCCGTCTGAACGTCGATGTGCGGCGATGAAACGCCGCGCAGCCTCAAACCCTGATCGGTTGCATCATCGAGAGTCGGGGATTCCCAACTCTCGATGTGTTTCCGAGCCCGGCACCGACAGTGTGTGTCGGGCGGGATCGGTCGCCTCCGCTACACGTCGCAGCGGCGCCGAGTTCAGATAGCCTTGAGATTGACCGCCGACGTCTTGCCCTTCTTGGGATCGCGTTCCTCTTCGAAGGAGACCTTCTGCCCTTCGTTCAAGCCGTTCATCCCCGCACGCTCGACGGCGCTGATGTGGACGAAAATGTCCGTCCCGCCATTGTCCGGCTGAATGAACCCGAACCCCTTTGTAGAATTGAACCACTTCACGGTACCGTTTGGCATTTATTTCCTCCAGTTCTGAGATGGCGATCTTGCGCATTGAATGCCGATCGCCCCTGCTTGGGCAAAGAGAGCTGATAAGCCAGTGTTCGCGGCCGCACATCAAGCTTCATGCGCTCAGGCATGCTGCCGGAGAATTCATCCGAGGCCGCGTGAGCTTCGGTAGCCGGTTCGTTGGCGACCCGTTGACCCCAGTGGGCAAGCCCGCTCAACGTCCGCTCCTGGGATAAGGACCAGACCCGCAGAATGACCTACTTGGGTCGATTCCGGCCGTTGCCTAAATCCCCCTACTCCCGCGCGTCATACGCCGCCCGTGCCGCGAAGATGGTCGGCTGGTGCTCGATCGCCCAGGTGCCCAGCCCCTGCAGCATATGGATCAGCGTCTGGCCCAGGTCGGTCAGTTCGTAATCCACGCGCGGCGGCACGGTCGGGAACACCGTGCGGGTCACGAGGCCGTCGCGTTCCAGCCCGCGCAGGGTCAGGGTCAGCATGCGCTGCGAGATGCCGTCGATCGAGCGCTTCATTTCATTGAAGCGCATCGGCCGGTCCGCGAGCAGGCGCACGACGAACACGGTCCATTTGTCGCCGATCCGCGCCAGCACGTCGCCGACCAGCCGGCAGGTGCTGGTCTCATCTTTGTGCCTCAGGGTCAAAAAAGTGCCTCCTTGCGGGTTGCCGAGACGGTCATCAATTTAGCCTCAGTTACTAAATGTGACTATCGACCACCCCTGTCAATGAGGCACCGTCCCATGAGCCAAATCCTTCTCGTCACGACCAGCCCGCGAGGGCTCGAGTCCTATTCGACCCAGATCGCCCAGGCGCTGGTCGCCAAGCTGCAGGCGGCCGCACCCGGCACCAAGCTGGTCACCCGCGATTTCGCCACGTCGCCGCTGCCGCATGTCGGCGAGGATTATATCGTCGGCCGCATGCTGCCGGCGGCAGAGCGCAGCGCTGCGCAGGCCACGTCGGTGGCACTCTCGGACGCGCTGATCGCCGAGCTGTTCGCCAGCGACACGATCGTGATCGCGAGCCCCATGTATAATTTCGGCGTGCCCTCGACGCTCAAGGCCTGGATCGACCATCTGGCGCGGGCCGGCGAGACCTTCAGCTACAGCGCCGCCGGGCCCGAGGGCCTGGTCAAGGACAAGAAGGTCTATCTGATCGTGGCACGCGGCGGCGTCTATTCCGAAGGCCCGATGGGCGGCCATAATTTCCAGGAGCCGTATCTGAAGACGGTGCTGGGTTTGCTCGGCATGACCGACGTCGAGACCATCGCGATCGAAGGCGTGGCCTATGGTCCGGAAGCGGCCGACAAGGCGGTCAACGGCGCGCTGGGCAAAGTCGCGGCACTCGCGGCCTAAAAAACGACGAGCCCGGCATCGCTGCCGGGCTCGCTCATCGTTTTGGATCAGACCGCGACGACCTGGGTCCAGCCGTGGGCGTCGTTGGTTTCGCCATACTGGATGCCGACGATCGCGTCATAGAGCTTGCGGGTGAGATCGCCGGTCTTGCCGCCGTTGATCATGATCTTCCGGCCCTTGTAGCCGAGCTCGCCGACCGGCGAGACCACGGCCGCGGTGCCCGTGCCCCACATCTCCTTGAGGGCGCCGGTCTCGGCTGCTGCCAGCACCTCGTCGATCGAGATCTGGCGCTCGGACACCTTCAGGCCCCAGTCGCGCATCAGGTTCAGGATCGAATCCCGGGTGACGCCGGCCAGGATCGAGCCGTTCAAGGGCGGCGTCACGATCTCGTCGCCGATCTTGACCATGATGTTCATGGTGCCGACCTCGTCCAGATACTTGTGGTGCACGCCGTCGAGCCACAGCACCTGGGTATAGCCGGCCTTCTTCGCGACCTCGGCGCCATAGAGGCTGGCGGCGTAATTGGCCGCGGTCTTGGCCGCCCCGGTACCGCCCGGCACCGCGCGGACATACTCGTCGGTCGCCAGGATCTTCACCGGGTTCATGCCCTCGGCATAATACGGGCCGACCGGCGAGAGGATGAGGTAATAGGTATAGCGCTTGGACGGACGCACGCCGAGGAACGCCTCGGACGCGATCACGAACGGGCGCAGATAGAGCGACGTACCCGGCTTGGACGGGACCCAGGCCTGATCGAGCTTGATCAGCTGGTTGAAGGATTCCAGCACCAGCTCGACGTCGAGCTCGGGGATGCACAGGCGCTCGCACGAGATGTTCAGGCGCTCGGCATGCTTGCGCGGGCGGAACAGCCGGATGGTGCCGTCCTGGCCGCGATACGCCTTCGACCCGTCGAACACGGCCTGGGCGTAGTGCAGCACCGAGGCGGCCGGGTCCATCGGGAATGGCGCGTAGGGTACGATCCGCGGATCGTGCCAGCCCGGGCCCTCGTCATAGTCCATGACGAACATATGGTCGGTGAACACCGTGCCGAAGGTCAGGCTGTCGTCCGACGGACGCGGCTTCGGCTGGGTCGTGCGGGTGATGGCGAAATCGGTGGCGAAATCGGTCATGGGCGTGCGGTCTCCTGGTCCCCGAATGTCGAGCGCCGGCGTCTGTTACCTGGCCGTTGCCGGCATCATGGCATCCCTGACGGCAAATGGGGGTTGATCTTCGCTCAATCCGGCATCGACAGTTTGGCGGGGGTGATAGAGGAGGCCAATTGCAGCCCCTGGTCCCAATAGGGCTCCTTGCCGATCCGCCCGGCCAGGAAATCGGTGAACAGCCGGACCCGCGCCGCCAGATGGCGCGTCGGCGGATAGACCGCATGGATGGCTGCATGCTTGGTCGGCCAGTCGGCCAGCACCTGCACCAGCTGTCCTTGCGCGATGGAACAGCCGACCAGGAAGGTCGGCAACAGCGCCACGCCATGCCCGGCCAGCACCGAATTCAGGATCAGATCGCCGTTGTTGGTGACGAGGCGCCCGCGGACATTGATCGGCACCCAGTCGCCATCGATCAGGAACGGCCAGGAATCCGGCCGGTGCGCGCCGGAATAGAGCATGCATTCATGCCGCTCCAGATCCTCCGGCCGCAGGGGCGTGCCGTGCCGGTCGAGATAGGCTTGCGTGGCGCAGCAGACCTGGTGCGACGGCGCCAGGCGCCGGGCGATCAGCGAGCTGTCCGGCAGGCGCCCGATGCGGAGCGCCATGTCCCAGCCGCCGCCGATCAGATCGAGATGCCGGTCGTCGAGATCGATATGCACCTCGAGCGACGGGTGGGCATTCATGAAATCGAAGATCGCCGGCTGCAGATGCAGCAGCGCGAAGCTCAAGGGGGCGGCGATGCGGAGCGCGCCGCGCAGCTCCGTGCCGTGGCGCGTCGCCTGCTCCTCCGCCTCCGCCGCCTCGGCCAAGGCGCGCTCGGCCCCGGCCAGGAACCCCGCCCCGGCCTCGGTCAGCGACAGGCGCCGCGTGGTGCGGTTGATCAGCCGCACACCCAAGCGCGCCTCCAGATCGGCGACCCGCTGGCTGACGATGGATTTGGACAATCCCAGCCGCTGGGCGGCGGCCGTGAAACTCTGCGCCTCCGCGGTGCGGACGAAGGCCTGCATCTCTTCGAAACGCCCCATGATTGAGCCCGTCTGCCGAACAGTGTGTTCCTGAAGCGGCGGATTATCCGCAATTCAAAGACAGACTACCTTTCGTGAGCTGATTTTCCCATTGCCGTTTCAGGAGCGACCCCATGAGCAAGGTTCTGGTTCTCTATTACAGCAGCTATGGCCATATCGAGACCATGGCCGACGCCATCGCCGACGGCGCCCGTTCGGTCGCCGGCACCACGGTCGACGTGAAGCGCGTGCCCGAGATCAT
Source organism: Rhodospirillales bacterium (assembly GCA_028288725.1). Lineage (GTDB taxonomy): Bacteria > Pseudomonadota > Alphaproteobacteria > ATCC43930 > CGMCC-115725 > Aliidongia. The sequence goes on from JAQGIC010000082.1 coordinate 4,451, forward strand.
GTCGCCGGAGGCGACCGCTGCCGCCCATTTCAAGACCGACCAGAAGGCGCCGATCGCGACGGTCGACGAACTGGCCGGCTATGACGCAATCATCTTCGGCACGCCGACCCGGTTCGGCAACATGGCGTCGCAGATGCGCAGCTTCCTCGACCAGACCGGCGGCCTGTGGATGAAGGGCGGCCTGATCGGCAAGGTCGGCAGCGTGTTCGTGTCGACCGCCAGCCAGCATGGCGGCCAGGAGACCACTATCACGTCCTTCCACACCACGCTGCTGCATCACGGCATGGTCGTGGTCGGCGTGCCCTATTCCGAGCCCCGCCTGCTCGACAACAGCCAGGTCAGCGGCGGCACGCCCTATGGCGCCAGCACGATCGCCGGTGGCGACGGCTCGCGTCAGCCGAGCGAGAACGAACTGGCGATCGCCCGCTTCCAGGGCAGCCATGTCGCCAAGATCGCGGCCAAGCTTGCCGTCTGACGGTATCGGCGGCCGGGGTCCAGAGTCGGATCCCGGCCGTTGCTATTTCGCGGCGACCGGTCTGCCGATCAGGGCGCCCAGATCGATCATCGACGCCATCGCCTGATAGCCGGCCCGGTTCGGATGCAGTTTCTCGCCCGGGCCGCCGGTCGTGCTTTCGGGCACGAATTCCGCCTTCATCTGGCCGGTCGCCGGATCCAGGGTCGCCCGATCGAAATCGGCGACGCCGTCGAACAGGCCACCGTCCCGGATGAAGTCGTTGAGCGCCTTGCGCTTGGCATCCTGGCCGGCGTCGCCATGGCCCGCCCCCGTGCTGCCGAGCGCCGTCGTCACCGTCGCCCCGATGATCCGGACAGCCGGAAACTTCGCCCGGATGCGCGCCACGCCGCGCTTCATGCCGTCGATGACCGCCTCGGTCGAGGCATTGCCGTTCTTGCTGAAATCATTGATGCCCTCGAGCCAGATCACCGCGGTCACACCGGACAGGCCGAGCAGGTCGCGGTCGAGCCGGGCGAGTGCGGCGGGACCGCCGGGAAAGGGCTTCTGCGGCGAATATTCGGGCGGTCCGACCACCTGGTTGCCGCCGATGCCGGCATTCGCGATCGCGATCTTGCGGATGCCCTGGGCGTGCAGGCGTTGCAGCAGCACGTCGGGCCAGCGGTCGTCGCCGTTCAGGGTTGAGGACGTACCGTCCGTGATCGAATCGCCGAAGGCGACGATCAGATTCGTATCCGGCGGCGATGCCATATCGACGGCGTCGAGGAAGTACCAGGAGGCGGTGCTGAACGGAAACCCGAGCACGCCGTTCGTTGCGCCTTGCGCGCCGGCACCCGGCGCCGTGAGATAGGATGTCGTCAGCGCCTTGGCATGCCAGGTCATCGGTCCGCTGTCGCCCTGAACATGCAGGCTGACCGCCAGCCGGCGCCCGAGCAGATCGGGATCCGCCTCGTGACGGACGAAGGGCAGCGCCACCGGATCGCTCCAGATCCATTCCCCGGGCGCCACCGTCACCGACGGCTTGCCGCTGAACGTCACCGGCCGATTGCTGCCCGGCACCAGGACCGAGCCGGTCTGCTGCAGGCCGGCATAGACGCCGTCGAACGTCACCGGCCGCGTTCCGAAAGCGTTCGACAGGCGCAGCCGCGCCTCCTTGCCCCACAGGCTCGGCCGGACCATCAGGCGGATGGTCTGGTCGTGGGCGCCCTGCTCGGGCACCGGAAAGGCAAAGCGCAGGTCCGGCTGAGCCGACGGATTGCCGATCGGATACGGCCCCTGGACAGACGCCGACCAAGTGGTGACCCAATGCGGCATTTGTTCGGCTCCGGCGGGGGCGACGTTGCTGAAGGCGAGCCCGATGATGCATAGAAATCGCGACAGTTGCATGAGATGTCTCCCCTCCGGCGTCGCGGCTTTGCGCCGCTTTGATCCTGTGCCGGGGCGATACTTCGGTATCATAGGATTCGGGCCGACACCAATCGCACAAAACAACAAATAAAATTTGTTTATTTAACCCTTGACGGCCCGGCATCCACCGTCTAATTTTGTTCCATAGCGCCGATTTGAGCAACAGCTTGCGGGCGCTTTACAAATGCAGCTAAAGCGAGGCGTCACAACCGCCCCGGCAACAGCTGCGGCGGTTTTTTTTGTCGCCGCGGAGGACCCGTTCTCCCGCCCCGAAAAGACCGTCCGTCCTTTGAACCAGGGCGCGGTTTCTTGCCGCGCCCGCCGACAGGGTGCGCGTCATGACCGGTTTTACCGCTTTCCTTCGCCGTACCATCGCCGCCGCGGCCGTTCTGACCGCGTGCGCCGGCACGGCCGCCCAGGCCGAACCGCTCGAAGTACGGCTCGACTATGCCTATTACAATCCGGTCAGCCTGGTGCTGAAGGACAAGCATTGGGTCGAAGAGGCGCTGGGCCCCGACGTGCATGTCACCTGGATCTTAAGCGCCGGCAGCAACAAGGCGCTGGAGTTCCTGAATGCCCAGAGCCTGGATTTCGGCTCGACCGCCGGCTCGGCAGCCTTGCTCGGCCGGGCGAACGGCAACCCGATCAAGTCGGTCTATGTCTTTTCCAAGCCGGAATGGACCGCGCTGGTCACCACCGCCAATTCGCCGATCCAGACCGTCGCCGACCTGAAAGGCAAGCGCATCGCCGTCACCCGCGGCACCGATCCGCATATCTTCCTGCTGCGCGCGCTGGCCGAGAGCGGCTTGACCGAACATGACGTCAAGACCGTCCCGCTGCAGCATGCCGACGGGCGCCTGGCGCTGGAACGCGGCGATGTCGATGCCTGGTCGGGCCTGGATCCGTTCATGGCCCAGGCCGAACTGGAGAGCCACGATCGGCTGTTCTTCCGCAAGGCGGACCTCAATACCTATGGCATCCTGAACGTGCGCGAGGCGTTCCTGGCGGCCCATCCCGACCTGGTCGAAAAAGTCATCGCCGCCTACGAGCGCGGCCGGCATTGGTCGCTGGACCATAAGCCCGAACTGGCCCAGACGCTGGCCGCCGCGTCCAAGCTATCGCCCGAGGTGGCCAGCCGTCAGTTGGAACGCACCGATCTCTCGTCGCCGGTGCTGGGCGATGGCCCGCGCCGGTCGATCGCGGCCGCCGCCGGCGTGCTGAAATCGAGTGGCGTGGTCGATGCCTCGGCCGATCTGGACCAGGTGCTGGCCCAATTGTTCGAGCCGCGTTTCACCCAGAAATACGCGAACGCCCAATGACGGACCTGGCCTATCTGCCGGGCCTGGGCGAGCGCGCGCGGAAATCCCGCGCCCGCCCGTCCGCCCTCGCCGGCTGGATCCTGCCGCTGGCGCTGACCGGCGTCTGGGAAGCGGCATCCCGCGCCGGCCTGATCGCGCCCAACCATCTGCCGGCGCCGAGTATCGTGGCGATCACCATCCTGCATCTGGCGCAGAGCGGCGATCTGACCGACCATCTGGCCGCGACGCTCGGCCGGCTGGGCCTGGGCTTTCTGCTGGGTGCCGCGGCCGGGACCGTCGCCGGCGCGCTGACCGGCGCGTCGCGCACGCTGCGCCTGCTGGTCGATCCGCTGATCCAGGGGCTGCGCAGCGTGCCGTCGATCGCCTGGGTTCCGCTGTTCATCCTGTGGCTCGGCATCTTCGAGGCCTCCAAGGTGGCGCTGATCGCCGTCGGCGTGTTCTTCCCGGTCTATCTCAATCTGATGAGCGGCATCGCCGGCGTCGACCGCAAGCTGATCGAGGTCGGGCGCGCCCACCGTCTGTCGCACCTGGACCTGATCCGGCGCGTACTGCTGCCGGCGGCCTTGCCGGCCTATATCGTGGGATTGCGCGGCGGCCTCGGCCTCGGCTGGATGTTCGTCGCCGCCGCCGAACTGATGGGCGCCAGCGAGGGTCTGGGTTTCCTCCTGGTCGACGGTCAGCAGACCGGCCGCCCCGCCGTCGTGATCGCCGCCATTCTGCTGTTCGCGCTGTTGGGCAAGCTCAGCGACATCGCGCTGGCGCGGACGGGCCAGGCGCTGACCGCCTGGCAGGATACGGAGGGAGACCGATGAGCACGCTTCTGGAAATTCGCGGCCTCGCCAAGCGCTACGACGACCGGCTCGTCCTGGGCCCGCTGCATCTGGCGTTCGAGACCGGCGAGACCGTCGCCGTGATCGGCCGCAGCGGCTGTGGCAAGAGCACGCTCTTGCGCCTGGTCGCCGGGCTGGACCGGCCCAGCGCCGGTACCGTGACGCTCGCCGGCCAGCCGATCCGGCCGGACGATGTCGCCATCGTATTCCAGGAACCGCGGCTGATGCCGTGGCTGTCGGTCGCGGACAATGCCGGCTTCGGTCTGCAGCATCTGCCCAGGCTGGAGCGGGCCGAGGCGGTCGCCGAAGCGCTCGATGTGGTCGGCCTGGCCGGCGCAGCGACAAAGTTGCCCAAACAGCTGTCGGGCGGCATGGCTCAGCGGACGGCGCTGGCCCGCGCGCTGGCGGTCAGACCCAAACTATTGCTGCTCGACGAGCCGTTCAGCGCGCTCGACCCCTTGACCCGGGCGGGGTTGCAGAACCACCTGGGCGAGGTGCGCGACCATTACGGGCCGACCGTCTTGCTGATCACCCATGACATGGACGAGGCCTTGGTGCTGGCCGACCGGATCATCGTGCTCGACGGTCCGCCGGGCCGCATCGTCGCCGAATTCGCGCCGCGCCTGCCCGCCGGCATCAAGCCCACCGCACCGGCCTTCCAGCGCTGGAAGGACCGCCTGATCGACGTGCTGGGCCCCGCCTCCCAGCCGACCGGCACACTGACCAAACTCGAGGACCACCGCCATGCAGTCTGACACCCTTCGCGCGCTCCAGGCCCCTTTGAAGGCGCAGTACAAGGAGGACGCGGCGGCGGCGTTCATCACGCTCAAGGCGTCCGGCGATCTGGACGGGCCGGGCATCACCTGCAAGGTCGACACCGGCCGGGCTCTGGTCGAGGCCGGCCTGCATCCGGCGACCGGCGGCGACGGCCTGTCGGCCTGCTCGGGCGACATGCTGCTGGAGGCGCTGGTCGCCTGCGCCGGCGTCACGCTGCGCGCGGTCGCCACCGCGCTCAATATCACGCTGCGCGGCGGCACGGTGCGGGCCGAGGGCGATCTGGATTTCCGCGGCACGCTGGGCGTCGACAAGACCGCGCCAGTGGGATTCAAGGCGATCCGCCTCGGATTCGACCTGGATACGGATGCCGGTGTCGAAGAATTGAAGACGCTGTTGAAACTGACCGAGCGCTATTGCGTTATCTACCAGACGCTCACGGCACCACCGCAGATCGCGGTGTCGCTCGACGCTGCCATTTCAAAGACCGAGGGGGAACCAGCCTATGCGTCCTTATGAACGCGCCGGCATCGAGCCCGATTTTATCGAACTTCTGAGCGACCCGGTGCTGCATGCCGTCATGGCCCGCGACGGCATCAACGAGGATACGCTGCGTGCGGTCGTTCGCGCCGCCCAGATCCGCCTGGGTCTGGTGTCGCCCTGCGAACTGGTGCCCTACGACGAGCCGGAGTTCCGGGGCCGGCGAATGCCGGCCCTCTCCGGCGGACGCGACGGCGCCGGCAATTGGCCGGGAGCCGGCCGATGTCATCCGAACGGACCGCTCCGCCTGAAATGCGCGTGAGCGTCGATTGAAACGAGGCCGGCGCCGGGATTTTCCGGCGCCGGTTTTGCTTTCAGCCCCGAAGCATGCCGACCAGCACCCGGTCCTTGCGGATGAAGTGGTGATAGAGGGCGGCGGCCGCATGCAAGCCGATGACGACCAGCAGCAGGTTGCCGATCAAGCCATGCAGGTGACCCAGCGACCGGCGGAACTGCTTGTCCGGCCCGATCAGCCAAGGCAATTGGACCAGGAAAAAGAAATTGATCGGCCTCGTGCCGGCGCTCGACCAGAGCCATCCGACGATCGGCTGCGCCAGAAGCAGCAGATAGAGCACGAGGTGCGAGACATGCGCGCCCAGCTTCTGCCAGGCCGGCAGAGCGGCCGGGACCGGCGGAACGCCGGCCGCGAAGCGCCAGATCAGGCGCAGGATCGTCAGCGCCAGCACGGTGATGCCGAAGGATTCATGCAGTTGGGTCGCGGGGTTGCGCAATATCGCCGGCAGGTCGTCGATCGACCAGGCCAGCGCGAACAATGCCACGAACAGCGCCAAGGTCAGCCAGTGCACCCATCGGCTGAAGGCGCTATAGGAAGCATGCAACGCGTCTTTCATCACCATCGTTCGCCCCACGTGAGATTCTCCAGCTTGAAACACACCAAGTCCTATCGTCCATCGCAAGGGTATGCCGCATGATCATGACGATCATCGGCGGCATCAGCGCCTGCGCCTGGCTCTATCTGTTGTTCGCCCGCGGCTGGTTCTGGCTGGTCGCCGAAGCGCCGTCCGCAACCGGCCCGCTGTCAGACGCCAGAGTGACCGTGGTCATCCCCGCCCGCAACGAGGCCGAGGGCATCGCCACGACCGTGACCTCGCTCCTGTCGCAGAATCATCCGGGTCCGGTCGGCATCGTGCTGGTCGACGATCATTCGACCGATGGGACCGCCGATCTGGCGCGCGCCGCGGCCCGGGCACTGGGCGCCGAGGACCGGCTCGACATCATCGCCGCCCGCGACCTGCCGTCCGGCTGGACCGGCAAGCTGTGGGCGGTCAGCGAAGGCCTGGACCGCGCCCGCGCCACCGCGCCGGATTTCATTCTGCTGACCGATGCCGACATCACCCACGCCCCCGACAATGTGTCGGCCCTGGTACGTCGGGCGCTGGCCGACGACCTGGACCTCACGTCGCTGATGGTGCGGCTTTCGACGAAGACGCTCGCGGAGAAGGCGCTGATCCCCGCCTTCGTGTTCTTCTTCTTCATGCTCTATCCGCCCTCCCGGGCCGCCAACCCGCGGTCTCGCCTGGCAGCCGCCGCCGGCGGCTGCATGCTGGTGCGACCGGCCGCGCTCGAAAAGATCGGCGGCATCGCGGCCATCCGCGGCGCGCTGATCGATGATTGTTCACTGGCCGCGGCGATCAAGCGCGCCGGCGGCCGCATCCATCTGGCACCGTCGCGCACCACGACCTCGAGCCGCGTCTATGGCTCGGCCGGCGAGATCTGGTCGATGATTGCCCGCACCGCTTTTACCCAGCTGCATTATTCGGCGCTGCTGCTGGTTGGCACCGTGCTGGGCCTGGCCGTCACATACCTGGCACCGCCGTTGCTGGCCCTGTTCGCCAGCGGACCGGCCGCGTGGCTGGGCCTCGGCGCCTGGATCGCGATGGCCACCTGTTTCCTGCCGACGGTGCGGTTCTACGGCCGCCATCCGGCCTGGGCCTTTGCGCTGCCCGCCATCGCGGCCTTCTATTCGACGGCCACGATCGGCAGTGCCATCAATTACTGGCGCGGCAAAGGCGGCCAGTGGAAAGGCCGCGCGCAGGCGATCCGGCGCTAAACCGCCCGGATCACCAGGTCGGCACCCAGAATGAGCAGGCCGATAAAAAAGCAGCGCCGGAACAGCTCCGGCCGTACGCGCAGCCGGACCCATTGGCCGATGCCCATGCCGGCGAGTGCCGGAACCACCGCGAAGGCCGACTGCCCCAGCGTCGAAACCGCGAACGCGCCGTCATGGGCGAGGCCCGCGGCGAGCGCCAGGGTCGAGACGGTGAAGGACAGGCCCAGCGCTTGGATCAGATCCTCCTTTTCGAGGCCGAGCGCCTGCAGGAACGGCACCGCCGGCAGCACGAATACGCCGGTCGCGGCCGTCACCAGCCCCGTCGCGAGGCCGATGACGGGCTGCAGCCGCCGCTCCCAGCGGGACGGCACGCGCAGCTGCAGCCGGGTCAGCCCGACAAGCGCATAGAGCACCAGGGCGGCACCCAATGCCGCGGTGGCGCGGCCGGCCGAGCCCCCGGTCAGCAATCCCGCGCCGGCCCAGGTGCCGAGGCAGATCGTGACCAGCATCGGCCAGAGCCGGCGCGCGAGCGCCCCGAAGCGCGGGCCGGCGAACAACTGCCAAAGATTGGTGACCAGCGAAGGCACGACCAGCAGCGCCGCCGCCTCGACCGGCAGCATGATCAGGCCCAAAAGCCCGACGGCAACGGTCGGCAGGCCCAGACCGATCACGCCCTTGACGAAGCCGGCGAGCAGAAATGTCAGCGTGACGAGCAGGATGGCGACCATGCCGGGCAGATTGCGCGGCGGGCCGTCCCAAGACAATGTGGAACTTCCGGATCCAACCTTCGGCAATTCCGAAGGCAACTATCGGGGATCGCCATGCCGTTCGACCTGACCGATCTGCGCCTGTTCCTGCACGTCGTCGAGGCGGCGAGCATCACGCGCGGTGCCGCCGCCAGCCACTTGGCGCTCGCCTCGGCCAGCGAGCGCATCCGCGATCTGGAGGCGCGGCTGGGGACCCGCCTGCTCGATCGCGAACGCCGCGGCGTCAAGCCGACGCCGGCCGGTACGGCCTTCGCCCATCATGCCCGCCTGATGCTGCAGCAGATGGAACGGATGCGCGGCGAGATGGCCGACTATGCCCATGGGCTCAGGGGCCATGTCCGGCTGCTGGCCAATACCGCCGCTGCGACCGAGTTCCTGCCCGCGGCGGTGGCCGGTTTCCTTGCCGCCCATCCCAACATCGATATCGATCTGGAGGAGCGGCCGAGCCATCAGATCGTGCGGGCCGTCGCGGACGGATCGGCCGATGCGGGCATCGTCGCCGATATCGTCGATCCCGGCGCGCTGGAAACCTGGCCGATCGCGCTCGATCAACTGGCGCTGGTCGTCCCGGCCGACCACCCGCTAGGGTCCGTCCAGCACATCGCGTTCCGCGACGTGCTGGACCAGGATTTCGTCGGGCTCGCCCGCGGCAGCGCCCTGCAGCACCATCTGGCCGACCAGGCCTCCCGCCTCGGCCGACCGCTGCGGCTGCGGGTCCGGGTCACCGGCTTCGAGGCGATCTGCCGGATGGTCGAAGCCGGCGCCGGTTGCGGGATTCTGTCCGAGACCGCCGCCCGGCGCTATCGCGGGGTCATGGCGATCCGCACGGTGCCGCTGTCCGACGCCTGGGCCAAGCGGACCCTGATGCTCTGTACCCGTCGCGATGACGCGTTGCCGGCCCATGCCCGCCAGCTCGTCGCCCATTTGAAAGCCCGCATTCCGAACCCGTACCTATAAGTACAGCTTGAAGCTGCATCTGGCCGAACGTATCCGCTGCGATGAAGCTGCACCCGACGACCGTCTAGAGACTGATTCAGATATGAGGCCGAGCAGGCCTCATATCATCGCTCCCTAGAACTGCGCTTCGCCCGGCGGGGTCATGCTGGTCTGGCGGCTCGGCTGCGTCGCGACCGTCGTGGCATCGACCGGCTTGGTCTCGACCGGCTTGACGACGGCGGCCGTCGACGGCACCGCCGCCTGAGCGGCCGGCTGGCGCCAGCAGGTCAGCGTCCAGGTGTCGGTGGCTTCGCCGTTCTCGACGATACGGCCGCCGAAGGCGAACTCTGTCTCGGCGCAGGCGGCGGGCGGCGGCTCGGCCGCGATCGCCGCCACGCCGGCGAGCGCCAGGCCGAGCATCAGGATGATCTTGAAGAGCGTCCGCGGCGTGTCGCCGCGTTTGCCGGATGATTGGACCATGTCGGAACTCCCATCTCCAAGGCGCGGGATGCAGGCAAAGCTCGGCCGTCACCGGCCGCGGCCTGGACGCGCGCGGGGCTACTCATCATCGAAGAAAATCAATTGTTCTGTTTGGAGCCGGCGGCCGTCCGCTTCAGGCGGAGGCCGGCGCACTCGAGGGTGGTCGTCAGAGACCCGTCTCGGCAGCGCCGAGACCCATCGTCTTCAGGCGTTCAGATCGCGGAATTTGCGGCGCAGGTCGAATTCGTCGGAGGTCACGCGGCTTTCGATATCGGACAGTCGGCGGTCGAGGCCGCGGAAGCGCTTGCGCAGTTCGGCGACGCTCAGGTTCGGCGAAACGCTGACCGTGCGCCAGAAATGTTCTTCCTTTTCCGACGCGAACAATTGCGTCGGCATCGGCTTCAACAACAGGGCCATCAGCACATAGGTCACCAGGACGGGCACGAAGAAGCCGAACACCATGGCGAGGATGACCGCGAGCCGGACGAACTTCACGCGGATGTCGAAGTAGTTGGCCAAGCCCGCGCACACGCCGGCAATCTTGCCGCGTTCGGTATCGCGATAGAGCCTGATCGGATTGCGCGACCAGTGGAACTGACCGGCACTCATGGCTTCTTCCTCCAGTCGGGCGCGGTCGTGTCGAGCAACCGCTCCAGATTTTCGATGCGGGACTGCATCTTGTCGGCAATGTCGGCCATTTCGGCCAGCGTCTTCTCACTCTCGGTCGTGAGCAGCTTGGCCTGGCGCCAGCGCGAGCCGTAGTGCAGGAACAACCAGATCGGGGTCACGACCACCAGAAACAGGATGCCCATGACCCCAATAGCTTCATGAAACGCCACGGCACGAAGTCCTTATTGTTAGGGGGCCTGAAGCCCGAGCGTACCCGAGATCAGTTCGAGCCGTCGGCCTTCTTCGCCAGTTTTGCCTTGAGTGCGCTCAGTTCGCTCTCGACCTGGGTCGTCGCTTCCAACTCGGCCAGTTCCTCGGCGACCGACTTCTTGACGCCGATGTCATAGACCTCGACCTTGCCCTCGAGTTCGTCCAGTGCCCGCTCGACCTGCTCGAAGCGCGAGAAGGCATCGGTCACGCGCTCATCATACAGCGAAGAGCGGATCTTGAGCCGGGCGGTCGCCGTATTGTGGCGCATCGCCATGCTGGCCTCGCGGCCCTTGGCGTCGGCCAGCTTCTGCTGCAGCTTGACCACATCCTCGCTCTGCTTGGCGAGGCCGTCCTCGATCTGCGAGAGCTGCTTCACCAGCAGGCCCATGTCGGTCGAGAGCCGCGATTTGACCTGCAATGCGCCCTTGGCCAGGTCCTCGCGATCCTTGTTCAGCGCCAGCTCGGCCTTGCCCTGCCATTCCTCGATCTCCGAGGTCATGGTGGCGATGCGGCGCTCGAGTTCGCGCTTTTCCGCAATGGTCTTGACCGTCGACGAGCGGACCTCGACAAGCGTGTCTTCCATCTCCTGAATGATCAGGCGGATGATCTTCTCGGGGTCTTGCGCGCGGTCCAGGATCGCATTGATGTTCGAATTGACGATGTCGCTGATGCGCGAGAACACACCCATGCTAACGCTCCTTTGCACTGCGGCGGCGGCCTAATCCGGCGCCACCCTCGTCAGCAGCCGTTTCACATCCTGTGCCAACAATCCGCCCCGACGCAACATCTTGAAATCCCTCGATTTCGCGTCCGGCTTGCGCAGATATGAACCGCGCTGTAGCGTGATCGGCGATTAATTGGCGATTCCCGCCACTGCCTGGAGCCGCCGTGCCGATGGACATTCCCGAGCTGCCGAGCCCGCTCGGCCGAAGCCCGAGCTTCTTGTCGACCATGTCGGCCATCTCGCTGCTGGCCCCACTCAACAAGCCGGTGCTGGTGATCGGCGAGCGGGGCACCGGCAAGGAGTTGGTGGCGTCCCGTCTGCACTACCTCTCCTCGCGCTGGAATCAGCCCTTCGTCAAGCTCAACTGCGCGGCGCTTGCCGAAAGCCTGCTCGAAGCCGAGCTGTTCGGCCACGAGACCGGCGCCTTCACCGGCGCGCAGAAGCGCCGGCTCGGCCGCTTCGAGCTGGCCCATCGCGGCACCCTGTTCCTGGACGAGATCGCGAATGCGCCGATGACCGTGCAGGAAACCATCCTGCGCGTGGTCGAATACGGCACGTTCGAACGGGTCGGCGGCAGCGAGACGGTGCGGGTCGACGTCCGTCTCGTCGCCGCGACCAACGTCGACCTGCCGGCCATGGCGGCGGCCGGCAAGTTCCGCGCCGATCTGCTGGACCGGCTGGCATTCGACGTCGTGACCTTGCCGCCGCTGCGCCATCGCCAGGAAGATCTGGAACTGCTGGCCGAGCATATGGCGCTGGAAATGACCAAGGAGCTGAAACGCGACGTTTTCCCGGGCTTCACCCAGCGCGCGATCGATCAACTGGCGGCGTATCACTGGCCCGGCAACGTGCGCGAATTGAAGAACGTCATCGAGCGGGCGATCTATCGGGCGACCGATCTGGAAGAACCGATCGACGAGATTGTTTTCGACCCGTTCGCCTCGCCCTGGCGGCCGGCGGAGAATCCGGCCCCGGCGGCGGCGGCACCGATCGCCGCCCCTGCCCCGGCTCCGGCCGCATCAGCGCCGGCCTCGGCCCCGGTCCCGACCGGCGCCTATGACTTCTGCGAACATATCCGGCTGTACGAGCGCGAGCTGCTGCGCCGCGCGCTGGAGGCCAACGCGCATCATCAGAAGAACACGGCGAAATACCTGGAAATGACCTATCACCAGCTGCGCGCGCAGCTCAGGAAGCATGGGCTGATCGGGGGGTAGAACGGGTGGATCGAATTCACGGCCTTTCCCTTACCAAGGGAGCGCGGGCCGATCGTCTGACGGCCGGCGTCCCTGCGCCGGCACATAAAGAAGACGGACCCGACCGTTTCCGATCGGGTCCGTCCTGACGCGATACCGCCGGACCGTCAGCGGGCGCTGCCCGTGTCGTAGGTCGCAAAGGCCGCGGGACCGATGAGCGACGGGTAGGAGATGACGCCGCCGTTGTTGTCGAGCATCTGCACCGGGATCGACGTCGACAGGCCCGGCGTCCCGGGCGCACTGGCATGATAGCCGAAGTCATACGCGTCGGCGCTCCACAGCACGTCCGAAATGTAGTTGGTCAGCGTGGCGAGGCCCCCATTGATGCCCGGCCGCTCGACGACCCATTCCGCGCTGTTGCCGACGAGATGGGTGCCCGGCGGTGCCGAGAAGGCGATATTGACGTATGTGTTGGTGTTATAGTCGACGATATAGGCGTGGCCCGACGTCGAACCGGTGCTCCAGACCTCGACGAACAAATCATCGCCCGGCGCGATCGGGAAATTCCCGATCCGCACTTCGCCGTACGGGTACCACTCGTACCAGGCCGAGTAGTAGGCCGACTTGTTAGCGCCGTTGTTATAGCACAAGGCATCGGATTCCGTGCCGGCCTGCAACACATCGCCGTTTGCCCAGCCATCGATGCCAGCCCAAGTCGAGGAATAGTCCCAAGAGCCGGTGCAGGCGCCGAAGGCCTGTTCCGCGATCGGCACGACGTAGTCCGAGACCAGGAAGTAGTATGAGGCCGCGCTATAGCTGGTCGCTTTGTTGGTCAGGACGTAGCCGCTCCAATTGTAGGAGGAGCTGGTATTGCCCAGGGATGCGGCCTTGTTCTGGGCCGGCCCGTGAAAGATTTGGGTCTGTTCCAGCGTCGGGACAGCATGCGTGTGCGACGCCAGCATGGCCTTTTGCCAGGTGGCGAAGGTGCTCGGTGACTTCACCGCGTCGGGACGCGGCGGAAAGCCGAAGAAGGCGAGGTCTTCGTCGGGTGCGGTCAGCGGATTGAATCCCGCCGGCGGATCCATGAAGGTCCGGGCGCCCGGAAGATTCAGCGGGACCTCGCGGGACGCCGGTGCAGCGGCGAACGCGAGGGTGGACGAAAAGCAGCCGGATAAGATGATCAATCCTGCTGAAATCTTGCCGAGATCTTTGCCGATGGAACGCATGGTGAAACCCCTTGCTGCAAATCGGCGGGATCGCCGACACCCGGACCTTGGGGTTGCAGCCGCCCGGGGATCTTTAATCCGGGGCTTAAGCGATGTTAAAGTTTCCTAACGGGCCGCCGGCAGGGGCTGGTGAAAACACCGGCCCGCAAGGGGATCGCGCGATGCCCACGATCGCGATATCTTGATCTTCGGCTGGCCCTGCCATGCCCATCTTCGCCGCAACTTTCGCATCTGATGGTCCGTATCGGCCGCGGAAGGGGTTCGGATGGTGAAGGATCGGGGCGAACGCATTTACCAATTCGGCGATTTTCGGCTCGCGACGGACCAGCGGTCGCTGATCGGGGCCGATGGACCGATCCACCTGTCATCGCGCGCGATCGAGGTTCTGTCGGCGCTCGTCGAGCGGCGCGACCGGGTCGTGCCGAAGGACGAACTGATGCATCTGGTCTGGCCGGATACATTCGTCGAAGAAAACAATCTGACCGTCCATATCTCCGGCTTGCGGAAAATCATCGGTCCCGCTCGGATCGCGACGGTTCCCGGCCGCGGCTATCAATTCACGGGACCGGTCGAGGGCGGCGAGGCGCCTCACCCTTCATCGCTGTCCGACGGGTCGGTCGCCCTGTCGGATGTCCGCCCGCCGACGTCCAACCTGCCCAAAGCGACGACCACCCTTATCGGCCGCGCGGCCGAACTCGCCGAAGTGACCGAACTTAGCGGGCAGCATCGTTTGCTGACGATCAGCGGACCGAGCGGGATCGGCAAGACTCGGCTTGCCATCGCTCTTGCCCGTGAGATCCAACCTCGCTTCCCCGACGGCGTCTGGCTCGTCGACCTGGCGCCCTTGACGAACCCGTCCACAATCCTTGCCGCCACCGCAACCGTCTTGTCGGTCGTCCCGGGTGCGGAGGGTCTTTCGATCGAAGCCCTCGCCGGCGCGATCCGCCATCGCTCGCTTCTGATCGTTTTTGACAATTGCGAGCATCTGCTGGCGGCCGTGGCGGAACTCGTCGATGCGCTGCTTCAACAGGCGCCGACGCTGACTATCGTGACGACCAGTCAAGAAAATCTGCGGAGCCAGTGGGAGCAGGTCTACCGTCTGGATCCTCTCGAACTGCCGCCGAAGGATGCCGAGGACATTGGCCGGTTCGGCGCAATCGAGCTGTTCACCGCCCGGGCCCGCGCCGTCGATCGGCGGTTCGAACTGAATGCCGATAACGCCGCGACCGTTTCGCAGATTTGCCGGGAACTCGACGGTATTCCCCTGGCGCTGGAGATGGCGGCAGCCCGGGTCCCGATGTTCGGCGTCGAAGGGTTGAGAAGCCGCCTGGACGACCGGCTGCGTGTCTTTACGACCGGGCCGCGCACCGCGGAGGCACGCCATCAAACCCTCCGCCATACCGTCGCGTGGAGCCACGAGCTGCTCGATCCCCTGAGCCGGAGCGTATTTCGGCGCCTGGCCGCCTTCGCGGGCGGCTTTACGCTCGAGGCGTTTACCGCGGTCGTTCCCGAGCATGCCGACAATCCTCATGAGACGATCGAAATCTTGAGCCGGTTGATCGATAAGTCTCTGGTCGTCGCCGACGGGACGCAGCGCCCTCGCTACCGCCTGCTTGAAACGTTGCGGCTATATGCGTTGGAAAGACTGGGCGAGAGCGGCGAGGCGCCGGAAATCGCCGCTCGGCATGCCCGGTACTTCATTGGACTGTTCGACGAAGCGAGCGCCGCCTGGGAGACGACGCCGGACAGGGTTTGGCTGGAGCGGCATCGCCCGGATCTGGACAATGTGCGGGCCGCGCTCATCTGGGCCTTCGCGGCCGGAGACCGCCGCGCGCTCGCCATCAAGCTCGCCGGTGGCAGTGCCCTGCTATGGCTGTCTCTGTCATTGGTCGCCGAAGGGCGCGCTTACGTCGACCGTGCCGTTGAACTGATCGGCGACGACAGCTCGTCGGATGCGGCTCGACTGCTTCGGCATGCCGGCCTGTTCTGGCATTTCGCCGATCCCGCGCGGGCCCTGGAGCGGCTCCAGCGCTCAGCCACCCTCTATCGCCGGCTGTCCGATCCGCTCGGGCTCGGCGCGGTACAAGCCTTCATCGCCAGCATTCACATCCGTCTGGGGCAGGAAAAGGACGCGGCCGCAGCGCTGTTGGTTGCGAGAACCGTCCTAAAGCCGGCATCCTCGCCCAAATCCTTGTTCAACGTCATGAACAATCTGGGCTCGCTGGCCCTGCTCGGGCACCGTCTCCCCGAAGCGCGGACCCATTTCGAGACGGCGCTCATGCTTGCTAAGACGCAGCAAAATCCGTCGAGGGAGTCCGTGGTCTTGGCCAATCTCGCCGAAGTCGAATTCAGTCTGGGAGAGGTGAAAGCCGCGGCCGAACTGGGGCGTGAGACGGTTCGACGATTGCGGGAAGCCGGGGAACGAACAGACCTCGGCTGGGCGCTCGCCAACTTCGCATCCTATCTGCTGGTCCTGGGCGATATCGAGGAAGCGCGTCGGGCCGCTCACGAAGCCCTGTTGCTGGTCCGGCAAGAAAGTGGCTTCATCGTAAGGGTTTGCCTACAGCAATGGGCGTTGCTGGCCGCACTGGACCAGAGATATTCACAGGCCGCTTGCCTGCTCGGCTTCGTCGATGCCGGATTCGCCGCGGCCGGCGAAACGCTGCAGCCGACCGAACGGCAAATCCGCGATCGGCTCTGGGCCGGCCTATCCGGCGCGCTACCGCCCGACCATATTCGGATCAGCGCCGAGGCCGGAGTCCGGTTGAGCGAAGCCGACGCCGTGCGCCTCGTGCTCGAAGAGCTTTTGGCTCAACCGGTTTCAGCGCGGCTCGACTCCTAGGGTCAGGACTCATTGATCCAAGGTGAGCGGTGACGGCTGAAGTGCCACAACGACCTAGAGGCCGGCGAGCAATTTCTTAAGCAGAGCGTTGAGAGTTTTCTGCTCCGCCGGCGTCAGCACGGAGATTAATTGCGCTTCTAGCGCAACCATTGGATCAATCAAATCGTCTATCGCGCGCTTGCCAGCAGCAGTTAGTGCAATTTGCCTGCCGCGCCGGTCGTTGGGATCGGGACGTCGTTCAACCAGCCCAGCGCGCTCCAGCCTGTCCAGGCGGTTGGTCATACCACCAGAGGAGATCATTGCCGATTCGTAGAGCTGCGTTGGTGAACGCATATAGGGTTCACCGGAGCGCCTGAGCGGCGCGAGCACATCAAACTCACCAACCTGCAGACCTGCTTCTGCGAGCAACGGGTTCATGTGATCGCGTATCACCCGCGCGGCGGCGTCGAGCAGACGACCGACGGTTTCTACAGGCAACGTTGGGAGATCGGGGCGCTCGCGAGCCCATTGTTTGGAGGCAACTTCGGCACGATCCATCGTCGATTATCTCTCGATAAAGTATCTTGATATCAAGATATGTTCAGGCTACCGTTAGAGTGGCAAGGCAATAGCCTGGCCTCAAGACGTTTTAGAAGGAAAAGCGATGTCCAAGATGATTTTGGTGAACCTGCCTGTGCGCGATCTCGCCGCGTCGACAGCGTTCTACGTGGCGTTTGGCGGCACGGTGAACCCTCAGTTTTCCGGCGAGACTTCGACCTCGCTCTCGTTCACGGACGCGATCGGCGTGATGCTGCTGACCCACGACCACTATCGCGAATTCACCAAACGCCCGATCGGCGACGCGCGACGCGACAGCCAGGCTATGTTCGCCCTTACGGTCGATGACCGCGACGCCGTCGATGCAACGCTGACTCGCGCAGTGGCGGCGGGCGGTCGCGCCGATCCCAACCCAGCACAGGATCTCGGCTTCATGTATAACCGCCACATTGAGGATCCAGATGGCTATGTTTGGGAAATCGTATGGATGAACCCGTCAGCGAGCACCTGAACGTAGAAGACTAAGCAATGAGCGCGACTAGGCTCGGGACTCGTTGATCAGAGCCAGAAGATGACGGTTGCGGCGATGCAGATGGCGGACATGAAGGTGTGGGCGCATCGGTCGTAGCGGGTGTGGACACGCCGCCAGTCCTTGAGCCTGCCGAACATGTTCTCGATCTTGTGGCGCTGGCGGTAGAGGGTCTTGTCGTAGTCGATCTGAGCCTTGCGGTTAACCTTTGACGGGATGCAGGGCGTGATCCCGCGTTCGCTCAGGGCCTGCCGGAACCAGTCGGCGTCATAGCCCTTGTCGCCGAGCAAGGCCTTGACCTTGGGGAAGGCGTCGATCATCAAGGCCGCGCCCTTGTAATCGCTCATCTGGCCTTCGCTGAGCAGCATGATCAGCGGCCGGCCGCGACCATCGCAGACGGCGTGCAGCTTGGAGTTCAAGCCGCCCTTGGTGCGGCCGATACGTCGGGGAAGAGCCCCTTTTTGAGCAGGCTGGCCGCCATCCTGTGAGCCTTGAGGTGGGTGGCGTCTATCATCAGTTGATCCGGCTTGCCGCCTTTGGCCGCCAGCGCGGCGAAGATCTTGTTGAAAACGCCCAGGCGGCTCCAACGGATGAAGCGGTTGTAGATCGTCTTGTGCGGACCGTAATCCTTAGGCGCATCGCGCCAACGCATGCCATTCCTGATGACGAAGATGATTCCGCTGATCACCTTGCGGTCGTCGACCCGCGCAATGCCGTGGGACAGCGGAAAATACGGCTCAATCCGGCGCATCTGCGCCACCGAAAGCCAGAACAGATCACTCATGTCGGCGTCTCCTCACGCCGCCAGTGAATCAATCCACCCTTTGTCCCGCAAGTAATTTAATAGGTCCTGAGCCTAGTGGATAAATCAGGTGGACCGATTCACCTAACGCTTGGGAACCAAGCGTTCGGATCGGACCATTAGATACCCTTCATGATCACGGCGTTCGGCACCGGAACGAGAACGGTGACGCCATCCCCTTGAGCCGGCGGCGGCGCGACATTCGGCTGCGGCGTTGCCGAAGTCTCCCCCACGGATTCTCGCGGGGCCGGGGTCACCGGGACATAGGAAATGGTGATCTCCTGCGAGACCTTCGGGTCGAGTTCGATGGTCGCGAGCATATAGGGTGGATTGGAGGTGATCCGCTTGATCTTGCCGCGCAATACGTTCGCCGTCGGATTGTCCACGACCATCCTCCCACATAAAATCATGGTTAATGGTAAGTTAATCGCCGTGTAAATACTAGACGTCTTGGCAATGGCAAGCGCAGCAGCCCTACATCTACATCTCGATATGGTGGCACGCGGCCACATGCCCCGAGCCGAAGTCGCGCAGCAGCGGCATCTCGGCGGCGCAGATTTCCGTGGCGCGCGGGCAGCGGGTGCGGAACGGGCAGCCCGACGGCGGGTTGAGCGGCGACGGCAGATCGCCCTGCAGCCGCATGCGCGGCTTGGTCCTTTCCAGCTTCGGATCCGGCAGCGGCACGGCCGAAATCAGCGCCTGGCTATAGGGGTGCAGCGGCCGGCGATAGAAATCGTCGCGCTCGGCGATCTCCATGACCTTGCCCAGATACAGCACCATGACCCGGTGGCTGATGTGGCGGACCACGCTCAGATTGTGCGAGATGAACAAATAGCTGAGCCCCAGCTGCTTCTGCAGCTTCATCAAGAGATTGATGATCTGGGCCTGGACCGAGACGTCGAGTGCGGAGACCGGCTCGTCGCAAACAAGAAGTTTCGGTTTCAGGATCAGCGCGCGGGCGATGCCGATGCGTTGGCATTGGCCGCCGGAGAACTCATGCGGATAGCGGTCCATCCAGGCCTTGTTGAGGCCGACCAGTTCCATGAGATCGCCGACCTGGCGCCGCCGCTCTTCGGCGTTTTCCTTGTTCGGGAAATTCAACAGCGGCCGCTCGATGATCTGACGCACGGTCATGCGCGGATCCAGCGAGGCCAGCGGATCCTGGAAGATGATCTGCATGTTGCGGCGTTCCAGCCGCAGATCCTCGCCGCTCAGCTCCGAGAAATCCTTGCCCAGCCAGACGGTCCGGCCGCCGGTCGGCTCGACCAGACGCAGCACGGCACGGCACAGGGTTGACTTGCCGCAGCCGCTCTCGCCGACGATGCCCAGCGTCTCGCCGGCCGCCAGCTCGAAGCTGACGCCGTCGAGCGCCTTGACCCAGCGCCGCTCGCCGCCGAACAGGCTGCGGCGCTTCATCGGAAAATGGACCTTCAGGTCTTCGATCTTCAGCAGAGGCTCGGTGGTCATAGGGACACCACATGGCAGGCGACGGTGCGCTCGCCGTTGTCTTGGATGATCGGGCGGACGGTCTTGCAGCGGGCCTCGCGGAACTCGCAGCGCGGTTCGAACGGGCACCCGAGTGCCGCCGTAGCGACCGCCGGCGGCTGGCCGGGGATCGTGTGCAGCTCGCCATGGGTCTGCTCGTCCAGCCGCGGCGTCGACGCCAGCAGCCCGCGTGTATAGGGGTGCTTCGGATCGGCGAATAGCGTCTCGGCCGGCCCGCTTTCCATGATGCGGCCGCCGTAGAGCACGATAACGCGGTCGCACAGCGAGGCGACCACGCCTAGGTCATGGGTCACCAGCACGACACTGGTGCCGAGATCGGCCGCCAGATCCTTCATCAGATCGAGGATCTGGGCCTGGACCGTGACGTCGAGCGCGGTGGTCGGCTCGTCGGCGAACAGGATCGACGGTTGGCACAGGAGCGCCATCGAGATCATGACGCGCTGGCGCATGCCGCCGGAGAATTCGTGCGGATAGAGCCGGATGCGCTTGGCGGCGTCGGGAATCGATACGGCGTCCAGCATCTCGATCGACCGCTTCATCGCCTCGCCCTTGCCCATGCCGCGATGCTTGACCAGCACCTCGGTCAATTGGGTCGAGACGCGCAGGAACGGATTGAGCGACGTCATCGGGTCCTGGAAGATCATCGACATGGAGGCGCCGCGCAGCTTGTCCAGCTCGTCGTCCTTCATGCCCAGGATTTCCTGGCCGCGCAGCTTGACGCTGCCCGAGGCGGAACCGTTCTTGGCCAGCAGCCCCATCAGACTCATCAGGATCTGGCTCTTGCCCGAACCCGACTCGCCGACGATGCCGACGATCTCGCCGGCCTTGAGATCGAAGCTCACGCCATTGACGGCCGCGACCTTGCCGCTGTCGGTGCGGAATTCGACCGTGAGGTCCTTGATCTCGAGGATAGTGCCGCTTGGGCGCACGCCGGCCGCCGGCCGTTCGGCGAGTTTCGTCGATGCCATCTCAGCGGTCCTTCGGATCGAATGCGTCGCGCAGCCCGTCGGCGATGAAATTCAGACTGAACAGGGTCGCCGCCAGGAACAGGCCGGGCACGATCAACTGCCAGGGCGCGGTATCCATCGCCTGGGCGCCGCCGTCGATCAGGGTCCCCCAGCTCGATTGCGGCTCCTGGACGCCCAGGCCCAGGTAGGAGAGGAAGGATTCGCCGAGGATTACCTCGGGCACCAGCAGGCTGGCATAGACGATGACCGGCCCGATCGTGTTCGGGATGATGTGCTGTCGCACGATCGCGAACGGCTTCATCCCGCCGGCCCGCGCCGCCTCGATGAATTCCTTGTGCTTCAGGCTCAAGGTCTGGCCGCGCACGATGACCGCGATGGTCAGCCACAAGAGCGCTCCGATCGCGATCAGGATCGACTCGATGCCGCGCCCCAGCACCATGGTCAACATGATGACGAAGAACAGGAACGGCAGGCTGTAGAGCACGTCGACGATGCGCATCATCACCGTATCGACGGCGCCGCCGAAGAATCCCGCGATCGAGCCGTAGCTGATGCCGATGGTAATCGCGACCACGGTGGCGAGCACGCCGATCAAGAGCGACGTGCGGCCGCCTTCGAGCACGCGCGCCAGGAGATCGCGACCCAGGTCGTCGGTGCCGAACAGATGGCCGCCTTCGAAGGCCGGCGGAATCGAGATGCTGTCGAAATCCGACGCATTCGGATCGAACGGCAGCACGAACGGTCCGAGGGCGCAGGCGAGCACGATGATCGCCAGGACGACCAGGCCGACCATCGCCATCTTGTTGCGGCGCATGCGCCCGAAGCCGTCCTTGAGCTTGGACCGGCCGGCGACGGTGGCGCCATGGTCGGAACCGTGGATGAGTTCAAACGCGGCTTCACTCATAACGCACCTTCGGATCGACCAGCGAATACAGGAGATCGACGATCAGATTGGCGATGATGATAAGCACGCCATAGAAAATGACGGTGCCCATCACCAGCGTATAGTCGCGGTTCGATGCCGCCTCGACGAAATAGCGCCCGATGCCGGGAATGGCGAAAGCGCGTTCGATGACGACCGAGCCGGTGACGATGCCCGCCGTCGCGGGTCCGAGATAGGCGAGCGTCGGCAGCAAGCCGCCCAGGAGCGCATGCCGCGTCACGGTCAAGCGGACACCCAAACCCTTGGCCCGGGCGGTGCGTACGTGATTGGAGCGCAGCGATTCGATCATGCTGCCGCGGGTCAGGCGCGAGATCGCGGCGATATTCGGGATGGAGAGCGCCAGGATCGGCAGCACCTTATGCTGCCATCCGCCGTCCCAGCCGGCAACCGGCAGCCAGCCGAGCGCCAGGCCGAAAATCAGCTGATAGATCGGTGCCGTGACGAAAGTCGGAATGGCGATGCCGGTCATGCCGATGGTCATGACCGTATAGTCCCAGGCGCTATTTTGTTTCAGCGCCGCGAATGTCCCCAGAAAGATGCCGACGGTCGATGAGATCAACATCGCCCAGAGGCCGATTTCGAGCGAAATCGGGAAGCCGCGGAAGATCAGTTCCGACACCGTATAATCGCGATATTTGAACGACGGGCCGAAATCCAGATGCAGCACCCCCCAGAGATAGCGGCCGAATTGCTCCGGCAGCGGCTCGTCCAGGTGATAGGCCTTGTTCAGGTTCGCCATCACCTCGGGCGTCGCCTTGCGGTTCGCATCGAACGGGCCGCCCGGTGCGACCCTGATCATGAAGAACGAAATGGCGATGATCGCGAACAAGGTCGGGATCGACACCAGAAGCCGCCGCAAAAGATATCTCAACATGGGGTCGCTTGGCCCTCTCCCGCGGTCTCGTCCGCTCCCCGATCGCCATAAGGCCCGGCATCGCGCGACAACCGGCCGCGCCTGGGCTCAAGCCTCACTGGATCTCAAGGGAACACGCACGTCGTCCGGCCTCTAAAGCATCGGACGTGAGTTCTTGTTCTATCTATCGTGCCGAGCCTGAAGGCCGCAACGATTCTTGAAGCCGCTCATTACCAGCACATGACAGTCAGCAGCAAGACGCTTGCTGGTCGCATGTCATCAAAAAGAAATGATCTGGAAATTCGCATCGTCCGGCCGCACGGACCGCAGGCGGCATCGCCCATCGGATGGTCCGGCCGCTGCGTCATATTTCAGCGAAAACGGCACGAGGATCTCCCCTCGTGCCGTTCGTCGCTTTCCATTACCGGCATTCTCCTTTCGAAGAATGCCGGTGACGGATTTACCCAACCTAGAACTTGACCGACGTCTTCAGATAGAGGAAGCGGCCGGTGAAGTCATAGTTCGCGTTGGTGTTGGTATTGACCGCACCATCCTGCAAGTACGGCGGCGCCTTGTCGAACAGGTTGTCGACACCGACGCTGAGCGAGACGTTCTTGTACTTATACTGGACGTTCAGGTCGGTATAGAACACGCCCGGGGCCTGCTGGCCGAAGGCATCTCCCGAAGCACCCTGGATGTGCACGCCACCGTAATAGCGTTCCGTCACGCCGAAGGTGAAGGCGTCATGGGTCACCGCGACGCCCAGATTCGCCTTCCAGCGCGGCTCGGCATACTGGCTGAAGTTGAAGCTGCCAGCCTGCTGGGTAACGTTGCCGAAAGCGTCGGTCAGCGTATCGCTCAGCAGATATTCGGCGAGGCCGGTCAGCTGGATATGTCCAACCTGGGGCACACCGATCATGGCGGAGTCGAAACCGTAGTCGACATCGACGTCGATGCCGTTCGTGGTCTCGGCACCGGTGTTCAGCTCACGATCGAACACCTTGACGACTTCACCCGTGCCGGCTTGGCGCGGCGTAACCAGATCGCAGTGGGTATGCGTCGGGCCGTAGCAATCGTTCAGGATGCTCTGCACGCCGATCGTACCGATCGCGTTGCGCAGATGAACGTCGTAGTAATCCACCGAGACCGACAGACCCGGTACGACGCGCGGCGTGAGGACCGTACCCACCGACCATTGCTGGGCCGTTTCCGGCTTCAATGCCGTATTGCCCGAAACGATGCCATTGATCTGTCCGGTCAACTGAGACACGAACGGGCCGGTCACGCCGGCCTTGGCGAGATCGGCAAGGCACTGCCCGGACCCGGCGAACGCCCCGCCGGCCGTCGAGCAGGGATCGTTCGCCGATTCCGCCGATTCGAAGCCGCCGCCGAACAGTTCCTTGACCTGCGGTGCGCGGAAACCGGTGGACTTGCTGCCCCGCAGACGGATGTCGTCGGTGATCGCATAGTCGACGCCGAACTTCCAGGTCAGCGACCGGCCGAACAGCGTGTAGTAATCGTACCGGGCGCTGGTGTCGAAGGTCAGCGCCTTGACGAAGGGCAGGTTCGACAGCACCGGAATGTTCAACTCCGCATAGGCGGAGGCGACGGAATCGCTACCCGAACCAGGGAATGTGTCCACCGAGCTGTCGCCGTTGATCGCGACCTGATCGGGGTGATCGAACAGCGTCTCGCTGCGATATTCCCAACCGGCCGCGAACTGGAGCGGACCGGCCGGCAGATCATAGATCGGACCGGTGATGTTGCCGTAGGCGTATTGCTGGGTTTCCTTAGTGTTCCGGATCGACGTGAAGAACGCGTAGGACGCCTGTGCCGGGGTCAGCGAGTTGGTGCCGAGGAAGTTGGCGGGCGAGCAGCCGACCGCGACGTCGGCGCCGCAAGCCTCGACGCCGGCCAGCTTGGCCAGGTGATCGAAATTCGCGGTGTTGTCCTGGCGGTCGACGGTCTGCGACTGGCCATAGGCATAGCCCACTTCCCAGTCGTACTTGCTGAAGATCGTCCCTTGGAGGCCGGTATGGATGCGATAGGTCTGGGATTCGTCTTGCTGCGTCCGCAGTCCGGTCTCGAACCGCCGCGTGTTCGAGACGTTGATGTCAACGCCAAAGGGATTGCCGGGGTTCGCCGTACCATCGGGCAGCTTGGCCGGAATCAGATTGAAGCCGTTCGGAAACTTTTCCGTCGTGACGGTGTTGCCGAGCGGTTCCGGATTCAGCGCCTGCTGCGAAGTGCGATCGGTATAGAAGCCGTCCAAAACCATCGTGATGTTGGGCAGCAAATCGTAGTGGGTCGAGAAGGCGAACTGATTGCGGTCGAGACCAACCGTCAGATCAGGGTGGAAGGTCAGATCGAACTTGAGCCCCGTCGGCGAGAAGAATACGTCCGGCCGCAGAAGCGAGGCTTGGGCCGGATTGGCCAGTTGGCTGCCCGAAAGTTTGACGAACTGGTTCGTCGGCCCATAGAAATAGACGCTGCCGATGCCGGGAATGGTGCCCTTCAGGCCAGGTGCGCGGCTCGAGATCGGGCCGCTGCCGATATTGGGAGTGCCCTTGAACTCGTTCGACGCCCAGTCGCGATTGATCTGCAGGATCGGGTCGCGATGGTCGTGCGACGCATTGATGACGATGTTGCCGCGGTCGAAATCGGCACCGACGGTCGAGCCGACCGAATAGGTTAGACCATCGCCATGGCTCGTCTCGCCGACCGAGCCGTCGATCTCGACGCCCTGGAAATGCTTCTTCAGGATGATGTTGATCACGCCGCCGACCGCATCGGCACCCCAGATCGACGAAGCGCCGTCGCGCAGGACGTCGATATGATCGATCATCGACGCCGGGATCGAGTTCAGATCGACCGCGTCGGCCGACGCGCCGAAATCGGTGAACGGCAGACGCTTGCCGTCCAACAGGATGAGCGTGCGGGTATAGCCCAGATTCCGCAGGCTGGCGGTGGAGCTGCCGAAGCTGCCGTTGTTGATCGACGAGCCGACGCCCGCGCCGTTATTGTCGATGACCGGCAGCTTGCGGATGATGTCTTCGGTCGTTACGGCCGAGGTCTTGGCGATGTCCTCGCTCGTGATCACGGTGATCGGATTGGCCGCCTGCGCATCGGTATTCTTGATGCGAGAGCCCGTCACTTCGATGGTTTCTGTTTGCGGCGCGCTTTGTGCCAGCGCAGGAACCGCGGCGAAAACCGGTAGCAGCGCCAGTAAGGCGACCGTACCGGAAAGTCGGTTCTTTAATGTCAAGGACCCAGACCCCCTCGTTACAATGCTCATTTAGAAACCCCCTCCCTTGCGGGAAAAGCGACCCAACCCCCCGGCAAAGCCGTTGTTGGATCGCTAGGCGAACAGGAATTCTTGTAACTCCCTTGTTACAAAGATTTCCGGAAAGTTTCGTTCGTGACAATAGGCGCGGACGGGTCGGTGGGGAGGTAGTTGCCGGGTGTGGCCGCAGCGCCACAAAATCGCGGGTCGGCTATGGTGCCAACGCATGGACTGCCGCGAACGATCGTCACAAATGCCGTCCGGGGCGGGTTGTGCGCCCGCATATTTCTTATCAAGAAATCGTGATTTCGGTCGGTGCGGATCGATAGCCGGCAGATGTCAAATCGACAAAATCGTCGGAATCGGAAATAATCCGTAATTTCCCAAGAGGCCTATTGCAATAATATGCAAGGTTGCGCCAGGAAATATGGCGAATCGCAAATTCGTCGCGATACCGCATGAAATCTGAGCGACTTTTAACATGAAGATGGCATAATGCATTCTGCGGACCCACCCCATGACCGCTGCACATGGCGTTTGTTCTTCAGTAGAACGGCGTCTGAGCATTGCGGTCTAGGCGTCGGGGCCCAAACCCCCGCATCTATCCCGGATACCGGCCACAAGCGTTTCCGGCAAGGGATGACGTTAAATATTAGAGCAGGTCGAAGGATGCTGCCGGGATTTGGATATCGGTTCTTGAAACAGCGACGCCCGCATAATGGACCCTGGATCGATCGCGGCAGGTCCGTCATCGGCCGTACGACCTCGGCTGGCTCAGCCGATGCCGGCAAGTCCATGCGCGTAAAGTTTTATACCGCGGCCGCTGATCGACCCGAAAGTTGCGCGCTTATAGGCGCTGTCGGAATGAATTCGGATGTAGTCGCGCGACAAGTGCCGACGATCAACCTGCGGCGAGCCCCTGGGGAAACCGGCGAAGTCTTCATGACACCGCGGTTTTTGACGGTTTTTCCGGGCCGCGACCAGGGGAAGTCGACTTTCGCTTAAACGATTGCGTGTTCGCCTGTCGTGCGGTAACGACGGCGAAATTCGTTGCGCTCGAAACTCTCCCGCGAGAGGGCGGGCGGAGGAGGAGAATGGGATGGATTTCACGCAGCAGCAGAAGAGTCCCGGCCGTCAGCTTATGGGCTTTGCGGTTGTGGTGCTCCTGCATGTTGGCTTGATTTACGCGCTGGTGACGGGCCTCGGCACGAACATC
>JAQGIC010000093.1 GCA_028288725.1 Rhodospirillales bacterium
GGATCTGCGACTTCACCACCCAGACCGGCCCACCCAGATCGGTCGCGACCCGCTTCGCCTCGTCCGGCGTGTAAGCGACGCCGCCGCGCGGGACGGTGACGCCGTACCCCTTCAGCAAGGCCTTCGCTTGATATTCATGAATATTCATTGGTGCGCGCCCCTTGGATTTGTTGGGGTCCTGCCGCCGGCAGCGAAAGGCTCAGGCCGTGGCTTGAGTCTGCGCCGGGCGGCCGGATGGCTCGCCGTGCCAGGTGAGCACCGGCGGCTGGCTTTCGAGAAAAGGTGTCAGCCAGTCGCGTGCGCCGCCGCAGCTGATCCAGCCGCAATAGCCGAGCCGGTCGAGCGCCGCCAGCAATCGCTCGGGCTCCAAGACGTGGCCATCGGCACCCGGGGACGCGGCACCGTCGGCGATCTTGATATGGCCGATACGCGGCAGATGTCGTTCCAGCGCCCGGGCCAGCGGCACCTCCCATGCGCGGCCATAGCCGAAGCCGCAATTCATGGAGAGGTTGCGCGATCCGACCTCATTGAGCAGCGTCAAGGTCCCGGATAGATCATGCGGACCGTGGGAGCCGGCCGGGAGGGGTTCCAGGAACAGCCGGATGCTCCGCGCCATCAACCGGGCAGCGGCATGGCGCAGGGCCGCAACGAGATGGTCGCGCTGGGCGGCATCGCCGAGGTTGATCTCGGTCATGGCGGCCGGACAGGTCAAGTAACGGCAGCCGATTGACGCCGCATAGTCGATCGCGCGATCGAGCCCGTGGCGGAAGGCGACCATGCTGTCGGTATCCGACGTCGCGTCGGTGATCGGCAGTGCGAGCATGATGAATCTCATGTCTCTATCCTTGAGGCGCCGCGCCATGTCGTCGGCGGGAACGCCATAAGGGTCGCTCGCCTCGACGGCCTTGAAGCCGGCAGCGGCGGCCGCATCGATGCGGTCGAGCATCGGCAGATGGGGGGAAAAAGTCGCAAGATCCGCCGAGAAATCGAGCATCACAACGCCTCCCGGATTTAGGGCTGTCTCATCCGGATGTTCCATCCGCGCCGGCGGTCCCAGGGACCAGCGGATAACTCATCCTGAGATGGACATATCCATTCTTATATTGGCATCTGGCATGCCAATGGAGATAATTGTCAACTCATTTTTAAGAATCCTGGCGCGAGGTCCGGAAAGTGGCTTTCGGCTGCTTTTTTGCAAAACACCATAAGCATTTATAAATAAACGATTTTGTAGACTGTCTTCCTGCCTGAAGACCAGGTCGCGCTATCAAAACCGGACTTATCGGCGCGGAATGGTCGGAAAAGATATTGAATAACGTCGGAAGGCGTGACACCATCTGGAATTATGTATACCAGATTGGGCGGCTGACGAACCGCCAGCGCGGGCATAGAATCGATCCGCACCTTCATGCCGTCTATCGACTTTCCGAGCGAAGCCGAGCGGTTACAGCGCCTCCGACGTCAACCGACGATAGCTGCACCAACGCAGCGGTGACAACAAAAGCTGGGGTGGGAAATGCGCGATCAGGCGATAGCCGATAGGCCGACGATACTGCACAACCGGTGGATCCAACTCGCGATCGGCGTGGTCTGCATGGCCATGATCGCGAACCTCCAATATGGCTGGACACTGTTCGTCAATCCGATCGACGCAAAGACCCATTGGGGAAAGCCGGCGATCCAGATCGCCTTTTCGATCTTCGTCTTCACCGAAACCTGGCTGGTCCCGGTCGAGGCATGGTTCGTCGACCGCTACGGCCCGCGCTCGATGATCGTCTTCGGCAGCGTGCTGGTGGCGGCCGCCTGGCTCATAAACGCCTTCGCCGCGTCGCTCTTCATGCTCTATCTGGGGGCCGTAGTCGGCGGCATCGGCGCCGGCGCGGTCTATGGAACCTGCGTCGGCAATGCGCTCAAATGGTTTCCGCAGCGTCGCGGCTTGGCCGCCGGCTGCACCGCGGCGGGCTTCGGTGCCGGCGCTGCATTGACGGTGGTTCCGATTGCCAACATGATCCAGTCCGACGGCTATGAAGCGGCCTTCATCTGGTTCGGCATCGGCCAGGGGACGGTAATCTTCGTGCTCTCGTTCCTGCTGCGCCGAGCCCCGACTTCGCTTGTCAAGCTGATCCCCCGCAAGACCCAGACCGCACGCGACTATCGGCCGGCGGAAGTGATCCGCAAGCCGGTGTTCTGGCTGATGTATGTCATGTTCGTGCTGGTCGCCTCGGGCGGGCTCATGACTGCGGCGCAGATCGCGCCGATCGCGAAGGACTTCAAGATTGCGGATTCACCGGTGAGCCTGGTCGGCCTGACCTTGCCGGCTCTCACCTTCGCCATTTCGCTCGACCGGATCCTGGACGGTTTCGGCCGGCCTTTCTTCGGCTGGGTCTCCGATCGGATCGGCCGCGAGATCACCATGGTGATCGCGTTCAGCACGGGTGCCGTGGCGCTCTTGGCCCTGGCCCAGTATGGCAACGACCCGCTGACCTTCGTTCTCGCTTCGGCGATCTTCTTCGGCGTGTTCGGCGAGATCTATAGTCTCTTCCCGGCGACCTCAGGCGACACGTTCGGCAGCAGCTTCGCCGCCACCAATGCCGGCATGCTGTATACGGCGAAGGGCACAGCGGCACTGCTCGTGCCGCTCGCGAGCGTACTCGCGGCCAGCTATGGCTGGCACGCGGTGTTCGTAATCGCTCTCACGTTCAACACTTTGGCAGCACTCCTGGCGTTCTTCGCGCTGCGGCCGTTGCGCGCCCAGTTCCTTGCCGACAGTCGGATCGGCGTCGTGCCACTCAGCCAGCCGGAACCGACTTCCCCGGCTGTGTGAGGCTCTCGATGTCGGCTCTAAAGGCCCAGGCGGAAGACCTCTGTGTCGCTGTGGCTCGCCATCGAGACCCAGCGCGAGAACAGACGATGGAACAGGCCCCGGGCGCGATCACCGAAGGTGGCCACCGGAAGCGTCGTATACGAATTCTTGTCCTGATCAACCGCGCTCATCGTGGACTCCATGCATATTCAATGAAATCAATCTGGCATACCAAGGACCAATATGCCATGCATTTTTGTGCATTGCGGCATTGATCTGGAGTCGCGGCTTGCCGTTTTCCTTAGGATAACAATGCCTAAACCATCGATGAAAAGTGCAACACGGGGTGAAACGCATTTGACTTATGGAATGTGGTATGCCAGATTCCATAAGTCAAAGCCGAATTTAGCAGTGGATCGATGCGGACAGGGCGGCGCAGACCGGATATTGAAATCGGACCGCACCCCTTCCGGCCACAGCAGGACAGACCGATGCCGAAATTTGTCGTTGAGCGGATCGAAGCAGACCCCTCGTTCAAGACCAAAGCCTATACGGCGTTGAAGCAGGCGATCACTGAGATGGATATCTATGGCAGCAAAGAGCCAATCCGCCTCGACGAACGGAATCTGTCCGAACGGCTCGGCATCAGCCGGACGCCAATTCGCGAGGCGATGGTGATGCTCGAGCAGGAAGGCTTCGTGAAGACGCTGCCGCGCCGCGGCATCCGCGTGGTCCGCAAGACCAAGCGCGAGGTCGTCGAGATGATCCAGGCCTGGGCGGCGCTGGAAAGTATGGCGGCGCGGCTGATCACCAAACATGCGACCGATGCCGAGATCGCCTCGCTGTTCGGCCTGTTTCAGGATTTCGGCCAGGACCACACGCCGCAGGATCATTTGAGCGAATATTCGAGTGCCAATATCGCGTTTCACCAAGCACTGATCGCGCTGTCCGGGTCGCAGGTGCTGACCGACATGACCCGCAACCTGCTGCTCCATGTTCGGGGCATCCGCCAGATCACGATCGGCCGGGACAATCGGGCCGAGCGCTCGATCGTCGACCATCTCAGCATTATTGCGGCGCTGCGCAATCGCGACGCCGACTTAGCCGAGCGATTGGCCCGCCAGCATACGCTCGACCTCGCCGACTATGTGGAGGCCCATGGCGACCTCCTAGACTGACGCGTTTCACCAAAAAAGCTCAGGGAGACGACCGATGACCGCAGATGCTCAGACTAGAACGGGGAAGACCGGCGGAGAGCCGGGTCGGCCTGATCCGGATCGGTCGAACCCAGACAAGATTTCGGGTGGTCACCTGGTCGCGAAGGCACTGAAGGCCGAAGGCGTCGAGGTCATCTTCACCCTGTGCGGCGGCCACATCATCGATATCTATGATGGCTGTATCGACGAAGGCATCAAGATCATCGATGTGAGGCATGAGCAGGTCGCGGCCCACGCCGCCGACGGCTATG
This sequence comes from Rhodospirillales bacterium, assembly GCA_028288725.1. Classification (GTDB taxonomy): domain Bacteria; phylum Pseudomonadota; class Alphaproteobacteria; order ATCC43930; family CGMCC-115725; genus Aliidongia. The sequence goes on from JAQGIC010000093.1 coordinate 4,272, forward strand.
CCCGGATCTCCGGCAAGCCCGGCTGCGCCGTGGTGACGGCCGGACCGGGCACGACCGATGCCATCACCGGCGTCGCCAACGCGTTCCGCGCCGAAAGCCCGATGCTGTTGATCGGCGGGCAGGGTGCACTCAACCAGCACCGCATGGGCTCGCTCCAGGATCTGCCGCATGTCGATATCATGCGGCCGATCACAAAATTCGCCTCCAGCGTGGTGACCACCGAGCGCGTCGCCGACATGGTCAGCATGGCGTTCCGGGAATGCTACAACGGCGCCCCCGGACCCTCGTTCCTCGAGATCGGCCGCGACGTGCTCGACGGCCATGTCGATCGGGCGAAGGCGGTGATCCCCGAGGCCGGCAAGTATCGCGCCTCGACCAAGAGCATCGGCGATCCCGCGGATATCGAGCGTCTGGCCGATATTCTGGTTCATGCCAAGAAGCCGTGCGTATTGCTGGGCAATCAGGTCTGGACCTGCCGCGGCACCGAGGCCGCAATCGAGTTCGTGCGCCGCCTCAACGTTCCGGCCTTCATGAACGGCGCGGGCCGCGGCACGCTGCCGCCGGACGATCCGCACCATTTCCAATTGACGCGCTCCTATGCCTTCCAGAATGCGGACGTCATCATCATCGTCGGCACGCCCTTCGACTTCCGCATGGGCTACGGCAAGCGGCTGCGCAAGGAAGCGACAGTCGTCCAGATCGATATGGACTATCGCACGGTCGGCAAGAACCGAGACGTCTCGCTCGGCCTCGTCGGCGATGTGGGCGCGATCCTTGCCGCCGTCACCCAGGCGGCCTCCGGCCGGGTCGACAATGGCAGCCATGGCCGGCTCGGCTGGATCGAAGAGCTGCAGGTCGAAGAGCGGCGACAAGAGCAGGCGCGACTGCCCAAGCTCCTGTCCGACGCGAACCCGATCCATCCCTATCGCCTGGCCTACGAGGTCGACCGGTTCCTGACCGAAGACACGATCTTCATCGGCGACGGCGGCGACATCGTCACGTTCCATGGCCAGGTGGTGAAGCCACGCTCGCCCGGCCACTGGATGGACCCGGGGCCGCTCGGTACGCTCGGTGTCGGCACGCCGTTCGCCATGGCAGCGAAGTTCGCAATGCCGGAGAAGGAAGTGTTCTGCCTGTTCGGCGACGGCTCGTTCAGCTTGACCGGTTGGGATTTCGAAACCTGCGTGCGCTTCAAGTTGCCGTTCATCGGCGTCATCGGCAACAATTCCTCGATGAACCAGATCCGCTACGGCCAGATTCAGAAATACGGTCCCGAGCGGGGCAATATCGGCAACAAGCTGGGCGATGTCCCCTATTCGAAGTTCGCCCAGATGCTCGGCGGATACGGCGAAGAGGTCCGTGAAGCGAGCCAGATCCGTCCAGCGCTCGATCGGGCGCGGGAGGCTGCCGCCAATGGTCAGGCCGCATTGATCAATGTCTGGGTCGACCCCGACGCCTATGCGCCCGGCACGATGAACCAGACGATGTATAAGTAACAGCGGGAGCGCGATCGGTCCGGCTCAAGTGCCAGTCGCGCTCCCGCCAAGTATCGCACGATAAAGAACAATCGGCGCTATGGAAGGTCCGATTTCCGGGGAGGAAGAGTCATGGCCAAAGCACTGACCAACATTAAGATTCTCGATATGACCCATGTGCAGTCGGGCCCCTCCTGCACCCAGATTCTGGGCTGGTTCGGCGCCGACGTGATCAAGGTCGAGCTGCCGGGGCGCGGCGACATCACCCGCGGTCAATTGCGCGACATGCCGGGCGTCGACAGCCTCTATTTCACCATGCTCAACTGCAACAAGCGCAGCATCACGCTCAATACCAAGCTCGATACGGCCAAGCAGGTCTTCATCGACCTGATCAGGCAATGCGACATCCTGGTCGAGAATTTCGCGCCGGGTGCGCTCGATCGCCAGGGCTTCACCTGGGAGCGGATCCACGAGATCAACCCCCGCATCATCTATGCCTCGATCAAAGGCTTCGGTCCCGGCCGCTACCAGGATTGCAAGGCTTACGAGACAGTGGCACAGGCGATGGGCGGCTCGATGAGCACGACCGGTTGGGAGGACGGCTTGCCGACATCCACCGGCGCCCAGATCGGCGATTCCGGCACCGGCATCCACGCCGTCGCCGGCATTCTCGCCGCCCTCTATCAGCGCACCCATAGTGGCGAGGGACAGCGGGTCGAAGTCGCGATGCAGGACGCCGTGCTCAACCTCTGCCGGGTCAAGCTGCGCGATCAACAGCGCCTCAACCATGGACCGCTCGACGAATACCCCAACAAGGAATTCGGCGATGCGGTTCCGCGATCCGGCAACGCGTCCGGCGGCGGCCAGCCGGGGGCTGCGCTGCGGTGCGCCGGCGGTGGCGGCAACGACTACGCCTACGTCATCATCCAGCCGCCCTGCTGGGCACCGCTGATGAAGCTTGCCGGTCGGGAAGAGCTCATCGCAGATCCGCACTACGCGACGCCCGAGGCGCGCCTCAGCCACCTCGACGATTGCTTCGCGATCATCGAGGCTTGGACCCAGACCAAGACCAAGTTCGAGGTCATGGCGGCCCTCAATCAGCACGACATTCCCTGCGGACCAATCCTGAGCACGAAGGATCTGATCGAGGATCAGGACCTGCTCGCGACCGGGACGCTCGCCGACGTGCCCCATGCCACCCGCGGCTCGTTCCGCACGGTCGGCTGCCCGATCAAGCTCTCCGCCTCGCCGGTCGAGGTCATCGCCTCGCCGCTGCTGGGCGAACATACGGACGAAGTGCTGGCGTGGCTCGGCTACGACGAGGCCACGATCGGCGCGATGCGGACGGAAGGCGCCATCTAGGGGCTCCGTTCCTCATTACCCGCAGAAACCACCGCTCTGGGGAGCCGACATCATGAAGATGACCGCCATGGAAGCCGCCGTCCGCGTGCTCGAGAGCGAGGGCGTAGACCTCGTGTTCGGTGTGCCGGGGGCGGCGATCCTGCCGCTCTACGACGCGCTACGCGGCAGCCGCATCCGCCACATCCTCGTCCGCCACGAGGAAGGCGGGACCCACGCGGCCGAGGGCTATTCGCGTGCCCGCACCGGCAAGATCGGCGTCTGTCTCGGAACCTCGGGGCCGGCAGGCACCAACATGGTGACCGGCCTTTATTCGGCGATCGCCGACAGCAGCCCGATCCTGTGCATCACCGGCCAGGCTCCCCGCGCCAAATTGCATAAGGAAGATTTCCAGGCGGTCGACATCGCCCGGATCACCGCACCGGTCACCAAATGGTCGATCACCGTCATGGAAGGCGCACAGGTGCCCTGGGTCTTCCGGCGCGCCTTCCAGCTGATGCGGTCCGACCGACCGGGTCCCGTCCATATCGACCTGCCGATCGATGTCCAGAAGGAGATCATCGACTATGATCCGGCGGTCGACGAGCCGCTCGAGGTGCATCGTCCGAGCCCGGGCCGCAAGGCGATCCGCCGCGCGCTCGAGTTTCTGATGGCGGCCGAACGTCCGGTGATCGTGGCCGGCGGCGGCATCGTCAACGCCGAGGCGGCGCCGCTGCTGGTCGAACTCGCGGAACTGACGCAAACACCGGTGATCCCGACGCTGATGGGGTGGGGGACGATTCCCGACGACCACCCGCTGAATGCCGGGATGGTCGGGCTGCAGACGCAGCACCGCTACGGCAATGCCAATTTCCTGCGCGCCGACATGGCGCTTGGCATCGGCAACCGTTGGGCCAACCGCCATACCGGCAGTACCGCCGTCTATACCAGCGGGCGTAAATTCGTTCATATCGATATCGATCCGACCCAGATCGGACGGGTATTTCCCCCGGATCTCGGCATTGTCGCCGATGCCGGGCGCGCGCTCGAGATGCTGCTCGAGGCGGCGCGCGAGGCCGACCTGCGGGGTGAGTTGCCGCGGCGCAATTCCTGGTGCAGCGAAGTGCGCGAGCGCAAGCGCACCCTGTTGCGGCGCACCGACTTCGATACGGTGCCGATCAAGCCGCAGCGCGTCTTCCAGGAGGTCAACGCCGCGTTCGACGACGATACCCAGTTCGTCACCGCGATCGGCCTCTATCAGATCGCGTCCGGCCAGTTCCAACGGGTAAGCAAGCCGCGGCATTACATCGTCTGCGGCCAGGCCGGGCCGCTCGGCTGGGAAGTCTCGGCCTGCACGGGCGCCAAGCTCGCCAACCCGGACAAGGAAGTCGTCGGGATCGTAGGCGACTATTCCCTGCAGTTCCTGATCGAGGAACTGGCGGTGGCCGCCCAATATAAAATCCCGTTCATGCTGATCGTGCTCAACAACGCCTATCTCGGTCTCATCCGCCAGGCGGAGCGGGGCTACGGCATGGACTACGAGGTCCAGCTCAGCTTCGAGAACGTGAATTGTCCGGAGATCGGCGACTACGGCGTCGACCACGTCAAGGCGGCCGAAGCGTTCGGCTGCGTCGCGACCCGGGTGTTCGAACCCGGGAAGATCGCCGAGGCTATCCGGTGGGCCCGGCAGGAAATGGCGGCGAAGGGCGTCCCCGCCATCGTCGAGATCATCACGGAGCGCGTCACCAACATCGCCATGGGCCCGGAGATCGACCAGATCACCGAGTTCGAGGAGACGATCGACCTGCCGTCCGAAGTCGGCCTCCAAGCCGAATTGGTGGAGTGAGCCCCATGCCGAAATTCGCCGCCAATCTCAGCATGCTGTTTACCGAGCTGCCGTTCCTGGAGCGCTTCGAAGCCGCCGCCCGCCATCGCTTCCGCGGCGTCGAGTATCTGTTCCCCTACGCCTATCCGGCGGCGGATCTGGCGGGCCTGTTGCAGGAGCATGGCCTGGTGCAGGTCCTGCACAATCTGCCGGCCGGCGATTGGGAGGCCGGCGAGCGCGGCATCGCCTGCCTGCCCGACCGGAAGGCCGAGTTCCGCGACGGGGTCGGGCGCGCCATCGAGTACGCCACGGCGCTCAAGTGCCCGCAGGTGAATTGTCTCGCCGGCAAGGCGCCGGACGGCGTCTCCGCCGCTTCGTTGCGCGACACCCTGGTGGAAAACCTGAGTTATGCCGCTTCGGTGCTTCACGCCGCCGGGATCCGGCTGCTGGTCGAGCCGGTCAATACGATCGACATCCCGGGCTTCTATCTCAATCGCTCGGCCCAGGCGCTCCGGATCATGGACGAGATCGGCTCGGCCAACCTCCTGCTGCAATACGACATCTACCACATGCAGATCATGGAGGGCGATCTCGCCCGGACCATGGAGCGGGCACTGCCGCGCATCGGCCATATCCAGCTGGCCGACAATCCCGGGCGCGGCGAGCCCGGCACCGGCGAGATCAACTATCCGTTCCTGTTCGATTTTCTCGACCGGGTCGGCTATCGCGGCTGGATCGGCTGCGAGTACAAGCCGCGCCGCCGAACCGAGGACGGCCTCGGTTGGCTGGCGCCGATCGCGGATTTTGCAGAGCAATCGTTCGCGGCCTGCTCGTGAGTGACGGGCGCATTTGATCGGGAGACCGCTTATGAACATCGGCTTCATCGGGCTCGGCATCATGGGGCGGCCCATGGCCGGGCATTTGATCGAGGCAGGGCACCGGCTCTTCGTCCCTGACCGGTCCTCGACGCCGTCCGACCTCGTCGAACGCGGCGCCGTGACCTGCGCCGCCGCCGCGGAGATCGCGCGCGCGGCCGACATCGTCATCACCATGCTGCCGGATACGCCGGATGTCGCGACCGTGCTGTTCGGTCCGGACGGCGTGGCGGCGGGGCTGACGCCGGGCAAGGTCGTGGTCGACATGAGCTCGATCTCGCCGATCGAGACGAAGGGCTTCGCCGAACGGATCGACGCGCTCGGCTGCGACTATCTCGATGCGCCGGTGTCGGGCGGCGAGGTCGGCGCCAAGGCCGCGTCCCTCACCATCATGGTCGGCGGTCCGGAGGCCGCCTTCGGCAAAATCCGGCCCTTGTTCGAATTGATGGGCAAGAATATCACGCGGATCGGCGGCAATGGCGACGGCCAGACGGCCAAAGTCGCCAACCAGATCATCGTGGCGCTGACCATCGAAGCGGTCGGCGAGGCGCTGCTGTTCGCGGCCAAGGCCGGCGCCGACCCGGCCAAGGTGCGCGAAGCGCTGATGGGCGGCTTCGCCTCCTCGCGCATCCTCGAAGTCCATGGCGAGCGGATGATCAAGCGCAGTTTCGCGCCGGGCTTCCGGATCGCGCTGCATCAGAAGGATCTGGGGCTGGCGCTGTCCTGCGCCCGCGCGCTCGGCCTGTTCCTGCCGAACACGGCGGGCACGCAGGAACTGTTCAACGCCGCCACCGCGCAGGGCGGCGGCGCCTGGGATCATTCGGGCCTGGTCCGCGTGCTGGAACTGATGGCTGGACACGAGATCGCAGCGACCTGAGGCGATCAGCAGGGGAGGAGAGATCATGAAGGTCTGCATCTTCGGTTCGGGCGCCATCGGCGGCTTCCTCGGCGCCCGGCTCGCCCGCGCCGGCGCCGAGGTCGGCCTGATCGCCCGCGGCGGGCAGCTCGACGCCATCCGGCGCAACGGTCTTCGGCTGATCAGCGGGGACGACGATTTCGTGGTCCGCCCGCCCGCGACCGACGACCCCTCCGACTTCGGTATCCAGGATGCCGTGATCATCACGTTGAAGGCGCACTCGGTGCCCGGCTGCGTCGCCGCCATGCAGCCGCTGCTCGGGCCCGAGACCATGGTCGTCACCGCCGTCAACGGCATCCCCTACTGGTATTTCCACGGCCATGGCGGCCCGTTCGAAGGGCGGGTCCTCGAAAGCATCGATCCCGGCGCCCAGCAATGGCGCGGGCTCGGACCCGAGCGCGCGGTCGGCTGCATCGTCTATCCGGCAACCGATGTGATCGCGCCCGGCGTGATCCAGCACACTTATGGCGACAAGTTCCCGCTGGGCGAGCCCCGCGGCGAGACGACGCCACGGGTGCGGGCACTGAGCGCGCTCCTCGAGTCCGCCGGCCTGCGTGCGCCCGTGCTCGACCGCATCCGCGACGAAATCTGGCTGAAGCTCTGGGGCAATCTGTCGTTCAATCCGATCAGCGTGCTGACGCATGCCACCTTGGGCGAGATCGTGGCCGATCCGCAAACCCGCCAGCTCGCCCGCACCATGATGCTCGAAGCCCAGGGAGTGGGCGAGCGGCTGGGTGTGCGCTTCCGGGTCGATGTCGAACGGCGGATCGATGGCGCCGGCGCGGTTGGCGCGCACAAGACTTCCACCTTACAGGATCTGGAACGCGGTCGGCCAATGGAGATCGACGCCCTGGTGACCGTGGTCCAGGAACTCGGCCGGCTGGTCGACCTGCCGACCCCCACCCTCGATACGGTGCTCGCCCTCGTTCAGCAGCGAGCGCGGATTGCCGGGCTTTATCAGTGAATTGAGCCTGCCGGACAACCGGCTTCACCAACGGAGGAGCTTCGCGGCCAAAAGAGATACCACCCACAGCGAACGATCAAAAAAGGCAAAACGCCTGCGAACAGGGAGCGAAACAATGAAGATCACGCAAAGGTCACTCACCGGCCGGTCGATCATCTATTTGGGCGCGGGCTTGCTGGGCACCATGGCTGGGGCGGGCATCGGTTCGGCCCAGGCGCAGACGCCGCAGAGCCCCCAGCAGATCAAGGCCCTTCAAGATCAGATCAATCAGCTTCAGCAGACGCTCAACGCCATCATGTCGACGCAAGGTATTGCCCCAACGGCGGCGGCAGCGGCGGCGCCTGTGGCGGCCGCGCAGCAGCCGAAACCGGCCTCGACCGCCGCCGCGCCGGCAGCGGCACCCCAGCCGCACGGCGTGGTGATCAATGTTGGCGATCAGCCGATCCAGCTCTACGGCAAGGCCGACGTCGCCGGCACCTGGGCGGACAATTCCCAGAAGCGGTTTGTCGAGCTGACGACGAACAATTCCTATCTCGGTCTCCGGACCTCTTCCAAGGCCACGGACGACCTGAAGGTGCTGTTCCAGATCGAAGGGGAACTCGCGATCACGAACACGCCGACCGTGCGCAGCGCCTTCGGCTTCCGCGATTCCTATCTCGGCCTGCAAAGCAGCGAATGGGGTACCGTCAAGGTCGGCAAGGCCGATACGCCCTATAAGAAGGCGCTGCTGGCGATCGATCCGCTGACCAATACCATCGGCGACGCGCGGGCGTTGTTTGCCAATACCGGTGGCGACAATCGAGCCGAATTCTCGCTGCGTGCCCCGCATGCGGTCTGGTACGAGGCGCCGGACCTGGTGACCAGTTTCGGCACCTTCAAGTCGACCGTCATGCTGTCGCCCGGGCAGAACCCCGACAACAGTAATCAGGATTGGGCGTTCGGCGAAACCATCTGCGCTGGCGGAAGCCCGGCGAGCGGTCCGGGCGCCTCGGGAAGCGGTCAAGCCGGCATTGCCGGCGCGGTCGGCAGCGGGACCGGCGATTGCAACGACGGCAGTTTCGGGACTCTCGCCAGCGCCAATGTCACCTACGAGAAGTCGGGCTGGCTCGTGAGCGTCAGCGGCGAGTATCACGACAAGACCAACCGCACGGGAGACGAAGCCCCACCGCTACCGCCGCTCGGTAGCGTCGGTGTCCATAGCGAATGGGGTCTCCAATTCCTCGCCGGCAAGGATTTTGGTAAGGTGAAAACCTATATAGGTGCCGATATTCTCCGCCGTGACGCACTATCCACTTATAATGAGCGATCAAAAGAGGATTATTATTATAATATATCCTGGAGATTCATGGAAAACGATGTTCTAGGGCTTAATCTTGTCTATGCGACAAAGACGCCGGGCGATCCGGCGTTCGTTCCCCATACCGACAATGCCGCCGAAATGGGGTCCCTCGGCTGGCGGCATTATTTCAGCAAGCAGCTGAGCACCTACGTCGTCGGTGCGGTCACCGACAATCATCAATCGGCGCATTACGATCTCGGCTCCAGCGCGCTCGGGCAACCGATCCTGGCGCGGGGGGCCAATCAGGCGGTCGCGATTCCCGGAAAGACGATTTACGGCCTGTCCGTCGGCACCACCTTCACGTTCTGAGGTGCCAAGCTGCCGGGTTGAGCCAACGGCCCGGCAGCTTACGTCGACAATCCAGATCTCCTTCCCGCAATCGTTCGGGCGTGACGAGGCGCAAATGATCAAGGCCACGAAGAACGCCGGTGGACCGCGGCACGCTCCCGTCGGGATGCACCAGACAGGGAATTATGGTCGGGCTATTCGTCCCGACAGTCCGACGGAAGTCGAACGGCCGGACGCCGGCACCAGAGACATCGGCGCGATGATGGTGGACAGGCCCGTCGAGGTACCCGTCTACATGGCCTTGGCGCTTCAGCCGCTCGCGGGCTATGCCTCGACAACGGGACGGTTGGTCGCGACGGCGCTTGCGACTTGGGTCTCGAAAGGCACGGCCGGGCAATGCGCCTATCGCATTTCTCGCAATGATTTGCTCGCTGTGGCCAAGCTCAGCGGCGAAGCGGCAGCCGCTGCCGCGGCGGCCGCGCAAATGGAGGCGGATGCTCTCGGAGCAACCTATAAAGTCATTTCGATCCAGATCGGATTCTCATGGGATTCCTTGGCGGACGCCGACCTGACGATCGCCTGTGATCGAACGGCGAAATGTAGCTTGGACAATATTCGGCTTACGGTGTTCTAGCTTGCCGTGGACAGACGTCGGCGGCCCGTCCCGTTCAACGGCCGAGCCGGCCCATTGATGCGATCCCGATTGACTCGCGTTTGCCGACCGCTCAGCGTCTGCCAGCCGCGACCAGCGCGCGCTACGAGAAAACTCTCGCTTTGAAGGACCTCATGGTGCCCTACTACAGTATGCAAAGCCGATGGCTTCCGACGCTTGGCACCTTATGCCTCCTCATCGCCGGCGGGCTGGTTCCGGGGGGCTCCGCCCAGGCGCAGACCTATGGAACCGACAACCGATCCTGCGATCGGACCTCGCTTTCCAATGCTTTCAGCACGTCTCAAAACAACCTCATCGGTTCGGCCTTGGGCGCCGCCGCGGGCGGTTTGCTGGGCAGCCAGTTCGGCAAAGGATCCGGCAAGTCGGTTTTGACCATTGCCGGCGTCCTGAGCGGGGCGCTGGCCGGCGGGACCGTCGGTCGCTCGATGGAGCCGGTCGATCAGGGCTGTGTCAACCAAACCCTTGAGCACGCGCCGACCGGCCAAACGGTCGCCTGGCAGAATCCCGACCAGAATTCGTCCTATTGGGTCACGCCCACGAAGACCTACCAGACGCCCGACGGAAACTCCTGTCGCAACTATGTCACCACGGCC
>JAQGIC010000100.1 GCA_028288725.1 Rhodospirillales bacterium
CCTTCCTGGGCGGCTCCGATCAGACCGGCCGCTTCTGCCATGGCGACGAGCCGACGCTGGCCGACATCTGCCTGGTGCCGCAGGTCGTCAATTCGCAGAATTTCAAGCTCGACCTCGCGCCCTATCCCACCATCCGCCGGATCCACGAGGCCTGCCTGGGGCTGGAAGCGTTCGAGCGCGCGCTGCCGAAGAACCAGGGCGACGCGGAATAGGAGGGGCGGACGGGAGCCGCTTTCGACCCGAGTATGCCGCTCCGGCAAAATTTCGCGATGCTCGATAGCGGACATTGAACAGCAGCAATAAAGTTGTAAGTTTTGCGATCCAGTAGCGCGAAATGTCAGCGCCTCGATATGATCAAGTCATCCGTCGCACTGGTGAGAGCCCGTAATGATGTGGTCGGTTTCGGCCGGCGCCCAGATGATCCTCGACAGCACTCGCAAACGCTGGCCCTGGCTGAAACATCTCTTCGCCGATGGCGCCTATGATCGCACCAAGCTCATGGACAAGGCCGCCTTCCTCGACTTCATTGTCGAGATTGTCCGTCGCATCGATCACGAACCCGGCTTCAAGGTGCTGCCGCGCCGCTGGGTGGTCGAACGGACCTTCGGATGGATGACCCGCTGGCGTCGCCTGGTGCGTGACTACGAGGCCCGCCTCGATGTCTCCGAGGCCATGATCCACGTCGCCATGGGCAGCCTCCTGCTCAGGCGCATCGCCCACTGAACGTTTTCAAACGGACTCTGAGGGTTGCCCAGCGCCTGGCCATCTCTTGTTGGCAAATGCGGTTGGGATGATACTCCTCGGTATCGTTACAATCCCCAAAACCAGAAAGTTCTACATGCATCGGATTTTTGCAGCCGCCGTTATGGCACTCGGCCTCACATTCGGCGCAGCGCACGCCGAAGAGCCAGGGCTTCAACGCTACGCGATAGGCGATCTGAAGCTTGAGAGTGGAGAGGTGATTCACGACTTCTCCATCGCCTACATGACGGAGGGTACACTCAACGCGAACAAGTCAAATGCCGTGCTGATGGTAACCGCGATCGGCGGCAACCATCATCGGATCGATTTCCTGATCGGACCAGGGCGTGGCCTGGACACGAACAAACTCTTCGTGATCAAGACCGACGCAATCGGAAACGGCATCACGACCTCGCCGAGCAACAGCCAGACGCAGCACGGACCGGCCTTCCCGCACTTTACCATCCGAGACATGGTACAAAGCCAAAATCTGCTGCTCGAACACCTTGGCATCAAGCATCTGGTCGCAGTGGCCGGGGCCTCAATGGGTGGGATGCAGACATTGCAATGGGGCGTGAGCCACCCGGACATGATGGACGGCCTGGTCGCGCTGACGCCGATGGCGCGCACGTCTGCATGGTCGATCTCGGTTAACCAGGCGACACGGCAAGCTATAATGCTCGACCCGGCGTTCAAGAATGGCAACTACACCGAAGAACCCGTCGCCGGGCTGCGCGCGCGCGCAGCCGTGTCGGTGCTCGACACGCGCACGCCGAATGCCATGCGGCAGCAATTCACCTCTCCGCTGGACGTGCTGTCATGGATTCAGGGACAGGAGGACGCGCTCGTCAAAAGCGGGGCCGACGCGAATGATTGGATCGCCCAAAGTTGGGCATATGACCGCCACAATGTTGGCGATACGCTGGTGGACGGCAAGCCAATCTATGGCGGCGATCCAATTCGCGCCCTGCATGCCATCAAGGCGAAGGCACTTCTGATGTCTGGCGAGTTGGACCTCTACAATCCGGTCGAAGAAGGAATCGAGGCTGCCGCCGCGATCCCTGATGGCCGGCACGTCACCATCCCCTCGGTTCAAGGACACGTCGCAGCATCGCCGGGCTTTAAGCCGGCCGATCTGGAGTTCATCAACGCCACGGTGCGCAGCTTCATGTCCGAGGTCACCGACCAAGGCCGCACGATCCAGTAAATCGGCCGCACTGTATTTGGCGGTCAGGCCTTGTCGGCGGGGCATGTTCGATTGACCCTGGCGCGACAAGGCCATCACCGCGCGGCAGCAGCCATACCGGGCCTCGATCGGTCTGCAAAGTCGTTGCCAGAAGCCTGAGTTTGCGACTACCGTCACCAGGAACCCGGTGGCGCCTCAATACGAGTTTCCCACCCTGCTTCGCTAAGCCGATATACAGGGCCCCTCGTCTCAAACACGGCCTCGGCGCGCAATTTGCCATCTGGCGGGATACTCCCCTGCGGAACTGCATCGTGCAGAACCCCAATCCATCCACGCATTTCGCAGGTCCTGTAGGCTTCATCCAACCCTTCCGTGTGAAGCGGCGCGACGTCGTGCCCCCTCCTACGCTCTTGAGATCAAACACTTGGGACGCCGATCGGCGCCGGGATCCCGCGCCGATTCACACCCAGCCATCGCTGTCCCGATCGCAGCGAAGACAGGATGAAGGTGGTCGGGCCAATACTCAGGGTCAGTGTTGCGTTTCATTCTTGGAGATTGGGAGAGCGCGGATGGTTCGTCAACGGCGGCACTCGACCCAACTACGCCATAGGGATAGACCAAGGCTGTTCCCGAAAACAGACAAGGCACTGGCTAGTTAATTTATCACCTTCCGATCGCACCCAAAAATCTTGAGCAGGCTAAGCCTTACGCTCACCCCAAACAAAGAGCCTCGATACAGGCGATTTGTAATCTCAAATTCATACAACTGCTCTGCCAAACTGCCTGTGGACAGCTTATCGGGGACACAAACATTGGCAGGATCGTTGTTTTGTATTTTCTTCGTGTTCAGATCGAGATTAATTACGGCTGCAATTGCACCGGCCAGTTCAGCCTTACAACTCGCCGAAAGCGGGGAACATTTTTTTGCCCAATCCTCGTAGGTGTACCTGAACAGCTCAGAGGCGCCGTCAATATCCGCGCGAGAACTGACTGGGGAGATTATCGCCGTCACTATACCCGCGATAAAAATAGCAGGACAAATTGGAAATCGTCGCAAAGTGCTTTCGTTCATTTTGTCCTCGTGCAAGCGCGCCCCGGCCATAGGTCGTGAGCATAAGGACCCGCTGGGCTCTCAGGAATCAAGGTCGTACGAATGTCTGGGTTTTGCTTTCTCCGTCGGAAAGCAGACCATCCGCAACTCCATCCCGATCCGGCCTTGCGGCCGGCGCCGCTGTCGCTAATCGAAGCTCAGCATGGTCGGCGCCTTTTGCATGATCTCGCCCAGGATCTCGCGGGCGGTTTCCAGGTCGCTTTCCAGGTCGGGCGGGATCGAGCCGCGATGGATGTCGGAGCTGACCCGGCGTTCGGCATTCTTCAGCGAGCGCAGCTCCTGGGTGAAGCATTCCCGGATGCCGAGCGACAGGTTCGGAATGGCGGAAAGCGAGAAGAAGAAATCCAATGCCGCGCGGATCGAGAGCGCCAGGATCTCGCGCTCGCGGGCCAGCAGCGTTTGCCGGGTGCGCTCGGCCACGACCTCGGACTGTTGGACCAGCGCATTGCGGATGACCAGCACGATCGCCTCGTATTCGTCGAGGCTGGCGCGATAGTCGTAGTAGGGCGCCAGCGCCCGCACCCGAATCCCGGCACGCGCCGCCTCGGCCGTGGCGGTGACCGTCGCCAGGGACCGGTCGAGCGCCTTCAGCAGTTCATTCAGTTTTCGTTCAGCGGCGTTGGACATCGGTTTTGTCGCGGCAATCAGCCTTTGCGGGCCGTGGCGACGGCGTCCTGGAAATCCTTCAGCTCGACCGCGCCCGGCAGCAGCGTGTCGCCGATCACGAAGGCCGGCGTGCCGCTGAGATTGAGCTGTTTCGCCAGGTCGTAATTATGCTTCAGGATCACGTCGATGTCGGAACCCTGGGCCTCCTGCTTGATCTGCGCCGGATCGAGCCCGAGCGATTTCACGACCTCGAGCGTCTGAGCGTCGTCGACCTTGGTCTTGAGCGCGAACATCGCCTGGTGGAACTCGGCATATTTGCCGTGTTTCCCGACGGCGAGCGCCACGCGCGACGCGAAGACCGATTCCTTGCCCAGGATCGGAAATTCCTTCATGACCAGCCGGACCTTGCGATCCTGCCCGATCAGCGTCTGCAGCGTCGGCGCCGTGACCTTGCAATAGGGGCAGCGGTAATCGAAGAACTCGACGATGGTGACGTCGCCCTTCGGATTGCCCAGGACGGGGGAGGTCGGATCCTGCTCGAGTTCTTCTCGATGGGACTGCAGCGCCGCCTTGGCCTGGCCCTGCTCGTCTTCCTTGACGCTCGCCTCGGCATGCTCGATCGCCTCGATCAGGGCCTTGGGATTGTTCAGGAAGTAATCGTGGATCAGCTTGTTGACCTGGTCGGTCTGGACCTGGGTCAACGCATCGGCGGCATGGCCGCGCAGGGGCGACAGCGTCAGCGCCACGATCGGCATGAACAACAACAGCAAGCGGCGAAACGACATGTAACGGGTCTCGATTCTGGCGCCAGGATGAAGCAGCACCTTAGGCACCCCGAAGCGGCAACGGCAACCCCCGGGAGGGGTCGGGCATGATCGCGGCGACGCTATGGCTCAGCCCCGGTCGTTGTCCCGGTCGGCCTTGGACTGGCGGCGGATGTCGTCGGCCCGAAGCCACCCGGGCGAGCCGCGCGGCAGCAGTTGGGCCGCCCGGGTCGCCTGCATCGCGGCCGTCTTGCGGTCGCCCATCAATTGCGCCTCTTCGGCTAAGGCCAGGGCGGCATTGCCGATATTGCCGGTCCGGCCCTCGGCGATCCCCAGCTCGTGCCAGCCGTCGGTATTGGTCGGATCGACGCGGATCGCCTCGCGCAGCAGCGCCACCGCGTCGGCCGTGAGCGCTTTGTCGCCCTCGATCTCCAGCTCCGAGGTCGCGAGCTCGACCTTCAGCAGCGGCTCCTTGGGCAATAATGCCGCAGCCTTCTTATAGGGCGCGACCGAATCGCGGATATGGCCGCTCTCGAACAGGATCTGGCCCTTCAGCTCCTGGAAATACGGATCCTCAGGCCGCTCCTTGACCAGGCTGTCCATCTCGGCCATGGCCTTGTCGTGCATCGGCACCCGGTGATAGGCGATGGCGCGGGCATAGCGGGCGTAGAGGCTGGTGTCGGTCTCGGGGTAGAGCTGCGTCACCTGGCCCGGCGGCAGCAGGAAGCCGCGCAGCTTGGCCAGCATGCGCTTGTGCATCTCGTCGAATCCCGGCCGATCGGGCGAGTCGGAGGTTTTGGCATGGGCGACATGGTCGGCCACGAAATCGACGCGGCTGCTGGTCAGCGGATGGGTGCGCAGATACGGGTCCTGATTGGCGGGCAGCAGGAATTCTTCTTTTTGAAGGATCTGGAAGAATTCCAGCAGGCCGCGGGCGGATTGGTTGGTCCGATCGAGGAAGCCGACGCCGGCCTGGTCGGCCCGTTCCTCCTGCCCGATCGAATAGGCGAACAGCGAACGCAGGCCCATCGACTGACCGGCGGCGGACGCGCCGGCCGCGACCGAGCCGTCGCGCGCCACTACCGCGGCGGCGGCGCCCAGCACGAAGGCGATGATGCTTTCCGCCGTGGCATTGTCGAGCGCTTCCTGGCTGCGCGCCAGATGGCCGCCCGCCATATGGCCGGTTTCGTGCGCAATCACGCCGACCACTTGGTTCGCCCGTTGGCTCCGGAGCAAGAGCCCTGTATTGATGAACAGACGCTGCCCACCCGCCACGAAAGCATTGATCTGAGGATCGTTCACCAAATAGATCTGAACGAAGTCGGCATCGAGCCCCGCGACACGGAACAGGGGCGTGGCATAGGCACGGATCGTATTTTCGATCTCGGCATCACGGATCAGGCCCGGCGCTTCCTGTGCGGCGGCGGGACGACTGAACGCGATGCTCGCGATCACGCCCAGAACGAGGACCCGGTAGAGAATGGCATTCAGCAAGAGCGGCATCCTTTCAACATCGGCCAATATCGAGCCGATCGCCGTGCGTCGTCAATCCGCCGGGCGCGTCGCCCGCGCGGCGGTCAGCGGTCTCGTGGCCCTGTCGGTCGGCGGCTGCAGCACGATCGGCGGCTGGTTTTCGGCCAATACCGACAGCGCGGACGTGCAGAAGATCCAGACCCGGTACCTGGGCTCGATCGCCGCCGACGAGCCGAGCGCCGTCGGCGCCGGCGACAGCATCCTGCGCCAGAACGGCAATGCCGCCGATGCCGCCGCGGCGATCGCGCTGATGCTGACCGTCAGCCTGCCGTCCCGCGCCGGCCTGATGGGCGGCGGCGTCTGCCTGGTACGCGAGGCGGACAGCGCCGCGGTGGATGCGATCCAGTTCCTGCCCCAGCCGGTCCCCGGCAGCAATGTCGAGATCCCCGGCATGGTGCGCGGCCTCGCCGCGTTGCAGGCGCGCTACGGCAAGCTCGATTGGCGCCAGGTCGTGGTCGGCGTCGAGCGGATGGCGGCCAAGGGCGTGCCGGTCTCGGCCCAGCTCACGGCCGATGCCGCCGCGGCCGGCGTGACGCTGCCGCCGGGTGCCGAACAGGCCGAACCGGCGGTGGCCGGCGTGTTCAGCCAGTTGCGCCTGAATGGCGCCAGCGATTTCTACACGGGCGACGTGGCGCGCCAACTGATCGCCGGCGGCCTGCCGGCGCAAGCGCTGGCCTCCTACGCGCCGGCCTGGCGCCCGGCGATGCAGGTCCCGTCGAACCATGACACGATCTATTTCGCGCCGATCGCCGGCGGTCGCGTGGCGGCCGGCGCCTATAGCACGCTGATGGCCGACGAATCGGCCGCGGCCGATCCTGCCGCGCGCTTCCGGATCGCGCGTGCCGGTGCCGCCGCGGCGTTCGCCAAGGCGATGGGGGGCACCACGCTGCCGGCCGACCAACCCAGTGCCAGCACCGGCTTCGTCGTGTCCGACGCCAGTGGCCGCGTGGTCAGCTGCGCGCTGTCCATGGGCGCGCTGTTCGGCACCCATCAGCGGCTGCCCGCCCCGGCGATCTATGCGGCCGCGCCGATTGCCGGCAACCCCGTCGCCCAACTGGGGCTGGTGCCGGCCATCGCCTATAACGCCAACAGCAGCCAGGTGCTGGGCGCCTTCGCCGGCAGCGGCGGAACCTCGGCACCGGGCGATCTGGCCGCCATCGCGTTCAGCACGCTGCGGATGAGCCAGGGCGCCGTGGTCTCGGTCACGGCCATGCGCCGGCCCGAGGACACCGGCCCTTCGGCCGTGCCCGATCGTGTGACGGTGCTCAATTGTCCCGACGGCCTGGTGCGCAACCCGAAGAGCTGCGCGATCGCCAAGGATCCGCGCGGCTGGGGCTTCTCCCAGACCGTCGATCTCGTGAAATAGCGACTTAGTGACTTAAAGCCATGGCGCTCAAGCTCGGTACGCGGGGACAGATCCCCTCCTTCATCGTCATGGACGTCATGCGCGAGGCCAACCGCCTCGCCCATGGCGGCGCCGACGTGCTGCATCTGGAGGTCGGCCAGCCCGCGACCGGGGCGCCCGAGGGCGTGGTAGCGGAAGCCACCCGCCTGCTGCGCGCCTCGCCGCTGGGCTATACCGATGCGCTGGGCCTGCCGAAGCTGCGCGAGCGGATCGCCGGCCATTACCGCGATACCTATGGTGTCGCGGTCGATCCGGCCCGCATCGCGGTCACGGTCGGCGCGTCGGGAGCCTTCCTCCTGGGCTTTCTGGCCGCGTTCAACGCGGGCGACCGGGTGGCGCTCGCAGCACCGGGCTATCCGGCCTATCGCCATATCCTGACCGCGCTCGATATCGAGGCGGTCGAGCTGGAGGCGAGCGAGGCGGACCGGTTCCAGCCGACCCCGGCGCTGCTCGACAAGGTCGCGGGCCCGATCGACGGGCTGATCGTGGCGAGCCCGTCGAACCCGACCGGGACCATGCTGGCCCCGGCCGAGTTCGCGGATCTGGCGGCCTATTGCACCCGGCGCGGCATCCGCCTGGTCTCGGACGAGATCTATCACGGCATCACCTATGGCCGGACCGCGACCACGGCGGCCGAAATGGCGCCGGATGCGCTCGTCATCAACAGCTTTTCCAAATATTTCTCGATGACTGGCTGGCGGCTCGGCTGGATGATCGTGCCGCCGGATCTCATCCGCTCGGTCGAATGCCTGGCCCAGAACATGGTGATCTCGCCGCCGACCCTGTCGCAAGGGGCCGCGATCGCCGCGTTCGACTGCCATGACGAGCTGCAGGCCAATGTCCGTCGCTATGCCGCCAACCGCGAATTGTTGCTGAACGAGCTGCCCAAGGCCGGCTTCTCGCATTTCGCGCCGCCCGATGGCGCGTTCTATCTTTATGCCGACGTCGCGACCCTGACGAACGACAGCCTGGAATTCTGCCGGCGCATGCTGCACGAGACCGGCGTCGCGGCGGCGCCGGGCAAGGATTTCGACGGCGGGCGCGGCAATCGCTTCGTCCGCTTCTCGTTTGCCGGTTCGACCGAGGCGATGGCGGCGGCGGCGCAACGGCTTACCGCCTGGCGGCGATGAGCGCGGTCGACGCCCGCTTCAAGGCGACGACCATCGGCCATGCCGATCATCGCTTCTGCAGCCCGTTGTCGGCGGAAAAGGCGGCGCGGCTGATCGATCTGCTGGAGCTGCGCCCGGGCGCGCGCGTGCTGGATATCGGCTGCGGCAAGGCGGCCCTGCTGCTCGATATTCTGGCGCGTTATCCGGACGCGACCGGGGTCGGGGTCGACCTGAACGCGTCCTTTCTGGACGAGGGCGAGGCCGACGCCCAGGACCGCGGTCTGGCCGACCGGGTGGCGTTGATCGACGAGGACGCGACGCTGCATCTGGCCAATGACGACGGCTTCGCCGCCGCCCTGTGTCTCGGTGCCAGCCACGCGCTGGGCGATTATGCCGGGCTGCTGGCCACCGCCTTCGCGGTGCTCGATCCGGGCGGGCTGCTGCTGGTGGGCGAAGGCTACTGGCGCCAGCAGCCGAACCGGGCCTATCTGGCGGTGCTGGGCGCCGATGAAGAGGACATGACCGATCACGCCGGCAACGCGGAGCGGGCGATCCGCGCCGGCTTCCAGGTGCTCTATACGGCCACGGCCAATGCCGACGAATGGGACGAGTACGAGGGGCTCTATTGCCGGGCCAAGCTGCGCTGGGCCGCGGCCAACCCGCGCGATCCCGATGCGGCCGCCATCGCCGCCGATGCCCAGCGCTGGCACGATGCGTATCTGCGCTGGGGGCGGCAGACGCTCGGGTTCGGGTATTATCTGCTCAGGCGACCCTGAGGCCGCTGGCCGGCGGGCGCCCGGTCCCGTTCGTTGGTGCTTGCGCCACGGAAAAAATCGGCCTTCACTTCGTGATCGTATCGCGCGAGCGGCGCTGGCTTCCTTCGCCTCTGAATGGCGAGGACCTGGTCCTCGGCCGAAGCGTTTGGCGGGGTTGGAAATGGAACGGATCTTCCGGACAGGCGGTCTCGCCATCGCCGTCTGCATCGCTTGGACCGGCAATGCGACCGCGGGTCGGGCCGAAGACCTGTCTCTATACACGCTCGATGCGCCGCCCATGACCATGATCGAGGCGCCGGTTGGCGAGCATGCCCATGGCTTCGTCGCCGATATCGTCGTCGAGGCGGCGAGACGGGCCGGCTATCAGACGGAATTTCGGTTCCTGCCGTGGAAACGCGGACAGGAGGAGGCCGCCGCCACCGAGAACGCGCTCATCACGCCGCTGGCGCGCACGCCGGAGCGGGAGGCCGCCTATACCTGGATCGCGCCGATCTATCCGTTGGAACGCGCGTTCGCGACGCTCGATCGTCCGGTCGACAGTTTCGCCGACGCCAAGACCCGGCTCAACACCATCCTGGTCGGGCGCGGCAGCGCGCAAGAGGCGACGTTGCACGGCATGGGCTTCGACGACGGCCGCCTGATCCATGCCGAAATCGGCGTCTCGGATGTGGACATGCTGCGGTTCGGCCGGGTCGATGCCTGGTTCAACAGCATCATCGAGACGGAATGGAAATGGCGCCGCTCGGGGCAGGCGGCACCGCTGGTGTTCGGCCGCGTGCTCTATACCGACCTGATCTATCTCGCCTGTGCCAAGCGCTGCGCGCCCGATCTGGTGCGCCGCCTGCGCGTAGCACTCAAGACCGTCGACGACGACGGTACCGCCCGGGCGATCCAGCGGCGGTATCTGGGTTCGACCTGATTTGATGCCGATATCGCTTGATCCTCGATCATGCCCATGCCATGTAGAAAGAACGTTCTATATGGAGAAATCATGCGTGCCACGACGGAAGAGGTTCGCGATCGGCTGCTGGCGGCGGCGGAGCGGTTGATCTATCGCGACGGCATCAACGGCACGGGGGTCGATACGATTCTGGCCGAGGCCTCGGTCGCGCGCATGAGCCTCTACAACCAGTTCGGCAACAAGGACGGCCTGGTGCTGGCGGCACTGGAGCGGCGCGACCGGCGTTGGATGGCCTGGTACGAGGCCCGCGTGACCGCGCTGGCGCCAGCCGGACCGGGCCGGGCGCTCGCCCTGTTCGATGCGCTGGACGAGTGGTTTCGCCAGCCGGATTTCCACGGCTGCGCCTTCATCAACGCCGCCGGCGAATTGGCCGACCCGGCCCATGCGGTGCGCCAACTGTCGGCCCGGCATAAGCTGGCGCTCGCCCGGTTCGTCGGCGACGTCGTCGATGAAGCCGGGCAGGGGACGCTCGATCGGGCGCTGTTCCTGCTGATCGAGGGCGCCATCGTCGCGGCGATGGTCGAGGGCCGGCCCGACGCTGCCCGGGACGCGCACCAAGTCGCCGCCCGGCTGATGGCGCTCGACTGAATTTACCCGGAAATAGATTTCTATAAGGAGATCATCATGGCACCGCCCGTCATCAAGCCGCCGTTCACCGCCGAGACCGCCCGCGCCAAAGTCCAGGCCGCCCAGGATGCCTGGAACAGCCGCGACCCGGCGCGCGTGTCGCTCGCCTATACCCCGGATTCCGAATGGCGCAACCGCGAGCGCTTCATCCGCGGCCGCGACGAAATCCGCGCCTTCCTGGCCGACAAATGGGTGCGCGAGCAGGATTATTATCTGGAGAAGGAACTGTTCTGCTTCTCCGACACGCGCATCGCCGTGTGCTTCCAATATGAATGGCACGACGCCGCCGGCCAATGGTGGCGGTCCTACGGCAACGAGAATTGGGATTTCGACGCGGAGGGTCTGATGGAGCGGCGCCAGGCGAGCATCAACGACGTGAAGATCGCCGAGAGTGAGCGGCGGTTTCGCGGCAAGCGGTAGTTTTTTTGTCATTCCCGCGAAAGCGGGAATCCAGAGTAGCAGTAAAGGCTGCCCGACGACCTTTCGCTCGCTCTGGATTCCCGCCTCTCGCGGGAATGACGAATGAAAGCGGGAATGAAAAAAGCCCCGGATGGCGGACCATCCGGGGCTTTTCGTCTTCGTCTGCTATTCGATCAGGCGTTTCCACCAGCCTCGGCGCGGCGGGCCCGCCGGCTCAGCCGGTTCGGCCGCCGGGGGGACGATCGGGGGCGCTTCGACCGGCGGGGTCTCGATCAGTAGCGGGGCGACCTCGATGGCGGCCGGGACGACCGGAGTCGGCTCGGGGATCGCCTCGACGACGGGGGCCGCCGGCTCGGCTACGGCTTCGGCATCAGCCTTCTTGCGCGCCGGGGCCCGGCGACGCTTCGGCTTTTCGGCCGGGGCTTCCTCGGCGACCGTCTCGGCCGGTGCGGCCGCTTCGACGACCGCTGCGGGCTCGACCGCCTCGACGACCGGTGCAGCGGCGTCCGCCTTCTTGCGCGGGGCGCGGCGGCGCTTCGGTTTCTCATCGGTCGCGGTCTCGACCGCTACGGCTTCGCTCACGACCGGTGCTGCGGCAGGCGCGGTCGGGGCGATATCGTCCTCTTCGCCGGGCATGGCGAACAGATGCTCGCGTCCGTCGCGGGCGAAGTCGAGCGCGGCCGGGCGATAATCGAGCGGATCCTCTTCTTCGATCGGGAAACCGGCGGCGTTGACCACGGCGGGTGCCGCGGGTGCGCCCGTCTCGTCCTCGCGGCGCCGACGACGACCGCCCCGCTTGCCGCGCCGGCGGCGCTTGCGCTCCGCGTCGGACAGGCCATCGGCGCCAACCACGTCGGACGGGGCCGCGGCGTCGGGGGCTTCCTCGCCTTCGACTGCCGGCTCGGCGCCTTCAGCCTCGTCGCCGTCTTCCTCGTCACCTTCGACGGCATTCTCTTCGCCATCCAGGGCCTGGCCCTGCTCCTCGCCCGGACGCCGACGCTTGCGCCGACGGCGCTTGCGGCGCGGACGGTCTTCTTCGCTGCCGGCTTCTTCGCCAGCGGGCTTCTCGCCACGGGCGGCCGGCTCGCGGGTCTCGCCCTCGGTCTCGACCGGCTCGTCGAATTCCTCGACGTATTCTTCTTCCTCTTCCTCCGGCGGCGGCGTGACCGGGACGGGCAATGCTGCCAGTTCCTGCGGCGTCATCGCGCGGACCCGCTCCAGGCGGAAGGCCGGCGGCACCAGCGTATCGTCCTGCAGGACCATGACGCGGAAGCCGTAGCGCTGCTCGATCATCGACAGCGTGTCGCGCTTCTGGTTCAGCACATAGAGCGCGATCGGCGTCGGCACATAGATCGCGACTTCGGCGGTCCGGCGGCGGATGCCCTCTTCCTCCAGCGCGCGCAGCACGACCAGCGCCGTCGATTCCGTCGAGCGGATCGTGCCGGTGCCGTTGCAATGCGGGCAAATCTGGGTCGAGGCCTCGATCAGGCTGGAGCGCAGACGCTGGCGCGACAGCTCCAACAGGCCGAACGGGCTGATCCGGCCGAGCTGGATACGCGCCCGGTCGTTCTTCATCGCATCCTTGAGCTTGCGCTCGACGGCGCCCTGGTTGCGCCCGTCCTCCATGTCGATGAAGTCGATGACGACGAGGCCGGCCAGATCGCGCAGCCTGAGCTGGCGGGCGATTTCCTCGGCCGCTTCGAGATTGGTCTTGGTCGCCGTCTCTTCGATGTTGCGCTCTTTGGTCGAGCGGCCCGAATTGACGTCGATCGAGACCAGCGCCTCGGTCGGGTTGATGACGATATAGCCGCCCGAACGGAGCTGGACGACCGGATTGTGGATCTGGTCGATCTGGGCATCGACCTGGAAGCGATGGAACAGCGGGATCGCCGGATCGCGGTAGGGACGGACGCGCGCGGCATGGCTCGGCATGAGCATGCGCATGAATTCCTTGGCGGTCCGGTATCCGTCCTCGCCCTCGACCAGCACTTCCTCGATGTCGCGGGCATAGAGATCGCGGATCGCGCGCTTGATCAGGCTGCCTTCCTCATAGATGAGGGCCGGCGCCGAGGATTGCAGCGTCATCTCGCGGATCTCGTCCCACAGACGCAGCAGATACTCGTAATCGCGCTTGATCTCGGCCTTGGAGCGTTCGCTGCCGGCGGTGCGCACGATGACGCCCATGCCCTCCGGCACCTCCAGCTCCTCCATCAGCTCCTTCAGGCGGCGGCGGTCGGTGGCCGACGTGATCTTGCGCGACACGCCGCCGCCACGCCCGGCGTTCGGCATCAGCACGCAATAGCGGCCGGCGAGCGACAGATAGGTGGTGAGGGCCGCACCCTTGTTGCCGCGTTCTTCCTTGGTCACCTGGATCAGCAGGATCTGCCGACGCTTGATGACTTCCTGGATCTTGTAGCTGCGGTAGTGGCGCGTGCGGGGCCGCGACTGCACTTCCTCGAAATCGTCGCCGCCCACGGTCTCGAGCGTGATCGGGTCTTCTTCCGACTGCTCGATATGGCTGGAGCCGCCGTCGCTGTCGCCGCCGATGCCGGCTTCCGGCGCCTCGGTCGGATCGGCCGAGGCGGCCGTTTCGAACGGCGCCGGCTCGACGATCTCGACCGCGTAGGTCGAGCCGACGGTGATGCCTTCCGATGCTGCGAGCGTCGGGGCCGGATAGTCTACCGGAGCCGGCCCGGATTCGGCCTGAACCGTGTGTTCGGCATGATCATGCCCATGATCGCCATGGTCATGGTCGCCGTGATCGTGATCATGGCCTTCGGCGTCATGATCCGGCTGCTCGTGATGTTCGTGCGGCAGCTGGGGATGATCGTCGTCGCCATGCTCGTCGTCATAGCGTTCGGCCGCGAGCATCGCTTCCCGGTCGCCGACCGGGATCCGGTAATAGTCCGGATGGATTTCGCTGAATGCCAGGAAGCCGTGGCGATTGCCGCCATATTCCACGAAGGCGGCCTGCAGAGAGGGTTCCACCCGCGTGACTTTCGCCAGGTAGATATTGCCCTTGATTTGCTTTTTGGTGGAAGTCTCGAAGTCGAATTCTTCGAGACGGTTGCCGTTGAGAACGACGACCCGGGTTTCTTCGGGATGCGTCGCATCGATCAGCATGCGTCGTGCCATCAGGCATCTACTCCGGAGCACGGCCGGTCTCACGCCGTGCGAAAACCGGCGGGACAGCGCGCTCTCGTTTGGCCGGGCCGGCGGAACCCTCGAAAACATCCTGCCGAACGGCGCTCTTGCGGGCGCCATGGCTGGGTTCATCGGGTCCCCGCGATTCGGATAGGTGTCCGAACCTGGCCACGGGGGTTCATAAAAGGATCCGCTGAGGGTCTACGCCCCCGCCGGGAACCAGGTCGGAGCGCTATAGGTCGCATCCGACGATCGGGTTCTCCGGGGCGACGTCGCCGCATCGATCAGATCGACGGGGCTTCCCCAGGGATTTTCGCGTAGCCGACAATAAAGAGCGATGGCCGGAACGACAACCCCTTAAAGCGCAGGGGCGCAGACGGGGCGAAAAATACCAGGCGCGCGTTTGCGATTGTTCTTGATTTGTTCTATGGCCGCTCGTCGACTGAAAGGACGTGCTGATGAGGGCAGAAGGCCAGATGATGACCATCGACCGGCGCTTCGTTGAGTTCCTCGCGAACGACAAGACCCTCAATCGCTGCCGTTTCTGACAGTGCCGTTCTCGGCATGGCCGGCGAATATGGCCCCAATACGGCCAAGCGCCCCCGGAACCTTCGGGGCTGCCGCGACGTAAATACGCTTGGCAAGGCCGGTGCCCGCGGGTCATACCCAACGGGCCGGCAAAGGGTGTAAAATCCGCCGGTCGCCGTCTGGTTCGGCGCCCGCTCTTATCAAATGAGCCCGTTGCCGCGCATGCGCTATATCCAATCGCTGCTCTTCACGTTGTTCCTGCTGCTGGTGCTCGGCTCCGGCGCGGCCTTCGTCGTCTATGAGCATTACGCGTCGGACCTGCCGGACTTCGAGCAGCTGGCCAGCTATCAGCCGCCGATCATGACCCGCGTCCATGCCGGCGACGGGCGATTGCTGGCGGAATACGCGACCGAGCGCCGGGTGTTCGTGCCGATCTCGGCCATCCCGCCGCGCGTGGTCCAGGCGATGCTGGCGGCGGAGGATCGCGAGTTCTTCACCCATGGCGGCGTCAATCCGGCGGCCATGGTGCGCGCCGCGATCCAGAATTTCATGCATGTCGGCCAGGGCCGGCGCCAGATCGGCGCGTCCACCATCACCCAGCAGGTCGCGAAGAACATGCTGCTCGGCAACGAGTACAGCTTCGCCCGCAAGATCAAGGAAGCGATCCTCGCCGTCCGAATGGAGCAGGCGCTGTCGAAGGAGCGTATCCTCGAGCTCTATCTGAACGAGATCAATTTCGGCCGTGGTGCCTATGGCATCGCCACCGGCGCGCTCGTCTATTTCAACAAATCGGTCGATGAGCTGACCGTGTCCGAGGCGGCGTTTCTCGCCGGCACGGTCAAGGGCCCGACCAACTACGACCCGGCCCGGCATTACGACGCGGCCAAGGGCCGGCGCGATTATGTCATCGACGGCATGGTCAAGATCGGCGCCATCGGCGAGGCCGAGGCGCGCGCGGCCGAGGCCGAACCGATCGTGCTGAAGAAGCGCGACGAGACCCAGGTGTTCTCCGCCCCCTATTTCACCGAAGAGGTCCGGCGCGAGCTGATAGCGCGCTTCGGCGAGGACAAGGTCTACAAGTCCGGCCTGTCGGTCCGCACCAGCCTCGATCCGATCCTGCAAAGCTATGCCGACAAGGCGCTCAGGGACGGGCTCGTCACCTATGATCGCCGCCATGGCTGGCGCGGCCCGGTGACCCATCTGGAACTCAACACCGAAGCCAAGGGCTGGCAACAGGCGCTGGCCGCCGTGCCGGTGCCGGGCGGTGCCGCGCCCTGGAAGCTGGCGCTGGTGCGCGAGGTCAGGCCGGACGCGGCCGAGATCGGCTTCGTCGACGGCTCGACCGGCACCGTGCCCATGAAGGAAATGGAATGGGCGCGGCCGACCACCGACGACCAGCATGTCGGCGCCACGCCGAAGACGGCCGAACAGGTCGTGAAGCGCGGCGACGTGGTCCTGGTCGAGGCGGTCATGACCGAGACGGCGGCGACCAAGCCCACGGCCCAGAAGGGCAAGCCCGTCAAGGTGGCGGAGCCGGCCGCCCCCGCGGCCCCGCCGAGCTTTGCCCATTGGGCGCTCAGGCAGATCCCGAACGTGTCGGGCGCGATGGTGGCGCTCGATCCCCATACCGGCCGGGTGCTGGCGATGGATGGCGGCTGGTCCTACGACACGAGCCAGTTCAACCGCGCGACCCAGGCCTATCGCCAGATCGGCTCGACCTTCAAGCCGTTCGCCTATCTGGCCGCGCTCGACAATGGCATGACGCCCTCGACCCTGATCCTCGACGATCCGATCGAGCTGGAGCAGGGCCCGGGCCTGCCGCTGTGGCGCCCGCATAATTTCGAAGGCGGCGAGGCGCCGGGACCGCAGCCGCTGCGCGTCGCGATCGAGAAATCCTTGAACCTGATGACGGTCCGCATGGCGACGACCATCGGCATCGACAAGATCGCGCCCTATGTCGAGCGGCTGGGCCTGATGGACAAGATGCCGCTGCTCTATGCCCAGGTGCTGGGCGCCGGCCAGACCACGCCGCTGAAGCTCGGCACCGCCTATGCCATGATCGACAATGGCGGCAAGAAGATCACGCCGTCGCTGATCGATCGGGTCGAGGACCGCGAGGGCAAGATCGTGTTCAAGCACGACAAGCGCGACTGCCCGCGCTGCGGCGACTACGACTGGGGTTCGGACGACGAGGTGCCGAGCCTGCCGGACGAGCGCGAGCAGATCCTGGACCCGGCGACGGCCTATCAGATGGTCAACATCATGCAGGGCGTCGTTCAGCGCGGCACGGCGGCCTACTCGGTCGGCAACGTTCTGAAGATGCCGCTCGCCGGCAAGACCGGCACGACCAACGACATCTTCGATACCTGGTTCGTGGGCTTCACGCCGGATCTGGTCGTCGCGGTCTATGTCGGGTTCGACACGCCACGCACGCTCGGCCGTCAGGAACAGGGCGCGCGCACCGCGGCGCCGCTGTTCACCGAATTTATGACCGACGCGCTCAAGGACAAGCCGGCGATCGATTTCCGCATTCCGCCGGGCGTGCGTCTGGTCCGGGTCAATCCGGCCAACGGCCAACTGGCCGACGGCAGCGAGCGCAACACGATCTGGGAAGCGTTCAAGCCCGGCACCGAACCGACCCCCGGCGACCAGGTGGTCGACGGCGGCGGCATCGATGCCGGCGCGATCGGCGATATGGACCAGACCAATGCGCCGGTTGCGGACGATCAGCCGCTGCTGCATGTCGGCCAGCCGCAGCCGCCGGCGACGGCCTATGGTGCCGCGATCGCCGGGGCCGCGCCGCAGCCGGGATATCTGGCGATTCCGCCCGCGCCCCAGGCGCCGACCGGGGCGGTACCGCCGCCGCCGGCCCCCCGCCCCGCGACGGCGCCATCGACGGGGACGGGCGGTCTGTATTAGAACCCCGGTTCCGCCCGGTCATCCGGGCCAACCCTTTTGACCTATGGAGAGACGCATGCGTGCGGAAATTCTAGCGGTGGCCGACGAGATCCGCTCGTCGTTGGCCCTGCTGAGGAGGCATCTTTGACTGGGAGAAATCCCTCCGTCGCTTCGACGAACTGAACGCCAAGGCCGAAGATCCGAACCTGTGGAACGACGCCGCCGCCGCCCAGGAGGTGATGCGCGAGCGCAACCGGCTCGACAATGCCATCAACGGCTATCGCAAGATCGAGGCCCAATTGGCCGACGCGCTCGAGATGATCGAGCTGGCGGAGGCCGAGGACGAGCCCGAGTTGGTGGCAGAGGCCGAGGCCAATCTGGCATCCCTGAAGGCCGAGGTCTCCAAGCGCGAGCTGGAAAGCCTGCTGTCGGGCGATGCCGACGCCAATGATTGCTACATCGAAATCCATGCCGGCGCGGGCGGGACCGAGGCGCAGGACTGGGCCGAGATGCTGGTGCGCATGTACACGCGCTGGGCCGAGACCAAGGGCTACAAGACCGAGTGGCTGGAAGAGAGTCCGGGCGAAGAGGCGGGCCTGAAATCGGCCACGATCAAAGTGATCGGCACCAACGCCTATGGTTGGCTCAAGACCGAGAGCGGCGTGCACCGGCTGGTCCGCATCTCGCCGTTCGACAGCCAGGCGCGGCGCCAGACCAGCTTCGCGTCGGCCTGGGTCTATCCGGTGGTCGACGACAAGATCGAGGTCGATGTTCAGGAAAAGGACTGCCGGATCGATACGTTCCGCGCATCCGGCGCCGGCGGCCAGCATGTCAACAAGACCGACAGCGCCATCCGCATCACCCATATCCCGACCGGCATCGTGGTGTCGTGCCAGCAGGATCGTTCGCAGCACCGCAACCGGGCGGTCGCCTGGGACATGCTGCGCGCCCGGCTGTACGAGGCGGAATTGCAGAAGCGCGAGGCCGCGGCCGATGCGCTGAACGCGACCAAGACAGATATCGGCTGGGGCCACCAGATCCGGTCCTACGTGCTGCAGCCCTACCAGATGGTCAAGGACCTGCGCACGGGCGCCGAAACGGGCAATTCGGGCGCGGTGCTGAACGGCGATATCGACTTGTTCCTCGAAGCCTCCCTTGCCTCGCGCCTGAAAGGCGTCGAGGGTGCGGTCAGCGACCTGGACTGAGCCCTCCGCCCCGGCTGAACAAGGTCGCGTGGGAACTCATCGGAGGCGTCGCCCATTAATCCTCCGACTCGCGATGCGTAACGCATGGATGGAGGAAAGGGTGGCGGACGGTCCGAGCGATGCCAACCGGCGGCGGCCGACGGCCGTGGCCGACTTGTCGGAGGCGGGCTCGTTGGAGGCGCTTCGCGCCGAGGCCTCGGATTGCCGCCGGTGCCCGCTCTGGGCGCCGGCAACCCAGACCGTGTTCGGCGAAGGCCCGGCCGCGGCGCCGGTGATGTTCGTCGGCGAGCAGCCGGGCGACCAGGAGGATCTGGCCGGTCGGCCCTTCGTCGGTCCGGCCGGGCACGTGTTCGACCGGGCGCTGGACGAGGCCGGCATCGACCGGTTGCAGGCCTATGTCACCAACGCGGTGAAGCATTTCAAATTCGAACCGCGCGGCAAGCGGCGCATGCACCAGAAGCCGGGCGGCGGGGAAATCCAGGCTTGCCGCTGGTGGCTCGATCGCGAGATCGGCCTGGTCGAACCTCGCCTGATCGTGGCGATGGGCGCTACCGCGGCGCAGGCGATCTTCGGCAAGCCGATGCCGATCGGCAAGAACCGCGGCCGGTTGATCGATTTGGCCGGCGGCACGCAGGCGCTCGTCACCGTCCATCCGTCCTATCTGCTGCGCCTGCCCGACCCGGCGGCGAAAGCGGCCGAATACGGGAGGTTCGTCGACGATCTGCGTCTGGCGCGGCGGTTCTTCGAGGCAGCGTAGTTCCCTCTACCGCCGTTTGCGAAGAGGGAACTATCTCCGCGGTGACGTCGCGATGGTGGGCTGCGGACATGGGCGATCTCGCCGTTCGGCAATCCACACCAGAAACGGTGTCGTCGGCTCAAATTGAAGCTTTGCCAGTCGCCTCTGAAACTGACCAGCGGGCGCCATGATCCTGATCCGATCAAACCGGCTCGGCTTGATCGGTGAACCAGTCTCTAAATATTTGATTTAGAGGGCGATTCAGACATGAAGTCGGTCCGACCTCATGTCATCGAGCTCTAGGATGAGAGATGTCGGTTCAAGGCGCGAGGGTGAAGATGCCGATCTCGCCTCATTCGTGAACTGCCTACGAGGCTATCCGCGCCGCGCCCGATCTCCCGGCCCAACCTTCCGCGCGCCCTTCGCCGGCTGCTGCATGAACGGCGTCGTTCCTCCCGGCTTGCGGCTGGTCGTCCGTGCCGACGGCGCACCCTTGCCCGTGCCCGGCGGCTGCCAGGCCGGTACCAGCTGGTGGGCGCCCGGGCCGATCAGATCGGCCCGGCCCATGGCCTTCAGCGCATCGCGCAGGGTCGGCCAATTCTCCGGGTCGTGATACCTCAGGAATGCCTTGTGCAGCCGTCGCTGCTTCAACCCGCGGGCCGAGAACACCTGCTCGCCATCCTTGCGGCGGATCGGGCGGAGCGGGTTCTGCTCGGTATGGAACATGGTCGCCGACAGCGACATGGGCGAGGGCAGGAAGGTCTGGACCTGGTCGGCGCGGAACTTGTTGCGCTTCAGCCAGAGCGCCAGGTTCATCATGTCCTCGTCGGTCGTGCCCGGATGGGCCGCGATGAAATACGGGATCAGGTAATACTGCTTGCCGGCTTCCTTGGCGTATTTGTCGAACAGTTCCTTGAACCGGTCGTAGGCGCCCATGCCGGGCTTCATCATCTTCGCGAGCGGCCCGGCCTCGGTATGCTCGGGCGCGATCTTCAGGTAGCCACCGACATGGTGGGTCACCAGTTCCTTGATATATTCCGGGCTCTTGACCGCGAGATCGTAGCGCAGGCCGGACGCGACATGGATCTTCTTGATCCCCTTCAGCGCACGCGCCTTGCGATAGAGCTCGATCAGCGGCTGATGGTCGGTGTTGAGGTTCTTGCAGATATCCGGATAGACGCAGGACGGCCGGCGGCAGACCGCCTCGATCTTCTTATCCTTGCAGGCGAGCCGGTACATGTTCGCGGTCGGCCCGCCGATGTCGGAGATCACGCCGGTGAAGCCGTCGACCTTGTCGCGGATTTCCTCGATCTCGCGCAGGATCGATGTTTCCGACCGGCTCTGGATGATGCGGCCCTCGTGCTCGGTGATCGAGCAGAAGGAACAGCCGCCGAAGCAGCCGCGCATGATGTTGACCGAGAAGCGGATCATGTCCCAGGCCGGGATCTTGGCGTCGCCGTAGGACGGATGCTGGGCGCGGGCATAGGGCAGGTCGTAGACCCCGTCCATCTCCGGCGTCTCCAGCGGGATCGGCGGCGCGGTCAGCCACAATTCCTTGTCGCCATGGCGCTGCACCAGGGGCCGCGCGTTCCCGGGATTGCTTTCCTGATGCAGGATGCGCGACGCGTGGGCATAGAGGATCTTGTCGTCCTTGACCTGCTCGAACGCCGGCAGGCGCACCACGGTCGCCGACGGGTCGGGCCGGGCACGGGCGAGCGCCGCCGCATCCGGCTCGACCGTCTCGCCATTCTCGTCCAGGTCCAGTTCGGTCGGCGGCGGGGTCCGGCGCAGGCTTTCGGACACGACCCAGGGGCCGCTGTCGGCGGTCAGTTCCGGCACGGCCTCGTCGACCAGGTCGGGCGCTGCTACCGTGAAGCCATCGGGCACGCGGTCGAGGATGAAGGCGGTGCCGCGGATGTCGTGGATCTCGCGCACCTTCTCGCCGGCTGCCGCGCGATGGGCGATCTCGCAGATCGCGCGCTCGGCATTGCCATAGACCAGGATGTCGGCCTTGGCATCGACCAGGACGGAGCGGCGCACCTTCTCCGACCAGTGATCGTACTGGGCGATGCGGCGCAGCGACGCCTCGATGCCGCCCAGAACGATCGGCGTCTCCTTGAACGCCTCGCGGCAGCGCTGGCTATAGACCAGCACGGCGCGGTCCGGCCGCTTGCCCATGGCGCCGTCGGGCGTATAGCTGTCGTTATGGCGCAGGCGCCGGTCGGACGTGTAGTGGTTGACTAGGCTGTCCATGTTGCCGGCGGTGACGCCGAAAAACAGGTTCGGCTTGCCCAGTTCCCTGAACGCGTCGGCGCTGGTCCAGTCGGGCTGGGCGATGATGCCGACGCGGAAGCCCTGGGCCTCCAGCAGCCGGCCGATGATCGCCATGCCGAAGCTCGGATGGTCGATATAGGCGTCGCCGGTCACGATGATGACATCGCAGGTGTCCCAACCGAGTGCCGTCATTTCGGCGCGGCTCATCGGCAGGAACGGCGCCGGTCCGAGGCGCTTCGCCCAGAACTTGGGATAGGTGAACAGGTTCTTGGCGTCGAGCATGGCTCCGCTCCGACCGGCGATGCGATGAGAATCCGCCACTAATAACGCTCGCGTGCGTCGGCGCAAGAGGGTGGAGGGCAGGACCGCGCTGGGGGCGTGGGTCGCTCAGGCCGCGCGCGGACGGACGCGTTCGACGATTGCCGAGCCGGTCTTGGCGGCGGCGAGTTTCAGATCATGCTGATCCTGCAGGTTCAGCCAGAACTTCGCGCTCGTGCCGAAAAAGCGGCCGAGCCGTAGGGCGGTGTCGGCCGTCACGGCCCGCTTGCCGGCTAGGATGGTGCTGATCCGGTTGGCGGGAACGTCGAGTGCCGCGGCGAAAGCCGCGGCGGACAGGTCGAGCGCGTCCAACTCGTCCTTCAGCACTTCGCCCGGGTGAGTCGGCGGCAGGCCGTCGACCACGCCTTCGTCAATGGTAATCGACAATTTCGACATCGTTTGGTCCTTCACCATCCCAGCGGAAACAGATCCGCCATTGCATATTGATCCGAACGCTATATTGCCCGGCCCGATCGCCGGAGAGCATTTCCAATCTGTTCGACGGGAGGCCCGCCAGATCCTCGATCCGCGTCGCGGCCGTCAGGATCGCCAAGCGCCGCCGTGCCTGATTCGCAAAGGAGTCGAACTCCTTCACGCGGTCGCCTGCAATGAAACGTTCGGTCCGTTTATCGGCGCAACGCTTGATCATGACGCAACATAGCGAGCGGTACGCGATACGTCCAGCGTACGACCATTTAGGCCGGCCGAAGCATCGTGCGGAGCGTGCGCTCGACCAGGCCGGCGAGGGGGTCCGGATCGGTCTCGGCCAACAGCCCGTCGATCACCAGCAGGGCCAGGCCATGGATCAGCGACCAGCAGCCGACCGCCAGCTCCGGACTGAACCGGTCCGGCGCCTCGACGGCGAGCCGGTGCAGCATGACCTGCCGGACCGTCTCCGACGCGGCGCAGATGGCACCCCCGGCGCGCGGCCGGGCCGGGCCGAACATCAGGCGGAACAGCACGGGATGGTCGGCGGCATAGCGCACATAGGCGAGACCCAGGGCCAGCAGGCCGCGTCCGGCGGGGGCGGCGGCGTCGGCTGCGCAGACGGCTTGGTGCAAGGCCTCGATCCCGCGCAACGCCACCGCGGTCAGCAGCGCGTCCTTGTCCGGATAATGGCGATAGGGCGCCATGGGCGACACGCCGGCATGCCGGGCGACGGCACGCAACGACGGCTCCTCACCCTGGGCCAGCAGGGCCAGCGTTGCATCAAGCAGGCTCTGGCGCAGATCGCCGTGGTGATAGGTCGATTTTTCTGTCTGGCTCACGCCCCTGTCCTTTCACAATAGAATTCGGCGGTCAATGTTGACAATGCATACATGGTGCTTATGTTGTCATCGTAAACATCGACTGGAGACCTCAGATGGCCGCATTGCTGTTCACGCCGCTCGACCTACCGAACGGCGCCCGCCTGCCCAACCGGATCGCCAAGGCGGCGACGGAGGAAAATCTCGCAGGCTCCGCTCAGGCACCCGACGATCGGCTGGTCACGCTCTATCGTCGCTGGTCGGCCGGCGGGGCGGGCCTGCTGATCACCGGCAACGTCATGGTCGACGGGCGGGCACTGACCGGCCCGGCCGGCGTGGTGCTGGAAGCCGACACGGACCTGACGCCGTTCCGGCGCTGGGCCGAGGCGGCCAAGTCCGGCGGTGCCCAGGTCTGGATGCAGATCAGCCATCCTGGCCGTCAGGTCCAGGCGGCCCAGGGTGGCCTGACCTGGTCGCCGTCCGACGTGGCGATGGATCTCGGCAAGCATTCCAAGCTGTTCGCGCGGCCGACGCCGATGGGCTCGGAGGATATCGCCGAGACCATCGCCCGCTTCGCCGCGACCGCGCGGCAGGCCGAGGCCGCCGGCTTCGACGGGGTCGAGATCCATGGCGCCCACGGCTATCTGCTGTCGCAATTCCTGTCACCGCTGACCAACCGCCGGACCGACCGATGGGGCGGGGCGATCGAAAATCGCGCGCGGCTGCTGATCGAGGCGGTCAAAGCGGTCCGCGCCGTGGTTCGGCCGGGGTTTGCCGTCGCGGTCAAGCTGAACTCGGCCGATTTCCAGCGCGGCGGGTTCGACCAGGCCGACGCGGTGCAGGTCATCCGGATGCTGAACGACCTGCCGGTCGATCTGCTCGAACTATCCGGCGGCAGCTATGAAAGCCCTGCGATGCAGGGCCGCACCGCCGATGGGCACACGCTGGCGCGCGAGGCCTATTTCCTGGAATTCGCAGTCGAACTGCAGCGGGCGGCCCGCATGCCGGTCATGGTCACCGGCGGCATCCGCAGCCGCGCCACCGCCGAAAAGGTGATCGCCAGCGGCATGGCGGTCGCGGGCATGGCGACCAGCCTGGCGCTGGCGCCGGATCTGCCCCGGCAATGGCGCGAGCGTGAACAGCCAGCGCCCGCTTTGCCCCTGCTGAAGTCGAAGAACAAGGTGATGGTCTCCCTAGCGAGTCAGGCATTCATTCTGCGGCAATTGCGCCGGCTGGGGCGCGGCGCGGCGCCGAAACTGTCGCTGTCGCCACTGGTTTCGCTGCTGTTCAATCAATACCGGCGTAAACAGGCCGGCAAGCGCTATCAGGCTTGGCTGGCGAGGCGCTATCCGGAACTTGGCTGATCGACGGGGCTTGCTATTCCGGCATCGTCTCGCCGGTGCCGCCGAATCCTTCCGGGAAGTCCTTCAGCTTCGGCAGGCCATCCTTCATGGGCAGCACGGTCTCGGCATAATTGACGTGCAGTACCGGTTCGAACGCCAGCGTCGGGATGGTGGCGGCGAACACGTCGATCAGGCCGACGGTCGGATGACGGTTCGACAGATGCCCACCACATTTCGCGCAAAATTGGCGCTGGCTGAAGTCGGTTCTCTGATAGCTGGCGACATGCTCGGCGCCGGAGGTGACGCGCACGGTCTCAGGCTTCCACAGGCTGAAGGCGTTGACCGGCCCGCCGGACCAGGAGCGGCAGGAGCGGCAATGGCAATAGCCCATGACCTCCGGGGCGCCGGTGACCTCGATCGTGACGGCACCGCAAAAACAGCTTCCAAGGTGGGTCGTCATGGCTTCCCCCTGTCTGTTCGTCGTCGATGTGGCGGACCGACTTTGCTCCGTCTTTCAGCGCTCGTCCATCGGCGCCGCCAAGGGCTCGTAGAAATCGGGCGGCAGTCCGGCCTGGTCGCGCGCCTCGGTGTTGAACGGCCGCTTCAAGGTCCCTTTGAAATGGCGGCGCACCAGGTCGTGCCAGGTCGGCTCCGGCTCCAGCCCCCGCGTGGCGCAGACCGCGTCGAAGCACCAGCGGCACGACGGCGAGGCGGGCGAGCAGGTCGTGCGCCGTCGCCTCGGCCGCCTGCCACAACCCGTCATGCGCCGGCAGGTCGCCATAGGCCGCGCCCAGGTCGGCCAGGCGAACGGCCAGCAGGCCGTGGTGGGTCGCCTCCTCGTCGGCGACCGTGACCCAGTCGTCCCAGAATTCGCGTGGCAGGGCCGGATCGGCGAAGCGGGCGACCAGATCCCAGACCAGATCCAGCGCGTTCAGCTCGATATGGGCCAGCGCGTGCAGCAAGGCCACGCGGGCGGGCAGGCCGCCGCCGGATCGCCGCTTCGGCATGTCGCGCGGCAGGCGCAGCGCCGGCGCCGCCGGTCGCGCCGGTCGATGGGGCGGCGGCGGACCGGCACCCAGCGCGATCCGCCCGGCGCGCCAATCCTGGGCGAGCGCGTGGGTCAGCCGGATCTTCTCGGCCGGGGCGGCGGTCGACAGCACCTCGACCGCGCCTTCGCTCAGGCTCGCCACCATGGGCCTCAGAGCGCCTTGGCGGCGGTCAGCACCGCATCGACATGGCCGTCGACCTTGACCTTGTGCCAGATGCCCCTGAGCACGCCATCGCCGCCGATCAGGAAGGTCGCTCGGTCGATGCCCATGTATTTCTTGCCATAGAGGCTCTTCTCGACCCAGCACTCATAGGCCTCGGTCACCGTGCCGTCGACGTCGGCCGCGAGCGTGAAGGGCAGTTCGTACTTCGCCTTGAACTTGTCGTGCTTGCCGACGGTGTCCTTGGACACGCCGATCACCACCGCGCCGGCGCCCGAGAAATCCGGCAGCGCGTCGCGAAAGCCGCAGGCCTCCTTGGTGCAGCCCGGCGTGTCGTCCTTCGGATAGAAATACAGGATGACCTTCTTGCCCTTGAGGGCCGAGAGGCTGATCGTGCCGTTGCCGTCGGTCGGCATCGTGAAATCCGGGGCCTTGTCGCCGATGCTGAGGCTCATGGTAGCTTCGTCTCCGTCGGTTGATGATCGGGGTTGGCAAGGCGCAGCGCCGCCGCCGGCCGGGCGACCAGGCGTTCATATAGGGCCGAACCGCGCGCCGCCATCTCGTCCAGGCGCTGATGGGCCTGTTCCGGGCTCCTGGTGCCCGTGGCGCGCACCAGCGCGCGGGCGAGCAGGCTGGCGCTGCCGCCTTCGCCGCTGCCCTTGCCCAGCGCCACGCGCAGCACGCCCTGGATCTGATGCCAGAAATGCAGACCATCCAGCAGTTCGGCACCCACTTCCGCATCGAGCCGATGGACCGCGACCAGCCTGCGGAAGGCGGACGCCGTCGGCGGCACGAGCACGCTCTCATCCTCCGGCCCGACGCGCAGTTGCAGGTATTGCGCGATGAACTCCAGATCGACCAGGCCGCCGCGCCGATGCTTGGCATCCCAGGCGAGCGGCTTTGGATGGGCCTTTTCGATGCGGATGCGCATGTCGTCGACATCGAGCAGCAGCCGGTCCGGGTCGCGCGGCTTGGTCAGGATGCGCTTGATCTGGACTTCGACCTCGCGGCCGAACGCGCCATCGCCGGCGATGGCGCGGGCGCGGGTCAATGCCATGCGCTCCCAGGTCCAGGCCTGGTCCTCATGGTATCTCAGGAACCCGTCCAGGCGGGAGGCGATCGGCCCGGCATTGCCGGACGGCCGGAGTCGCATGTCGACCTCGTAGAGATTGCCTTCGCCGGTCGGCGCCTGCAGCGCGTTGATCAGGCGTTGGCCGAGGCGCGCGTAGTAGGTCGTATAGGGCAGCGGCTTCGCGCCATCCGAGGCGTCGGCATCCTCGGGCACGGCATAGAGGAAGATCAGATCCAGGTCGGAGAGCTGGTTGAGCTCCGAGCTGCCGAGCTTGCCCAGGCCCAGCACCAGGAAGCGCCCGCCCGCGACCCGGCCGTGCTGGCGCGCGAATTCTTCCTCGACCCGGGGCAGCAGCGTCGCGATCACGATATCGGCCACGGCCGAGAAATGCCGGCCGGAGCGCGCACCCTCGATCCGGCCCTGCAGCAGCTGGACGCCGATCTGGAATTTGCGGTCGTTGGCCCAGCGCCGGGTCAGGTCGAGCACGTCCTCGTAGTCCCGCGCGCGGGCGACCGACAGGCTGAGATCCCGGGCGAGCGCCCGGCGCAGGCCCGGCTCGTCGTTCGGCAGCGGAATGAAGAAGGCGCCGCTGATGACGCCGTCGAGCAGCAGCGGCCGCCGCGCCAGCTGGACCGCCAATTGGGGCGACTCGCCCATGATCTCGGCGACCAGCTGCAGCAGATCGGGATGATGCTGGAACAGCGAGAACAGCTGCACGCCCGCCGGCAGATGACCCAGGAACTCATCGAAGCGGGCGAAGGCGAAGTTCGGATCGGCGGTCTTGCCCAGCACGCGCAGCAGCGCCGGCGTCAGCTCGGTCAACAGCTCGCGCGCCCGGGCGCTGCGCGTCGCGCGGATACGGCCGTGGTGCCAGCCGCGGATCGCGTCGGCCACCGGCTCCGGCGATGTGAACCCCATGGTCTTGAGCGTCGCCAGCGTATCCGGGTCGATATCCTTGCCGGTGAAGACCAGATTGCCCTCGGCCGAGAGCG
Source organism: Rhodospirillales bacterium (assembly GCA_028288725.1). GTDB lineage: Bacteria > Pseudomonadota > Alphaproteobacteria > ATCC43930 > CGMCC-115725 > Aliidongia. The sequence goes on from JAQGIC010000100.1 coordinate 28,205, forward strand.
TCGGCGCGCCCCGGAACAGCTCGGCGAAATGCCGGCGCACGGTCGACAGTTCCTGGCCGAGGTCGGCCGCGAACGGCCCCGCACCCGGATAGCCCAGAAAGACGGCCAACCGATCCAACGCCTTGGGATCGGTCGGCAGGCTGTGGGTCTGGGCGTCCTCGATCATCTGCAGCCGGTGCTCGACCCGGCGCAGCACCTGGTAGGCGTGGGACAGATCGTCGGCGATCGGGTCGGCCAGGCGTCCGGCCGCGACCAGCCCTTCGAGCGTCTCGATCGTGCCGGGGCTGCGCAGCGCCGGCTCGCGGCCGCCCCAGATCAGCTGCTGGGTCTGGGCGAAGAACTCGATCTCGCGGATGCCGCCATGACCCAGCTTGATATTATGGCCGGCGAGGCCGGCGGCCGGCGCGCCATGGCGCGCGTCGATCTGGCGCTTGATCGAATGGATGTCGCGGATTGCCGCGAAATCCAGATGCTTGCGCCAGAGGAAGGGCCCGAGCGCCTTCAGGAAGGCATAGCCGGCCGGGATGTCCCCCGCGACCGGTCGCGCCTTGATCATGGCGGCACGCTCCCAGTTCTGGCCCAGGCTGCCGTAATAGCTTTCCGCCGCCGCGACCGAAACGGCCGGCGGGGTCGAGGCCGGATCGGGGCGCAGGCGCAGGTCGGTGCGAAAGACGTACCCATCGGCCGTGCGCTCCTCCAGCAGCTTGACCAGGTCGCGGGCAAGCCGCGCCATCAGGCTCTGGATGTCGTTCCGGCCGCGATAGTCCATCCGCTCGGCATCGAACAGGATGATGAGGTCGATATCGGATGAATAATTCAGCTCGTGCGCGCCCAGCTTGCCCATGCCCAGCACGATCACGCCGCAATCGCGCTCCGGATCGTCCGGATGCGCCAGCGCCAGTTGGCCGAGCTTGGCGGCGCCGATCAGCAGATGACGCCAGGCTGCCTTCAAGGCGGCATCCGCCAGCGCGCTGAGCGCGCCGGTGATGCGGTCGAGTGGCCAGATCTCGGCGATGTCGGCGAGCGCGATGACCAGCGCCGCCCGGCGCTTGGCGCCGCGCAGCCGCGCCATGATGTCGCTGGGGGCCTCATGGCCGGTGATGGCGGCGAGGGCGGCGAGCGCGGCATCGAGCGCCGGGGCCGCCCCCTGGGTCATGACCGCCAGCACCGTCGCCGGCTCGCGCAGTGCCAGCCGGGTAAGATAGGGCGAATTGCCGAAGACCGAGTCGAGCCAGGCGTGGGCGACCGGGTCGGCGGCGACCGCCAACATGCCGTGCCCGAGGGCCAAGGCGGGATCGCTTGATCCCGCCGAGTCGCCGATTTCCACGGCCGACGTGACCCAACGTTCCCACTCGGTTGCGGTCTGCGCCGTATCGGCCGCCTCGGGCAGACGCGCGATTTGGATCCGCTCGGCTAGCTTGAAAGGCTCGGACATCCCACACCCTTGGTTCCCGGAACCCCTGACGTAGCGCCCGGCGCCCTTCTCCGCAAGCCGGCCCCGCGAGACGCAACCCTTGCGCCGGCCGCGCCGGCAGGGCACGACTAGGCATGATGAAGGACGAGGCAGAGACGAAATCGGCCGAGGACTCGGCCGACTCGGCCGAGGCCGCATCGCCGCGCCCGCGTCGTCCCCGCAAACACCGCCCGTTCTGGGCCCATCCGCTGCTGTGGCTGGTCGAGATCGTCGGCGGCCTGGTGGCATTGGTCCTGCTCTGCGTCGGCCTTCTGGCGGCCCGGCTGCAGTGGGGGCCGCTCGAGCTTGGGTTTCTGAAGCCGGAGCTGGTCGCCTGGCTGAATACCCGGTCGGATCCGCTCGCGATCGAAATCGACCGCGCGTCGCTCAACTGGGGCGCCGGCCGATCGACCGCCGAACTGGTCGCCTCCGGTATCCATGTCACCGATCCGGCCGGCATGTCGGTCGCGACCCTGCCGAAACTGTCGGTCACGATCGCGCTGCGCGGCCTGTTGACCGGCAAGCTCGAGCCGACCCGAATCGCCCTGCTGCGGCCGGATCTGAAGATTCTGCGGACGGCGCAGGGCGCGATCGGCATCGATCTGGGGCCCGGGATTGCGTCCGAAACCATGGCGCCCTCCGCCGCGCCGCCGCCCGATGCGCTGATCGCCCTGCTGCACGACTTCGCCGGCAAGCCGCAGCCGGGCGATCCCTTGCACCTGTTGAACCAGCTTTCGATCCTGGAGGCGTCGATCACGGTCGACGATCGCGCGAGCGACGTGGTCTGGCGTCTGACCGACGGCGAATTGGACCTGTCGCGGACCGACGACGGCCTTTCGGGCGAAACCTCCGCCTCGCTCGGGATCGGCAAAGGCACCAGCCGGGCATCGGGACGGGTTCATTACGATAGCGCAACGGATGCCGCGCGCTTCAGCCTGTCGCTCGAAGGACTGGATCCGGCGAAATGGGCCTCGGCGCTGCCGCCGGAGCTTTCCGTCGCGTCCGAGGTGCGGCTGACGCTATCGGGCTCGCTCGACGGCAGCGCCAAACTGCTGCCGCTGCAGCTCGGCAACGTGCATTTCCGGCTGGACGGCGGCAGCGGTCAAATCGTCGATCCGCAGTTGGCCGGCGGCCAGCTCGCGCTGAAATCGCTGAATGTCGAAGCGAACTACGATCCGGCCGCCCATCGGCTCAGCCTCGGTACGCTGCATCTCGACCTGGACGGTCCGGTGATCGACGCGCATGCGACGCTCGACGGGCTGCAGCCGGCGCTGGCCGAGCCGACCGCCGGCGCCTTGCCGCTGACCGGGGGCCTCACCATCACCGGCATGAGTATGGACCGGCTGGCCCATACCTGGCCCGAGGGTCTGGCCGAGGGCGCGCGGGAATGGATCGTCCAGAATCTGTCGGTCGGGAAGATCGATCGCCTCGACCTGACCGCGATCGCCCAGGTCGAGCGGTTCCCGCTGCAATTGACCCATACGAGCTTCAAGGGGCGGATGGGGTTGACCGGTTTCACGGTCGATTATCTGCATGGCTTGCCCAAGTTGCAGGGGGTGGATGCCCAGATCGACTTCAACCAGGATTCCATGAATTTCGCGATCTCGTCCGGCAATCTGCTGGGCCTGCACGTGCCGCAGGCGGCGATCGTCATCGACCAGTTCGATGCCGATATGCAGCGCATGGTGGTCGATGTCGGCATCCAGGGACCCGTCCAGGACGTGCTGACCGTGCTCGACTACAAGCCGCTGGGTTATGCCAAGAAGATCGGGCTCGAGCCGAAGCGGACCGCCGGTACGGCCGACGGCACCCTGCATCTGGGCTTCCCGCTGAACAACGAGCTGGGCTTCGACGAGATCGACTACGCGGCCAAGGCCGAACTGGCCAATCTCGGCGTGAAGCGGGCCGTGTTCGAGCGTGACGTGACCGACGGGCGCTTCTCGCTGACGCTCGACAAGTCCGCGCTGACGCTCGAAGGCATCGGCAAGCTCGACGGCGTTCCGACCGAAGCGCGCTGGGTCGAGCGGTTGGGCGGCAAGCTGGCGGCGCGGAGTCAGGTCCGCGCCAAAGCCGTCGTGGACGATCGGGCGCGTCAGCGCTTCGGTATCGACCCGATACCCGACATTCTGCACGGGCCGGCCGGGGTCGACGTGACGTATCAGGTGTTCGACGATCACCGCAGCCGGGTCGAGGCGGTGCTCGACCTGTCGCCGTCGAGCCTGAGGCTTGATGCGGTCGATTGGACCAAGAAACCTGGCGTCCCGGGCCATGCCATGGTCGGCTTCGATATGGTGGACGGCGCGATCGGGGCCTTGGACGCCCTCAAGGTCCAGGCCGGCGACCTCGATCTCGACGCGACCATGCGCTTCGACGGCGGCAATATCCGGCGCATGGATCTGACGCGGCTGAAGCTGGGCGGCACCAATGCCGCCGGCTCGGTCGAGCGGCAGGCCGACGGCGGCTGGACCATCCGAGGCGGCGGTCCGGCGATCGACGTCGGCCCGCTCTTGAAAAAGCTGGGCGAAGCGGGTCCGGACGAGAAGGCGAAGGACGACGGGCCGAAGCTCGATATCCAGGCCACGACCGATCGGCTGATCCTCGGACCGGACCGCGTCCTGCGGACGGTCGCGTTCGATGGCCTGATCGCCCGCAACCGGCTCGAATACGGCAAGCTCGATGGACAGCTGGGCGCCAAGGGCGCGGCCGGCTTCCATCTCGACCGGATCGAGGCGGGCGGCCAATTCGCGCTCACGACCGATGATTTCGGCGCCCTGCTCAAGGTGTTCGACGTGTCGGACAATGTGGTCGGCGGCAAATTTTCGGCGATCGGCACCGCCGTGCCGGTCAATGACGCCCGGCGCTATGTCGGCAAGGCCGAGGGGACCAGTTACCGGGTGATCCGGGCGCCGTTCATGGCGCGAATGCTGTCGATCGCCTCGCTCACCTCGATCGCCAGCCTGCTCTCGGGCGATGGCCTGCCGTTCGCGATCTTCAAAAGCGACTTCACGCTCGAAAACGGCCGGCTTGCGTTGCGCGACGGTCATGCTTCGGGCGGCGCGCTCGGCATCAATGCCAACGGCTGGGTCGATCTCGATCACAACATGCTGGATCTGAGCGGCACGCTGGTGCCGGCCTACACGCTCAACAGCATCCTGAACAATATCCCGCTGGTGGGCGATCTGATCACCGGCGGCGAGGGCACCGGCCTGTTTGCCGCGAACTACCGTCTGTCGGGTTCGCTCGACGATCCGCAGATCAGCATGAACCCGCTGAGCGCGCTGGCACCGGGATTCCTCAGGCACTTGTTCCTGTTCGACGCGCCGTCGGCGCCGACGCCGGATCCGCGCGCGCCCTCGGCGGACGCGAAGCCCTAGCTCAGCTCCTCAGCGCCGGACGCCGGTCAGCGAGGCCTGCGACAGATCGGTGCCCGTGACATCCGCGCCGATCATGTTGGCACCGTCGAAGCGGGCGCCGACGACCTTGCAGCCGGCCAGGCGCACGCCCAGCATGTTGGCCGGCCATTTGCGGCCCGTCGGCTTGCGCTCGTGGTTCAGAATATCGGCCTCGGTGAAATCGGCCTCCGACAGGTTGGAGCCGTCGAGGATCGCGTTCTTCAGGCAGGTGCCGCGCATCTGGGCGCGCGTCATGTCGCAATTGGCCAGATGCGCGTCGGTGAAGTCGCACAGCAGGAAATTGCCGCCGCGCATATTGACCCCGTCCAGATTGGCGCCCTTGAACACGGCGGCCGACAGGTCGAGGTTGCTCAGCACGAAGCCGCGCAGGTCCTGGTCGGTGAAGTTCGCCTGGCCGCCCTTGGCGCCGAAGGTCTGGGCCCAGGTGCAGTGACGCGCGATCGCCAGCCGCAGGTCCGGATCGAGCGGTTTGCGCGGCCCGTCCTCGGGATTGAGGCCCATCGTATGTTCGATGTTGGCGTCTTGCAGCTGGCAATTGGTCATATCGGCGGCGGTCAGCACGGCCGCGCGCAGGTCGGCGCCGCAGAGATTGGCGTCGGTCAGGTCGGCGCCGGTCAGATCGACGCCGCGCAGATTGGCGCCCGACAGGTCGACGCCGCGCAGGATGGCACCGGCCAAGAGCGCGCCCTTGAAGGCGGCGCCGCCGCCGTTGGCGCCCGTGAGATCGGCGTTGCTGAGATCGGCGCCGGTCCGGCGGCCGAGTTGGTCGGTCATGGCGCGTTCGCCCGGCCGCGCGTCGAACAGCACGCCGCCGGTCAGGTCCGCGCCGGTGAAATCGGCCTCGGCCAGCATCGCGTTCTTGAAATTGGCGCCGCGCAGGTCGGCCTTGCGGAAATTGGCGCGAAACAGCGTGGCGCTATCGAAGCTGGAGGCGAAGAGGTCCGCGCCCTCGAAATCGCCGCTGCTGATATCGGCATAATCGAACCGGGCGCCGGGCAAGCGCGCGCGCGTCAAGGTACAACCGGTGAAACGCACGCCGGCAAAATCGGCCCAGGGCTTGTCGAGCCTGGTACCGCCGCGGCCGCGCAACCAAAGGGTATGTCCCTTCAGAGCCTCGAGTAGATCCTGGGACATGAACCGTCGACGACCCAATCAATATTCTGTTCCGGCCGCGTGTCCGCCGAATCTTGGAACCCCGGGCACGCGTCGAACCCCGCGGTATTTTATGCGCGGCCGAGTTTGTGACGAACATCCTTCAAAATTTATGAATGAGCGGCACACACCCGGCAAAAGGTTGGCGCCGTCGATATCAGACCGGAACGATCAGCGCGTGCCGCTTCTTGCCCGCGGTCAGCTTGATCACGCCGTCCGAGTTGACGTCGGCTTCGCCGGCCTGCTGGCGCTCGTCGGTGACGGCCATATCGTTGATCCGGGCGCCGTTGCCTTTGATCAGGCGGCGGGCCTCGCCGTTCGACGTGGCGAGGCCCGCCCGCACGAACAGGTCGATCAGGCCGACGCCGGCGGCGAGGTCGGGCCGCGCGATCTCGATGCGGGCCAGCGCCTCGCCGGTGGCACCCTCCTCGAACACGCGGCGCGCGGTCTCCGCCATCTCGTCGGCGATCGCGCGACCGTGCGCCAGGGCCGTCACCTCCGTCGCCAGCACCTTTTTCGCCTCGTTGATCCCGGCACCTTCGAGCGCCTCCAGGCGCGCGATTTCGCCCTCCGGCAGGTCGGTGAACAGCCGCAGGAAGCGGCCGACATCGCCGTCCTCGGTGTTGCGCCAATATTGCCAGAACTCGAACGGCGCCAGCTTGTCGGCATTCAGCCAGACCGCGCCAGAGGCGGTCTTGCCCATCTTGGCGCCGGACGCCGTCGTCAGCAGCGGCGAGGTGAAGCCGTAGAGCTCCAGCCCGGCCGCGCGTCGGCCCAGCTCGACGCCGTTGACGATGTTGCCCCATTGGTCCGAGCCGCCCATCTGCAGCGTGCAGCCGAGCCGCCGGCGGAGCTCGAGGAAATCGTAGCCCTGCAGGATCATGTAGTTGAATTCGAGGAACGACAGCGGCTGCTCGCGGTCGAGCCTGAGCTTCACGCTGTCGAAGCTCAGCATGCGGTTGACCGAGAAATGCCGGCCATAGTCGCGCAGGAACGAGATGTACTGCAGCCCGTCGAGCCAGTCGTTGTTGTTGACCATGATCGCGTCGGTCGGGCCGTCGCCGAACGTCAGGTAATGGTCGAACACCTTGCGGATGCCGGCCATGTTGCTGGCGATCTTTTCGTCGGTCAGCAGCGAGCGCGCCTCGTCCTTGCCGGACGGATCGCCGATCCGCGTCGTCCCGCCGCCCATCAGCACGATCGGCTTGTGGCCGGACTGCTGCAGGCGCCGAAGCGTCATGATCTGCACCAGACTGCCGACATGCAGGCTGTCCGCCGTGCAGTCGAAGCCGATATAACCGGTCACGATGCCCTCGCCGGCGGCCTTGTCCAGCGCCTCGAAATCGGTGCACTGATGGAAATGGCCGCGTTCGACCAGGGTCTTGAGGAGCAGCGACTTGGGTTCGGTCATGATCGTCCGCTGGATATAAGCGCCGGCCTTTCGCCGGGAGAAGCGGTTTAGCACGGGGCCTCTGGCTTTCGGAAGGGTGGGACTGGCATGCGCGCGATCGGTTTGATGAGCGGAACCTCCCTGGACGGCATCGATGCCGCGCTGATCGAGACCGACGGCCTCGACCAGGTCCGGACCGGCCCGTCGTTGACCCAGCCCTATCCGGCCGATTTCCGCGACGCGCTGCGCGGCATCCTGGGCTCGACCGCGCCCAACGACGCCCTCCGCGCGGTCGATCGCCGCCTGACCGAACTGCATGCCCAAGCGGTCACCGAGCTGCGCCGGATCCATGGCCTGACCGAGATCGAGCTGATCGGCTTCCACGGCCACACCATCCTGCATCGTCCCGATGAGGGCAGGACCTGGCAGATCGGCGACGGCGCCCTGCTGGCCCGGCTGACCGGCGTGCCCGTCGTCTCGGACTTCCGCTCGGCGGATGTCGCGGCCGGCGGCGAGGGCGCGCCACTGGTGCCGGTCTATCATCGGGCGCTGGTGGCCGCCCTGCCGAAGCCGCTCGCCATCCTGAATATCGGCGGCGTCGCCAACGTGACCTGGATCGGCGAGCACGAGGACGATCTGGTCGCGTTCGACACCGGGCCCGGCAATGCGCCGATCGACGATTGGATGCGGGCCACGGTGGGGGTCGGCTATGACGAGGGCGGCAAGACCGCGCTGGGCGGCCGGATCGACCGGGATTTCGTCGCACGCTTCCTCGACCATGCCTTCTTCGCGCGCCGGCCGCCGAAATCATTGGATCGCGACGATTTCGCCCGGTTTCGGCCGGATCATCTGAATGCGGCCGACGGGGCTGCGACGCTCGCCGCCTGCACGGTCGCGGCGGCGCTGGCCGCGCGGCGGCATCTGCCGGCGGCGCCCGCGCGCTGGCTGGTGACCGGCGGCGGCCGGCACAATCGGGCGCTGATGAACGGGCTGGCGGCCGGCTTCAACGTGCCGGTCGAGCCGGTCGACGTCATGGGCTGGGATGGCGACGCGCTGGAGGCGCAGGCCTTCGGCTATCTGGCGGTGCGCAGCCTCAAGGGATTGCCGCTGAGCTTTCCTGGTACAACGCGGGCACCGGCGCCCCAAGCGGGCGGCAGGTTGGACCGGCCGCCCGTCTTCTGAGTTGTCAGCGCTTCGGCTGCTGGATCAGGGTCGCTTCCAGATGGGTGTCGAGATATTCCGACACCGAGGCTTCCAGCTCTTCCATCTGATCGTTGAAGAAATGGCCGGCGCCCTTGAGCGTGCGGAAATCGATCTTGATGTCGCGCTGGTGCGACAGCTTGTTGACCAGCTTCTGCACGGATTCGACCGGCACCATGTCGTCCTTGTCGCCATGCAGGATCAGGCCGGAGGACGGGCAGGGCGCCAGGAACGAGAAATCGAACGTGCTGGCCGGCGGCGCGATCGAGATGAAACTGTCGATCTCGGGACGGCGCATCAGCAGCTGCATGCCGATCCAGGCGCCGAAGGAGAAACCGCCGATCCAGCAGCCGGCCGCGTTCGGATTGTAGGTCTGCAGCCAATCGAGCGCCGAGGCGGCATCCGACAATTCGCCCTCGCCGCGATCGAAGCTGCCCTGGCTGCGGCCGACGCCGCGGAAATTGAAGCGAAGGGTAGAGAAGCCACGCTTGGTAAAGGCCCGGAACATCGCATAGACGATCTTGTTGTTCATCGTCCCGCCATGCTGCGGATGCGGATGCAGCAGCAGCGCTATCGGCGCGTTCGGTTCCTTGGAATGCTGGTAACGGCCCTCGATCCGCCCTTCCGGGCCGTTGATAATAACCTCAGGCATGCTGGCAAAATCCTCCGGCAGTCACGCCCACAATCCTCGAAAAGCTGCAAATTCCTGCCTTGGCCGGACGCGGGCGCGGAGGGTTTAGCACGGCCTCGCGTCGGAAGGGCTGCCAATCTTGATGGGGTCGGTCCGATAAACTATATGGAGTGACAGGGTAGGGACGCTGCCGCAAGCGTGAAGGTGTTCCGGCGGCGAATGGCTGCTGCGATCTTTGCTCTCACGATCCTATCATGGCGGGATCCCATGTTTCTTGAAAACCTGCGTGACGATATCAAGGCCGTAATGGCCCGCGACCCTGCCGCCCGGTCGTTCTGGGAAGTAGCGCTATGCTATCCCGGCATCCAGGCGCTGGCGGCGCATCGGGCTGCCCATTGGCTGTGGCGGCACGAGCTGAAGCTCCTGGCGCGCTGGTTGAGCCAGCTCGCGCGCACGCTGACCGGCATCGAAATCCATCCGACCGCCAAGATCGGCCGGCGCCTGTTCATCGACCACGGCATGGGCGTGGTGATCGGCGCCACGGCCGAGGTCGGCGACGACGTGACGCTCTATCAGGGCGTCACCCTGGGCGGCACGGCACTGCATAAAGGCAAGCGCCACCCGACGCTCGGCAACAACGTCATCGTCGGCTCCGGTGCCCAGGTGCTGGGCGGCTTCACCGTCGGCGACGGCGCGCGCGTCGGCGCCAACGCGGTCGTAGTGGCGCCGGTCGAGGCGCATACCACCGTGGTCGGCATCCCGGCGAAGCCGATCTCCCATATCGCCGGCCGCGACGATCATTGCGACGATCGCTTCGTGCCCTACGGCACGCCGTGCGAGGACCTGCCGGATCCGGTGGCACGCGCGCTCAAGGGCCTGCTGGACGAGGTGGCGACGCTGCGCGCCCGGGTGGGTGAGCTGGAAGCCCAGACGCCGCGCGTGGCCTATGACGAGCCCGCCAACGAACTGGTCGAGACGGCACCGCGGCGGCGGATATGACGGCCTTGCCCTCTCCCGCTGCGCGGTAGAGGGACGCAAATGGCTTTCGTCTTTCTCGATCATAACGCCACGACGCCGCTTCGGCCCGCCGTCATCGCGGCCATGGTGGCCGTGCTGGGTGAGGCCGGCAATCCGTCGTCGGTCCATGCCCAGGGCCGGGCCGCGCGGCGCCGGGTCGAGGCCGCGCGCCGCCAGGTCGCGGACGCGGTCGGGCTGCCGAGCGGGGGCGATATCGTCTTCACTTCGGGCGGGACCGAAGCCAATCAGCTGGCGCTGCGCGGCCTGAAAGCGCCGGGCCGGGTCCTGCGTTCCGCGATCGAGCATGATTGCGTGCGCGCGGCGTTGCCGGAGGCGGAAATCATCCCGGTCACGGCCGATGGCGTGGTCGACCTGGCAGCGCTCGAGCGCTTGCTCGCGGACGGCGCCGCCCTTGTCTCGGTCATGGCGGCGAACAACGAGACCGGCGTGATCCAGCCGATCGCCGACGTGGTGCGTCTCGCCCATGCCGCCGGATCTCTCGTCCATTGCGACGCGATCCAGATCGTCGGCAAGGCCCCGTTCGACATGGCGGCGCTGGGCGTCGATCTGGCTACGATCTCGGCCCATAAGCTGGGCGGCCCGCAAGGCATGGCGGCGCTGGCGCTGGCGCCCAAGGTGCCGGTGAGCGCACTCGTGACCGGCGGCGGCCAGGAAAAGGGCTATCGCGCCGGGACCGAGAATGTCGCCGGCATCGTGGGCTTCGGCCTGGCGATCGAGGCGGCGGTGGCCGAGCTCGACGTCTTTGGCCGGCTGGGCGCCCTGCGCGACCGGCTGGCGGCCCGCCTGGTCGAGATCGATGCGTCGGCCGCCGTGTTCGGCGCGGCCGCCCCCCGCGTCGCAAATACGCTGAACGTCGCCATGCCGGGCGTGAAGGCCGAGACCCAGGTCATGGCGTTCGATCTGGCCGGCATCGGCCTCAGCGCCGGCTCGGCCTGTTCGTCGGGCAAGGTCAGGATCAGCCATGTGCTGACGGCGATGGGCGTGGCGCCGGAACTGGCCCAGAGCGCCATCCGCATCAGCCTCGGCCGCGACACGACCGACGCGGAGATCGATCGGATGATCGAAGCCTGGGGCGATTTGCGCAGCAGAACCACGCGGAGTGCGGCATGACGAATGGCGCACGCGTCCCCCCGGACGCGATCTATCTGGATTATCAGGCGACCACGCCGACCGACCCGCGCGTGGTCGACGCCATGATGCCCTATCTGGTCCAGCGCTTCGGCAATCCCCATTCCGGCTCCCACCCGTTCGGCCAAGAGGCGTCCGACGCGGTCGAGCGGGCGCGCGAGCAGGTGGCGGCGCTGATCGGGGCCGAGGCGCGCGAGATCGTGTTCACCTCGGGCGCGACGGAATCGAACAATCTGGCGATCAAGGGTGCCGCCCGCTTCCTCAAATCCCGGCGCCATAAGCTGGTCACGGTCGCGACCGAGCATAAATGCGTGCTGGAAAGCGCGCGTTCGCTGGTGGCGGAAGGGTGTGAGCTCATCATCCTGCCGGTCGGGCGCGACGGGCTCGTCGACCTGGACCGGCTCCGGGCCGCTGTCGACGCGCAGACGGCGCTGGTCTCGGTCATGGCGGTCAATAACGAGATCGGCGTGGTGCAGGATCTGGCCGCGATCGGGGCGATCGCGCGGGCGGGCGGCGCGCTGTTCCATACGGATGCCGCTCAGGCGTTCGGCAAAGTCCCGCTGGATGTCGCGGCCCAACGGATCGATCTGATGTCGATCTCCGGCCATAAGATCTATGCGCCCAAGGGTATCGGCGCGCTCTATGTCCGGCGCCGGCCGCGGGTGCGGCTGGAGCCGTTGTTCTCCGGCGGCGGGCAGGAGCGCGGCCTGCGCTCCGGCACGCTGGCGCCGGCGCTGATCGTGGGCCTGGGCGAGGCGGCCGAGATCGCGGGCCGGGAAATGGCGGCGGAGGCGGCGCGGCTGTCCGAGCTGGCGGCCGTGTTCCTGGCGCGGCTGGGGCCGGGCGTCGCGGTGTATGGCAATCGCACGGCGCGCATTCCCGGCAATCTCAACATCGGCTTCGACGGCATCGCGGCGCAGGATCTGATGGCGGCGGTGCCGGAGCTGGCGCTGTCGGTCGGCTCGGCCTGCACCTCGGCCGAGGTCGAGCCGTCCTATGTGCTGAGCGCGCTCGGGCTCGACGGCGAGGCCGCCGCCTCGGCCGTCCGCGTCGGCTTCGGCCGCTTCACGACCGAGGCGGAGTTGCTGCGCGCGGCCGACCGGATCCGAGGCGCAGTGGCAGGTCTGCGCGCCCCGGACTTGCAGCCCAGGCTGGAACGCGCCACATAACATCCCTGATTTGGTAAAGGCCGGCGGCGTGATAGCCTCGGTCTCCGGGGTTTCGAAGAGGTTCGGCAATGGCACGGTTCCAGGCGATGAACGTGACGGACGCAGCGGCGGCGCGGGTACGCGAGCTGCTGGCGCAGCGCGACAAGCCGGCGCTGGGCATCCGCGTCGGCGTGCGCAGCCGCGGCTGCTCGGGCATGAGCTACACCATCGAGTATGCCGAGGAAAAAGGCCGGTTCGACGAGGTGGTCGAGGACAAGGGCGTCATGGTCCTGATCGACCCCAAGGCGACCATGTTCCTGATCGGCACCGAGATGGATTATGTCGACGATACGCTCCAGTCCGGCTTCACCTTCAAGAACCCGAACGAAAAGGGCCGCTGCGGCTGCGGCGAGTCGTTCCACGTCTAACACCGTCGGCCCGACCGGCCCTGTCTCCATGACCACCCTCATTCAGATCGAGGAACCCAGCCGCAGTGCCGATCCGCTGGAGGATCAGGGCATCGCGGTCGGTCTGGAACTCGGTCCTGCGGGCCTGCGCCTCGCCATCGCGGTCGGCGGCAATGTCGAGATCGTGCCGGGCGACACCGGCGGCGATTTCCTGGCCGGCGCGGTCGGCTATGATTCCGACGGCGATCTGGTCGCGGGAGCGGCCGGGCTCGACGACATCACGCGGGTCGATCCCGTGCTGCTCGCCATTCCCGACCAGTTGGACCCGCGCGGCAAATCGGCGACCGAGCGGCTGGCGATCCTGATCGCGACCGCGCGGCGCGCCCTGTCGCTCAAGGCCAAGCGCCCGGTCACGCGCGCCGTGGCGTCCGTGCCCCTGGGCCATGGCCCGGCCGCGCGCGCCGCCATGCTGCAGGCGGTCGAGGCCGCCGGCCTCGAACTGTTGCGCCTGGTCGAGGCGCCGGTCGCCGCCGCCCTGGCGCTGGAACTGGAAAACCGCGGCGATGGTGACTACCTGTGGCTGGCGCGCGGCGTCGCCGGCTTCGAGGCCGGCGTGATCGCGGTCGACGGCGGCTCGGTCCGGCTCGCCGACTATGATCTGGCAGATCGGCTCGAAGGTCTGCGTGATTTCGTCGGGCACCAGGGTCAGGTGGCGGGCCTGCTGCTCGACCGGGTCACGGCGGCGGAGGCGGCGACGCTGTCGGCCAAGCCCATCCTGCCGGGTTTCGCGCCCGACCGATCGGTCGTGATCGGCGCGGCTTTAATGGCCGAGGCGCTCGCGGGCTGAGGTTTTGACACTCCGTCGTCATTCCCGCGAGAGTCGGAAATCCAGCAAGAGCCGCGTCTGCGGCGACATGAGACTTTGGTTCCGCGCTGCCGCGGGTAATGGCTGGATTCCCGCCTCTCGCGGGAATGACAGTCTGGGATTGGGACGATCGGTTGCGCGAAAGCGTGCGAGCCCTGCAGCGAAACCGCTTTACGCAGCACGGCGACTGAGGGATATCGACAGCCTCAGATGACATTCACGCGACTTCAGGGTTCGCGAATTCAGGCGAAGAGACGTTCCATGCCGAAGATGGTTTTTGTGGATACCCAGGGCAACCGCCGCGAAGTGGACGCGCCGACCGGCCTGTCCGTGCTCGAAGTGGCCCATAAACATGGCATCGATCTGGAAGGCGCCTGCGAAGGCTCGCTCGCCTGCTCGACATGCCATGTGATCATCGATCCGAACTGGTTCGAAGTGCTGAAGGACCCGACCGAGGACGAGGAAGACATGCTCGACCTGGCGTTCGGTCTGACCAAGACCTCGCGGCTCGGCTGCCAGATCGTCATGAGCGAAGAGCTCGACGGCCTGGTCGTGTCCCTGCCGCCGGGGTCGCGCAACCTCTTGAAGTAGCGAGGTCCGGCACCGTCATGACCAGCCCCCGCCGTATCGTCGTCGGCATGTCCGGCGGCGTCGACAGTGCTGTGACCGCGGCGGTGCTGGCCGAGCAGGGCCATGACGTGATCGGCGTCACGCTGCAGCTCTACGACCATGGCATGACGGTCGGCAAGAAGGGCGCCTGCTGCGCCGGCCAGGACATCTACGATGCAGCGCGCGTGGCCGAACAGCTGGGCATCCCCCATTACGTGCTCGATTACGAGTCGCGCTTCCGCCAATCGGTGATCGACGATTTCGCCGACACCTATATGGCCGGCGAGACGCCGATCCCCTGCATCCGCTGCAACCAGACGGTCAAGTTCACCGACCTGATGCAGGTCGCGCGCGACCTCGACGCCGAGGCACTCGCGACCGGCCATTACGTGCGCCGGGTCGAGGGTCCCAAGGGCGCCGAACTGCATCGCGGCGCCGACCCGTCGCGCGACCAGAGCTATTTCCTGTTCGCGACCACGCGCGACCAGTTGGATTTCCTGCGTTTCCCGCTGGGGGACCAGACCAAGACCGAGACGCGCGCCATCGCCCTGCGCCTGGGCCTGGCCGTGGCCGACAAGCCGGACAGCCAGGACATCTGCTTCGTGCCCGAGGGCTCCTACGCCAGCCTGGTGGCGAAGCTGCGTCCCGGCGCGCTGACGCCGGGCGACGTGGTCGATCTCGACGGCACCGTGCTCGGCCGGCACGAGGGCATCATCAATTTCACCGTCGGCCAGCGCCGCGGCCTGGCCTTGGGCGGCCATGCCGACCGGTTGTTCGTGATCCGGATCGAGCCGGAGGCCGCCCGCGTCGTGGTCGGCCCGCGCGAGGCCTTGGCGACCAGCCTCGTGCTTCTGGCCGAGATGAACTGGCTCGATCGCGCGGCGGAGACCGCCGCCGATCGCCCGGTGCTGGTCAAACTGCGCTCGGCCCAGCCGCCGGTGCCGGCCCGGCTCACCGCGACCGGGCCCGATAGCGCCGAACTGGTCCTGGAGGCCGCGGCACCCACCGGCGTCGCCCCCGGCCAGGCCGGCGTGATCTATGACGGCGACCGGGTCCTGGGCGGCGGCTGGATCAAGCGCGCGCGCCCTGCGCCCAACGCACGGCCGGCCGCCGTCGAGCATGCTTGACAGACGGGCGCCGTTTTCCGATAACGCGGCCTCTTCTTGCGGCGGGATAGCTCAGCTGGTCAGAGCAGGGGAATCATAATCCCAAGGTCGCTGGTTCAAATCCAGTTCCCGCTACCAT
>JAQGIC010000121.1 GCA_028288725.1 Rhodospirillales bacterium
CTTGGCTCGAAAACGGTCGCTCCCGAACGCTGATTGTTTTGGCCTCTACGCCGCCTTCACCCCCGCCAGGAACGCATCCACCTCGCTGCGCAGTGCCGCCGCCTCCTGGCCCAGCGCGCCGGCCGAGGTCAGCACCTGGTTCGCGGCGGCGCCGGTCTCGCTTGCCGCGGCATTGACCAGGGCGGCGTTCTGCGAGGCGTCGTGGGTGCCCATGGCGGCCTGCTGGACGTTGCGCGCGATCTCGTGGGTCGCCGCCCCCTGCTCCTCGATCGCGGACGCGACCATGGTCGTGACCTCGGTGATGGCACTGATCGTGGTCATGATCGCCTGAATCGCCTCGACCATCTTGCCGGTGGCATTCTGCATGCCCTCGACCTGCCCCTGGATCTCGCCGGTCGCGGACGCGGTTTGCTGCGCCAGCGCCTTGACCTCGCCCGCCACCACGGCAAAGCCCTTGCCGGCATCGCCCGCGCGCGCCGCCTCGATCGTCGCGTTCAGGGCCAGAAGATTGGTCTGCTGGGCGATGTTGTTGATCAGCAGCACGACCTCGCCGATCTTCTTGGCCGCTTCGGCCAGTTCCTGAACGGTATGCTCGGCCGCGTCGGCCCGCTTCAATGCCTCGTCGACCGTTTCGCTCGCCCGCGTCACCTGCTGACCGATCGACGAGGTCGAGGCAGCCAGCTCTTCGCTGGCGGCGGCGACGGTCTGCACGTTGGCCGATGCCTGCTCCGCCGCGGCCGCGGTCGCCAGCGCCTGGCCGCTCGTCCGTTCGGCCACGTTGGCCATCTCCTTGGAAGTGCCGGTCAATTCGGCGGACGCGGCCGAAACCGCCGTCACGATCTTTTCGATATGGCCCTCGAACGCGCCGGTCAGGGCCTCGATCGCGGCGGCACGCTTTTCGCGGGTCGCCTGTTCGTCGGCGGTGAGCCGGGCCAGGCGTCGGGCCTCGATGCCATTGTCCTGGAACACCTTGACCGTATTGGCCATGTCGCCCAGCTCGTCCGTCCGCTCCGCGCCCGGCACCCGGACATCGAAATTGCCGCCGGCCAGCTGGCGCATGACCGAGGTCAGCGCCGTCAGCGGCCGGGTAATCGCGCGGGCGGTGACCAGGAAGGACAGCAGCAGGCCCGCTACGATGCCGACCGCGGCAATGCCGATCAGTTCGGCGAGGCTGCGGGCATAGCGGTCGTCGAGCCGCTTGCCGATCTCGACGATCTCCTGCTGGTTGCTGGCGGCCAGACGCTCGATCGCCTGACCCAGCTGCTGGCGATTGCCGCGGTTGGCGTCATTGTCGCTGTAGGCCCGGGCCTGATCGACCGCGACATCGCGCGCCAGGCGCACCGTCTCGGTCCGAAAGCTGATGAAATCCCGCACATTGGCGAGCGCGTCGTCGAGGCTATGTTCCCGCCCCGTCGGCAGCAGCCCGCGCCATTCCTGCATCAGCCCGTCCGTCTTGTGCAGATTGGCCAGGAGCGGCTTGGCGTATTTTTCCATCTCGTCGGGGCTGCGCGACATGAAGGTCCCGCGCGTATCCATCACGACCGCGTAGATGAGTGCATTGACCTGGAGCCCGTGGGACGAGCGGTCGGACGCCAGCCGCATCTCCTGCACGTCGGCTTGATACGTGCGCAGCGCCTCGATGCCGCGCCAGCTGATCACGGCCGCGACCACGGACAAGAGCCCTACGATGGCATAGATCTTTGCCCCAATCTTGAGGGTCCGCAACGGATTCATGGTTGTTGCCTTTGAGAAATTCGATGCATTGACGTGGCCGCCGCCTCTGCGGCGTCGACGGTGAAGCGCTGGTCCGGGCGCATCCATCCGGCGAGCGCCGCGCCCGCCAGCAGCAGCGCCATGGAGATGCCGAACGGCACGGTCCAACTGCCGGTGAGATCGATCAGCAGGCCGAAGCAGGACGGCGAGACGATGCCGGCGATGCCGAAGCCCAGGTTCATCAGCCCGCTGGCCGAGCCGGCATGCTGCGGGGCGATATCCATCGGCACCGACCAGATCGGGCCGACGATCAGCTCGGCACTGAAGAAGGCCAGCGACAGGAAGATCGCATCGATCGTCAGATCATGGATCAGAACGACCGGGAGCAGGAAGAAGAACGCGCCCAGGAAGCCGACCGTGATGACGCTGCGACGGGCCAGCGCCAGGCGCCCGGTTCGCCGCAGGATCCGGTCGGTCGCGAGCCCACCGACCAGATCGCCCAGGACCCCCGCGGTGAAGACGCCGGACGAAAACAGGGCGGAGCCCTTCAGATCGAGATGGAAATTGTCGAAGAAGAAGGACGGGATCCAGCTGAGGAACAGCCACAGCGTCCAGCCGTAGCAGAAATCGACCGCCGTGACCGGCAACATGCGCCGGGCGAGCGCCCACCAGGGTGTCGCGGGCCGTGCCACGGACGTCCCGCCCACGCGCCCCGGCATGTCGCCCCGCGAGACCCAGAGCCACGGCACGATCCACAGCAGATTGAGGGCGGCGAAAAACAGGAACGAGCCGCGCCAGGAGGCATAGCCGACCAGCAAGGCTACGAGCGGCGGGGTCAGCGCGTTGCCGATGCGCGCCGCCGAATGGGTGATGCCCTGGGCGAAGCCCCAACGCGCTTCCGGGACCCAGACCGCCATGGCCCTGGTCGCGGTCGGGAAGGTCGCCCCCTCGCCCAGCCCCAGCACGAAACGGGCGGCGATGAGCGAACCCAACCCACCGACGAAGCCGGTCGCCACGGTCGCCAGCGTCACGACCACGCCGGACACCAGCAGGACCCGGCGCGGCCCGAACCGATCGCCCAGCCAACCGCCGATCAGCTGGAAGAAGGCATAAGGATAGGCGAAGGCGGAAAAGGCCAGGCCGAGCTGCCCGTTGGTCAGGCCCAGGTCGGCCTTGATCAGCGGCGCCGAGGTCGAGATGTTGACCCGGTCGATATAGAGAATCAGATAGAGCAGGCACAGGACGAACAGAATCCTGCTCGTCATGCCGAATTTCAACTGCATCGGCGCGATCCCTTTTGTGCCGGCGAACCCGGTCGCTGATGGCGATCAGGCGGCGGGACGGGATTGCCCTTGAACCTGGGTGCGGTGCATGACGCGGCGACTGTCCGGCGCGAACGGGTTGCGGCGATGCATGGTGCAGCGGTTGTCCCACATCACCAGATCGCCGACCCGCCAGCGATTGTACCAGCTGAGCTCGTCGCGGGTCGCATGACGCCACAGTTCGTCCAGCAGCGCCTCGGATTCTTCCAGGGACAGACCCGGCAGATAGGCGTTCCGACGCCGGCCCAGATAGAGATTGCGCCGGCCGGTCTCGGGGTGGCTGCAGACCAGCGGATGGATCGCGCCCGGCGAGGTGCGCGGATCGTCGGTCGCGGTCACGCCCTGGCGCAGATAGCCGCCGCTGTTATAGGTCCCGTCATGCTTGATCTGCAGGCCCTCGATCCGACGCTTCAGCGCGTCGGGCAAGCCGTCATAGGCCGCGTACATGTTGGAAAACCCGGTCTCGCCGCCGGCGGGCGGTACCTCGATCGCGTAGAGCATGCTCATCTTGGGCGGCTGCGGCAGGTAGGACATGTCGGTATGCCAAACCGCCTCGCCGGCGCCCAGGCTGCCGATCGGCTCCCCGTCCGCGCCAACGACGTTCGACACCACATAGATCTCGGGATAGCCCTCGACGAAGCGGCGGCCGGTCTCCTGAACCGGCGCGATGTCGAGGTCGCCGAAGCGGCGGCTGAACCGGATGAGGTCGTCGTCCTGCAGCGTCTGGTCGCGGAACAGCAGTACGCTATGGTCGAGCCAGGCCTGGTGGACCGACCGGAACTCGGCCTCGCCGATCGAACGCAGATCGACGCCCCGAATTTCCGCGCCGAGTGCCGCGCCGGTCGGCCGGACATCGACAGGCGAGCTGCCCTGGGTAGCGAGAGGGTCCGAGTTTCCGATCATGCTGCACGCTATACGTTAGGAGAGGTTCGTCAGAATTCACCTGAAGTATTAACTTTGTCCTTACCGGACATGTGGGGTTCTGGGGTGCGGATGCAAGCGCAGCACGCCAGGCCCATCACAGGTCGCCGGCCACCGCCGCGATGTAGCGCGCGGCGGACCGGCGGACGGCCTCCTTGGCATCGCCCGCGACGATGCTGTGCCAGAAGGCGCCATAGAGCCGGTCGAACGCGACCGGCTCGACCGCGTCGCGGATGGCGGCCACGGCCGCGGGCGGCAGCGGTATCAGGTTCGGATAGCTGTACATGAAGCCGACCCAGCGCCGGTCGGCCACGACCTGGATCGTGTCGCCGGTCAGCAGCGCCCCCTGCCCGCCGGCACCCGCCGCCCAATGCAGCACCGAGGACCCGGCGAAATGCCCGCCGGTCCGGATCATCGTGGCGCCGGCCCCCAGATCGAGCCGGTCGCCCGACCAGAAGCGGATCGCGGGATCGGGCCGCACGGCGAAATCCCGATCGGCCTCGTGCAGATGGATCGGCACGCCGCCGAACGCGCGGCTCCATTCCACCATGGTCGTGTAGTAGTGCGGATGCGAGATCGCGATCGCGCCGATGCCGCCCAGGCCCCGGATCAGGTCGATCGTGGCCTGATCCAGCAGCGCCACGCAGTCCCACAGGATATTGCCCTCGGGCCGCCGGATCAGGAGCGCCCGCTGGCCGATCGCGAATTCCGGCACGGTGCCGATGCCGTAGAGGTCCGGCTCCAGCAATTGGAACGCATTGCGGTGCTTGGGCTGCAGCGCCTCCAAACTGGTCCAGCTCTGGCCGCCCGGCGGGACATATTGCCGGGCCTCGTCGCACACCGGGCAACGGGCCGGCGGCGCGTCCGCCGGCGGGAATTGCAGACCACAGGCGCTACAGAGATAGGCAGGCATCGCGCAGGCTCTCCTACAGCTCGAACATACCCTTGCTCATCTGCACCGCCGTGCCGCCGACCCGGGCGGCGGTGAGTTTGCCATCGACAATATCCGCGCCGATCTCGATGCGACTGGGGCGGCCGAGTTCGGTGCCCTGGGACAGGGCCCAGCGCACGGCCCCGTCGGCCGGCTTCTGCCGGTCGGCGAGGAAGCCCACAAAGGCCGCGGCGGCGGCACCGGTTGCCGGATCCTCGGCTATGCCCATGGCGGGCGCGAACATGCGCACCCGCGCCTCGCGGCCGGTCGCCCAATCCTCGAGCGCCGCCAGATAGAGATGCTGGCCGGGCGTGTGCGCGAAATCGCTGCGCCAGAGCGCCAGGTCGATCGCCGCCGCCGACAGCTGGTCGGACCGGACCGGCAGGATCGCGAAGGAGACGCCGACGCTGTAGATCGCCGGCGCGATGCCCGGCTCGAGTGCGGATTCCTTGAGCCCGACGACCGCGGCCAGCAGGGCCGGGTCCAATTGTCCCGGCAGCAGCACCGGCACACGCGGGCTGGTCAGCGTGGCGCCGAGCCGGCCCGCGGCATCGCGCTCGATCGTCACCGGTACCGGCCCGACCCCTTCCTCGAAGACGATGTCGAGCCGCCGGTCGATCGGTCCGAGATGCCCGGCTTCGGCCAGGACCAGCGCGGTGCCGACGGTCGGGTGACCGGCGAACGGCAGCTCCATTGCCGGCGTGAAGATGCGCAGGCGGCGCGTGTGCGCCGGGTCGTCCGGCGGCAGCACGAAGACGGTTTCGCTCAAATGCAGTTCGGCCGCCAGCCGCTGCATCAGTTCGGCCGGCACCGCGCCGTCCGGAAAGACGGCCAGGGGATTGCCGCCGAACGGGCGGTCGGTGAACACGTCGGCGGTGATGAAGGCATGCTGGGTCATGAGGCCGATCCGGAAGCGACGAAGGGCGTCAGTCTCGCGGACCGGCGCCGTTCGCTCAACCGAGGAATTCTCGCCCGTAGGGCGAGGCCCGCTATTTCGCGCCGAGCAGATCGACCTCGAACATCAGCGTGGCGCCCGGCGGGATGTCGCCGCCGGCGCCGCGCGCGCCATAGCCCAGCTCCGGCGGGATGATCAGGGTGCGCTTGCCGCCGATATGCATGGTCGAAAGGCCCTCGTCCCAGCCCTTGATGACCTGCCCCTGGCCGAGCGTGAACGAGAACGGCTCGCCCGCGTCGAGCGAACTGTCGAATTTCTTGCCCTTCTTGCCGTTCACGAACAGCCAGCCGGTGTAATTGACCGTCACGGTCTGGCCGGCCTGGGGAATGGGGCCGATGCCGACCTTGGTGTCGATGATGTGCAGGCCGCTGGGCGTGGTGACGTCGGCGGCGATGGCCGCTGCGGGGGTCGCTGCCACCACCAGCGAAAGGACGGAGCCGAAGAGACGCTTGAAGGACATGGGGCCTCGAATGCTGAACGACCGGCGACCGCCGGCCCGATGGCGCCAGACACTAGCGCCATCGGGCCCGGCAGGCGAGAGGCCGTTAGTCCTTGACGCGCGCCACCAGCTGCACCGGGTTCACGAACCGGAGCGCGATGATCAGCCAGAACAGCGACGAGACCATGTAGACCACGGCCAGCGCGTCGAGCGACTGGTTGGCGCGGATGCCGGCGGAGAAGGCGGCGGCATAGAGCGACACGACCAGGGTCTGGCTGTCCGGACCGGCGGTCAGGAACGTGAGTTCGAACATGCCGATCGAGCGCACCAGCACCAAGAGCGACGCCGCCATGATGCCCGGCGCCAACAGCGGCACCAGCACGTAGCGGAACACGCCCCAGGTCCCGGCACCGCAGACCCGCGCGGCCGATTCCAGTCTTTGGTCGATCTGTTCGATGAACGGGGTCATCACCAGCACGACGAAGGGCACGGTCGGCACCAGATTGGCGCAGATCACGCCGGCCAAGGTCCCACCCAGATTGACCCGGTACAAGAGCGTGGCGAGCGGCACGCCGTAGGTGATGGTCGGCACCAGCACCGGCAGCACCAGCAGCAAGAGGATCGTGCGCTTGCCGGCGAATTCCCGGCGGGCGAGCGCATAGGCCGCCGGCACGCCCAATCCGACAGAGACCAGCACGACCGACGCCACGACCTTGATCGTCACGATCAGCACGTCGTCGAGTTGGAACTCGTCCCAGGCGCTGAAGTACCATTTGGTCGTGAAACCCTCGGGCAGCCAGGTCCCGAACCAGCGGGTGCCGAAGCTGTCGACCGCGACCGAGGCGACCACGGCGGCGACATTGAGCACGAACAGCCAGACGAGCGACCAGAGCAGCACGCTCCAGACGCGGTTCCAGAACGGGGCGGGAAAATCGCCGCCGCGGGTCAGCGTGACGGTGGTCATCCTTTGGTCCCTCCGACCGGACCGCGATAGAACAGGCCGCGCAGGCCCAGCACGCAGGAGACGACGATCAGCTGCACCGCCCCCATCACCATGGCGCCGGCGGCAGCCATAGGCGCGTTGTAATCCTCGTAGGCCAATTGATAGACCGCGAGCGCCATGACGCGGGTGGTGCCGGCCGGTTCGCCCAGCAGCACCGCCGACGGGAACACCGCGAAGGACTGCACGAAGGCGAGACAGAAGCCCATGGCCAGCCCCGGCGCCAGGAGCGGCAGATAAATCTGCTTGAACTGGGTCCAGGGGCTGGCGCCGAGCGTCGCCGCCGCCTTGGCCAGCATCGGATCGATGCCGGTGACGTAGGACAGGGTCAGAAGGAACGAGAACGGGAAGCCGGTGATGATGAGCGACAGCAGTACGCCGGTGTAATTGTGGGTCAGGCGGAACGGCGCATCGATCACATGCAGCGTCATCAGCAGCCGCATGAACCAGCCGTTGGGCCCCAGATAGCCCAGGAGCCCTTGCGCGACCAGCACGGTGCCGAGCGTGATCGGCACCACCAGGATCGCGGTCACGATGCGCTGATAGCGGCTGGTCTTTCTGAGCGCGAAGGCGATCGGCAAGGCCAGGAACACGTTTGCCAGCGTCGCCGGCAGCGCGATCAGCAGCGTCTTCCAGATCGTCGAATAGAACCGGCTCTCGCTGAAGAAGCGGATGTAATTGTCGAACACGCCGCCCTTCAGCGGCATGAACGACAGCACCAGGCCGTAGAGGCAGGGGAACACGAAGAAGGCGAGCACGAAGCACACCGCCGGCAGAATCAGCAGCGTCGTTCCGTCCCAGCCGAGCGAGGCGCGCCAGCCGGGCTTGGACCCGGCGATGCCGCCGCCGGGTGCGGCGAGGCTGCTCATCGTTGGGCTTCCGCAAAGACGCGGACCCGGTCGGTCGGCACCGACAGGCGCACCAACTCGTCGGTCGAGATGCGGCGCGGGCTGCGGAAGATGACCGGCTGATTGTCCTGGGTCACGGCCGTGCCGACGAATTCGCGGCCGGCATATTCCGCCCCGGTGACGCGGACGTCGATCGTATTGACGCCCTCGGCGCCCGCGACCAGATCCTCCGGCCGGATCGACGCGATGGCGCGGCCGGACGGCACCTGGCCGATGCCCTGGACCACCATGCCGGGGCCGGCGAGCCGGGTCTCGCCATCGCCGCCGCCGACGACGTCGAGCGTCAGCGAGTTCTGATAGCCCATGAAGCGCGCGACCTCGTGGTTGGCCGGCCGGGCATAGAGATCCTCGGGCGATCCCACCTGCTGGACCTTTCCGTCATGCAGCACGACGATCCGGTCGGCGAGCGACAGCGCCTCGTCCTGGTCATGGGTCACATAGATGGTCGAGCGCCCCAGTTCCTTATGGATGCGGCGGATCTCGACGCGCATCTCCAAGCGCAGCTTGGCGTCGAGGTTCGACAGCGGCTCGTCCATCAGCACGAGCGGCGGCTGCACGACGATGGCGCGGGCGATGGCGACGCGCTGCTGCTGGCCGCCCGACAGCTGGCCCGGCAGCTTGTCGGCGTGGGCTTCGAGCCGCACCATCCGGAGCGCCTCGGCGACGCGCTTGTCGATGTCGGCCTTCGCCACCTTCCGCATCATCAGGCCGAAGCCGATGTTCTTGCGCACCGTCATGTGCGGGAACAAAGCGTAGCTCTGGAACACCATGCCGAAGCCGCGCTGTTCCGGCCGCAGCACGTCGATGCGCCGATCGTCGAGCCAGATGCCGCCGTCGGTCAGCGGCAGCAACCCGGCCAGGCAGTTGAGCGCCGTGGACTTGCCGCAGCCCGACGGCCCCAAGAGGGCGATGAACTCGCCGCGCTTGATCGTCAGATCCAGCCCATCGAGCGCCGTGATGCCGGCGAATCGCCGGGTGACCCCGTCGAGCTTCAGAATTTCGAAATTACCGTCGATCGGCCCCGTTGCCATGGCTTGCCTGCCTATCGACGGTTCGGGGATGCCGACGGCACCACCCCAATGGACTGAAGGATCATCGCGTTGTTCCCCACCTGAATTACTTTTCTTAACGGCCGACGGCGTCGAGCGCGGCCAGCGTGCCTACGGCGCGCAGGCGCTCCAGCGCATCGGTCAGCCGTACCCTGAATTCGACCCGTGCCGCCAGGGCCTCCGGAAACACCGCCCGGACATCGAGCAGCCGGTCGACCACCTGGGCGGCCGGACGATCCGCGGCCGCCAACGGCATCAGCTTGGCCGACAGCGGGTCGTTGACCGGGATCGCCTGTCCGGCATCGTCGCGACCGCCCAGGTGGCGCAGC
Source organism: Rhodospirillales bacterium (assembly GCA_028288725.1). Classification (GTDB taxonomy): domain Bacteria; phylum Pseudomonadota; class Alphaproteobacteria; order ATCC43930; family CGMCC-115725; genus Aliidongia. Next base: position 9,568 of record JAQGIC010000121.1, read on the forward strand.
CACAGCGCCACGGCATAGGTCAGGCGCTCGCCCGGCAAGCCCTGCTCCAGCCGCTCGCCGAGCGCTTTCAACAAACGCTGCGGCAGCTTCTGCGAGCCGTCCATCGCGATCTGGCGCGTCCGATGCTTCACCGCGGTATTGTCCCAGCGCACCATCAGCTGGCGGCTGTATTCGGCCAGCCGCTCGGGCGCGAAATGCCCGACGGTCGGCGCCAGCTCCTCGGTCTGCATCGCCGCCACGAACCGGCGCAGCGCCGGGAGAGCGACCGCGTCGGAGACATATTCGGCACCGACGGATTGACCGGCATAGGCGATGGTCGAATGCGCCCCGTTCAACAGCCTAAGCTTCATGTTCTCATACGGTTCGACCGCACCGACCAGTTCGGCGCCGACCTCGCCCAGCCCATGCAGGTCGCGGTCGAGACTGTTCTCGATGACCCATTGCGAAAATGGCTCGGTCGAGACCGCGGCCTTGTCGGCGAGGCCGGTCAGGCGCTCCGCATCGGCGAAATCCGCATCGGTCGACGCGGGCACGATCCGGTCGACCATCGCCGAGGGGGCGATCAGATGGGTCTCGAGCCACGCCGAAAACCTATCGTCGGTGAGCGCCGCGCCATCGATCAGCGCCCGACGCAAGGTGGCGCCGTTCGACGGAAGATTGTCGCAGGACAGCACCGTCGGCGGCTTCAGCCCGGCGGCATAGCGCGCCTGCAATCCGGCCAGCAGATAGCCGATGGCGCTGGTCGGCACCGTCCTGTCGGCCAGGATGTCCGGATGCGACGGGTCCAGCCGATGGGTCGCCGGGTCGAGGCAATAGCCCTTCTCGGTCACGGTCAGCGTCACGAGCCGGGTGGCGGGGTCGGCGATCTGGCGCACGACCGCGGCCGGATCCTCGGGACCCACCAGCATGCGGCCGATGATGCCGAGCACGCGGGCGCTGACCTGGGCGCCATCCCGGACCAGCAGGGTATAAAGCCCGTCCTGCGGCATCAGCCTGTCGCGCATGCCGGCGCTCTTCAGGCTGACGCCCACGATGCCGAGCCCGAGCCCTGTGCGCTCGACCAGGTCTTCCAGATAGACCGCCTGATGGGCGCGGTGGAAATTGCCGATGCCCAGATGGACCACGCCGGGTGCCAGGTGCGCCCGGTCATAGCCGGGCCGGCGCACGCCGGCGGCGGCCGAGTTCAGCGTGTCGGAGCGCAGGCTCACAGCTTGTAGGCCTTCTTCGCCAGCCCATAGGCCAGATCGTGCGCGACCGCATGGGCCTCGTCCAGATCCAGCCGATGCTCGGCGACCAGTTGGGCCAGATAGGCGCAATCGACGCGCCGGGCGACATCATGGCGCGCCGGGATCGACAGGAAGGCGCGGGTATCGTCGTTGAAGCCCACGGTATTATAGAAGCCGGCCGTTTCCGTGATCTGTTCGCGATAGCGGCGCATCCCCTCCGGCGCATCGTAGAACCACCAGGCCGGGCCGAGCTTGAGGGCCGGGTAATGGCCGGCGAGCGGCGCCAGCTCGCGGGAATAGCTGGTCTCGTCCAGCGTGAACAGAATGATCGACAGCTTCGTCTCGTTCCCGAAACGGTCCAGCAACGGCTTCAGCGCCCGGACGTAGTCCGTCGCGGTCGGGATGTCGGCGCCCTTGTCCCGGCCAAAGCTGGCCATCACGCCCGGATTATGGCTGCGGAACGAGCCCGGATGGATCTGCATGACCAGGCCGTCCTCGACGCTCATGCGCGCCATCTCGGTCAGCATCTGGCCGCGGAACAGCTCGGCCTCATGCGCGGTAAAGCTGCCGGCCGATATTTTCAGGAACAGCTCGGACGCGACCTTGGGCGACAGGTCCGCCGTGACGGCGGTCGGGTGGCCATGGTCGGTCGAGGTGCAGCCGCCGACGGCGCGGAAATAGTCGCGGCGCTGCCGCAGGGCCGCCAGATAGCCGGGCCAGCTCGTGGTATCCTCGCTGGTGATCCGCCCCAACTCGACCAGATTCTCGGCGAAGCCCGGGAAGTCGGGATCCACGACCGGGTCGGGGCGATAGGCGGTCAGAACCCGCCCCGTCCAGCCGCTCTCGCGGATCTTCTTGTGCCACTTCAGATCGTCGAGCGGCGATTCGGTCGTCGCGATGACCTCGATATTGAATTTTTCATAGAGCGCGCGCGGCAGGAATGCCGGCAGCTTCAACCGGGCGTCGATCTGGTCGTAGATCTTGTCGGCGTTCTCGGGCGTCAGCCGCTCGCGCACGCCGAACACCTCGTGAAACGCGTGGGCCAGCCAGAGCGCGCTGGGCGTGCCGCGGAACAGGTGCTGGTTGGCGGCGAACAGGCGCCAGATCTTGCGCGAATCCTGCTCGGTCTTGCCGCCGTCACGACGCGGCACGCCCAGGTCCTCCAGCGCCACGCCCTGGCTATAGAGCATGCGGAACACGTAATGGTCGGGCACGATGAACAGGGTCGACGGATCCGGAAACGGCTCGTTCTCGGCATACCAGCGCGGATCGGTATGGCCGTGCGGGCTGACGATCGGCAGATCTTTCACGCCGGCGTAGAGCGCGCGGGCGATGGAACGGGTCGCGTCGTCCGCCGGGAACAGGCGATCGGGATGGAGGGTCAGGGGGTGGCTCATGATTTGACCTTCGTTGATTTCTTCGGGACTGACCCGTCAGGAATGTCCTTGGACGCGGCGCCATCGACCTCGGTCGATGAACCGCTATCGACCTTGGCCGCGGCGTTCCAAGCGTCGTTCAGTTCCTCTTCGACCGCGCCCAGATGGGCCTGCATCGCGCGCCGCGCGGCCTTGGGATCCTTCGCGCGGACCGCCTCCAGCACGGCGCTGTGTTCGGCGATCCAGCGCGGGCGCAGGCCGGCATTATGCATGCGCAGCTGCATCTTTTCCCACATGCGGCCGCGGCCCTGGTCCCACAGCCCCTGAACCACGAGCGACAGGGCCGAATTCTGGGTGGCGGTGGCCAGGCGGATATGGAACAGGCGGTCGGCGTCCTCGCGGCTCTCGTGCCGCAAATCCTCTTCGCGCATCTGGGCGACCGCGTCTTCCAGGCTTTCGATATCGGCCGGGGTCGCTTCGCGCGCCGCGACCGCCGCGACTTCGCTCTCGATCAGATGGCGGGCGCGGATCAGTTCGAACGGACCCGGCCCGCCATCCGGCACGGTGGAGGGTTCCGCCTTGCCGAAATCCGTGCGCACATAGATGCCGGAACCGGTCATGACCGTGACGAAGCCCGAGATTTCCAGCGCGATCAGCGCCTCGCGCAGGCTTGGTCGGCTGACGCCGAACTGCTGGGCCAGATCCCGCTCAGGCGGCAAGCGGCTGCCGGCCGGAAACTCGCCAGCCAGGATCAGCTCGCGGATTTGATCGGCGATGCGGCGATACAGCCGGCTCGGCTCCACGCGGATGATCGGCAAGGCTCTATCCTCAGGGGTCCCATGCAGCCGGTACGGCCGGTGCGTTCGTTGAGCTCAGCGATAGTAGACAGCGCGCGCTAAAACTGAAATGGTCAAGTGGTCTGGCCAATTGCCCGGACCCTGTCACGCCCCCTGCCGGCTGTCAACCGCGTGGGCATGATACGTCCTTCCGCCCCGATCGTCCGATGGTGATGAGCAAACTTCCGAACGACCTCGCCGCCTGGCTCACAGGCGATTTCATCCCGACCTGGGCCGCGCGCGTCGTCCGTCCCGGCGAAGCGGGCTATCTGGAATATCTGACCGCCGACGGCCTGCCCGATCCGCGCGCCCGACGCACCACCCTGGTCACCGCGCGGCTGGTCTATGTTTTCGCCCAGGCCCATTGCCTGGACCCGGCCGGCCCCGGTCTGGCGGCGGCGCGTCACGGCTATGACTTCCTGACCCGCCATTGCGCTGATGCCGATGGGCGCTTTCGTCACGCGATCATGCCAGATGGCACGGCGATCGACGGCCGTTCGGATCTCTATGATCTCGCCTTCGTGCTGTTCGCCTGCGCCTGGTACGCGCGGGCGACGGGCGAGGTCGAGCCGTTGCGGCGGGCCGAACGGGTGATGGGCTTCATCGAGCGCCATCTGGCGGCCGATCACGGCGGCTTCGCCGAAGATAGTCTGGGCGCCCTGCCGCGCCGGCAGAACCCGCACATGCATCTGCTGGAAGCTTGCCACGCGCTCGCCGAGGCGTCGGGCGCACCGCAGTGGCTGGACCGGGCCGACGCACTGGTCGATCTGCTGCGCCGCCGGCTGATCGATCCCGAGACCGGCACGCTCGGCGAGTTCTTCACGGCCGATTGGCAGCCCGCCGGCGGCGATGCCGGCAGGCTCCGCGAGCCCGGACATCATTGCGAGTGGGTCTGGCTGCTGCATCACCACGCGCGCCTGACCGGACGGACCGAACTGGTCGCGGTTGCCGAACGCTTGCACGGCTTTGCGCAGGCCCACGGGATCGCGCGCTCCGCCGAAGGGTGGCCGATGGTGCTGGATGGGGTCGACCGCGCCGGTATCGCCGTCGCGCCGACCCGCCTGCTGTGGCCGCAGACCGAAGCGATCAAGGCCGAGGTCGCACGGATCGAATTCCTGGACGATGCCGGCGCGCGCGAACGGCTCGACGGCCATCTGGCCGCCCTGTTCCATTATTGGCTGGATGCCCGCACCGGGCTCTGGGTCAATCAGCTCGACGGCGCAAACCGGCCCGTGCCGGCCGAGTTGCCGATCCGCGTCTTGTATCACGTGGTTTTGGCCCTCGCCGAAACCGCTCGCGTGACGCAAGGTTCAGGAGGAAGACGAGGCCGTTGAGGAATGCAGGATCTGCAGGATCGACGAGCGGATCTGCCCCTGCAGCGCGGCCGATTGCAGGCCCAACTCGATACGCAGGCTGCTGGCCTGACTATGAGCGGCGGCCAGATTGAGATCGGCCAGAGTCAGTTTCGCGGCACCGGCCTGCAGGCTGGCCGCGTAGCTCTGCTGGAACAGCGACCGGGTCTGCAGCACCTGGGAAACATTGCCGAGCGAGCTGGCGATGCTCTGCAGCTGATTGATCGCGGTAGACAGGCGACTTTCGACTTCGGAGAAGATCGCCTTGGCGATGGAGGCGGCGACTGTTCCGGTTCCGGCGCTGGTTCCGGCGACCGTATCGAGCGAGGAGAAGCCCCGGGCAGATCCTGCGGGCCCGGCGGCGACATTGGAGAACAGGATCGCGCGGACGTTGTCGAAGGCACCGGCGGCCGCGGTGAACAGCGTCCGCGCGCCCCCGGTCGTCGCGACCAGATTATAGCCGGAAAGCTGAATCGAGCCGCTGCTTTGCGGGCTGAGCGGCACCGCCAGCGTCGCCGCGGTCGAGCTCAACAGATTGAGCCCCTGGTAAGAGGCATCCTGCACCAGTTGGCTGAGCTGGGTTCCGATCGCCTTGAATTGCTGGGTCGCCTGCGTGCGGGCGGCGAGCGATCCGCCCTGAGCACCCTCGACCACGCCCTGGAGCTGCTTCAGCAGGCCTTCGACGGCGGTGGTCGCCGTCAACGCCGTATCGACCGAGGACACGCCCTGATCGATACCGCCGTTGTAGTTCAAAATCTGCGCCGCTCGCGCGGTGAGCGAAGCCGCCTGGAAATAGGCGATCGCGTTATCTGTGGGACTGGAGACGGCACGACCGGTCTGCAACTGGCCCTGAGCAGACTCATACGCACCCTGAGTCTGCGCGAGATTGTTCAGGCTCAGTTGAAGTGATGGCGATAGTTGAACACCGGCCATCGAATCCATCCTCTTTAGGCGATGGACGAACGGCCGTTTGCGACCGCACCCGTTTCCGTGTGCGCCGTGTTGACGATCTTGTCAATTGGTAGAGAAAAGAACTTTACGATTAACCAATGGGTCGGCGGATGACGCCCCCGGGGAATTCCCCGGAGGCGTCGCCCGATAGCTCTTCTAACCTTAGCGGAGCAGCGTCAGGATCGAGGAGTTCTGGTTGCCCGTGACCGACAGCGACTGGATGCCGATCTGCTGGCGCAGGGCCAGAGCCTGCGAGGTCGCCGCCTCGGTGTTCAAGTCGGCGAGGGTCAGCTTGTCGCCACCGCCCGACAACGTCGCGGAGTAGTTCGCGGAGAAGTTCGAGCGGGCCTGCAGGATGTTGACGCTGGTACCGAGCGCCGAGGTCAAGGCGTTGTTCTGGCTGATCGCCGCATCGAGACGGTTGTCGCTCTGCGTGAAGATCGA
>JAQGIC010000138.1 GCA_028288725.1 Rhodospirillales bacterium
CCGGACCAAGCCAGCGGACCAGTTCGAACGCGAGCGCCCTATCGCCCTCGCCATAGCTCATGATCATGTGCGCGTCGCCGTCGGCCCGGTATTCGGCATAGCGGAAATACCAGTCGGCGCGCAGGCGCAGGGCTTGCCGGAGCGTCATGCGGATGCGCACGGGCGCGGCACGGTTCCATTCGGTCATCGCCTGACCCAGCCACCTGCGGCCCAGATGGCGGCGCACGTCGAACGACGTGGCCGGGCTGCGGAAGGTCGAGGGTTCGATCTTGGCGACCCGATCGGCGCGCCAGAAGCGTTGCGCTTGCTCCGGCGGCAGGTCGCGATCGTCCCGCTTCAGGCCGATTAGATACCAGCGGTCGCGGTCCCAGAGCAGGCCCTGCGGCTGGGCCTCGATCGGGGTTCCGGGCCGGCCATAGGGCGTACGATAGGCAAAGCGGACACGGGTGCCGTCCAGCACCGCCTTCAGGAAGGTTTCGACCGCCCGCGCTTCGGCCAGATCGGCGGCCGGCGTGCCGGCGTCCGGCTCGGGCCATTCCGGATGGAAGGCGTCTTCCGCCGGCCGTTCGAACCCGATCAGCCGGCGGGTCTCGGTCAGGAGCGGCTTCAGGCGCTGGGGCAGGGCCGCGACCAGCTTGCGCTCGGCGCTTTCCAGCTCGGCCGCGAACGGCGGCACCTTCAGACCGCGCGCCAGTGCCAGGCTCAACAGCATCGCGACCGTCTCGGCCCGGCTGAAACTGACCGGGGGCAGGAAATAGCCTTCCAGCAGTCGATAGCCGCCCGCGGCACCGCGCTCGGCATAGACCGGCACGCCAGTCAGGCTCAGCATCTCGACATCGCGATAGATCGTCCGGACCGAGACCTCGAACCGCCGGGCGAGGTCGGTCGCGGTCACCAGGCTGCCGTCGCTCAGCAGCAGCAGAATGGCGAAGGCACGCTCGATGCGGGTCATGTGACAAAGCCTATCCGGTCAGGTCAGGGATCGGTTGAAAGATATCCGACCATACCTGACACGATGCTGTCAGTTTGGGCCGCGTAATCTCCGGGACCTTCTTCCAGATCGAGGCTTCCCATGTTCGACCACATCTCCATCGGCGTTCGTCATCTTCCGACCGCGCGCCGCTTATACGATGCGGCCTTGCCGGCGCTGGGCTATCCGATGCGCCAGGGCGACGAGAGCGAATTCAGCTATGGCGGCGCGGACTGCGTCTTCATCATCACGGCGACCGACCATCCGGTCCCGGCCCATGCCGGCTCGGGGATGCATTTCTGCTTCAAGGCGCCGACCCGGGCCGCGGTCGATGCGTTCCATGCGGCGGCGCTGGCGAACGGCGGCCGGGACAATGGCGGCCCGGGCCTGCGGCCGAACTATGGCGACAATTACTACGCCGCCTTCGCGATCGATCCGGACGGCTATAGGATGGAGGCATATTGCAGCCGGCCGGAGTGATCCATGGCCAAGGATATCGTCTGGGAATGGCTGGATCGGCCGGGGCTCGAGCATCTGTCGCTCGAGATCGGGCCGACGGCGATCACGGCGCGCGGTCTGGTGCTGGTCCAACTCGGACCGGCGCCGATGCGCGTCGCCTACGCGGTCGACCTCGACGGCGATTGGCGCTTCCGGCACGCGCATGTGACGGTCGATCGAGACAGGACGCTCGACATCGTCCGCGCCGCGGACGGGCGCTGGACGGTCGGCGGGCAGGCGCGGCCGGATCTGGCGGCTTGCCAGGACATCGACATCATGGTGACGCCCTTTACCAACAGTCTGCCGATCCGTCGCCTGAGCTTCGAGCCGGGCCGGCCGCGGACGATCGAGGCGGCCTATATCCGCCTGCCCGATCTGGCGGTCGAAGCCGTGGCGCAGGAATATACCCGGCTGGAACCGACCCGGTTCCGCTATCGCGGTCTGTCGAGCGGCTTCAGCGCCGAGCCGACGGTCGACGGGGATGGCCTGGTGCTGGACTATCCGCCGATCTGGCGCCGGCGGTCGGACCGATCTGAGGGGAAACCATGAAAATAGACGGCCAATGCCACTGTGGCCACGTCAGCTACGAAGCGGAGATCGATCCGCAACAGGTCTCGATCTGCCACTGCACCGATTGCCAGATGCTGACCGGCTCGGCTTTTCGCGTGACCGTGCTCGCCGCGAGAGCGGACATCCGGCTCACCGCGAACCAGCCCAAGCTTTATACGAAAACGGGCGACAATGGTCTGAAGCGGCTTCAGTTCTTTTGCCCGGAATGCGGCTCGCCGCTGTTTACGACCGGGGAGGGCGAGGAGGCCGCGATCTGGGGCATCCGCTGGGGCAGCATCCGCCAGCGCCGCGCGCTCGCACCGAAGCGCCGGATCTGGTGTCGCTCCGCGCCTGCCTGGCTCCATGATATCGACGGCTTGCCGGGCGCCGAAACCGAGTGAGGCGCCCAGGCTTGACTTATTAAAGTTGATATCAACATAATGGGCGATGACCGATCTTCCCATTGTGCCGTTCGAGATGACCCTGCATGTACGGGATGCGTGCCTGTGCCTGCACGCGCAGCGCGCGGCGCGGGCGCTGGCGCGGCGGTTCGACGAGGCGCTGCGTCCCGCCG